>DATAHU010000023.1:0-136652 GCA_036263015.1 Polyangiaceae bacterium | reverse complement strand
ACGGCGTGAACCCGATGGCGGTAGACAGCGCCGCTTGGTTGGCGTCACCTCGGTAGGCACAGATCCGGTTTGCGGACGAGGTATTGGTCACTACATCAACCTCACACGCAAGGTCGATTGGCTGGAAGAAGACTCCCAGCTGGACGTGACGCCCTGCTTCGATCATGGCGCATGGTCACCAACCGCAGAGTGTCTCGCGACTCGGGCAACGCAGCCAGCGGTTCCCCGGTCGATCACCGATAGCGACGCTGGCATGGCTGCCGACCCGCAGGTGCAGGACGCTGCGGCCGCGCGTGACGCGAGCAGCAGCGCCCGCCGCGATTCCGGCGCGACGCACGTCGAGGCGGACTCTGGCGTGGAAGAGAACCCAGTCGAAGTCCGCCCCGCAATTGATCAAAGCATTGCGATCGACCAGCACGACGCGGGCGCGGCGTCAGCTAGCGGATATCTCGCCAGCTGCGGTCCCGCATTCGCCCCGAAGCAAGACGACGAGGCGCCCAAGCTGAAGTGGACGTCGCCATCGAAGAGTCAGCTCGAGCTGAGCGCACCGAGCGAACTCGGCTACGCCGAGTTGGACCTCGAAGTGGCGGCCACGGACGACGGTTGGGGAGTCAAACAAGTCCGCTTGACGCTCTTGGACGATCACGGGCAAGTGCTATTCGAGCGCATCGACGAAGTTGCGCCCTATGGAATACCCGTTTTCCACGTGCCCCTCGGCGTGTTCACCCTACGCGCGGAAGCAACGGACTACGCGGGCAACCGCAGTCAGGCTGATGTCGCGTTACGGATTATCGGTGAGGACGCCCAAATCATGGGTGACGTGACGGAACCCGCGGCCACCGGTTGCTCCTACACATCCAGGGCCAGGGGAAGCGGCTGGGTTCTGGGTGTCTTTGCCTTGTGCGTTGCAAGCTCGCTTCGGCGCGGGCGTGGTTGTCGCCAGCCGTAGCCCCGCCCACACCACGGCGCGTACGACTCCCGAATACGTAAACCAAACCCCGCCAGCGCTCACTCGCAACGCCTATTCGCAGACCTGGGCCCGCGGCATGCCGCAATGATGCGCTGCGGCTTTGCGTCGAGGATCAATCGTCTTGTCGCTTCCCTGTTCCAGAACTGCCGCAAAACAGGCGTCGCTAACTCGATCGTGCAATGCGTCAGACGACTGGATGGACCGCGACATTGTTGTACACAGTGAACACTTCGTTTCACCGCGGATTGGCTTGTGAGCCTCATTGCGCAAGACCCATTGCTTAACTATTTCGCTCCGACGTACACCCTGATACATTGCCGCGTACGATAGGGAACGGGAAAAGCAACGCAGAGCCCCCAGTAGTCCAGGTGCCCTGCACAGCCATTGTTCTAAGTAAACCTGGGAGGTTTCTATGGCGCAGAGAATCGCCTGAAATGGGCACTTTCCGGAACATTGGGGCTGGGATTGTTTGTGCGTTCGAAGGGCAGGCTCACGAGGGGTAGTCCGTACCCCGGCCGTCCTCCCCCAAAGTGGTTGAGCTAGAAATAGGCTGACGCATCATTGGCCATCAGCGCGAACGAGGTCGTTACGGGAGCATCGGACCTGATTCGCAACAAAGTTAAATTTCCGCTAATTGGTCTCTTTGCGCGGAAAACTTGGCGGTCTCGTCTGAACCTAGAGACCGAGATCGACGCTGCAAATGCTGGCACAATGGTGGCCCTCATTGGGCCCTGTCCGGACTCACGACGTTCGGCGACGTTCACTGACAGTTACTTCAGCAAGGGAAGTTGAGAGGCGACCATGAGGCAGAGATCCGTCTTTAAATCGGTCATTTCGTCGACGGCGGCGTTAGTGGCATTGGCGCTGACCGGACAAGCAAACGCGCAACAGTTCGTGACTCAGCTGCACGCACCAGAACCCGCTAATTGGAGATGGGTGGGAACGTCGCTGGCGATCGATGCGAACACGTTTGTCACCGGGGCACCAGAGTCGATCCGCAACGACGACGACACCGATTGTCCCAACGCCAGGATTGGCTATGGAGCGGTCGCTGTCTACAAGAAGAACGGCAACACTTGGAGCTACGCGCAGAAGCTCTGGCACGATCCGACGACGGCGTTCAACGAGATCAAGTTCGGAAACTCGATCTCCTTGCGTGGCAACGTAATGGTCGTTTCCGCTGAACGCCAGGACTACGGCTCACAATACCAGGCAGGCGCATTCGTCGTCTTCACTCGACCCAACTCGAACGCCAACTTCACGAAGTTGGGTACCTACTATTCGCCGACGCCCTCGCTCGGCGCGCGGATGGGCGAGACTTCGGGCGTTGCGAGCAACACTCAATTCATCGCAGTGGGCGATCCGTCCACGTCCAAGGCGCACGTCTACCGCATTCAGAACAACAGTGTAGCTTACACTTACTCGGTTCCGCTGCCGGTACCCGCGCGCTACAACAGCATGTTCATCACAGATAGCAATGTGCTGGTGGGGACGATCGAGAACATGCCGACGCTCGCGGCTTTCCAGCTTGGCCCGACGGGGTACACGACGCTCTCGACGACGGCGCTGACAAGGCCCAATACTTACGTCACAGGGGTGATGTCGGGCGATGGTAACACCGTCGTTACGATAGTGCGCGATGCCAGCGGCGAGCAAAACTACCTTACCCAAGTTGCCAACTTCGCAAACGGCGGCGTGAGTTGGGTCGATACTCGACCAATCGCACCTGGACTCGCCTCTCCGGCGCTGGTCACCTCACCACGGCACGTCAGCGTGAAAGAGAACCAGGGCTTCGTCGTGAGCTTCAGTGGTAGCCCGGCCCAGTTCGTGATGAGCTACAAGTTCACCTACAACGGCGGAACGGGGCACGACTACAACTACGAAGGTGCGTTTCGCCCGGGCACCTATTCGGAGCTCGCGACGCTGTCTTCGCGAGCCACGGCCGTGGCGTTCAACGGAGTAGACTTGTTGCTGGGGGACCCGGACCTGGACGTTGGATCCGGTGGTGGCGCTCCCTGCGGCGCTGACTCCTATGGTGGCGTCGACGTCTTCAGTGTTGGCCCAGTTGCAGTGGCTGGACCGAGCGGCAGTACGAAGCTTCAACCCTGGATCACTTCCAGTGTTCAGAACAACGGCGAGGTCATCGCGTCGTATTCTGGGTACGCGCTCGTGGGGGAGTCCACGTATGCGAGCGAGCAAGGCCTCAATGGCCAAGCGACGCTGTATCGGCAAGTGGGTCAGACCTGGGAGCAGCTCGAGAAGTACGTGGACGGCCGGGCCAGCACTTCTAGCACCTCGCTCGACTCGGGCTTCGGTAGCGCAGCCGCGCTGAACTACCACTCGCTGTTCATCGGCGCGCCTTACAGCGGCAGCGTTGCCACAGGTGCCGTGTACGTGGCGGACGCAGTCAGCGGAGCCTATGAACACGGGCCCCTCACGCGCACTTTGTCGCCACCTGCCTCGCTGCACGAAGGTGACTCATTCGGAAGCGCGCTGGCGCTGGACAACGACACCTTGCTCGTCGGTGCAATTCAAGGAGGCCCCGAGGGCTCGCGCAATGGTGCCGCCTATGTTTACACCTACAACAACGCAACACACGCCTGGGGATTCTCGCAGGAGTTGCAACCGCCTGCCGCAGATCGCCAACCCTGGTTGGCATTCGGTGCCCAGGTAGGCGTATCCGGTGACTACGCCGTCGTAAGTGCGCCCTTGCTCGACACCAACGGACTCGGCGAGCCGGGTGCGGTCTATGTCTATCATCGTGCCAACGGCGCTTTCACTTACGTGCAGCGCTTGATGTCGCCCCAGGTTACCGAGTTTGACGACTTCGGGCAGACTCTCTCAATCGCGAATGGCGGGAACTACATTGCGGCGAGTGGTTACAACTCAGGAGTGCGCTTGTTTCGTCTCAGCGGCACGAGCTTCGTCAGCGACGGCAGCGTCTCCGTTCCAAGCTTGCAGTACGCATCGGTGGCGTTGTCCAACGTCGGCTTGATCGTAGGGACCCCCATCGATTCACGCGTTCGACGATTCACGCGCATTGGCAACAACACTTGGGCGTTGGGCGGAACATTGACCGGGCCGCTCAATCAATCGTTTGGCAGATCGGTCTCGATGTACGACGGCAACGTTCTGATTGGAGCTCCCCAGAGCGCGATTGGTAGCGTCGCCACAGGGGCGGGATATGCGACGACGTTCACGAACGTCCACTAGAGAACCAGGGAGTAGGGAGTAAATGAAAAACACGAATGTATTGAACTTGGTCATCGCGAGTGCCGGCCTGCTCGGCGCTTGTTCGGCGGCAGATGTCGGCGGTGTCCCCGACATGAACAACATCGAGTCGGATACGAGTACGGCTCAACAGGGCGAGGCACTGACGGTCACGCCACCCGTTACGCAATTCGTGCTCTTGGCGCGACAAGGTGCCAGCTTCAACGAGCGCAGTGTAGTGCAGGGTGCAAACCTAGGCGTGGGCCCCGGAAGCG
This sequence comes from Polyangiaceae bacterium, assembly GCA_036263015.1. Taxonomy (GTDB): domain Bacteria; phylum Myxococcota_A; class Polyangia; order Polyangiales; family Polyangiaceae; genus SZUA-265. The sequence goes on along the minus strand of DATAHU010000023.1, from coordinate 132,197 downwards.
GCGCGACGCTCAATACGCTGAGCGCCGGTTCCGACTCGTTCATCGGCATCGGCTTCGACACGTTGGCCCAACGCGTAGCGCTCGGCAATCGCGTCACGACGGGCAACCTGGACTTGACCGCTTACGCGCCCGGTACTGGAGACATAACTGGCACGCAAACCCCTTACGTTGCGCCAGTCGCTGCGCCGACGCCGACCGCGCCTACCGTTGGCACGACCAACATCACGGTGCCGAGCGGAGTTACGCTACCGTTATCTCCAGGGCGCTATAACAACATCACAGTCAACGGCGTCCTCAATCTGACGGGTGGCCTCTACGAAGCTCGTTCGCTCAGCATCAACAACGACTCGCGCGTCGTCGCTCAAGGTCGCAGCGTGGTGCGTCTGTTGACGGGTGTGTCCGCGCTCGATCGTTCGCGCATCGTGACGGCAGCCGGCCTCAACGCTAGTGACTTGACAATCGAAGCCAGCGGCGGGCTCGCCACCAACGCCACCCTGGGTGTCTCGCTTGGCAACGACGCGCAATTGACCGCGCTAGTCGTTGCGAGCCGCGGCCTTCGCGCCGGTGATCGCTTGCTCGCGAGCGGTGCGATCGCAGCGCAAAACGTGACGGCGGGCTTCAACACGTCGCTCACATTTCAAGGCGGCTTTGCCTGCTCCACGGATGCCGATTGCGGCGGCGGGGGTAGTTGCTCGGGTATGTGCGTCGATGCACAGTGCCAAATGCCCGCGTCCTGCTCTGCGGTCGCGATCGCCCCGGGCAGCGACCATGCGTGCGCTGTGCTCGCAGACGGCACAGCTTCGTGTTGGGGCGATAATGGTCCCGGCGATGCCGGCCACGGCGATGTCGATGCCGGCGGCTTTCCTGCGTTTCCGCAAAAGGTCGCTCCGGGGCCGGTGGTCACAGACCTGGTTGGTACCAAGTTAACGAACGTTCGCGCCATAGACGTTGGAGGAAGCACGAGCTGCGCGGTGCTCAATGACGGCAGCGTGTGGTGCTGGGGTTTCGTTCCCAGCGGCCTGAGCAACTTCGCGGTTCAGATCCCTGGGTTTACGAACGCGACCTCCATCGCGCTCGGAACGGGCGCGGTTTGTGCGCTACTTTCGAACGGTGGTGTGTCTTGCCTTTCCGGTGGCGTCCCGACCGCTGTTCCAATCGGACCGGTCGGAGCTACGGCGATCGTCACGGCTGCCAGCTACTTCTGCGCGCTGCTCACCGACCACACCGTGCGCTGCTGGGGTGACGACACCAACGGCGTCCTAGGAGATGGCATGAGCGGTCCGTCGCAGCCTGCCCCTGGCGTGCTCGTTCCCGGCATCACCACTGCCGTCGCCATTACCGCATCTGAGGGCGCCGCATGCGCCGTCTTGTCCAGCGGGGCCGTCAAGTGCTGGGGTAACAACCAGTACGGCGAGATCGGCAACAACACCACGCCGAGCAGTCAAATCTATGGCCCAACGACGGTCTTTGGTTTGAGCGATGCGGTTTCAATCGGCTCCGGTATCAATCACGTTTGCGCGGTACGGGCTGGCGGCACCATTCAATGCTGGGGCCAAGGCGGCTACGGTCAGCTCGGTTATGGGGATACGCTCGCGTTGAACGCTCCGAGCGCTACGCATTCCGTCAGCGGTTTGACTAGTGCGACACAGGTGGGAGGGGCCACGAACTTCTCCTGCGCCGTCGTGCGTGACGGTCGTGCGTTCTGCTGGGGCGCGGACAACGACGCCAATCTCGGTGATGGCTCAGGGGATCTGCCGAACAAGTTAACTCCCGTCCGAGTTCAGTTCTGAGTCAGAATCGCTCGAGAGCCCGCGCCGCGCGCGCTGGCTCTCGACGGACAACGCGCGATTGCGGTTCACCGTGATCGCGCAGTCATTTGCATTGCGTGGCAGAAGGGCTTGCCGCGGCGGGTGTGCGCTCGCTTGCAACAACGAAGGTGCAACGCGGAGTTGTGCGGGCCTTGACGTTCGCGAAACGTGCCGGTTTGGCGTCACGGTATAGACCCTACAGTTGATGTTTGTGTGAGGTTGACAGTCACTCGTTGCGGCTATAGCTAAAGCAGTCAGGACTTGAGACCATTTCGGGAGGAATGGTGTCGTGCGTTCCAGCTTTGACTCCAATGGGGGAAGAGCTGGCTCGCGTGCGCCGTGTATTGGCCATGGGCCGCTTTACTGCAGGGAAGGAAGTGCCAGTGAACGGAGAGCTGTCGGCGCTCTACCGCAGGTACTTGCCAATGGTGCTCGCGCGTTGCCGTCGCCTGCTCATCAGCAGGGCGCAAGCGGAGGATGCTGCGCAGGACATCTTTCTGAAGATCCTCGCGTTGAACCAAGAACTTCCGCCGCAAGAAGGGAGAGCGCGCTGGATCTTGCGGGTGACCACCAACTACTGCCTAAACCTGTTGCGAGACGAAAGGCGGCACCAGCAAGCGCTCGAGCCTCCCGACTCCGGGGGAGCGCCGTTCAGCGATCCCGTTGCCGATCGCCAACTCGTGCGACGACTGATCGCTAGCCTCCCCGAGGACGTCGGTCTCGTGGGTTGGCTGAACCACGTCGATGAGCTCGATCAAAGTGACATCGCGGCGCGCCTGCGCGTCTCACGCCGAACCGTCGTTGCACGCTTGGCCGCGTTCAATCTGCGCGCTCGACGCGCTCTGGATTCCCTTTGAGGCTTTCCGGAGGGGTCTCATTTCGTACTCGTTGTCGAGATCGTTGGACCGTTTGACTAAGTCGTCGACGGTTTGCGCACGATCCCTTGCGTTGAAGCGAGTTCTGCCAACAAGTGAACGTTCGCCAAGATCGCTTTTTCGAATATCCCCAAGTGTAATGACTCGTCGGGGCCGTGCGCACTGCTGAGCGGATCGAGCACCCCATTCAAGATCAGGGGCAGATCGCCGTAACGCTTGGCGAACAACGCGACGAATGGGATCGAACCGCCAATCCCGATTGGCAACAGCGGGACGCCCCAAGCCTTCGTGTAGGCGCGATCCGCCGCCTCGAACGCCGGGCCCTGCGACGTGCCGAGCCAGCTCTGACCCCAGCCGGGCCGCGGCACGATGCTGGTGCGCACACCGGCAATCGGAGCGCTCAACAGCACCGCCTCGAGCGCGCGCTGAATGTCATCACTGGTCTGACCGGGCGCGACGCGCAGCGAGAGCACTGCCGAAGCGCGCGTGCGAATGGCGTTCTTGTGTTGTTCACGCGACGGGAAGGTAGTGGAGAGAAGCGTAAGCGCTGGTTGGCGCCAGAGCCATTCTGCAGCACTGCGTCCATCGAGTGGCAACGGGTTTACATCCGGCAACAGATGGCCACCTTCGCGCACCACCTCATCGGTGATTGGCACGCGCGAAAGTCTCTCCTGCTCCGCGATGGACAACTCCCGGCGCGCCAATTTGAAGCGCCCATTTTCGTCGAGCAAACGCGCCAAGGCCAAAATCAGCGCGTTGCCCGGATCGGGCACCATGTTACCCCAGAGCCCTGAGTGGATGTCGGACGAAATCGCTTCGCACACCAACTCCACTTCGTAGATGCCGCGCAAGCTGACCGTCAAACCAGGGATGTCGGTCGACGGATTTTCGCAGTCCGTAAGCACCATCACGTCGCTCTCGAAGGCCTCGGGGTAAGCGTCCATGTAGCGCGAAAGGTTCGGCGAGCCGATCTCCTCTTCGCCCTCGATCACCAACTTGACGTTGATCGGCAATTCACCCGCAACGCTGAGCCAAGCCTCGAGTGCGGCCAAGTGCGAAACCCAGCCGCCCATGTCATCGGCCGCTCCGCGCGCATACAAGCGCCCATCCCGCACCACCGGATCGTGTGGGGGATGTTTCCAAGGTTCGCCCTTGACGGGCTGCAAGTCATAGTGGCCATAAATTAATAAGGTAGGTCGCGTCTTGTCGTAGGGGATGCGCTCTGCCGCAACCAACGGCAAGGCGCCTGGCAACTCGAGCACCCGCGCTTTGCTGAAACCGAGCTCGGCAACGTCGCGCTGAATGTGGCTCGCGAGGCGCGCAACGTCCGCGTGCCGCTCCTTGTCACAGGAGATTGCAGGTACCCGCAGGTAACCGCACAGGCGCTGCAACGTCGCGGGCAAACACGAAAGAGCGTGGCTCGCGACCCGCTCGACGATTTTCTCGGATTCGGCTTGGGTCGACATGGGAGCCTTATACCGCGATGCCCCGTATGCTCATCCAGTCGAGCTGCACGACCGCGAGGCGCTGACTACGTCCGCACGGCGAGGCGGCCGAATTGCGATGGCAACGGGCCGAACCCCGAATCACCCGGCCGAACGAAAGCCGGCGCGGGGCCGCAGCTGCACGCTGACGCGTCGCAGCGGCTAATTGCGGCGGCTGCTGCTTCGCTCGGCCTGCTCGCGGCCCTCGACGCACGCTCGCCTGGCGTCATCCGAACGGCACTTGTCGTTCGCCTGCGGCCGTGATGGCCTCCGCTTCGTGAGCTCCACTTCCGACGCGCGCGCTGGCGAATCCCTAGGCGCGGACCTGATTACGACCCTGTGCGCGTTCGGGACCTACTTCTGCATGTACGCCTTCCGCAAACCATTTGCGGCGGCAGGTTATGCGGGGGACGCATGGCTCTGGTTCGACGCCAAGACCGCTTACATCCTCAGCCAAGTCGTCGGCTATGCTTTGTCCAAAGTGCTGGCGATCCGGATCGGCAGCCAGAGCACGCGCGCGACGCGATTGCGTTGGCTGTTGTGTCTGATCTTGGCGGCCGAGGGAGCGCTGTTGTTGTTCGGCGCGTTGCCGCGCGGTCTCAAACCGATCGGGCTATTGCTCAACGGGTTGCCGCTGGGCATGGTGTGGGGGCTCGTGGTGCGCTACTTGGAGGGGCGACGCAACAGTGACCTGTTGCTCGCGGGCCTGAGCGCATCGTTCATCGTCGCCAGTGGCGTCGTCAAAGACGCGGGACGTTGGGTGCTGAGCTTCGGCGCTTCCGAGTATTGGATGCCCGCGCTGACCGGCTTGTTGTTCCTCTTGCCGTTCGCGGTCTGCGCGACGGCACTGGATCGAACCCGTGAACCTTCCCTGGCGGACAAGGCGGCGCGCGCACCGCGCGGGTCGATGGATGCGACAGAGCGGCTCGCCTTCGTTCGCGGCACGTGGCCCGGCTTGTTCGCGGTCTTGGCCTGCTACCTCGCGGTAACGGCATTCCGCGACTATCGCGACAACTGGGGCGCGGAACTGATCTCGGAGCTCGGCTATGCAAGTGTGAGCAACGCCTTCAGTCGCACCGAGTTGCCCGTTGCCTTGGTCGTGGTCTCGATCTTGGGCGCTCTGGTCGTGTTCCAGCGCGCGATCTCGGGCATGGTCGTCGTGTTCCTCGTCATGCTCGGCGGGATGACGCTAGTCGGTGCCGCGACCTGGCTGTTCGATCGCGGTAGCTTAGGACCGCAAACCTGGATGATCTTGGTCGGAGTTGGCGCCTACCTCGCGTACGTGCCGTGCAGCTCGTTCTTGTTCGATCGTATCATGGCTGCCACGCGTTATCCCGGCACGGCCGTGTTCGCGATCGCGCTCGCAGACGCGGTGGGCTACGCTGGCACAGTTGCGCTCCAGGTTTACAAAGACGTATTCACCCCGGACACCAGCCGCTTCGCGTTCTTCCGAATCGTGAGTTACTGCCTATCAATCGGCGGCGTGGTGGCGCTGTGCTTCGCTTTGGCGTATTTCACTCGCCTAGCGCAGCGGCGACTCAGCGCCGCACCAGCAGCGTTGGGTCAAGCGCCGCGGTAGAAACGCGGAACACGCCGCGAGATGTTCGTCAGAACCTCCCACGGAATCGTACCCAGAACGTCGGCCAGCTCGCGTGCGCCAATCACGTCTTCACCGAGCGGACCTTTTTGCCCGCCCAGAACAGTCACTTCGTCACCGATCGCAATGCCCGGGATCTCGGTCACGTCGATCGTCGTCAGATCCATGCTCACGGTTCCGGCGACGGGTGCACGCTTGCCGCGAATCAAAACTTGGCTGCGATTGGAACAGGCTCGCGAAAGGCCATCCGCGTACCCCATCGGGATCGTCGCGATCAGTGAACGGCGCGCCGCTTTCCAGGTGCCCCCATAGCCCACGCTTTGGCCGACTTCGATCTCGCGCAACGCGATCACGGTGCTGACGACGCGCATCACCGGCTTCAGCTCGGGCGCGGAACCCAAGCTGGGCTCGACCCCGAAAATTCCGATACCCGGCCGCACGAAGTCGAGGTGCGACGCATCGCTCGACAAGATCGCGGCAGTGCTGGCCGCATGCCGCCACTGCGACTCCACACCCAGGCCACGCAGCGTGTTCGTGGCTTCGTCGAAACGGGTGAGCTGCTCCGCAATCGAATCGGGATCCGTATCTGCGGACGCGAAGTGCGTCATCAAGCCTTGCACGCGCAACTCGGGGGCGTCACGCAAGGATTGGGCGATGTTCTGCAGATCCTTCGACTGCACACCGAGGCGCCCCATGCCGGTGTCGAGCTTGATGTGCACCGTCGCAGAGCCGCTATCTCGGTAACGCACTTCGCGCGCCAACTCTTCGATCTGAACCGCGTCGTAAAGCACGGGCGTCAAGTGATGCGCGAGCAGTTCGCCATAGGCGCTGCCGTAGTAACCCCCCATCACCAGAACCGGGATCGTGACTCCCGCGTTGCGCAGCTCGATGCCCTCCTCCAAGAGGGCCACGCACACCCCAGCCGCACCGGCGCGCTCCAATGTTCGCGCACAAGCCTTGGCACCGTGACCATAGGCGTCGGCCTTCAGCACGCACCACACAGGTGAACGGCTGCGTCGTTGCAGCCGTTGCAGGTTGAAGCGCAAGTTCGGCAGCGTGATCTCGGCGCGGGTTGGGCGGACCACGTCGCTCGGGACGGTTCTGCGCGGCTGGAACACGCGGGGGATGGGTGTCCCAGTCGCCAAACTCGGAGAGACAACGGGGACGCTCATGCTCAATCGGTTAGCGCCGGTTGAAACGAGTCGTCAACAAATTCGCCGAAAGCAGACCGAAGCCGCGTCGCGATCCGGGGCGGACCCTAGGATCTGTTCATCCGTTCATCCACCCAGATCAGTGCGATCCGACTCTCAGACCAGTAAGCCATAAGCAGCGGGAATCCGCGGCGATGCTTGAGCTCGACCCTGGAGTGGCCTACACGCGTCACCCAGGCAATGTTGAGCAGCGAAGCCAGCCCCCCATCCTTGGACATCGAGCCCGATCTGTTGGTGAAGGTCCGCGCGGCGTTGGACGAGATTCGCGCGGGTCGCATGGTCATCCTGGTGGACGACGAGGACCGCGAGAACGAAGGCGATCTCGTTTTTGCCGCCGAGCGCGTGACGCCCGAGCACATCAACTTCATGGCCAAGCACGCGCGCGGCCTGATCTGTTTGACGCTGACCGAAGCGCAAGTCGATCGCCTCGAATTGCCGATGATGACTTGGCGCAGCGGCCCACCGCTGGGCACGGCGTTCACCTTGAGCATCGAGGCCCGGCACGGCGTGACCACGGGAATCAGCGCCGCAGACCGCGCCCGCACTGTGCAAGTCGCGAGCTCACCCACGGCGACTGCCGAAGACATCGTGACGCCCGGTCACGTGTTTCCTTTGCGGGCTCGCAACGGTGGGGTGCTGGTGCGCACGGGTCAGACCGAAGGCTCTGTCGATTTGGCGCGCCTCGCCGGCCTGCAACCCGCGGGCGTCATCTGCGAGATCATGAACGACGATGGCACGATGGCACGCATGCCGGACCTCGAGCGCTTCGCAGCGCAGCATGGACTGCAGATCCTGACCGTCGCGGACTTGATTCGCTACCGATTGCAGACGGAGCGCTTGGTTCGGCGCATTCAGGAAACCACGGTCCAGCTCGACGTCACCGGTAACACGTGGCGAGCGGTGGCCTACGAGGTCGCGATCGACAAACGCGAGTTTCTCGCGTTGCAATACGGCGAACCCGACCCGAACAACACCTTGTGTCGAGTCCACCGCGGCTCATTGGTGGCGGACTTGTTCTCCTCGAGCGATCAGGAGGGCGGGCAACGCCTGCGCGAAGCCGTGCAGAAGATCGAACAGGACGGCGCGGGCGTGATCGTCTACATTCCGTCGACCGCGGGCCTGCGCGATGAACTCGCGCGCGTCGCGGGTGCACCCGCTGGCGAGCCCGGCGGACAAGCGCAAGGCTCGCTGCGCGAATTCGGTCTGGGAGCCCAGGTGCTGCGCGAATTGGGGATCCGAAAGATTCGTCTCTTGACCAACAACCCGCGCAAGATCGTTGGGCTCCGCGGCTTCGGCCTGGAAGTGACCCAAACCCTGCAGCTGAGCAACACGCCGCAGTAATCGGCGCCGGGCCCAAGTCTTGTTGGAAGGAAACCAATGCATACAATCGAAGGAACGCTGCTGGCCCCGAAGGACGCGAAGTTCGTGCTGATCGCAGCGCGCTTCAACGAGCTGATCGTCGGGCAGTTGATCTCCGGCGCGCACGATACGCTGCGGCGCCACGGCGTCACCGAAGAGCACATCACGCTGGTGCGCGTACCGGGAGCCTGGGAGCTGCCCGTCGTTTGCCAGCGCTTGGCGCGCTCGAAGAAGTTCGACGCCCTGATCGTGCTCGGGGCGGTGATCCGCGGCTCCACGCCGCATTTCGACTATGTGGCGGGCAGCGCGGCGCGCGGCGCCGAACACGCTTCGCTCGAGTACGACGTACCAGTTGCATTCGGTCTACTCACCACCGACACGATTGAACAAGCCATCGAGCGCGCCGGAACCAAGGCCGGCAACAAGGGCGCAGACGCGGCCTTGGCGGCGCTCGAGATGGTTAACTTGAGCCGCGAACTGAGCGAAGCAGGGCTCTGAGGAACCACGACGATGGGTGCTCGAACGAGCGGGCGCGAAGCCGCCCTGCAGATGCTGTTCGCGATGGACGCCGCAGGTCACGACGCGGATCGCGCGATCTTCGACTTTTGGCGCGAATTTCCCTCTGACGGCGAGGGTCGTTCCTACGCAGATCAATTGACGCGCGGCGTGGCCGAGCAGCGCCTGGCGCTCGACGAAGAGATCACCAAGGTCAGCGCCAACTGGCGCTTGGAGCGCATGACGCGCGTCGACCGCAACATCCTGCGCTTGGCCTCCTACGAGCTGATGTTCCAGCGCGACATCCCCCACGCCGTGATCATCGACGAAGCGGTCGAACTCGCGAAGCGTTACGGCTCCGAGAACAGTCCTGCGTTCGTCAACGGGTTGCTCGACAAGCTTGCCTCCACCGTTCGTGCAACTGGTTAACCTCCATGGATCTGCGCTTCACCACGCCCGATCTCAGGGCACTCGACCAGCTCGGGACCGAGATCTTGGTGTGTGGTTTGGCCTCCGACGAGCAGCCGCCACAAGGCGTCGCGGGGCTCGTAGACTGGCGTCTCGCGGGCAAGATTTCGCGACTGATGATCGATGGCTTTGCGACCGGGCAGCTCGGCGAGAAGCTCTTGATCGGCGGCAAACCGAAGCTGCCGTTCGACAAAGTCGTGTTGTTCGGCTTGGGCAAGAAGGCCGAGTTCGAGGAGGCGCTCTATCGTTCCGTCATCCAGCTCGTGCTCAGCACCTTGGAGGGCTTGCGCGCGCGCGCGGCAGTGGTGGAGTTGCCGGGACGTCACTTTGGCGCCCTGCCCCCGGAACGCGCAGCCGACATCTTGCTCGAGAGCGTGGGCTCGTCGCGTGAACACGACGTGTGGACGTTGATCGAGCCGGTCGATGCCCAGCGCAGCATAACGCAGCGCATGATCCAAGAGCGTCGACGCGTTCGTCACATCTGAGCGTCCTGTACGCCCCGCGCGCACAACGTAAGTCGCGTCCAAGCTGACGCGTCAGGGGTGTCGCCTTCGCGATCAATGGTAGTCTCCAGCTCCCATGGTGACCTACGCCGTCTGGTCCGATGTCGAGTTGATCGATCGAGTGAGGCAAGAGCTCGCGTGCCTCGAGTGCAGTCCCGCAGTCTTCGATCCAGAGTCTCCGCCGCGCACGGGTATCTTGATCGCCAAGGGTGCTCATCGCGCACAAGCCTTGGCGCACGCCCACATTCGCGTCTCGGTTTTAGCAGTGATCGAGCACCACGAAGCCGACGCCATTGGGGATGCGCCGGTCGACTTCGTATTCAGCGATTGGGCCGCTGGTGAACTCGAAGCCCGAGTGCGGCGTCTAGGTAAACAGAGCGTCGCGGGCTTTCGAACCCAGCTCGTGGCCCGCGCAATCGAGTACGCGGGAGACATCGTCGAAATCGCGACCAGCAACGCCCGCTTGCAGTACGTCAACCCCGCTTACACGAGAACCATGGGGCTGTCGGACGACGAAGTCGTGGGCAAGACTCCGGCTCAGCTCGTGCGCAGTGACGCCCATTCGAAAGAGTATTTCCAGAACATCGACAAGACGCTGACCGAGGGCAACATCTGGTCAGGTCTGTTGATCTCGCGCACGCTACGCGGTGAGCTCGTTCATCTGGATACCACCATCGCTCCGATCAAAGACAACCAGGGAGCGATCACCCATCACATTGCCGTCAAACGCGACATCACGGAGCGCATCCGGCGCGAACAAGCACTGGAAGAAACCAACGAAGCGTTGCGCAAAGCGCGTGACGCCGCACTGCTTGCGAGCCGCACCAAGAGCGAGTTCCTGGCCAACATGAGCCATGAACTGCGCACGCCTTTGAACGCCATCATCGGCTACAGCGAACTGTTGATCGAAGACGCCGAGGAGGCTGCCAATGAGCCCCTGCTCAAGGACCTGCGCAAGATCCAGAGCTCGGGTACCCACTTGCTCGGCCTGATCAACGACGTGCTCGATATGTCGAAGATCGAGTCCGGCAAGATGGAAGTCGAGATCTTGGAATTCGAGCTGACGGCACTGATCGATAGCGTCCGCGCTACGATCGAGCCGATCGCCAAACGCCAAGAGAACAAGCTCGAAGTCGACATTTCGCGAGCACCCGCCAAGTTCGTCGGCGATGGTCAAAAGGTGCGTCAGATCCTCGTCAACCTGCTGAGCAATGCCTGCAAGTTCACCACCAATGGCAAAGTAGAGCTGAGCATCGAAGCCCAGAGCGACGGAACCCTGCATTTCGTGGTCACGGATACCGGTATCGGTATGACCGAAGCCCAGCAGCAGAAGATTTGGAAACCCTTCGTCCAAGCCGATTCGTCGACCACACGTCGTTACGGGGGCACCGGCCTGGGCCTGGCGATTTGCACGCGGCTTTGCGAGCTGATGGGCGGAAAGATCGAAGTGCAAAGCGAGCTCGGCAAGGGTTCGCGTTTCGAACTGGTGTTGCCGATCTTGGCGCGCAAGAGCTTGCGTCCGAGACCGCAGCGCACCCGGCGCGGGGAGCCGGCCGTGTTGGTCGTCGACTCCGATCAAGTGACGTTCGACATGCTCAGTCGTACGCTCACCGATCGCGGCTACAAGGTCGAGTGGGTGGCGCGCGCCGACGACGGGCTAGCCGCGGCCAAACGCATCAAGCCGGACGTGATCGTGCTCGACGTCGTGATGCCAGAGCTCAACGGCTGGACCCTCTTGACGGAGCTCAAACAAGATCCGGAAACCGAGGATATCCCCGTCGTGATGGTAACTCTGCTCGATGAGGCGGAGCTCGGTGTTTCGATGGGCGCCGTGGACTACCTCGTCAAACCAGTGCAACCGAACAAGCTGGTCGCGGCCGTTGCGCGTTGGCTCGGAGATGCATCTACGCCGGCTGAGATTCTGGTCGTCGAAGACGACAAGGATCTCTCGGAGATCATGCTGCGCACGCTCAGCAATTCGGGGTACGGGGTTCGACTGGCGCGCAATGGCGTCGAGGGGTTGCAGCGCCTCAACGAGGTGCAACCAGATCTCGTAATCTTGGATTTGATGATGCCGCAGATGGACGGTTTCGAGTTCCTGCAACGCCTGCGCGATCGCCGCGAACTGGTCGAGCTGCCCGTCATCGTGTCGACCGCGAAAGAGCTCACCGACGAGGAGCGATCGAAGCTGCAGTCGGCGGCGCAAAAAGTGATTCAGAAGTCGGCGTACTCACGCACGCAACTGATCCACCTGGTCGAGCGCCAAGTTCGCGATTTGGTGGCGTCGACGTCCCGCTCGACGCTGCCCCCGCATTGAGGGCATCTCACTCCGTCTTCAAGAGCGTAGGGTCGCTCATCTTTGCGCCGAGCAACATCTCGCGCAGTCGAATTTCGAGCTCCTTTGAGCTCGCCGACTTGTTCAGGTACGCGTCGGCGCCGTGGGCATGCGCCAGTGATCGCAAGTCCGAGGTGTCGGTGCTGCTGTAGAGCATCACCTTCACAGGCCGGCTGCGGATCGACTGCATCAGCTCGGGGCCGCTCAACGCTGGCATGTTGACGTCGAGCAGCACTGCCGCGAAGTTGTTGCTGACGACTTCAGAAAGCACGCCTCGTGCACCCGGGATCAACTTGGGCACATAGCCGAGACGCTCGAGGCGGCGACAGGTCAATTCGCCAAACGCCACGTCGTCGTCGACCACAAGGATTTGTGTGCCGGTCATCTCTGCGAGTCTAGCCCAACTCGGTCCGGAGGGGACCTACAAAGCCTTGCGCGGGCCCCGCTCGAGCAGCAGGGCTATCTTCTCCTTGAGCCGAGTCCACTCGACGGGCTTGGTGTCGTAGTCGTCGCAGCCCGCCGCCAGCGCCTTCTCGCGCTCACCGACGACCGCATGCGCCGTGAGCGCCATCACGGGGATGTGTGCCACCTCTTTGTCGGCTTTGAGCGTGCGCGCAGCAGTCCAGCCGTCCATCACCGGCAAGCTCATGTCCAGCAGAACGAGATCTGGGCGCAGTTGCCGCGTCAGGTCGACGCCCGAAGCGCCATCGCCACTGAGATGCACCTCGTGACCCCCGCGGATCAGACGACGCGACAACATGTCCGCGTTCATCTCGTTGTCTTCGACCAAGAGTATTCGCGCCATCGTCAACGGGATCGTAAACCGCGTTGAAGGCTCTGGCGAACCGCCGCTCGATAACGCACTGGGTCGAGTCTGTGATTTCCGGTACCGACCAAATCCAGGCCAGCCCGGAGACACACTTTGTAGGCGGTGCGGTCACAGATCCCGACGCCACACGCGCGCCGAGGTTGGATGCTCTCCGAGCGAGAGCATCCTCCTCGCATCACTCTATTCCGATCACTTCTGTACGGCGAGGCGATGCTTGCATCCGAACTCGATATCGACCTTACCTTCGTTCTTGTAGTCGGCCTTGATCTGGTCGCAGACGGTCCCGCACATCTGGATCACCGTCGGGTTAGTGGCATCGTCGTAATGCCACGCGAAGTCCTGCGTGCAGCTCTCGTCGTAGACGAACTCGGTTGTCCCCATCTCGTCGGCGCTGATCGTGCCGTCCATGTTCTTGTCGAATTGATTGGTGTAGGTGACGTTGACCTTGTCTTTGTCGAAGGTCTGGCCGTCTGGCGGCTCCGGGATCGGCAACGTGCAAGAGAAGCTGCTCTCACGGATCTTCTGAATCACGCCCAAGAAGCCAGCGGTCGTCTCGGCGGGGTTGTCAGTGTTGATGATGAACGCTTGGTCCGTCCCGCCACCGACGGCGATCGCATTGAGCGCGCTGACTGAATCTGGTGGATTGGGCTCCTCTGGCGTCACCGGGTTGGCCACACCAATCACGTAGACCGGGATGTCCTTGGCAACGGCGGCTGCAGCTTGAGCAACGGCGTTGATGTCGTTGTTGTCGCAGAAAGCGGGTTCGCCGTCCGTGACCATCACGATCACGTACTTGTTCTTGTTCTCCGTATCGGCAGCCTTCATCGCTTGAACGGCTTCGATCGTTCCCGACAAAGCAGCCAGCGTCGGGGTGCCCATGCGCCATCCGGTGTCGTCGACCGGTGTGATCGCGTCGATCGCTTTGCCAAAAACATCCGAGGGCAACTCGGTCAAAGGCACGTCCGTGGTGTTGTAAGACGCCGCGTCGCACATCGCGCCGCCGCCCCCGAAGCCCCCGCCGCCAAAGCCGCCACCACCGAAGCCGCCACCACCTGCCGCCGGAGCTGGCATCGTTGGGGTCGAGGCTGCAGGCGCTGCCGCAGGCGTTGCGGCGGCCGCCGGAGCCTGTGCAAAACCAGCTTCACCCGCAGTCTGCGCGCTTTCGTCGGGGAAGAACGTGAGCGTCGCCGAAACGCCCATCGACCCAGGATCGGAGAAGAACGCCTTGGTCGCCGCGACCACGGGATCCCACTTCAAGGTCTTGTCGTTGTACGGCTGCGTATCCGACTTGAGACCCATACTCGCCGAGACGTCGAAGTCGAAGGCCAAGACCACGCCCTGAATCGACGTCGGAGTCGAGTTCGACTCGCACGCCATTGGCATCTGTTCCATCGCGGTGTCGCCGGCCATGTCGACGATGCCACCCGTGTCGAGATCGCCGGAGGGAGTGATCACCGCCGCCTGCGGTCCGGGCACCAGCGGGGCATTGCTGTCATCCGGCGATGCCGCGCCAGATTCAGCCCCACTGGGCATCAACGCCACGATGTCGCCCACCACTGGGGGTTTGATCGTGCTCTCACCGGTGCCGCTATCACTGGAACAGGCGGGAATGAGCGCAAGGATGGATAAGAATACGGGAGCGAGTTTCGGCGACGTCATGGTGGAATGCCTCCTGTGGGGGCGATGGATCCGTTAGCGCTGAATGGATCACCGCGCGAGCGGGTTTTGGGCTGCAATTCGCCTCGCTGACAAACGCGCAAAGTCGCTATCCGGTCGGGGGAGAGAGATCCTGCGATCATGCAATTCGCAGAAAATCCGAGGGCGGCAGGGCGGCAAAGATCCACTGGAGCCATCGTTCGGTGCAACAGCCTTGGGCAGCCCGCCCGCAGACCAAAACGTCTGCGAGCGGCGCGGGAAAGCGGTTGCTGCACGGACCAGCAGTAGCCTACCTTGCACGACTCCAGGACTCTCTGGAGGAGTGGCCGAGTGGTTTAAGGCACCGGTTTTGAAAACCGGCATGGTCGAAAGGTCATCGTGGGTTCGAATCCCTCCTCCTCCGCGACGACGCCTTCGACACGGCGCGGTCATTGTGTGGCCGACGCCTCCCCGGACGCTCGATTGACAGGCTGCTAGCGCTCGCTTTAGGTGTGGCCGCCATGGGCGACCTGTCCTCCGATCTCGCGGCGTTGAAGATTGATCACGGCTCGAGCTCGGGAGGTTCGGGCGGGCGGAGTCTGTTGCGCGCGCTGATCTGGCTGGCGGTGCTCGGAGGTGTTGGCTACGGGGGGTATGCCTTCGCCTGGCCGGCACTCGAGAGCCGGCTGTTCAAGACCGAGGTCGAGACGACGGAGATCGTGAACGTATCGCCGGCTCAAGCCGAAGTTACGTTGACGGCGTCGGGTTACGTCGCTGCCGAGCGAATGTCCAAGATCGCGCCCAAAGTGGCGGGCGTCGTCAAACAAGTTTACATCAAGCAATCCGACAAGGTCAGCGCGGGCACGGTGTTGCTCGAGATGGACATGACGGATCAACGTGCAGCGGTCAGCGCGGCGCAAAGCCGAGCGGCGGCATCCGCGGCGCGCGCGGCAAGCGCCAAAGCTCAGGTGGCAACTGCCGAAGCACAGATCGCGGAGATCCGCCAACAAGCCACGCGCGAAGGGAAGCTCGCGGCCCAAGGCATCTCGCCGAACGGAATCGTCGAAGATCTAAACGCTCGGGTCGAATCGTTGGTGCGCTCGAAGGCCGCTGCTGAAGCAGCCTACAAGGCCGCAATCGCCGAATCGCGCGCCCTGGGCTCCGACGTCGATGTGCTCAACACCCAGATGGGTAATCTGCGGCTACTAGCCCCGATCGACGGCACCGTCATGAACAAGCCACCACAAGTGGGTGAGTTCATCGGACCCCAACCAGCCGGTGTGAGCGTCGACATGGGTGGCATAGAGTTGGCGGATTTCTCGACCCTCGTCGTCGAAGTCGATGTTCCAGAACAACGCTTGCACTTGATTCAAATCGGCGGCCCGAGCGAGATCGTGCTCGATGCGTTTCCGCAAACACGGCTGCGCGGAAAGACTCTGGAAGTGACGCCGAAGGTCGATCGCGCCAAAGCGACGGTCATGGTCAAGGTGAACTTCGTCGACAAGTTCGACCGCGCTCTGCCCGAAATGTCGGCTCGCGTCAGCTTCTTGGCATCCGAGCTCGATGCGCAGAGCATGAAGCAAGCCCCCAAGCCAGTCGTACCGTCGAGCGCGATCGCAGATCGAGCGGGCGCGAAAGTCGTGTTCGTGCTGGAGGGCGAACAAGTGCGTATGGTACCCGTAAGCCTGGGTGCCGAGTTTGGGCGGGGTTTCGAATTGGTGTCGGGACCGGCACCGGGTACTCGCTTGGTCTCCAATCCGAGCGTTCAACTGGCGGATGGCCAACGCGTAAAGGAAAAGGTTGCTCCATGACAGACGAGAAGAAGACCGGCACCGGGACGAACGGATCCAAAATGATCGAAGTCCGCAACGTCACGAAGAGCTTCGTGCGCGGCAAAGAGACGTTGGAAGTGTTGAAGGGTCTCGACCTGGATGTGCCCGAGGGTTCGTTCGATGCACTGATGGGGCCGTCGGGCTCGGGCAAGAGTACATTGCTGAATCTGATTGCCGGTTTGGATCAACCGTCGTCGGGCAAGGTCGTCGTTGGAGGCTCTGAACCCGCCAGCATGAGTGACTCGGCGCGTGCCCAGTGGCGCGCGCGCAACGTCGGCTTCGTGTTTCAGACGTTCAACATGATGCCAGTGCTCACGGCCCTAGAGAATGTGGAGCTACCGCTCTTGCTCACGAAGTTACCGTCCAAGGAACGAAAGCAGCGCGCACAGATCGCGCTGCGCGTCGTCGGACTCGAGGATCGCATGCACCACTACCCGAATCAGCTCTCGGGTGGTCAGGAACAGCGCGTTGCTATCGCGCGAGCCATCGTGAGCGATCCCAAGATCATCGTCGCGGACGAACCCACTGGCGATCTGGACCGCAAGAGTGCCGACGAGATTCTCGATCTGTTGCAACGGCTCAACCGCGAACAGAACAAGACCATCATCATGGTAACTCACGATCCGAGCGCGGCCGAACGCGCAACGGTAATCCACCGCCTCGACAAGGGCGCGCTGGCGCAAAATTAACCGCGAGGTACCAACATGCAACTGTCGTCACTTGCTACACGCAATGTGCTCCGAAATCGCTTCCGCACGATCGCTACGGCGCTGGGAGTCGCGGTCGCCATCCTGGCATTCGTGCTCTTGCGCACCGTCGTCTCCGCCTGGACGGAAGGCGCAGAGTACGCCGCCAAAGATCGCTTGGGAACGCGCCACAAGGTGAGTTTCATCCTCAGCTTACCGCTGCGGTACGTGGCCGAAGTCGAGCAAATCCCCGGCGTCAAGCGCTCGATGGGGGCTTCCTGGTTCGGCGCCAAGCATCCCACGCGCGAACAAGAGTTCTTCGCGACGATCGCCGTGCAGAGCAAAGCCTTCTTCGAGGTCTACGACGAGATTCAAGTCCCCGAGGCGCAACGCGCGGCCTGGATGGAGAATCGCAAGGGCGCGATTGTCGGCCGCGTGCTGGCGAAGAAGTTCGGCTGGAACGTCGGTGATCGAGTCAAGTTACGTGGCACCATCTACCCCGGTGATTGGGACTTCGAGATTTCCGGCATCTACGATTCGCAGCGACGCTCCGTCGATCTGGCGAGCTTCTTCTTCCATTACGACTACCTCAACGACAGCGTCCCAGCGCGACGCAAAGATCAGATTGGCTGGATCGCGTCCCGCATCGATAGTTCGGACAAGGCAGCGCAAATCTCCAAGCAGATCGATGAGAAATTCGACGAGCGAGACATCCAAACCCTGAGCATGAGCGAGAAGGCGCTCAACAACAGCTTCATGGGCATGTTCGCCGCGGTGCTCGGCGCGATGGACCTGGTGAGCATCGTGATTCTGTTGATCATGATGTTGATTCTGGGCAACACGGTCGCGATGGGGGTTCGCGAGCGCACCCACGAGTACGGTGTGCTGCGCGCGATAGGCTTCTTGCCCCGTCATTTGGCGAGCTTCGTGCTGGGCGAAGCAGCCGCGATCGGAG
Source organism: Polyangiaceae bacterium (assembly GCA_036263015.1). GTDB lineage: Bacteria > Myxococcota_A > Polyangia > Polyangiales > Polyangiaceae > SZUA-265. Next base: position 114,125 of record DATAHU010000023.1, on the reverse strand, counting down.
CGCTCGGTGGTGGCCTGGGACTTTTGCTCTCCTATCCCGTCGTCGAAAAGGGACTCGGCCGCTTTCTCGAAGAGAACATGAGCGGTTTCTTCCCGGTTTTTCGCATCGACACGAGCACCACCATCCAAGCGTTCGTGTTCGCCACCCTACTTGGCCTGATTGCGGCCGCGATACCCGCGTACCGCACTTCCAAACTCAACGTGATTGACGCACTGCGGAGGGTCGGCTGATGGCAATCCCGCTTGCATACAACTTCCGCAGTCTGTTCGTACGCAAGGCCACCACGATCGCCACCGCCCTGGGCGTCGGATTGGTCGTGTTCGTCTTGGCCGCCTCGATGATGTTGTCGAACGGCATTCGCGAAACGATGGTCAGCTCGGGCAGTCCCGCCAACGCTCTGATTCTACGCAAGGGCTCGGACACGGAGCTTGCGAGCAGCATCGAAAACAAATTCTTCAGCGTGGTCCAAGCCGCGCCCGGCGTGAAGCGCGACGGCGACGGTCAACCGTTGAGCACCGGCGACGTGGTCGTGGTCGTCGCACTCGATCGCTTGGCATCAGGGCCCGGACAAGTCTCGAATGTGCTCGTCCGCGGGGTGATGGACAACGTGTTCAAGCTTCGCCCCCAGGTGAAGTTGGTCCAAGGCCGACCCGCAAAGCCGGGCACCGACGAAGCCATCATCGGCAAGGGACTGCTAGGCGGCTACGGCGGCCTGACCCTTGGCGGCACCTTCGAACTCAAGAAGAACCGAGCCGTCAACGTCGTGGGCGTGTTCGAGGCTGGCGGCTCCTCGTACGAGTCGGAGGTCTGGGTGAACATCGACACGTTGCGCGCTAGCTTCGGTCGCGACGGCCTGTTCTCCTCGATCACCGTTCAACTCGATGATCCGAACAAGTACGAAGCATTCGCCACCGTCGTGGAAAGCGACAAGCAGCTCGGTCTGGAGTCCTTCCGCGAGCGCGAATACTACGACAAACAATCGGAGGGGACGTCGATGGTGATCTCGACGCTCGGCGGAATCACCGCGGTTCTGTTCTCGGTAGGCGCCATGATCGGCGCCATGATCACCATGTACGGCTCTGTGGCGCTACGCAGCCGCGAAATCGGCACGCTGCGGGCGCTGGGTTTCTCGCGCTTCTCGATCCTGGTCGCGTTCTTGCTCGAATCGACAGCGCTCGCGGCACTCGGCGGGCTCGCCGGCACGCTTGTGTCCCTGGTCTGTACGTTCTTCAAGTTCTCCACCATGAACTACAACACCTGGCAGGAGGTGTCGTTCACCTTTCGCGCGTCACCCGGGGTGATGGGCTTCGCGCTCGCAGCAGGTTGCGTTATGGGCGTGGTCGGAGGCTTTTTGCCAGCATTGCGTGCCGCGTACACTTCGCCGGTCGATGCGATGCGTGCGTGACCCCGGTATTGTCGGAAGCCGTGCCAGCAGCTAGTCACCTTTGACAAGAATCCCAATTCGAACGTGCTGCAACTCAAGAATCAAGTAATGAACTACAGCTGGGGGTCCAAGACGGCCATTGCGACGTTGCAAGGGCGCGCAGCCAGTCGTGAGCCCGAGGCGGAGCTTTGGATGGGCGCACATCCAAAGGCGCCGTCATCGGCCCTGAACCATGGAGAGTGGCAGCCGCTGGACCGATTGATCAAAAGCGCACCCAAAGTCACTCTCGGGCCTGAGGTTCACGCACGTCACGGGCGCTTGCCTTTCCTGTTCAAGGTGCTCGCTGCAGCAGAACCGCTTTCGCTCCAGGCGCACCCCAACATGGCCCAAGCCAAGGCCGGCTTTGCCAGAGAGGACGCGCTTGGGGTTCCGATTGCCGCGCCAGAGCGCAACTATCGCGACGACAACCACAAGCCAGAGTTGATCTGTGCCTTGACCCCGTTCGACGCGCTGTGCGGATTTCGCCCCGCGCTCGAGCTGCACGAGCTGTTCACCCAGCTCGGTGAGCGTGCACTCGCACCCTACGCGGCTCCGATCACGGCGTTGCAAGGCGGACAGCTCTCGGAGAGCGAAGCCTTGTCGCGCGTGTTCAGCAGCTTGATGCGGGCTCCGAAATCGCAGCAAGTGATCCTGGTCGAAACCATAACCATGGCGCTCAGGTCTCGGGATCGTGCCAGCCGTTTCGAGCCGTCGTTCGCCTGCGCACAAGCGCTGGCCGAACGCTACCCGGAAGACGTGGGCGTGGTTACGAGTCTGATGCTCAACCACGTGACGTTGGCACCGGGCGAAGCGCTATTCCTCCCCGCGGGCAATCTACACGCCTACCTATCGGGCATGGGTCTCGAGTTGATGGCAAACTCGGACAACGTGTTACGCGGCGGCTTGACGCCGAAGCACGTGGACGTCGACGAGCTGATCAGCGTGTTGGAGTTCAAGGGCCAGCACGTCCAAAAGGTATTGCCGGAATCTTGCGGAACACGACTCTGGCGTTACCCAACGCCCGCGCACGAGTTCGAACTATGCAAGATCGAGCTCGACGCCAAGCCGCTCAGCATTCCAGCGTCGAACGGCCCGGAAATCTTGATCGCGACAGAAGGCAAGGCCGTGTACCAAACCTCACAATACTTCGTCGAACTGCTGGCGGGCGAGAGCGCGTTCTTGAAGGCGAGGAAGAAGGCCTACAAGTTAACAGGACCGGGAACTGTCTACCGCGCCATAGTGCCTGCACTGCGAGCCTGAAGACGCTCGTCTCGGCCCAGTCGTCCAAGGGCGCCAATCCACGTGCAAGCCGCACGTGAGCCCGAACTGGCGACGGGGCCGTCAGCGCACACCGCGGCCCAGCCTGGCGCGCCGCGAGATAACGCGGCGCCGAGCTGGCCTGCGGTCCATTCTCACTTCAGCGTGACCTTGAACTTCTTGCCGCACTCGCGGTTGACGGCGTCTTGCAGCGCCAAGCGCACGGGCTCTTTGTGATCGGCACCGAGTGCATCCGCGTACCACCACGCAGTCTCGGGCTTGATCAACTTGTGACCGCGCTCGAGATCGACGACGCGCGGCGGAGACACTCCGAGTGACCGAGCCAGTGCGCGCAACGCGACGCCTGACTTCAAGCGCATCTTCTTGAGTTCTGCACCGGCGTTAACCGCGGGCGCCTTGCCCGGAGCAACAGTCACACCGTAGTCGATCTCGGCCGTGGACAGCCAATGCTCCAACACGCCACCGATCAGTTTCGCGTGCGGAACCTTGAGCACCTCTGACAGCATCTGCGTCTTGTCGAGCGAGACGCCATCTGCACCGCGCTCCCAAGCGCTCACGCGGCGATCGTGAGTGCCGAGCTTCTCGCACAGTTCCAGTTGAGTGAGGCCAACGCGTTCGCGGGCTTCCTTGATGAGTGTTCCGATCATGTTGCTGGCTTTATAGCTACTCGCTTGACATGACAACCCGCTAAATTCACTCGCGGCAGGCGGTCTCGAAATTTCTCTCGGACCCTTGCCTGGTGGCAAGCCTGACACTACGCACCTTCGGCACATTGTTCGTCGCAGTACATGCGCGGTGCGAACGCGTTCACCGGCCGGTCGCAGGGTGCCGAAACCTAACGCTCCGTCGCTTCACCCCAAGTCCTACCGGGTGACCGCAACCTGGCACCGCGGCTGTTCGGTTAACCCCGCGGCTCTCGCACGGCAACAAACCTAAACATTGTCGCCCAGGGGTTAGCGGCCACCCGAGCCGAGCCCGTGTCGCATGAAATGTGTTTCATGTGACTCCCACGCCCGGTCTGACTTCGTGCCACGGCTTCACGGGCTCAACCGACACAAGTCGGGCAGGTTTCGGTACTTTTGTGCGGCGTCGAGGCCGTAACCTACGACGAATACGTCTTCGATTTCGAAGCCCAAATAGGCGATCGGAACGTCGACCGTCGTCCGTGCCGGCTTGTGTAGGAGGCTGCAAAGACGCACGCTCCTGGGGCGTCGGGCTTGGAGCTGAGCGATCAAAAACGCGCAAGTGAGGCCGGTGTCGACGATGTCTTCTACGATCAGGACGTCCTGCCCCTCCACGGGACGGGTGAGGTCCTGGGTAATCTGAACTACTCCCGATGAGACGGTGCTGTCGCCGTAGCTCTGAACGCCGAGAAACTCCAAACGCAGTGGCAGGTCGATGGCGCGGACTAGATCCGCTGTGAACACAAAGCTCCCCTTCAGGACGGAAAGAACGACAAGCGTTCCGTCCGAGTAGTCCCGAGTGATTTGTGCGCCCAACGCCCGCACCCGCTGGGCGATGCGTTCGCGATCGATGAAGACTTCAAGACGATCCATTTGGCTCAGTGTAGCAGGATGCCACAGGGCGGTGGGGTTACGCTAGGTTACCACTCGAAGTGGTCGCCCTGCAGTTCACTTTTGAAAGGTAGCGAGGGTTAGTCCGTGACCATCCGTGCTCCACAATACTGAACCTCTCAGATCGGTTCGCAACGTAGGAACACCTGCGACGACAAGATTGTTCAACGCCGCCGCGTGCGGGTGACCATATCGATTGCCTTGTCCGCATGAGACTGTGGCCAAGGCAGGCGATACGGCTCGCAAGAATTCGGGCGAGCTGGAAGTACGGCTACCATGGTGGCCAACCTTGAGCACATCGGCGCTCAGTTCTGGTCGGTGCGCGACGAGCAGCTGTTGCTCTTCTGCCGCCTCTGCGTCCCCGACGAAAAGTGCACTGCGGGCGCCGAAACCCAATCGTAACACGAGCGAGTTGTCGTTTGCGTTCGCTTGGGGCGTAAATCCAGGACAAGGCGCGAGAACCGCAAAGTCGACCCCGCCGAACGCGCGGCGCCCACACAACGTGTCTGGTCGCTCAATCTTCACCTGATGGTCGCGGGCGAGCGCCAGGAGTTGAGAATAGCCGGGCAAGGCTCCCTCCTGTTCACCCTGTCCGGTATCCCAGAGCTCCCCCACCTTCAAGTTGCTCAGGACGGCCACCAAGCCTCCGAAGTGATCGGGATGCGGGTGTGATAGGACGACGAGATCGATTCGCTCACGCCGTCTGGCCCGAAGTAGCGGCAGGATAACCTTGGCCCCGGGATCGCTGCCCGGCCCCGCACCGCCTCCGCCGTCGATCAGCATCGATTTGCCGTCGGGCAAGTCGACCAGTGTGGAATCGCCTTGGCCGACGTCCAAGACCGTGACGCGAAGTTTGCCGGATGGACACCCTGCGCGTCGCGCCGCCATCTCCAACGTGCTCCACGCAAGTAGAGCGCCCATTCCGATAACCCAGCGTGGCATCTGCCAACGGGCACTAGTCACCTTGAACTGCGCTAGCGCGATCGCAGTGACGATCCCGACCGCAATCTGCCAGTCGGTCGGATAGGGCACGGGCAGCTGAAGCCATCCGCTGTTGCCGACGATCAAGGCGACGCGCCGAACGACGAGTAGTGCCCCAGACGCAACACGGGCCAGCCCGATCTCCAGCGGCGGCAACCAGGTACACAGGGGATGGAGCAAGCACAAAGGAAGCGCGATTGTTTCACCGAAGGGTGCGGCGACGACGTTCGCAGCGATTCCCAAGAGCGAGAGCGTCGGCGACAGGGTCGCGAGCAGCAGAGTACAGGGCAGCATCGCGCTCAGGGTCGTCGCTAGGCCTTCGAGCAGCAGCCGGAAAGGTCGTGTTAATCCGAGTGACGCAATGCGACGGCCGGCCAGGCGCCCCAACGTCACCAGGCCGAGCGTCGCGGCCAGTGACAGCATGAACGAAACGTCCAGAACGCAAAGTCCGTCATTGAGCCAGCCGACAATCAGCGAAGCACCAATGGCGCGTTGAGTGTTTCGCTCTCGGTCGAGCGCGCGTAAACCCAGCGCCGCCGACAGCATCCACGCGGCGCGCCACGCGGAACCACTTCCTCCGGCAAAGTCAGCATAGATCAACGCCAGCGTTGCTCCGAACAGAGCAGCCACACGCCCGACGTCAACTGAACGTGCAAGCCGCTCGACTCGTGCCAACAGAGCTCGCAGCCCCGACACCAGCGACAAGATGGCGAACACCAGGTGCGTTCCGCTCACTGCCAGCATGTGCGAAAGACCGCTGGCTTTGAAAGCATCGCTGTCCTCCGGTTCGAGATCGTTCTCGCCGAGCACGAGTGCCTTCGCCATGGCCACAGCTTGCGGCGCAAATGTCGCTTCGATGCGCTCGCGCGCATGAGTTCGCGCGCGGTCTATCGCGCTTCGTAGCCCCCAGCCTTCTGAAACCCGGTCCAAACTGAGGAGCGAGCCGCGCAACGCGAAGCCGTCTCGCGCTGCTCGAAGTGTAGGATCGGGTAGCTCGAAGTTTCGCCATAGGGCCAAAGCGCTCAGGTCTGCCGTTGCCTCGAAGGCATCCGAGCGATTGACGCTCGCCTTGCCGCTCAGTCTGACGATCTCCCCCGCCCGCAATTCGAAGTTTTCACATTCGCCATGAGCGACGCGAGCGCGAAACGTGGTGATGCCGTCTCGCATCGTCGGAGAGGTCAGCACCGTGCCTGCAACAAAACAGCGCTCGGGCTTGGTCATACGCTGCAGCACGAAGGTGTGGTAAGCGCGGTAATCCGAGACACTGACTTGCGCGCGCACTGCGCTGCCGCACAAACACAGGGCAACCAGCAGCCCAAGCTTGCGTGAAAGCGCGAGTGGCACGAGTCCCACGATCAGCAGCGTCCCAGCCGTCAGCGGCAGGGGCGCCGCCACCCACGTGCCGCCCGCGAGCAAACAGAAGCCCAGCAACAACACGGGGTCGAGCATTGACTCGACCCAAGCGAGCAGCGTGCCAGGTGCGCGCTAGCACGGCATGTGTGCTGAGGCGCGAAGCGCTATTGGCGCTCGCCGGTTCGAGCCGGCGTGCGCCACGAGGGACGAGAACGTTACTTGTTGGCGTCGTTGATCATCGCTTGGATCGCCTGGGCGTCATTCGCACAAGCCGACTCGATGTCGGTCTCGTAGCGCGTCAGGCACGCCTCTTGGGCACCCATGCAGTCATCCCCAACGTTCGCGGCGAAGCAGTCGAGCGCCGTGACGAGAGCACTGCCGCACGGCCCGGGAAACGCTTGAGCGACGCCGCAGTAGGTCTTGCACACGTCCTGACCGCACTTCGCCTCTTCGGTGAAGTGGCAAAAGTCGGTGCAGCCTTGTTCACCTGGAGCAATGGTTGCCCCAGCAGCTGAACCAGTTTGCGGGTTGACCGGCGGCACTTGCTGCGGATCGCTCGACGGAAGCTGCTGGGGATTCGAGCTGGGCAGTTGAGGGTCCAGGGGCGCAACGCGCTGGCCGACGGCTGCGACGTGCTGCTCTTCGGGTGACGGGACCAAAAATGGATCCCCCTGGGGCCCGGTGCCACAAGCGAAAACGCCGAACAGGCTACAGCTCAGTAGAGCTGCTCGGGACAACCCGAGCCCACTCACAAAACGCCCACACCTTCGCATGTTGGATTGCCTCTCTCCGTGTCGACTTGGAAGGGTAGCACAACCGCTCGGCGCGGCCGGGTCAGCCGCCAAAGTAGTAGAGTGCCGCCAAGTTGGCGCTGAAGATTTGCCAGGGGTTCTCACCCGATGAAGTCACGAACGCGGTCCGCGAACGGCTCGCAGAGTTGTCCCCCTGCGAGACCTTGGTGTGATCGATCGCGAGGCCTACACCGATCCCCGCCTGCAAGGCGAGCTCGGGCATGTCGATGAATCCGAACTGAATTTCAGCACCCGCGCGCGCGCCCAGGTCGACGTGGAAACCGTTCGACTTGATGTCGCCAGCGTTGCCCATCGCGGGAGTCGTGGTGTTCGTCGCGTAGCCGATGTTCAACTCGGGTGTGATCTCGAACGTCAGGTGACGGCTGCTCGCGAGCGCCAGAGGGATACCGCCGTGGACGATCGCGACGAACGGCTCTGGGTTATCGGTATCGGTGGAGTTCCCGTTGGCTTCCGTGGTCGTAGAGCCCGTTGCGAATGACAAGCCCAAGCCGAGGTCGAGACCCATGTCTGGGCCCATCCAATAGCGAACGCCGACGACCGGGGCGTCTACCGTTTGGGTGCCTCCCCCCACTGCGGCCGCTCCCATCAACATCGAACGGAAGCCGAGGTACCCAATGCCCCACTTGCCAGCGACAGCGGCGTGATCGTTGGGTCCGGTGATGCTGCTGACCGGGACGGTTCCGGAAGGCGCACTCGCGCTGGCGCTGCTGTCAGAGCTCGACCCGCTACTGGTGCTGCCCGACGCGCTGCTGTCGCTAGAACCCCCCAAAGAAGCCGACGCCGAGGCACCCCCGGACGCGCTGGCGCTGTCGCCAGAGCCGGCAGCTGCTTCGGGATCTTGGGCGAAGGCATTGGACACCAGGGTCGTGGTAACACTGACGCAGATCACGCTTGCTAGAAGTCTTCGGCTCATTTCTAGGTCTCCCACTTTAGAGCTGGCGCGGACACTGTCCCCGTGCGCGGCACTCAACCAGAGTCCGCCGAGCGTGGCAAAATACTGGAAATAAATCCGGCCCGTTGGCACCCCTCGTTATCCCCAATGACTCCGAGTTCGCCCAACAAGCGCGTGCGCTTGGATCAAATACTTGTCGATCGAGGTCTCGCAGAGTCTCGCACCAAAGCCCAAGCACTGATCCTCGCGGGCCAAGTGTGTGTCGATGATCAACGCGTCGACAAACCCGGCACGAACATAAAGAACGACGCGAACATCACCATCAAGAATCAGGAACGCTTCGTCTCTAGAGGTGGCTACAAGCTCGAGGGGGCACTCGACACGCTCGGTCTCGACCCAGCGGCTCGCGTTTGTGTCGACGTTGGCGCGTCTACGGGCGGGTTTACGGATTGCCTTCTGCAGCGCGGCGCCTCACGAGTTTACGCTGTAGACGTGGGTTTCGGCCAGCTGGCGACCAAGCTCGTGAACGACGCGCGAGTGCTTGTGATGGATCGCACCAATGCGCGTGATCTGAGGCCAGAACAGTTTCCAGAGCCCATCGACTGGATGGTCGTAGACGCCTCGTTCATCGGCATCGGCAAACTCGCCAGCGCGTTGTATTCGGTGCTGCGCGCCGGCGGAACGTTGTTGGCCATGATCAAGCCTCAGTTCGAAGTTGGGCGAGAGCAGGCGCGCAAGTTCCGCGGCGTGATCAAAGATGAAGAGGTGCGCACCCAAGCGATTGACGAAGCAATCGCAGCGCTCGTCACAGTGGGCTTCATAGTCAAAGCCGGCAGTGATTCAGCGCTCGCCGGTCCGAAGGGCAACCTCGAGTACTTCGTGTACGCGACCAAGGGCACAGACTGACGAACGCGCGGTTTGCCGCGACGCAGGCCTCAGACCATCACCCAAATATCGTAGAGTGCGTGCGTCCAAACCGCCGGGGCGAAGCCTCTGAAGCGATAGATCAAAGTAAACACGAGACCGCAAGTCCAACGGAACACGAACGAGCGCATCTCCAAAGGATCCGCAAGCGGTCCCAAGTAGTGCCACAAGCTAAACAACAGCGCCGCGGCCAAGCTCCAACCGATTTGCGCAAAGGCCTTCTGCCACGGACCCATTGGGAACAACACCGTCAGCGTTTTGAAGCCGACGCCAAACAACCCGACGCGGAATGCGATCTCCTCGTAGAAACCAGCACCCAGCGAAAGCACGATACCGCCAAACAGACCTGCTGGATCCGCCGCGGTCGTGAGCGCAACCTTGCCCACGACGTAACTCGCCGCGAAGCGCATTGCGACGGCGTAGACGATGGCTTCCACCATCAGCCACACGAAGCTCTGCCAGCGCAGTGCTTTGCCGCGTCCGAGGGCGATCAAACCGCCGACGTACACGCTCGCGATCGCGAGCGTCAGGACGCCGTACCACTTCAAATCACGGTCCGCGAGATCCATCAGCTGACGCGTTCCCCAGTCCGCCGCGTTGCGCACCGGTAAGAACACGACGCCGAGGTGGTAGGCCACGAACAGCGGCAAGGTGAGCCCCAAGTCCGTCCAAGGGCCACTCGCACTGCGCTCCAAAGTGGATGTTTCTTCAGCCATGGTTAGGCGTGCTCAACGGCGCATGAGCTGGGGTTCGAACAGCAGCGCGGGGGAAAACGCGTTCAATCTCGCCGAGACCATCAGCCCGCCGGACGCAGGTTGTAAACCAGCCACAGCATCACGGCGCCCCACAAGAGCACGGTGGCCACGAACGGGCCATCGCGCAGCATCTCCTGGGTGGGGCTCTCAGCGTCGGGCCGTTCACGTACGAGGTGCAAGAACCGAAGAACCGCCAGCACGACGAAGGCCGTCGTCAGCCACAGCCGATCGATCCCAAAGTACTCGCGCGTGCGCGGATCGAGAGTGTAGGCCAAGTACGACGCGACCGTTGCGGTCGCCGTTGTCACGAGCGCTATGTCCAAGCCACGCTTCGAGTACGACTCGAGCACTGCGCGTTGCTTCTTCTTGCCTTTGCCTCCTGCGAGCGCTTGGGCCAACTCGTGACGGCGCTTGCCGAACCCCAAGAACAGCGCGAGCAGCGCCGTGCAGAGAAAGAGGTACGCCGACACGTCGATGTGCGTCCCGAAACCGCCTGCCATGACGCGCAGGACGAACCCGAGCGCGATGATCCCAACGTCGATGTAAGGGACCTTCTTCAGGCGAAACGAATAGGCGACGTTCAACGCAAAGTAGGCGCACAAGGTTATCAGAAAGGAAATGGGACCCGTGGCGGCTCCGCCCAGTCCTGCCGCGATCAGCGCGATCAGGAACGCCAGAGCGAGGGGTCGCGGAACGACACCCGAAGCGATGGGACGAAAGCGTTTGACGGGGTGTTCTCGATCCGCGTCTGCGTCCACGAGATCGTTCATCGTGTAGACGGCCCCAGTGATCAGCGAGAACGTCACGAACGCACCCGCCGCGCGATACAGCAAATGCGGATCGAAGATCTCTTTGGCGAACACGACGGGCGCCAACACGAACAGGTTCTTGACCAATTGGTGTGGTCGAGCAGTCCTGATCAAGCCGAGAGCGACTGCTAGCGGAGTGCGTCGTAGCTCGGTGGGCCTCGACGAGACGGGCAAGTCGGAACTTGACTCGGACATCAGCGGCGCAGGGTATCACGATAGCTCGTGTTTTCCCGGGGAAAAGCTCCAGTTGCGAATCTTATTTCGCGCGCGGTTGGGCCGTAGCAAGCTGTGCGCATGCGGTATTTCGTACGGGCCGAAGTCGATGGCGAGGCGCGCTTCGCCGAGCTGCGCGGCGATCAACTGAAGCTGTGGAGTGACGCGCCGTGGCTCGGTGGAAGTCCCATTCGCGACTTGGGACCGATTGCAGATTTTACCCTGTTGTGCCCGGTGATCCCGAGCAAGATCATCGGTATCGGGCGCAACTATCGTGACCACGCGAAGGAACTGGGTGGCGAAGTTCCGTCGCAGCCCTTGATGTTCTTGAAACCGCCTTCGAGTCTCAACGCTCCTGGAAAGCAGGTCGTACTCCCAGCCGCCAGCACGCGCGTCGATTTCGAAGGTGAGCTCGCAGTGATCATCGGACAGCGGGCGCGACGTGTATCGACGGCCGACGCTTTGAACCACGTGTTCGGCTTTGCTGCGGCCTGCGACGTAACAGCTCGCGACTTGCAGAAGAGTGACGGCCAATGGACGCGAGCCAAAGGCTTCGACACGTTCTGTCCGATTTCGAAGGTGATCGCATCGGGTGTCGCATTGGATGACATCCGACTCACGACGACGGTCAACGGAGTACAGAGGCAAAGCGCCACGCCGCGCGACATGGTGTTCTCGGTGCCAGAACTTGTCTCCTACGCGTCTGGGGTCATGACGCTGGAGCCCGGCGATCTGATCCTGACGGGCACGCCGGAGGGCGTAGGTCCGATGCAACCCGGCGACGAAGTGAGCGTCGAGATAACGCCAGTAGGCAAGCTGAGCTTCACAGCGCGCGGGCCCGAGGATTGACGAGCCCACGCGTTTCGAACGGACGCTGGCGAACAGTTCGCGCGCGACTGGTAACACTATTGGTTTGCGTCAGTTCGCTGTTCGGTTTGTGGTTGATCGTTGACAGGGCGCAACGCCAACACGCCGAGCCCGCTCGTTGTCCTGCTGGGTTAACGGCCCAGGGCGCCCGTTGCTGTGGAGACGGACAACACTTGGAGGCCGGGGGTTGCAGCGGCGCAGCCAAGACATGCTCGAGATCGCAGTTAGTTGGGGCCAAGGGGTGCGACGTCGTGCCCACGCGCATCGCAATCCAGGGCGGGTCGCTCTCGGTCAGCGTCGATGATTGGGATCTGTTGGGCCGCGCCAGGCCCGATAACGCCGTGGTCGGGTCGTTCTGGCTCGACCGCTACGAAGTGACCGAACGCGGCTGGGCCGAATGCGCCCATGCGGGCAAGTGCTCGGCGCGCGACTACGGCGAAGCGGGCTTGCCCGTCAGCTCGATCTCTGCCGAAGCGGCCGCAGGTTACTGCGCCTTCCGCGCTGGGCGTCTGCCAACTCTGGCAGAATGGCTTTGGGCGGCTAGGGGTGCCGACGGGCGGCGTTATCCCTGGGGATCATTCGGATTGGTGTGCCGCAGAGCCGTGTTTGGCTTACAGAGCGGACCTTGCGGCGAAGCCGGTGTCTCACCCGACGTCCCGGGATCCAGACCAGACGGTGCCAGTCCCGAGGGCGTGGAGGACCTGGCTGGAAACGTCGCCGAGTGGGTCGTCACACAGTCGCCAAACTCATACGCCGCGGCAGGCGGATCGTTCGTGTCACGCGTGGCTGCCGAGCTCAAAAGTAGCGGGACAGAAGAGCTCAAGGGACCTCGAGTCGACGTGGGCTTTCGTTGCGCCTACGACCACTAGCAACTGTTTTTTGCCCAATTTTCTGCACCCGGTGCGGCGGTCGCGTTTACAGTGACGCTCATGAGCGCCGCGGTCCTGACGATTGGTACGGAAGTCGTTCGAGGCGAGATCGAAAACACCAACGCCTCCTGGCTGTGCGAACGCATGACCGATCTAGGTATGGAGGTCACCGAATGTGCATCGGTTGCCGATGACGAGCGCGACATCCGAGAGACGCTCGAACGCCTCGGTTGGCGTCATTCCGTAATCGTGACCACCGGTGGACTGGGTCCGACCACGGACGATCTCACCACCCGAGTGGTCGCCGATACGCTGGGCGTGCCCCTGGTGCGCGACACCGCGAGCTTGGAGTTGATCAAGGCCAAGTTCACGCGCGCGGCGGTCGAGTTCAGTGAGTCGAACGCCAAGCAAGCCGACTTCCCGCAAGGCGCGGACATCCTGGCCAACGACTGGGGAACGGCTCCCGGGTTCAGAGTGCAGCTCGGCAAGAGCCGCGCGTTCTTTTTGCCCGGCGTTCCGCGCGAGATGAAGCCGATGTTTGCTCGCTACATCGAGCCAGCGTTGACGGCGATCGTATCGCAAGACAGCAAGCGCCGCATCGCACAGACCCGTCTGCGAGTTTTTGGACTGGCTGAGTCGAAGATCAACGACATGCTCAAAGGGGTAGAGCGCCAGTTCGACGTGATCATCGGCTACCGCGCTCACATGCCGCAGATCGAAATCAAGACGCTCGCTTCCCGTGAGTCGCTAGCAGAGGCCGAAGCTGCCAGCGAACAGGCCGCTGCCGCTATAAGTGAACGCTTGGGAAACTTCGTCTACGGGCGAGGCGCACGCGATTTGCCGCAAGTGATCGGCGAAGCGCTGTCCGAGCGCGGCTGGAGATTGGGCTTGGCCGAGTCATGCACCGGTGGACTGATCTCCGATTTGATCACGCGCGAACCTGCGAGCCACTATTTCAGTGGCTCTGTCGTCTGTTATTCCAACACCTCGAAGGTGAAACTGTTGGGCGTGCCCGCAGACCTGATTGAGCGCCACGGTGCCGTCAGCGAAGAAGTGGTGCGCGCCATGGCGGAGGGCGCGCGTGGCGCCTTGGATTGTGAGGCGAGCATCGCAGTCTCGGGCATCGCCGGGCCCAGCGGGGCGACTGCCGAAAAGCCCCTGGGCCTCGTGCACTGGGCAGTCTCGTCCCCTCTGGGAACCGTCGCCAAGAGCGCGATCTTCCCGCACAGCAGGCGCCAGAATCAGCTTCGCGCCGCGTACGCGGGCTTGGATCTCTTACGACGACAGCTCGCTGGACTCACGGACCGCTGAGAACCGTAGCCAAGTTCAGCGCGCTCGGGTGCGTGCTCAGGTCTCGAGAAAGATCGAGACCTGCCGCAACCATTCACGCTTCGATCGTCGGTTGTGGCCGCGAGTCCGTCTGCGCCGTTCCGAGAGCGCGGAACGTAAACTCAGTGCCTGCGTGATCGACTTGAATCGTCGTGTTTGGCGCAAACTCACCGCCCAACACTTTGCGCGCCAACGGATCTTCGAGGTATTTCTGGATCGCGCGCTTCAGAGGCCGCGCGCCGAACTGTGGATCGTACCCAATCTCCGCCAATGCATCGCGTGCCTTGGGGGTGACCTCGAGATTGAAGTCGCGCCGCTTCAAGCGCACGACCAGACGTTGAATCTGAATGTCGACGATTCGGCGCAGCTCGGACATTTCGAGCCTGCGGTAGACCACGATCTCGTCGAGGCGGTTCACGAACTCGGGCCGAAAGACACCGCGCAAGGCAGCCATCGCCACTTCACGCATTGCTTCGGCGCGTTCCGCGGGAGCCATGTCACGCCGTTCTTCCACGGCAGCAAGCTCGTTGCTTGCGATGTTCGAGGTCAAGATCACGACGGTGTTGGTAAAGTCCACCGTGCGACCCTGACTGTCCGTCAACCGACCATCGTCGAGCAGCTGCAGCAGCGTGTTGAAGACGTCAGGGTGAGCCTTCTCGACCTCGTCGAACAGCACGACGCTGTAAGGACGGCGTCGAACGGGCTCGGTGAGCTGCCCGCCTTCTTCGTGTCCGACGTAGCCGGGCGGAGCGCCAATCAGTCGCGAGACGGCGTGACGCTCTTGGTATTCGCTCATGTCGATGCGGATCATCGCGCGTTCGTCGTCGAACAAGAACTCTGCGAGCGCGCGCGCGGTTTCTGTCTTGCCGACGCCGGTTGGCCCGAGGAAAAGAAACGAACCAATCGGTCGCTGTTCATCACCCAAGCCGGCGCGCGAGCGGCGCACTGCGTTGGCGACGGCGACGACCGCGTCATCTTGCCCAATGACTCGCAGGCGCAGGTTGTCCTCCATGTGCAGCAACTTCTGCATCTCGCCTTCGAGCATCTTGGAGATGGGCACGCCCGTCCACTTCGAGACGACCGCAGCGATATCCTCGTCGGTCACCTCTTCTTTCAGATAGGAGCCACGCTTTTGCACTTCGCTCAGGTTTGCGCGTTCCGTCTCGATTGCCTTTTCGAGCGTCGGGATCGTGCCGTAGCGTAGCTCTGCGGCTTTGCCCAGATCCCCCTTGCGTCGCGCTTGCTCTTCGCCCGTGCGCACGTCTTCTAGTTCACGCGTCTTGTCGCGGATGACAGCAATGATGTCTTTCTCTTTGAGCCATTGCGCGCGCGCGGCGTCGCGTTGGTCGCTGAGCTCGCCCACTTCGCGCTGCAACTCTTGCAGGCGTTGCTTCGAGTTTGCGTCACGCTCGCGCTTGAGTGCTTGCTCCTCGATGCGCAACTGCAGCAGCCGCCGTTCGAGCTGATCGATCTCGAACGGCATGCTGTCAATCTCCATCTTGATCTTGCTTGCCGCCTCGTCGACGAGATCGATCGCCTTGTCGGGCAGGAAGCGATCGGTGATGTAACGATTGCTGAGCATCCCCGCAGCAACCAGTGCAGCATCCGTGATCCGGATACCGTGGTGCACTTCGTAGCGCTCTTTGAGCCCGCGCAAGATCGCGATTGTGTCCTCGACACTCGGCTCGCTCACCATCACGGGCTGAAAGCGACGCTCTAGCGCTGCGTCCTTCTCGATGTACTTGCGATACTCGTCGAGAGTCGTGGCACCGATTGCACGCAGCTGTCCGCGCGCCAAAGCCGGCTTGAGCATATTGGCCGCGTCCATCGCGCCCTCGGCCGCGCCCGCGCCGACGAGCGTGTGCAGCTCGTCGATGAACATGATGATCTCGCCGTTGGCGGCTTCGACTTCTTTCAGAACCGCTTTCAAACGGTCTTCGAACTCGCCGCGAAACTTCGAGCCCGCGACCATCGATGACAAATCCAACGCCACCAGGCGTTTGTCCTTCAGACTCTCGGGCACGTCGCCCGTAGCGATCCGCTGTGCGATGCCCTCGGCGATCGCGGTCTTACCGACACCGGGTTCGCCGATCAGCACGGGGTTGTTCTTCGTGCGCCGACTCAACACCTGCATCACGCGCCGGATCTCCTCGTCGCGTCCGATCACCGGATCGACTTTGCCGCGCTTGGCCTGAGCCGTCAGATCACGCGTGTACTTGTCGAGCGCTTGGAACTTACCTTCCGGATCCTGATCGGACACGCGTTGAGAGCCGCGAATCTGGGCCAACGCCTGGAGCAGTTTGTCGTAACTGAGGCCGTGCTTGTTGAAGATCGCTTCCGTAGTGCTGTCGCCCGTCGCCGAAGCCAAGATGAAGTGCTCGACCGACACGAAGTCGTCCTTCAGCTTTTTCGACTCGGACTCGGCGCGCTGTCCAAGTTGCACCATCCGCCGCCCGAGCCCGGGCTCGGCACCGCCGCTAACCTGCGGCAATCCGCGCACGCGATCCGTCAAATCCTCCGCGAAGCCCTCCAGCTTGACGCCCGCTCGCTCCAACAAAGGCCGCCCAACGCCATCTGCTTGAGCCAAGATCGCGAGCAGTAGGTGCTCCGGAATCAATTCCGGGTTACCGCGACGCGATGCGGCATCGATTGCGCTGCGCAGAGCTTCTTGGCTCTTGGTGGTCATCCGATCCAAACGCATGAGGTTCTCCCTTCGAGGCCGATGCTTTGGGCCCCGACACGCCCGCTAGACTGTGTCGGCTACTGGGGATGTCCAGGCCCAGACTCCGAACGTTTTGCGCCCCGACGCTGAATCGACGTTGACCCATTCGAGCACGGCCTTTGGCCACGGGAGGCGTTGGCCCGAGCCTGAGTTGCCTTGCGCGCCGTTGGCGCCGTGCCGCGGCTCAGGGTTTGTACGTGCAGCTTCCGCTCGACTTCTGCCCAAACCGCTCTGGCGCGACACAGCCGAACCCGAAGTTGCCGAAATCCGCCGAGTAGCCGCACTTGCCGTTTTCTTGGCAACAGCCCGCCAGCGTGACGCCGTCGGGCGGGGCATCTGGCAGCGCCACGGCGATCGGGTCGGAGGCGGAACAACTGTCGTCTTTCGAGCCGGGCTTATCCAGGGGTTCGCAGCCGGGCTTCATGATTCCGAGCAAAAAGCCCAGCACACTCATGTCCAAGCCGCACGTCGATGTGGCCTCGTTCGCGCAGCAGCCCTGAGCGCCGACGTTGAACCCGACCACCGTCGCGTCCTTGCAGCGTTCGTCACCGCATTCGACACCCTCACCGGTAAAGGTGACCTCGATCGCAGAGCCGTCAGGCCCGTCTACCGTCGTGCCGTCGTCGCCCCCCGTGGGCTTGTCGTCGGTGTTGCCATTCGTTTTACCGGGATTGCTATCTGACGAGGCCGGATCGGAAGCGCAGCCAAAGCTAACGAGTGCGACCAAGCTCAACTTGGCCGCAAAGGACTTCATCTTCATCTCGAAAGTGTACGGCCGCCTCGATCAACCTTCAACGGCGCGCCCTGTCGAATTCCCGAATGAGTCCGATCTGGGTCGCAAGTAGCGGTGGAACGTTGCTTCGCCCGTGAAATTGGACAAGCGAACCGATTGGGCCAACAACTATGCGATCACTCGCGTAGCGCGCTGCGCGGCTAGATGTCGAGATTGCGTACGTTGAGCGCGTTCTGCTCGATGAAGTTTCGTCGTGGCTCGACTTGATCACCCATCAGAATGCTGAAGAGCTCATCGGCCTTCACCGGATCTTCCACGCGCACCTGCAAGAGCGTGCGCGCGTCGGGGTTCATGGTGGTTTCCCACAACTCGTCCGCATTCATCTCTCCCAGTCCCTTGTAGCGGGAGATCACGATGCCACGTCGACCGCGCTCCTGAATGAAATCGTCGAGAGCCAGTGAGTCCTCGAGCTGAACGGGCTCGACCTTCTCACTCTCAGCGACGTACGGCGCTTTGCCCAAAGAACCAATGTCGTGCTCGATCGAAACGAGCTCGTGATAATCGTGGCTGGCGGCCAAATCGGCCCCGAACGACGCGATCCGATTGGAAGCGCCCGGACGAAAACGCACTTCGAGTCGCCCCGTGTTGCCCTCTTCGTCCCACTGGCTGCGCGCGACGAGCGGACAGAGCGTCGGGTAGCGGCGCTCCAAGAATGCTTGAATGGGGGCAACGGCGGCCTCGAGCGCCGCGCGGTCTCCAAATTCCGTCAGGGGTTGCCCCAATGCCTGCAATAAGGCCACCACCAGGCGACTGTCGCAGCGGCGGTCCAAGCGCGCCAGAAGCGTACGCATCGTGCGCAGGCGGGTTGCGAGGTTGTAGAGAGGTTGCCCGGAAATCTCGACACCCTGGCTCGCTTTGAGGCTCAGGCCATCGATGCCGTTCTGCACCAAGTGTTGGTCAAGCGCCTGCTGGTGCTTGAGGTACAGATCCTTCTTGCCCTTGCGCACGCGGAACAATGGCGGTTGCGCGATGTACAGGTAACCCTTCTCCAAGAGCTCCGGCATCTGGCGATAGAAGAACGTCAAGAGCAGCGTACGGATGTGCGAACCGTCGACGTCCGCGTCGGTCATCAGGATGATCTTGTGGTAGCGCAGCTTGGACAGATCGAAGCCGCCGGTATCGCCAATTCCGCAACCGAGAGCAGAGATCAGCGTCGCGACTTCCTGCGAGGACAGCATGCGGTCCAAGCGTGCGCGTTCGACGTTCAAGATCTTGCCTTTCAAGGGCAAGATCGCCTGAAAATGCCGATCCCGGCCCTGTTTGGCACTGCCGCCGGCGCTCTCACCCTCGACCAAGTACAGCTCGCTTTGCGCCGGATCCTTGCTCTGACAGTCGGCGAGTTTGCCAGACAGCGAAGTCGTATCCATCACGCCCTTGCGCACCACTTCACGCGCCTTGCGCGCCGCTTCGCGAGCCTTGGCCGCGATCACCGCTTTGTCGATGATCTTGCGCGCGATTTGGGGGTGTTCCTCGAGGTAACGCCCTAGGTGTTCGGCCACCGCAGTCTCGACCGCGCCCTTCACTTCACTCGAGACCAACTTGCTCTTGGTCTGCGAATCGAACGACGGATCGGGGTGCTTGACGTGAATCACGCACACCACGCCTTCGCGCGTGTCGTCACCCGACAGACCACCTTTGACGTCCTTGAACAGGTTCTGCGCCTGTCCGTACGTATTCAGAGTGCGCGTCAACGATGAACGCAGACCCGTCAGATGCGTACCGCCATCCTTGTTGTGGATGTTGTTGGTGTAACAGAAGATCTGCTCGGCGTAGCTCTGGGTCCACTGCAAGGCGATGTCGAGCAGCAGATCCGCCGCGCCTTCACCGAGAGGCATGACCGCTTGAAACGCGATCACTTCGTCGATGATGGGTTCTTTGGATTGCGCCAGAACCGAGACGAACTCTTTGATACCACCCTGATATTCGTACACCGCGCTCTGGCCCTCATCGGTACGAGCGTCTTTGAGTTCGACGATGAGACCTTGATTCAAGAACGCCAGCTCACGCAAACGATTCGCCAGCATGTCGTAGCTGAATTCGACGAAGCTGAAGATCTCGCGATCGGGCTTGAAGGTGATGATCGTGCCCGTATCGGTAGCGGGCCCAGTTGGAGCCAACGGCGCTTGCGGCACGCCGCGCACGTACTCTTGCTTCCAGACCTGTCCTTCGCGGTGAATCTCGAGCGACAAGCGCTCGGAAACCGCGTTTACCGCACTGACGCCCACGCCATGCAGACCCGCGCTGACTTTGTAACTCGAGTGATCGAACTTGCCGCCCGCGTGCAACACGGTCATCACCAACTCGGCTGCAGACATACCGCGCTCGTGCATTCCGACGGGGATGCCGCGGCCATTGTCCGCCTGACGCACTGAACCATCGTCGAGCAAGGTGACGGAGATCCGTGAGCAATGACCTGCGAGGTGTTCATCTACGGAGTTGTCCACGCATTCCCACACCAGGTGATGCAGCGCAGAACCATCGTGTACGTCCCCGATGTACATACCGGGACGTTTGCGAACCGCTTCGAGCCCTTCTAGGACTTGAATGTTCTTGGCGCCATACTCCTCAGTAACGTTGGTAGAGTTGGGGTCGTGGGAGGCGGGCGAAGCGTTGGGCTCACTCAAGGTCGTCACCGATCGCAAAGGGGGCTTTGGGAACGCCTCGTATACCTCGGATCGGCACTCACTCGCAAGTCGACGTCACGTTTTAACTATCCGTGATCAATGAGGTTTTTGGATTGTTTTCGGAGCCGTTCCAAGACCCCGAATCAAGCTTTCGAAAATGCCCATCAAAGCGCTGTGAGAGCGCCCTTGGAAAGCCGAAAATCGCGACGCTCGGAACTCGAAGTGAGCAAGGTCTCGAACAGCTCAGGACGCGTCGTGGTGACGATGACTTGGCTCGGCCAATCGCGAACCACCTCGTACACTGCGCCAGTTCTAGCTGGATCGAGTTCACTCGAAACATCATCTAGTAGCAGCAAGGGGTGAACACCCCGCGCCTCGCGGACGCAAGTCAACTCTGCTAGCTTCAGCGACAAAGACAGAACGCGCTGTTGCCCCTGCGAAGCGTGACGACGAGCGCTGCGCCCGATCAGGAACAACTCTACGTCATCGCGGTGAGGTCCGAAGGTCGCGCCTTTGCGCTTCAAGTCGGCCGTGCGTCGCGCGCGGAGCTCGGTGCGAAAGACTTCAGCGTCATCCACGCCGCCCGGTTTGAACACACAATCGAGCCCCACGTCCTGCGCCGCCATCGCTGGATAGACACTCTGCAAAGCCTTTTGCAGTGCGGCGAACGCGCTCGAGTGCGCGCTATGCAGCTTCGCACCTTCCTCGGCCATCAACGATTCGAACACATCGCACTCGACCGAGTTCGGACCACGCCGCTCCAGGATCAATTGACGCTCGCGCTGTGCGCGCTGATACCGACTGCGCGTGTCGCCACTACTGGGTTCGAGATACAGCGCGAGGCGATCGAGCAGCTTGCGACGCCCCACCGAGCCACCGCTGATCAGTTCCAAATCGCCAGGGTGAAACACCACGACTGGCGTTCGAACCGCGTATTCTCCGAGCCGCGTTGCTCGCGTCTCGTCGAGGAAGAACGAGCGCCGAGTCGGGTGCAGAACCGCTCGCTGAGTGCGGCTCATGCCCGCCTCTGCAATGCTGGCAGTCACCTTTGCCGCGTCGTCCCCTTCACGGATCAGCTCGCGCAGACGCTCCGTGCGGAAGCTCTTGCTGGTTGCGACCAGGTAGGCCGCTTCGAGCACGGACGTCTTACCCTGGCCGTTGTCACCCGAAAGCACATTGACGTGCGTGCCGAGCTCGAGGTCCAGCTGCTGGATGTTACGAAAGCTGCGGATCTGCAGCTTTGAGAGATGCAGCGCGAGGGTCAAATGCGCATCGGCATGATGACGGCCAAGTACTCCGTGCCCTGACGGTCGGCTGCAGGTCGAATCACAGCGGGATCGAGCTCACCACTGATTCCGAGCAGCAATTCTTCACCATCAATGGCGCCCAGGACGTCGAGAAAGTACTTCGCGTTGAATCCGACGGTCATCGGATCGCTGCTGTAGTCCACCGGAACTTCGTCGAACCCATCACCACTTTCGGGACTCTCGCTAGCAAAGCGCATGACCCCGCGATCCATGCTGACCTTGACTCCGCCCGTGCGGTCGCTCGCCGCCAACGAGACTGCGCGCAAAGCGTCCGCCACAGGACTGCGCGGCGCCCGGATCACGCTGCTCGTGCCCGTCGGAATGACTTGGTCGTAGGGGGGGAACTGCGCGTCGACCAACTTGACGCCAAACTGCACTCCGCCGAGGCGGAAGAACGCGTTGGGACCGCTGCGGCACAGCTCCAGTTCGGTCACGCCCTCGGCGCGAGCCTCTTCGCACAAGCGCTTGAGCTCCATCACGCCCTTGAGCGGAATCAGCATGCTCAGCGAACCCTGCTGTCCAGCCGTAGCTTCCATCTTGCTGAGCCGGTGGCCGTCCGTGGTGACCATTCGCACTTTCTTGCCGTCCCACTCGAACAGGGCGCTATTGAGGTGCAAACGGGTTTCGTCACTCGAGATCGAGAAGTACGTGCTCGAGATCAACAGGCTACCCAGCTCGACGCTGAGCTTGACGACTTCGGTCCCCTTGCTGGGCTCGGGGAGCACTGGGAATTCCGAACCAGGGATCCCGTGCAGTGTATACCTGCGGGGCTGACCCATGGCGCGCAGAGTCGTGGTTCCGCTGTCGTCGGTCGCGATCGAGATGTTACCCTCTGGCATCATCTTCACGCGTTCGAACAGGGGCTTGGCCGCAACGGCGATACTGCCACCTTGTTCCACGTGCGCGGGGATCGAACCACTGACGCTCAAGTACAGGTCGGTTGCAGCAAGTCGGATGGATTCCGGACTTTGAACTTCGATGAGAACGTTGCCGAGCACTGGCATGGTGCTCTTTTTGTCGGCAACTCCCTGACAGCGTCCCAACAGACGAAGCAGATCCTTCTTGCTGACCGTAACGTGCATTTGCCCCACCTCTAGTCGGCCCCAGGTCGGAGCGCTAGGCGGTACGCGCAAAATCCTGGGTGCTTACCGAGCGCTCTCCCGGTTCGCTCGAGCCCGACAAGGAGAACACGGTAAGAGAAATTAAAATTTAAGAGGTTAGTCGTAAGTAGTATGCCCTGTGGATACTGTGGGCAACGACGTATCTGCTGGAAATTGAAGACTAATTTGTGAACTTCCCCTGCGGAAAACAAAGGGTTGGCCCTCTGTATCTGCTGGGCATGACTGGGGCCGCCCAATTCGGAGCCCGAGCTATCCCCTCTTCTCCCCCGGACGGACCCCAGCGTAATCGTTTGTTTTCCCCAGCTTTGGGAGCTGCTGATCCGTTCCGGATTCGGCTGCCCGGGCGGGTGCTTTGGCGCTCAATCGAGGGGCGGGGATCAGGCCCTGGCGGTCGCCTCGATTCTAACCAGCGCCTCGAGCAGGGTGCGTTTGGTTTGCTCGTACGTCTTGGGACCGATTTGGTCTCCGCGAAAGGCCCGCTCGAGGGCTACCAACTCGTCGAGCAGCAGATTGCGCGCCCGTTCGCGGTCCTCGGCCGCAAGCGGTCCCGTCTGCTTGGCGGCCCGAGCCGCGAAGACCCCAAAGCCTCCGAGCAAAGCAGCCAGGATGGCAGCCACAATCGGGCCCGAGCCGCGTGTTGGCAGGCCGGTGATTGTGGCGCTGAGTTCGCTCGGACGCGTCGCGTTAGCATTCAGGAAGTCGCGGAGCGCCATCAGAGCGCGCTGACCGTTCTTCCCGCGGGTTTCCGTCGCCGCGTCCAAGTCGGGTGACGACAACCCCATCTGACTCGAGCTCTCGACGTAGATCTTCGCGTCGACCGTATGAGGCGGCAGCGGTAACTGCAGATGCGCCGTGGGCTCTCCAGGGTTGTCCAGTTGGTAGCTGTACGAGAGCTCGTGCTCACCGGGTCCGATGGTGCCCTTCACCCGGACTGCATCACCTTCTTCGATCAGCTGAAGATCACCGTCGCTGGTTGCGGCGCGGAACGCCTTGGCCTTCGAAGGCAAGTGGATACGGAAATCATCGGGCACCCAGCTCACCGGGTTGGTGTTGTGCAGACGGTACAACACCTGAATCTGAAAGATGTCGTCGCGCGGCTCGACCACGAACAAAGCGCGACTCGCGATGAACGTGTCGTCGATGTTGGGTGTCGTGGGAAAGATGTTCAACACCACGAGCTGTCCGTTTTGCCGATCCATACGAAAGGCGCCGGACGAGTACTGCGCTCCGCCTTCGCGCACGATCACTTCGTACTGATAGTCGCTGTTGGTGCTTTGATCGACGAACCCGGCGTGGCCTTCGGGATTGCTCGTGGTTTCGAGCTCGTCACTCTGATTGCCTTCGGCGATGCTTTCACGGAGTCGCTTCAGGATCACCTTGCGCCCCCCGAGCGCATTGCCCGAGGGATCGCGCACCAAGATCCCGATCGATCCAGCACGCATGCCCGCTTCTGCGCGCGAGATGTTTTCCAGTTGCGACAAGCGATTGGTACGCGCCAAGTCGGCCTGGCGTCGGTGAGCCATCGACGTCAGTGGGTCGCCGGTCAAGAGCACCAACGGCTCGTCTGATGCGTGAGGTGACGCCGTTGGACCTGCGGGAGCTGCGGCGGGTTCAGCAGTCGAAGACGCTGGCGCCGTGGTCGCTCCAGCCGTGGATCCCGATGCTGCAGTCGGGGGCGGGGTCGTCCCTACCGCGACCGGCGCCGTTACCGGCGCGGTTCCGCTAACGGCCTCTGGTGCGCCCAGCGCCGAAGCGGACGTCAGTGCCAAGCCCGCAATGACCGATAAACTCAGTTTCACCCGTCGCATACACTCGAACTCACGCGCTCTAGTCGTTGTGGATTCGATCTCAGCCATCGGTCGTATCCTGATCACGGGGAGCTGCCTGGGTCTTCGCCGGCTTGAGGCGATCCCCGCTCATCCGCACCGATTCCTCGGTCCCCGCCGCCTCCTCGGGTTCAGACTTCGCATCGACTTCGTCTTCGGAGGTGCGCTGTTTGGCGGTTCCCAGTTCGCTTGCGATACGCCGATCGAGCTCTTCGAAAACGGCGGCTCGTGCGGGTTCCAACTTATCGTCCACGAGCTGCAACAACACGCGCGCTTCGGCTCGGTACTTGGCGCTCAACTCCAAAAAGTCTTGATCGTCAATCTTGCCGACGGTGCGTTCGTACTCGAGATCTTTCAGCGCCCGCAGCACGGCGACTTTGCGCTCTTCTTCTGCGTTGGGTGCGCCCAGGCTCAAGGCCTCTTCGAGCGTCAGCTCAGCCTCACCCGTGAGATTCTGAATGCTCTTCCACAGCACCCAGATTGCGCCGGTCAGCGCGGCTGCGGCAAGTCCCAGAAAGAAGGGTCCTCTGCCGAATGTGACGCCGAGCGCAGTTCCAATGGCGAACCCGAGCGGCACGAGCCAAAGCGGTGAAAGTGAGGCCCGTTTCACTGGGCGCTGATCGTTGGGCATGCAGATCCGTTCGACTTGCTGCGAATCAGAAAGAGAATCGTCATGGACTTAGAATGGCGGGGCGTGTTGGACAACAGGGGTCGTCACTGCGCCTCGACGCTAGAACTCACCCCGGGCAGTACGACTCCCCGCGCCGTCGCTCGCGCTGGGGCACTTGCAACCATGATGGCTAGCATCACGCCCGCTGCGGCGGTCGTACCCAAGCGAATCGTTCCCCAGACGCCCAAACGGCGCCACGAGACCTCGGGCCACAGCGAGACTGCCGCGCCGCCGATCATGATCACGACGCCCACCCAGATCCAGGAAACCAGGGGGTTGACGTGGAAGCGAAAGGTCGCGCGTTTCGTCGCGGGGTTGACCGTGCCGACCACGACGTACAGATCGTCCTTCATGCGGTGCAGCATCGAGACCTCGGTCGTCGGCATCTGCGCTCGCGTGTAGATGAACTGCGCTGGCTGCGCCGTACCGATGTTGCGGCCGCCCAGATTCACGTCGACGTCGGCGAAGACCATGCGCTTCTCCGCGTCGACCTCCATGCGCGCCCCGCGATACGTCAGATGATACTCACCGACGTCAGCGCTCTCACCCGGCAACAAACTGGCTTCACGCTCGATGTCCCAGGCTTTGCCGCAGAAGCCCAAGAACAAGAGCCCCATGCCGAGGTGCACGATGTAGCCGCCGTAGCGGCGTCGCGAACGCGCCACCAACGTCACCAAGGCTTCCAAGAAGCTCTCGGAAGCGTTGCGCAAACGCGCGCTGATCCCGCGCTGATATTCTTGTGCGACCACCGCGAAATTGAAGATCACGAGCGCGACGGTGATCATCGGGGCCACGGTCTCGAACTTGTTCAAGATCATGTCCGTCACGCCGGAACCCGACGGTTCTTCGCCGATGATCGGCGGAAAACCCAAACCAGGGCCGATCAGAAAGTGCAGCACGACGCCTACCGCGAGCGCGATCGTCGGAACGGTGAAGGCCTTGCGCAACGAGACGTTGCTCGTCTTGCGCCAGCCGAACAATGGCGCCATCCCCATCAGCGCCAAGATCACGAGCCCAATGGGTGCCATCCAGCGATTGTAGAAGGGAGGACCGACGGTGACGGTCTCGTTCCACAGTCCTTCGCTGATCACGGGGAAGACCGTCGCGGTGCAGATGAACACGGCAGCTCCGAGCAGAGCCCAGTTGTTGACCACGAACGCCGCCTCGCGACTGGCAATCGCTTCGATCTTGGCGTGCCCGCGCAGTATCGGCCAACGCCAGGCAAGCAAGCCCAAGACGGCGCCCACGATGATGAACATGAAGTAGACGAAGTATTTGCCGATGTCGCTCTGCGCGAAGCTGTGAACGCTCGCGATCAGGCCCGAACGCGTGAGGAACGTGCCGAAGATCGTCAGGAAGAACGTGATGCTGATGAGCACGACGTTCCAAACTTTGAACATGCCTCGGCGCTCTTGAATCATCGTGGAGTGCACGTAAGCGCTGGCCGTGAACCAAGGCAGACAGGCGGCGTTCTCGACTGGGTCCCACGCCCAGTAGCCGCCCCAGCCGAGCTCTTCGTAGGCCCACAACATCCCGAGGCAATTGCCGATCGTCAGAAATAGCCAGGCAAACAGCATCCACTTGCGAACCGCGATGATCCACTCCGTGTCCAAACGCCCAGTGATCAGGGCCGCAATTGCGAACGAGAACGGGATCGTGCAGCCGACGAAGCCCGTGTAGAGGCTCGGCGGGTGGATGATCATGTAGTAGTTGCGCAGTAGGGGGTTGAGCCCTTCACCGTCGAGCTTCGCCCCTGCCAAGTTCGTTTCGAAGGGGTTCGCCGAGAACAGCATCAACACCGCGAAGAACGCCATCACGGTCATCAGCGTTGCGATCACGTAGGGCTGTAGCTGACGGTACTTGCCCTTCAGCCAGCGCACGCAGCTGCCCACGTACAAGCTGAGCAAGAACAGCCACCACAACAGCGATCCGTCCTGCCCACCCCAAAGCGACGTCAGCAAGTAGCCCGTCGTCATGGAGCGGTCGCTGTAACGGGTGACGTAGCGGATTCGGAAGTCGTGCGACATGAACGCGTAGGCGAGCACGAGAATCGCCAGCAGCACCAACGCGCAGGTCCCGTACGCACCGAGACGCGCCGCCTCCAACAGCCGCGGCTTGCCGCGCGCCGCGATCAAACTCACGGCGAAGGTGTACGCAGCCGCGACGAGGATCGCGAAGAGCACGCCGGTTCCGAATTCGGGCAATGATTCCCACATGGCCTCCCCAACTTACCCGCACCCCTGTGCATCGGCTAGCGCGCGAAGGGGCTGGGGTCAAAAAAGGAAGCCGAGGAAATTCCTTGGATGTTTACGGCCTCGACGGAAGCAGATCGCCTAGGTGTTCTGTGCGAACACGTCGTGCGTGGCGGACGGTCACTCGTCGCAGATCGTGGTGCCGACTTCGGCGCCCAGACACACGCGACGGATGTTGCCCGGCTCCATCTTGAACACGCGGATTGGTAACCCATTTTCGCGACACAACGTGACCGCCGTCGAGTCCATCACTTTGAGGTGTTCGCTCAGGAAGTGATCGTACGTCATGCGATCGTACATCCGCGCGTCAGGGTGCTTGGCGGGATCGCGGTTGTAGATACCATCGACCTTGGTGGCCTTGAGCAGTGCATTGCAGCGCATTTCCATGGCGCGCAGGGCCGCAGCCGTGTCTGTGGAGAAGTACGGATTGCCGGTGCCCGCAGCGCAGATCACGATGTAACCCTTCTCGAGGTGGTGAATCGCGCGGCGCTTGATGTACGGCTCTGCAACTTGCTTGATCTCGAGCGCCGTCATCACGCGGGTGTGAACCCGGACGCGCTCGAGCGCATCCTGTAGGGCCAAAGCATTGATGACCGTGGCCAGCATCCCCATGTAGTCGCTTTGGGCGCGGTCCATGCCTTCGCTGGCGCCACGCAACCCGCGGAAGATGTTGCCCCCGCCCACGACGATTGCGATTTGCACGCCGGTGGCCTGCACTTCCTTGATCTCTTCGGCAGTCGCCTTGAGCGTTGAAGTGTCGATTCCAGAGCCACCGGTGGAACCGCTCAGCGCCTCCCCACTCAGCTTGATGACGACGCGACGAAAGGCGAGCTCGGTAGTGTTCTGCGGCACGGCTTTCACCCCTGTACCTTCCCAGCGATTGAAGCGCAATCGGCCCAAGAGCGATTCTGATCGGAACGGATGAGCGTTCGTGCGCGCGCTCTGGATTCGGGCCGCGTGGCAACCCTATTTGGCGTCCGCCCGGTTTGTGGAATGACTCCAGGCGAAAATGCCGAGCCGGTTTCCACGAGGCCCCGCGCCCGAGTTCCGTCGTTGCGTGTGGGCCCTCAGCTGCGCCATGTGTTGTTGCGCCGTGCTCGCGTGCGAGCATCCGCTGGCCTCCACGTCGAATGCTGCCTCTTCTAGCGTCGGCGCGACCACGGACCCGGCGCCGAAGGAGCTGACTGCGGAGCAGCTCGATCGCGTCTTGGCCAAAGTCGGCGATCGGGTGATCACGCTTCGCGACTACAAGGGCGCGCTCGAGCGGATGGATCGATTCGAACGGCTGCGCTACCAAAGCCCCGAGCGTCGGCGCTTGCTGCTCGACGAGATGATCAACATCGAGCTGTTGGCGCGTGAGGCCGAGCGCCGCGGTTTGGACAAGACGCCAGAGGTCCAAGCAGAGCTGCGGCTGGTGCAGCGTCAAGAAGCCGAGCGCCGTCTGCGCGCCACGTTGCCCAAGCTCTCGGAATTGCCGGCCAGCGAGGTGCGGGCCTATTACGACGATCACGCAGCCGAATTCAAAGAGCCGGAGCGCCGACGGATTGCCATCTTGCGCTCGAAAGACCGGGCGAGTGCCGAGAAGCTCTTGTCCGAAGCCAAGGTCGCGTCGCCCGAGCAGTGGGGCGACTTGGTGCGCCAGCACTCGGTGCTCGCAGTGACGTCGAGCGAAGGTGTCAGCAAAGATACGGCGCGACCGCCCCGCGAATTCGAGGGTGATCTCGGATTTGCGAGCCTGGAGGGCACGCCCGAAGAGAATCCCCTGATCAAGGACGCCATCCGCCAGGCGGCTTTCCGCATCAAGGACCAGGGTTCAGTGCTCGACGAGGTGGTCGCGCACGACGGCTGGTTCGACATCGTGCGCTTGCTGGCTGTTAGTTCGGCACGACAACGCACGTTCGCCGAGGCCGAGACGAACATCCGTGCTCGGCTCTTGGAACAGCGCTTCGACGAAGCGGAGAAGCATTTGGTCGCAGAGCTGGAACAGAAACTTCCCGTAGTCGTCAACGAAGCCATGTTGGCGGAGCTGAGCCGTCCCGCTGCGAGCGCACCATGAGCCACTTCTTGCCGATCGCGGATGCGCCGCCCGTGTCTGACCTGCGAGCCTCGGCCGAGGATTGGCGTTGGCAGTTGCAGCACGCAATCACGACGGCAGAAGGCCTCGATCGCGCGTTGAATTTGAGCCCGCGCGAACGCGAGGGTGCACAGCGCGCAGAGCAAAGCGGCTTTCCGATCTCGGTCAGCCCTTACTACTTGTCCCTGATCGACAAGGACGATCCGAATTGTCCGATCCGCCGACAAGTGGTGCCGCTCGCCGACGAGGCGCACGAAGGTCGCGGCGATTTGCGCGATCCGTTGGGTGAAGTCGCGCACGAAGTGGCGCCCGAGCTAGTGCAGCGCTATCCGGATCGTGCATTGCTCTTGGTTAACGACCGCTGCTCCGTCTACTGTCGCTTCTGCACTCGCAGTCGAATGGTGGGTGCGGGCGGTGGTGCCCGTTCGCTGGCTCAGCTCGAAGCGGCCTTTCGCTACTTGGAGGAGCATTCCGAGATTCGCGACGTGATCGTGAGCGGTGGCGATCCGCTGGTGATGGCGACCGCCAAGCTCGAGCGCATCCTGGCGCGGCTGCGCTGCATTCCTCACGTGGAGACGATCCGCCTGGCGACCCGGGTGCCGGTCACGCTGCCGCACCGGATCACGGACGAGCTGGTGATGGCGCTGCGAGCGCACCACCCCATTTGGGTCATGACTCACTTCAATCACCCGAAGGAACTATCGCCGTTGGCTCGGGCCGCGTGCCGGCGCTTGGTCGATGCGGGGTTCCCGGTCATGAACCAAACGGTGTTGCTCAAAGGCGTCAATGCCGACGTCCTGACCCTCGAAACACTTTTCCGAGCTTTGGTTCGCGAACGGGTCCGGCCCTATTACCTGCTACAGATGGATCCCGTTCGCGGCACGAGTCATCTGCGGACCCCGTTGGCTTTGGGCCGGGATTTGATTGGGCAACTCCAGGGGCGCTTGAGTGGCATCGCGCTGCCCAAATTCATCGTCGATACCCCGGGCGGCTTCGGAAAGGTCCCCGCCGGACCAAACTTCGTCGTGGCGGAGGGGCCAGGCTTCACTCGGTTTCGAACTCACCGGGGCGTCGAAGTCGACTACGTGGATCCCGAAACGCCCTGAAGCGCGTGGCGGTTCTCGCTACGAACCGCCGTGAAACGTGCATTCCAAATCGGGTGGGTATTTTGTGGGGGCAGCGGAGTGCCACCCTTGCGTCGATCGCCGGGCCGGAACGCTAGGGATCCACGCGCGAAAAGCCAAGAAGGGGGCGATTGTTGGGGGGCAAAATGTACGTCATATTCCGTATCCCGCAGGGCTCGGTGGGTGTTCCGTACCCGGCGGGATACTCGCCTTAGGAACGACAGTGACCCAGGAACAACTCGAGGAGTTCGCGCGCGCACGCCTCGGGACCACTCTGCAAGAGAAGTGGACCCTGGACAACCTACTTGGGGTGGGCGGCACTGCGTCGGTGTACGCCGCGCGCCACAAGAACGGTAAGCGCGTCGCAGTCAAGATTCTCCACCCGGAGTTATCCCGGCACGAGCACTTCCGTGAACGCTTCCTGCGCGAAGCCTACGTCGGAAATCGCATCTCGCACCCAGGAGCGATCACCGTCTCCGACAATGACGTCACCGAGGACGGCTGTGCCTTCCTGGTGATGGATCTGCTCGAGGGTGAAAACCTCGAGGTTCGGCGTGAGCGCAAAGGCGGTGTGCTCGACGCGCTCGAAGTGTTGTCGCTGATGGACGCCACGCTCGACACGTTGCACGCCGCGCACGGCAAGGGCATCGTGCACCGCGACATCAAACCGGAGAATCTGTTTCTCACGGTGGACAACCAGCTACGGCTCTTGGACTTCGGCATTGCGCACATCAACGTGCCGCAGAACCCGGGTCAAACCCTGGCTGGCGTCTCGATGGGTACGCCCGCGTTCATGCCGCCGGAGCAGGCCAGCGCTCACTGGGACAAGGTCGATGCGCAGAGCGATTTGTGGGCCGTCGGAGCCTCCATGTTCACCTTGCTCACTGGGCGCTACGTCCACCAAGGGGGGACGGTAAACGAATCGTTGGTGCTCGCGGTCACCAAGCCCGCGCCCAGGATCGAGGCTGTTAACCCAAGGGTGCCATCGAACGTCGCGACGATCGTCAACAAGGCGCTCGAGCGCGACAAGGGTAAGCGCTATCAAACTGCCGAGCAGATGCAGCGCGAGATCCGCGTCGCGTTCCAGGCGTTGCAGAGTGGTGATACGCCCGAGCAAGATCGCTACTCTCTGAGCGACGGTCGCGTTGCCAAGCACTCATTGCCACCGCGCGTGTTGGCTCTGCCCTGGAGTCCTGCAAGTCTCGAAGCGCCCGCAGAGCCAGCGGCGGAGCCCGAAGAACCGATTGATCGGAAGAGCTTTCGGCCTGGCCCCGACCGCCGCTGGCTTTTGCTCGCGGCGGTGCTGCTCGGCCTCGGCGGTCTAGCCGCGCTGCTGCTCGCTGGCTCCCCCGAGGAACCGACGGCGGCGCGAGCTACGGATCCTCAAGCCAAACGTCCCGCGACGACCGCGGCGGCAACGAATTGGTCGGACTTCAAAAAGACCATGGACACCGAGCCACCCGCTGCCACGGCTACGGATCCTTCGACTTTGCCTCCGGCTCCTGCCGAGTCGGATTCCGAACAATCCGACGCGAACGAGACGTCAAAAGGCAATGGAGAGGTGCGCTTGCGCGGGGGGCGGCGTGCCTATCCGCCCCGCTCGGCTACGGACGTCCCTCACGGAGAAACTGGATCGAGTCCGAGCCCTGGTGCCGACTTCGATCCTTTAGCCGAGCGCCAATAGTCTCTCGCGCCCGAGCTCGGCCTCGGTCGATAATGCGCCCATGGCGCTCGCAGATTCCGTTTCCGATCCGAACCTAGCAGCCGCTCCGAGCTCGCAGTCACTGTCGTCGGACCGCCCCGCGCGCAGCAAGCTCAGCGCGCGCGAACGGGTCGAGCTGCTGCTCGATCCTGGCACTTTCATCGAGATCGATCGCTTGGTCAGCAGTCAGTGCCGCGACTTCGGCATGTACGAACGGCGCGTGCCCGGTGACGGCGTGATCGTCGGTCGCGGGGAAGTCTGGGGCCGGCCGATCTTCGTCTTCTCGCAAGACGCGACCGCCTTCGGGGGTTCACTCGGCGCGGCTCATGCGTCCAAGATTTGCAAGATCATGGATCTGGCGATGCAGGTCGGTGCGCCCGTGGTCGGGCTGAATGACTCCGGCGGGGCTCGGATTCAAGAAGGCGTGTCGTCTTTGGCCGGCTACGCCGACATCTTCTGGCGCAATACGCAGGCCAGTGGCGTGATTCCGCAGTTGAGCGTGATCTTGGGTCCATGCGCAGGGGGCGCCGTGTACTCCCCGGCGATCACGGATTTTACGTTCATGGTCGAGGGTCTCAGCCACATGTTCATCACGGGCCCTGACGTGATCTTGGCGGTGACCCACGAAAAGGTGACCAAGGAGGAGCTCGGGGGTGCCTCGACTCATGCTGAAAAGTCCGGCGTTTGCCACTTTGCTAGCCCGAGTGAACAGGCCTGCTTGCAAGCGGTCCGGCGCTTGCTCGAGTTTCTGCCCGCGAACAATCGCGAAAAGCCCCAGCTGAAGCAGACGAACGACCCCGCGAACCGTGCGCTGCACGAACTCGACACTTTGATCCCGAAGGAGTCGAACAGGGCTTACGACATCAAGCGCATCATTCTCAGCATGGCAGACGACGCCGATTTCATGGAGGTCGCGCCGCGCTACGCGCCAAACATCGTCATAGGCTTTGCCCACTTGGGAGGCCAAGCCGTGGGCATCGTCGCCAATCAACCCGCAGTGCTTGCTGGCGTGCTCGACATCGACGCGAGCGTCAAGGCCGCGCGCTTCGTACGCTTCTGCGACGCGTTCAACATCCCGCTCGTCACGTTGGTCGACGTTCCGGGCTTCCTGCCCGGCGTGGCACAGGAGCATCGCGGTATCATCTTGCACGGCGCGAAGCTGCTGTACGCGTTTTCGGAAGCGACGGTGCCGAAGCTCACGGTGATAACCCGCAAGGCGTACGGCGGCGCGTACGACGTGATGAGTAGCAAGCACATCGGGGCCGACGTGAACTTGGCGTTCCCGACGGCGGAAGTGGCGGTCATGGGCCCCGAAGGTGCCGTCAACATCATTCACCGGCAAACCCTCGCCAAGGATCCCCATCCCGAGGTGCTACGCAAGCAATTCGCCGATGAGTACCGAGCGCGATTTTTGAGTCCTGATCACGCCGCGGAGCTCGGCTTCATCGACGAGGTGATCGCCCCGCACTTGCTCCGGCAGCGCTTGTGCTCGTGGCTCGAGGTGTTGCGCAACAAGCGGCCGGAAGCCCCGCTGAAGAAGCACGGCAACATCCCTCTGTGAATCCTGCGTCAAGCAGGCTTGCGGTTTCCAAGAGCCTGCGGTAGGTGCCTTTTTACGCCCGAATTGTGGGTCCGCCGACTGCGCACCTTGAACCCCGCCAGGCCCGGAAGGGAGCAACGGTGAAGGAGAGCGAGTGTGGCGGGCCCTCTACCCTAAGCCTCGAGCGACGCGAGGCGCGTTTAGTGCCGGCGCTCGTGCAGGGTCTTTCAGTCGGCGAACATTTCGATGTTCGCGCCGTTGTGCGCAACCGACGCGTCGAGCGCATAATAGAGCAGCACGCGCGCCACGTCGTCGGCGCTCATGCGCGGCGGGAATGGCGATTCGCGTGTCATGTCGGTTGCGACTCCGCCCGGCAAGACGGTGACGACCGAGACGCCGCTGTCCGTCAGTTCGCGCGCGAGCGACTTGGTGAAGCCGATTAACGCCCACTTCGAGGCGTTGTACGCGACTTGATGCGCTGTGCCGAGCACGCCGCTGATGCTGCCGACGTTCACGATCCGCCCATGCCGTGCTGCCACCATCGAGGCTACGAGCGCACGCGTCAGCCACACCGGTGCAACCAGATTCGTGTCGAGCTGTCTGCGAAAGCTGTCCAAGGAAAGCGCCGTGAGCGGAGCGCGCTCGATTATGGCGGCATTGTTGATCAGCGCCTTGGGCGTGCCCAGGTCTACAATCCGCTCCGCGGCGGCGTCGATTTGCTGCGTGTCCGCTAAGTCACAGGCCACGAAGGTGACCTCGGTCCCGAGGCGTCGGCATTCATCGGTCACTTCGTGCATGGCGTCGGATTCACGCCCGACCAAAGCCACGCGCTCGCCGCGCCGTGCGGCGAGCAAAGCCGTTGCGCGTCCGATGCCGCGACTGGCTCCGGTGACGACCACCGGTCTGGGCCCCGCAGAGCGCGCTGTCGGAGGTTCGGGTGCTAGGCGTACTTCCACAGCAAGATCCCGAGCTTGGTCAGGAAGAAATCGAAGATCAGAATCGCGATTGACGTGACGACGACGGTGCGCGTCGTGTTGTTGCCGACGCCCGCAGTGCCGCCGCGCGTCTTGATCCCGAAGTGACAACCCACGGCCGCGATGATCATCCCGAAGACCGGTGTCTTGATCACGCCGGATAGGAAGTCCGCCATCTTGACCGTAGCCAAGGCCGAACTCAGAAAGAAGCGCGCCGGAATCCCGAACTGTAGGTCAGTGATTAACATGGCGCCGGAGAAACCGAGCGCCAGCGCCAAGACGCCCAACATCGGCATCACGATCACCGAGGCAATCAAGCGCGGCGCAACGAGCTTCTTCACGGGATCGGCGCCGAGGGCCTGGATGGCGTCGATCTGCTCGGTCACTGCCATCGAGCCGAGCTCCGCGGTCATGCCGGCACCAATCCGGCCACCGACGATCACGGCGGTGAGCGTTGGCGCGAGCTCGCGCGCGAAGCTCATCGCCACGACGCGGCCGGTGTACTCCATGCCGCCGAACTTCTGCAGACCGAACGCGAACTGCGTCGACATCACCATGCCGATGAAGACGCTCGTGATCACGACGATGCCGGTCGAAGCGACGCCCAGACTCTCGATCTGATGCAAGATCTCGCGACCCTCGAACGGTCGTCGAAACAACGCGCGAACCGCCCCCGCCAACATCACCGAAATCTCCCCGAGCTCCCCGAAGACCGCGTTGACCCGTTGCATGATCGGGTTCTCCTTCGGCAGTTCGCGCGGAGGCGGCAATGCCGAGGGGCGGCGGACGGACGGGGCTACGCTGTCTGCTGCCATTGGTCGTGCCTAACATGAATCGCGAGCGGGCGCGACCCAAGCGGCGGCCGAAGCGCAGGGCCTCAGTCGCCCAAGACGTGGAAGCCTAGGACGAAGCGATCGAAGTCCGAATCGTCCGTGTCTGCCGAATCCGCGATTCGCCAAAAGTCGTAGACGCACTCGTCCTTCTTGATCACCACGAAGCTGAGAAACTTCGGCACGCCGTCGAGGCGCGCCTCGAGCTGCGTCTTCAGAGCGGCGCGCCCATCGAGCGTGAGCGGCTCTTCGACTTCACCCTTGCGATCCGTGAACCCCAAGATCAGGTGCTGCGTCAGCGCATGCAACGGGACGTCGTCGCCGTCGCGGCCGCAGCGCCCAGTGCCGCCGACGGTCACGCGCTCCTGATCGCTTCGAAAGGCGAACGACGCGAGCGAGGCGTCTCCCCCCACCTCCTCGACTTGGTGCCAGTCGGCAGGGATCGGGCCGACTTCGAACGCGACGCCGCCGTGTCGGAAGACGTTGCCCTGCAGACCACTGGCGGTACACGCCGCGAACCCCAAGCCCGACAGCCCTAGGGCCCGGAGCCCAAACGCCCAAGGCGCAGTGCGGCAGTTGCGTTGGCGAGGCATTAGCTGATCCACGATATAGTGGAGGCGTCCCTGCCTGCAAAGGACTCGTGGGGCCTTGCGTCGCCGCCGCCCATCTGACTAGCTGCAAATGCGAGCCGCCCGGCATCGCGCGCGGCTGATCTTCCATGTTCTTTCCCCTGCGAGACGACAATCCGACGCGACGGACGCCTTGGGTAACCTATTGCCTGATCGCGCTCAACGTGCTCGTTCATCTGCAGGTCACGCGCCTAACCAATGCCGGGGCGTTCTGGCTCCCTGCCTGGTATGGGTTGGTCCCTGCGCGCTTCTTTGCCGATCCCGTCGGTGAGGCCCCGACGATCCTCAGCAGCATGTTCATGCACGGGGGCTGGTTCCACCTCGCGTCCAACATGTGGTTTCTCCACATTTTCGGGGACAATCTCGAAGACGGTCTTGGGCGCTTCCGCTACCTGTTGTTCTATCTGGTGTGTGGCCTCGGTGCGGCGTTCGCTCAGGCCGGCCTGAGCCCCCACAGCAGCATCCCGATGATCGGCGCTTCGGGAGCGATTGCGGGAGTCGTGGGGGGTTATCTGATCTTGCACCCGCGGGCGCCGGTGCTCAGCCTCAACACCTTTCCCCCACTCTGGTTGTTTTTGGGGGTCTTCGTCGTATTGCCGGCTTGGGTTATCGCTCTGATCTTCGTGGGGCAGAATCTCGCACTGGCCTACGAATCGCTCGAAGGCTACGGCGAACCCGGTGTGGCGTTCTTGGCCCACCTGGGCGGCTTCGTCTCGGGCTTCCTTTTGGTCCGTCCGATGTTGGGCGGACGCAAGATCGAGCGCCGCAATTGGCAGGGCTTTGGAGCGCGCACCCGGCGCGAGCGCTCGTGGCCGGATCAGCGTCGCTGGTGAGGCGGAGCGGGCGGCAGGAGCAAAGGCGCTACGCGCCGATGAAGAGTCGGTTGGCGAAGTTGCGTTCGAGGTCGTGGCGCACGACGCTCTCGGCCGCCGCCTCGACGTCGTAAGCCACGCGATGGAACTCGAACTTGCGCGTTTCGCTGTCGTAGAGCGTGACGCTCGCGCGGTTGTCAGTGTCGCGCGGCTGACCGACGGATCCCACGCTCACGATGTATTTGCGTCCCTCCTCGACCACGAAGTCCTTTGCAGGCAGTTCTTCGACGTCGTCCGGCGTGAGCGCGAATACGCGGCACAAGTGTGAGTGACCGACCAACGTCAGTGGCAGCAAGTCGCCGTAGATGGGCAAACACTCGCGCGCTTGCTCCGGCAAGAACACGTAGTCGAACTGTTCGAGGTTCGCGGGCGAGCCGTGACAGAGCTGCACCCCGATCTCGTCCAAGTGATGGGTGTAGGGTAACGACTGCAACCACTCCATGTTTTCCAGGCTGAGCAGCGCGACGTGGGCGTCGAGGGCGACGCGGGCGGCTTCGTAGTAGTACGAGTAGTCCATGCGTCCCGCGACGGCCGCATCGTGATTGCCGAGGATCGTGACCTTCGCGATCTGACGAACCACGTCGGCACACTCGTTCGGCGATCCGCCGTAGCCCACCGTATCGCCGAGACAGTACAGGTCATCGACGCCCTCACTTCGCAACTTCCCCAAGCACGCGCTGAGCGCTTCGTAGTTGGCGTGGATGTCGCTCAGAATCCCGATCCGCATGTCGCGGAGTGTAACGCCTTTTGCAGCGCTCGCCCCTTGGAACTTCAGCTAACGAGCGAGGTCCGTGGGTTTCGCAGTGTTGGCATGAGCAGTAGGGCAATGGCGGCTAGAATCGCGCACACGCCGTAGGCCGCCCGAAAACCAAAGGAACCAGCGGCAGCGCCGAACAACAGG
This sequence comes from Polyangiaceae bacterium, assembly GCA_036263015.1. Classification (GTDB taxonomy): domain Bacteria; phylum Myxococcota_A; class Polyangia; order Polyangiales; family Polyangiaceae; genus SZUA-265. The sequence goes on along the minus strand of DATAHU010000023.1, from coordinate 76,085 downwards.
TACCCCGAAGTAGCACCCACGCGACTGGCGCTCGTGTACAGATTGGTGGCCTCACCCGGTCTACCGGGCATGTGGTCTTGGAAGAACGTGATCGCGACTCCTCCCATGACCGAGATGATGGCTGCGCTCAGGATCTGCAGTGGGTAGACGTGCCAGGGGTGTTGGGTGAAGAGTATTCCGCTGTAATACAGCACCGAGATCACCGCCGCAGCCCGGATCAAGCGCGCCGAAGGCATGCGCGTCGCGAGCCAACCCACGTAGATCATCAGCGGTACTTCGAAGAACGGGGCCAAGCTGAACACGATGCCGACATCGGTTTCGTTACCCCCGAGCACTTTCAGCACCAAGAGCGAGAGATTCATCAGTGCCATGTTCTGGCCGGCGAACAGCAAGGCGAACGCGACGAACCAACGTGCCAAGTAAACACGATCCGGCTGCGGCGCGTCCTCGGTGCTTTCAATGTGGGGCGGCGCAGTGGCGATCGGCCGCACGGGACGTTGCACGCGCTGAGCTTGGACGCCCAAGGCGACCACCAAACAAAATAGGACATGCAGCGCCGCAGCGCCCGTGAACAGGCCGCCGAAACCGCTGCGGGCCAAGAGCCACGATGCCAGTGCCGGTCCACCTGTCCAAGCCAAAGCGAAGGCCATCCGACAAGTGTTGATGTACAGTGGCACTGCGCCCTTCGACAGCGTCGATGCGGCCAGCAGTTCACGCGTGTGCGCGTACAGCTGTGAGAACGTGATCGAGCCCACTCCCAGGACGAACATGCCGACGAGACACAATGCCCACAGCTCGCGCGTCACGGCATAGCAAAGGTAACCGAGCGCGCACGCCACACCGCCCAACAGCAGTAGCTGCTTGCGGTTACCCAGGCGGTCCGAGCGGCGCGCGATCCAGGTGCCGATCGCGATGTTCGAACACGCGTTCACGGTCATGAACGCGCCGAACCCGCGCACGCCCATGCCGACCGCGTCCGTGGCAAACAAAGGTAGAAACGGCGTGACGAACGAGACTCCGAGGCCAAGCACGAGGTTGGCGATCAAGACGACTCGTAGGTCGGGGTTTTGCCACAGCGTTCGGAGCGATGACGCAGCAGAGGCCGAGTCAGAGGGGCGAAAGAGCACGCTGTGTTTGCAATCGAGGTCCGCGCTTTGGGCAAGGGTAAAGCGGTTGGCGCACCGATTTGGGACCGTCCCCAGCCGCGGTTCAGCGCGGGTTCAGTGCTGCTGTCGAAGATCGCGTTGGGGTGCGCGCCGCCGTCGAGTACAGTTTGCGCGTGAGCATTGAAGACGTCGCCCCTGCGGTTCCAAATACGATCACTGAGTTGGCCGTCAGTTGCGTGCAGTTCGTGAAAGCGGCTCTAGGGTTGGAGTTGGACTTCAGCCACGAGACGCTGCCGATCCTCGACCACTACGCCCGCGGCGCGCACGCCGAAATCACGACCCGCCCCGAAGCGACCCCACTCGTCGCGCAAGCCATGGGAGCGTACTTCGGGCAAGTCTTGGCCGCAGAACTATCTGGCCTCTGGCGTGTCGTCGATGCCGATCCCAACGGCTGGCTCTTGTGTTTGCAGCCCGTGTTTCTTGCGATTAACCCGATCGGCGTTGGCTATGACGTACTGCACCAGTCCTCCGATCACTTGGGACCGTCATCCGAGTTGCGCTTGGCGCGCACGGATCGTGAAATGGTCGAAGCGCGGCTAGCCGCGTTGCCCGAGACGAACGAAGAGGACTACTTCAGTTTCTCGACGCGCTTCGACGCCATCCAAATCGCCACAGAAGCACTGCGCGGTCAGATGAGCGAGGATGGGCTCGAGGACGTCGCCTTCGATACGCAAGACTACGTCGACGAATTCGGACTCTGAGGGCTCACTTGGTGCCGGCGTCGCTGAGCTCCCGCCAGGACAGCTCGCTCGTGTTCTCGAGCTTGGTGGGCTTGACGGGGTTCAGCTCCGCGCCGAAAAAGTCCCGGACGCCGATGCGAAACTCGCCTTGTGGCAGGCCGCTCAAGTTCAGAACCGCGTGCGGCCGAACAAAACCGATGGGCGTGCCTTCCCAAGTCACGATGGCCGCGACTTGATCGCGATTGATCACGCGCAGGGTGGCGCGATGGTCCGCCTTTTTCAAAGCGACCCAATCGTCGTCATCGAGTAACGGCCGTGTGCGACTAGGCAAGCCATGCTCGACGTATTCGGCATTGTCGGGGGGCACCTTGAGCTCCTCGACGTTCTCGGCGCGCTGTCTGAAGTTGTCTGCAATCCAATCGAACGTGACCCCCGGAAACTCGAAGTGCGCTCGCACCGGGATCTCGCGTTGGCTGCACGGCGCGGCGGTCGCGTTGGCCACGAGCAGCTCGAGCAGTAAGCGACAGAGCGGAATGCCCGCGCTCTCGGCTTCCGGGATCTCGACTTGATCGAGGGTCAGAGAGCCGCGATTCGTCGTCAAGTGCGTGCGCAACAAAGGAAAGCCAAAGCGGCGTTCTTTCAGTGGGCGCTCGGCCTCGACGCGCGGAATGATCAACGACGCCGCGTCGGCGCGTGCCTCGCGCAACACGGCCAACAAGCTGCCCGCTGGAAGTGAACGGTAGCGGTCGGCGTCCGGCCAGCTCAAGAGCCAGCCGGAGCGGTCGGGGCGGCCCCAGATGACGCTGCCGGAGAGCAGCGCCGAAGCTCCCCCGCTGACGAGCAAGCGCATGCGCCCGGACGTCTGCAGTTCGATCGACTGCGTTGCCTGCACCTTTGCACGGGCCGCGTCGAGCCGCTCACCATCGAGTCCCGCGAAGGGCGGTGGCGGCGCTTGTGTCGACGGTCCCCAATGCGCGTCGATGTTGATCGCTTGCAGGCGCGCTGCGAGCTCCGAGCCGATGCTGTCCGGCTCCGGTGCGTGCTGCAAGTCGAAGGGGCGCGCCCTGGTCGTGGCCTCCTTCAATTGACGGCGCACGCTGTCCGAGCTGGCTTCCGGATTGACACCGGTGTCGGTCGGCGCTGGCACGACGCCCGCGTTCACGGTGGCTGAGGGCAGCGCGACGTCCACGTCGGTTTGGGACGAATTCGAGTCGCAGGCGGTGGACACGGCCGCGCCGATGAACGCGACCAGAGCCGTCCCTTGGCGGATCGCGACGGCGACCTTCATCGTTCACTCCCTTCGCGCGCGGCTCTGACCAACTCCAGCGCGTCCTCGCCATCGGCGTAGTACGATTTGCGCTCGCGGGACAACTCGAAGCCAAGCGCCATGTACAGAGCGCGCGCTGGGGTGTTCGAACGTCGAACTTCGAGCCACACACTTGCGTCGCTCGGGGCAGCGTCGATCAGCGCTTGCATCAGTCTGCGCGCATGACCCTGACGTCGCGCGCTCGGATCCGTCACCAGGTGAACGACTTCAACCTGTCCCGGAGTCCACCAGGTGATCAGCCCGGATACGATCTGGGCTCCGGGCTTCGCGCGGATCGCCCAAATGCGGCTCCAGGTCTTGTCCGCTTCGACCTTCAAATCGATGCCGTGTGCGCCGTCGGCATCGAGCAGCGGCTGCAGCGCGGGATAACCTGCGGGGTCGAGCAACTCGAGAGCCGCTGACACGGACGCCCTCAGACGCTCTTGCGGCGCACGACGCCCGCGTTCAGGAACTGATACAGGGCCTTGCAAACGTCGAACGTGCTCGCGTCCACGTCGTCGACGATTTGCCGGACCTTGCGCTTGCCGTCGATCGTCGCCAGCACGAGCTCTTCGAGCGGCTCGAGCTCGGAGCGCTCCGAAATGCGTTCGACGGCGGCGGCGTCGACAACGAGCACATCGTCGAACTTGAACGAGCCCTCGATCAGCTGCCACTCGTCGACGCGCCGGAAGCCTTCCATCAGCAGCCCGCCTGGGGCGAGGCTGAGCTGGGCCATCGTGGCTTCGGGGCAGGAATCACCCACGTCGAAGTTGAAGCGGCCCTGCTTCCAACGTACCGATTCGTAGACGAGTTCGCTCGATTGGCGTTTCAGCGCCAGCTTCACTTGGTCCGGCGTAGCAAAGCCGCGGCGTTCGAGCTCTTCGCCGATCAGGCGCCGCTCGGGACGCGAGCCGTCCACCACTGGGCTCAACTGTTCACGCGTCACGACTCCGTCTTCGACCAGGAAGCGGCCGAGGCGAAAGCTCATCGGCAAGTTCGTTGCGCGCGCAAAGTCGATCCGGCCGTTGACCAAGTAGATGGCAATCGCCTGGTCACCGTAGTTGATGTGCAACGCTCCCGTTTGACGCTGCAGCTCGAGCATTTGCAGCACTTCGGCGATCGAGATGAAGCTCAAGTCGCCGGACAATACCGCCGACTCACTGCGGCGCTTGTCGAGCAGTGACAACAGACCGCCGAGGCCGCGCAAGCGCTCGGGTTCGAGGGCCGCGCGCAGGCCCTCGGCTAACTGCGTTTGATCACCATTCGCGCCCACCTTCTTCGCGACTGGCAAGACCAAGGCCGCTAGGCCGCGTGCGAACAGACCCGCGACTTCGCGTGCGCGCTCTTCGGGATCCTTGAGCGCTTCAACGCGTTTCAGATCGAGCGCGGGGTCGTCGCGTTCCGACGGCTTACGCGAATCGCGCGTCGGCTTGCGCAGGGTCGTTTCGACGACCGCCACCAGGGCGCGTGGATCGAAGGGCTTGGTGATGGCGTCGACCGCCCCGGTTTGCTGAACGAACTGCCCGCGAATCTTGTCGCCCTTGGCGCTCATCAACACCACGGGCAACTGATTGAAACGCGCGTCGGCACGCAGCTCGCGACAGAACTGGTAGCCGTTCATCACGGGCATGACGAAGTCGAGCAGCACCATGTCGACGCTGTTTTCGCGCAATACCTCGAGCGCTTCTTTACCGTCCGCGGCTGCGAGCGTGACGAATCCCCGCGCATGGAGCACGCCGGTGACGACGCGACGAATCGTCGGACTGTCGTCAACAACTAGAATCGTGCCCGCCATGGGATTTGGAGCGTGCGCAGGGGCACCCTAAGGAGTCAAGCAGTTAGCCGGACTGGCTCCCTGGCCGACGCTGACTCGCAATGTGCCCGTCGGGGTTACTCCTGAATCGTTCGGATCCTGAGCTCGGCGAGCTGCTCCGGCAGCACCGCCGTGGGTGCGTCGCTCATCATGTCGGTGCCGCGTTGGGTCTTGGGGAACGCGATCACGTCGCGAATGCTATCGCTGCCCGCGATCAACATCGCGATGCGGTCCATGCCGAGCGCGATACCGCCGTGCGGCGGTGCGCCGAACTTGAGGGCGTCTAGCAGGAAGCCAAACTTCTCGCGCGCTTCATCGGGCCCGATGCCGAGCGCGCCGAAGACGCGCGCTTGCACGACCGGGTCGTGCAGACGGATCGAACCGCCACCGATCTCGAAGCCGTTCAGGACCAAGTCGTAGCGATAGCAGTTCACCTTGCCGGGATCGGATTCGATCAGATCGACGTCCGAGTCGTGGGGGCGAGTGAACGCGTGGTGCGCAGCTGCCCAGCGCTTGTGATCGTCGTCGTACTCGAACAATGGCGGATCGATCACCCAGCAGAACTTCCAGCGATCCCCGTGTCCGACCTCGGGGATCAGGCCGCTACGCTTGGCCTCGAACAAGCGCAGATTCGCCATCACCGTGTGCACGAGTTGGGTCTTGCCGAACTGGAACGCGATCACATCGCCGTCGGCGGCGCCGAAGGCTTGGTTGACCGCGAGTCGGAAAGAGTCCGTCACGCTCTTGGCTAGCGGCGATTGAGACCAGCTGCCGTCCGCGCCCACTTTCACGCGGGCCAGACCGCCGGCGCCCATGCTCTTGGCGTAGGCTTCGAGCTTGTCACCCTCGGTGCGCGTGAGCTTGGCCGAGGCTGGGATCAGCATGCCCTTGACGATCTCGGGCGGCAGATCGCGCCGGTAAGTGCCGTCTTTGAACTTGTCGGAGATCTGCTTGAAGAAGCCGATGCCGCCGCCGTCGTGATCGATCACGAGGTTGGTCAGATCGAGGTGCTTCATGTCGAAGCGCAAGTCGGGCTTGTCGTTGCCGTAATCACGCATCGAGTCGTCGAACTTCATGCGCGGGAAGCGACCATCCGGGTACAGCGTGTGCAGGTCGAGCCCGAGCGCCTCTTTCCAGATCCGAAAGACCAGGCCCTCGACCAACGTGAAGATGTCGTCTTGGTTGACGAACGACATCTCGATATCGATTTGAGTGAACTCGGGTTGGCGGTCCAAGCGCAAGTCCTCGTCGCGGAAACAGCGCACGATTTGGAAGTAACGCTCGTATCCGGCGACCATGAACAGCTGTTTGAACAGCTGCGGGCTCTCGGCTAACGCGTAGAACTTGCCCGGGGAAACGCGCGCAGGCACCAAGAAGTTACGCGCGCCGCCCGGGGTGTATTTGACGAGGTACGGCGTCTCGAGTTCGAGGCAACCCGCTTCGGTCAAATAGTTGCGAATGGCCTGGTTGGCGCGGTGACGCAAGCGCAGCGCTTGCTGTAGCGGCTTGCGTCGCAAATCGAGGTAGCGATACTGCAGCCGAACCTCTTCACGCGTGTCGAGGTGATCGGTGATCTCGAACGGCGGAGTTTCGGCTTTATTGAATACGACCGCTTCGGTGACGAGCACCTCGATCTCGCCGGTGGCCAAGTTGGGGTTGGCGGCGCTGACCATCTCGCCCTTCTTCTTGCTGAACTGTTCGCCGCGACCGCGAACCGTGCCACGAATGCCGATCACCCACTCGGAGCGCAGACTCTCGGCGACTTGGTGCGCGCCTGCGTTCGCCTCCGGGTCGAACACGATTTGGGTGAGGCCCTCGCGGTCGCGCAGGTCGACGAAGATCAAGCTGCCGTGGTCACGACGCTTGTCGACCCAGCCGAAAAGGACGACCTCCTCGCCGATGTTTGCCGACTTGAGGGCGTTGTTGTGATGGGTGCGCTTCAGCTCGTCGATGAATCTGGCCACGTTCGTCTCACTCTCGTCCCGCGCAAACACGCGAGGCACATTTCGGGGTCCCGCATTTAGCGCGTGGGGCGCGACTGCACAACGACCGCGGCACAGTTCCACGGCCCAGCTCTACGGCGCTGGGCCTCGGTTGGAAATTGGGCCCGTGTGCCGTGGGCATGGCACAGACGGCTCGGTGAGCTCGCAGCGCGCGCCGCTTCAATCGCTCTGTGCCTGGGCGGCGGCTCTTCTTCCATTGTCGTTGGCCCTCAGCCGTCTGGACGGCGCCGAACGTTGGGAGCAGGACATCGCCGTCGTCCGCGCTCTGGGTCTGACTCAAGTGGGGTCGGGAGGGGTGCTCTCCAGCGGGCTGTCCGGGGTGTTCTCGTTGCTGCCCGTCGGGAACGTCCTGTGGCGCCTGTCGCTCTTCAGCGCCCTGGCCGTCTCGCTGGCGAGCGTCGTGATCTATCATTTCGCTCTACGCCTGCTCGCCGGCCAGGCGGGACGCGGTACCGCGCCCTTGGCCTTGGCCGCGGCCTTGATGGCGACTCTGGGCAGCGCCTGGCAAGGCGCGGCGACGCTGATCGGAAGCCCTGCATTCGCCGCGCTCTTGGTTCTGCTCGTCATCGGCTGGCTGCCCGCTCCTCGAGAGCTTCGCGGCTGGCTCGGGCACGGTTTTGCGCTCGGCCTGCTGACGCTCGAGTCCCTGCCCTGTGCCGCGGCCGCGGCTCTGACCCTGGCGATCGTGTGTCTGAGCGAACTGCGGCTGCCGACGCTGCTTCAAGCTGGGGCCGCCCTGTTCACCTGGGGCCTAACCTGGGCGCTCGGTGCGCTGCCGTCGTTCGTCGCTTCGGGCGCCAGTGCGTTCGTGGCCTTGGGCTCGAGCCTCAACGCCGCGGACACCTACCACTTCGCGGTGCGGGCGTTGCCGATCGAGCTCGGCTTCTACGTCGCGGCGCTCGCGACTTTGGGCGCGGTTGCCGCGTGGCTGCGTCCAGCGGGTTTTCGCGTCGCGCTGCCGCTCGGCAGTTGGATTGCGCTGGGTTGGCTGCAAGGTGACAAGGGCGGCATCACGTTGGTCGCGGTGGCCGCCTCCGCGGTATTGGCCTCGCTTGGGCTTGCCGCAACCCTGGACTTCGCACGACGGCGTACGGCATCTCTCGCGCGCACTCTGCGGCGCGTCGCCGTCATCGTTCACCTGGGGGCGCTCTTGTTGATCGCCGAGGGCGGCGATCAGGCGGGGCGCGGCAACGAACAGAGCGCGACCCGTGCCTGGTCCGAAGAAGCGTTCGAGCGCTTACCGCAAAACAGCTTGCTCTTGCTGAGTTCATCTGACGCGGCCTGGCGCATCTGGTCGTCTCGGCTGACGGCGGGTCTGCGCCCCGACGTGCTCGTGATCCCGACGTCGCTGCTCGGCGAGGGCGCGATGGCGCGCAATCTCTTGAGCTTGGAACCCCGTTTGGCTCCACTGATCCGTGATGAGGCGACGCACGGACTGCCCAGTGAGTACTCGCTGACCGAACTCGCCGACGCCAGACCCCTGCGCGTCGAAGCCGATGCCGACTGGAATCGGCCGTTGCTGCGTCATCTGGAACCCGACGGCCTGTGGTTTCGCTTCGCCTCGCATACGCCCGGGCGGGTCGACCGGGAGCTGGGGGGGCGGCGCTTGCGCAGGGCCGTCGCGCGCGTCGCAAAGGTCGCCGATCAGACCGAGCTGCGCGATACGAGGACGCTGCAGCGCTTGGCGGACGACCTGGCCCGCCAAGCGGCGGTGGCCGTCGCGCTGGGTGACACGGCAATGGCGCGAGGCCTAACTCGACGCCTCAAGTTGATCGATCCGCGACACCACGATTTGCTGGCTCTGCGTAACTGGCTCAAACAGGTGCGACCCAATCCTGCAAACCTGGGACAAGCGCTGCGCGGCCCCGAGCAGCCCTGACGTTCTGTCCGCGCGTTTTTCCGATCCGTGGTGGGTTTCGAGATCCGCTTCGAGTGCGAAAGGGCTATGCGTCCCTGCACATGGCCTCGAATCTGATTGGGCGCTTCTACTGGGCAGGTCGTCTCGAAGGTGGCTCTTTCTTGGTGCTGCTGCTGATCGCGATGCCCCTCAAGTACTTCGCGCACGAGCCACTGGCGGTGCGCGTGGTCGGCATGCTTCACGGCTTGCTGTTCCTCGCCTACCTGGCGGTGCTGATGCAGGTCGCCTCCGAGCTCGAGTGGCCCAAAGGGCGAGTATTCAAAGCGTTCGTCGCCGCTCTGATTCCGTTCGGCCCGTTCATCTTCGAGACGCAGTTGAGGTCCGAGGCGCCAAAGCCCTGAAGCTTGGCGGGCGTCGCAGCGGCCTCAGTTGCCGATGAGCTCTTTGAACATCACGACGCGCGGTCGCGCAGGGCCTGCGTAGTCGTCGATGCAGCTCGTGACCCAGCCCGTCGCTTGATGAAAAGCGATCGAGGCTTCGTTCGGCTGCGTCGTAATGGCCTTCAAGCGCGTGCAACCGTCGACACGGCAGTCCTCTTCGAAGGCTTGGTAAAGCACTTTGCCGACGCCGCGTCGACGATAGTCCGGATGAATGCCCACCAAGTGAACGTAACCGGTACGCGGTGGCCCGGGGGCGACGAAGCCAAACAGAAAACCCACCAGGATCCCGTCGTGTTCGACGACCCGCGCTAGCTGTCCAAGCTCGTAGAAAAAGAGCGGGTGCGCCAGCGTGCTCGTCGGTCCGCCCCACCAACGGTCGATGACCTGAACGATGTGATCATAGTCCTGCTTGCCGAGAGGGCGCGTGATCATTTCCATCCCAAAATAACATGCTCGAGCTGGCGCGTCTGCCGTCGCGCATCGGCCCGGCAACCCGCGCGGGCGAACCTACGTTGTGTTGCGGCTCGTAGTTTGTGTAACTGGGACCATGTCTCCGCTCATCGCACCTTCTGTTCTCAGTGCCGATTTGACGCGCCTGGGCGACGAGGTGAGGCTTGTCGAGCAAGCGGGCGCCGATTGGATCCACGTCGATGTCATGGATGGCAGCTTCGTGCCGAACATCACGTTTGGTCCCGCGGTGGTCGGCGCTTTGCGGCGCGTCACCAAGCTGCCGCTCGACGTGCACCTGATGATCCGCGAGCCCGAGCGGCACATCGAAGCGTTCGTCGCCGCAGGCGCCAATTACGTCTGCGTGCATGTGGAGGCGTGTACGCACCTGCAGCGTACGCTGGCGCGCATCCGCGAACTCGGAGCGAAGGCCGGTGCGGTCATGAACCCGAGTACTCACGAGTCGACGCTCGACTACGTAATGGAGGACTTGGATCTGATCCTCGTGATGAGCGTCAATCCCGGCTTCGGTGGTCAGAGCTTCATCCCCAGCCAACTGCGCAAGCTCGAAAGCCTCGCAGCACGGATTGGACAACGCGGTCTCGGGATTCAACTCGAGGTGGACGGCGGGATCTCGCCGCGCACAGCGCGTCAGGTTACCGACGCCGGGGCGACGGTTCTAGTCGCGGGCACAGCGGTCTTCGGGGAACCGGATCGAAAGGCTGCGATCGCGGCCTTACGCGCCGCTGCGCATTCCGGCTGAGCGGCGTCGGCGCCGTTTTGCGCACAGCCACTTGCTTCGACGCAGGGTCTGCAGGGTCCCATGGGTCGAGCTCGATTGGCTCCCCACCGACCCAGCGTGCCATGTGCACAGCTGCCTCGACGCGTGACGCGAGGCGCGGATCAGTGTGCGCTCCCGGACAGGCGGGCAGTATCGCGTTCAGGTGAGTTGTAGGAAAAGGCCAGCAATCCACAGGATGTCCCGGTCGAGATCGCTCTGAACCAGGCTGGCACAGGGACTGCATTAGAACGAACCAGAGGAGAACGGGAAAATGTCCAACCACGGAATCGGCACCCTCCGCCCGGCACGCAGACGTGACCTGTCTTGGACAGGGCTCGTCGCCGAGACGGCTGGGCTATTGTCGATGTCCGTGCTCCGGATCGAGTTGCGTTGCGCTTACGAGTTACCCGAAGGAGCGCAATTGGTGGTTCACGAGTTACGACTCGCCGCTGCGCCCGACGAGCTGCCCGTCGCGTCTTTGCAGCGGGTGCTGGGTCACAGCTCTTTGGTGCGGGGAATGCACTTGCAGTTGTTTCGACCCGAAGGCGCGCCTCGCGGGCAAACCCGTATCCTGGCTTGGGTGGAGTACGGCGGGGGCTCGGAGCTGGAGTTCGACGGTGTGAGGGCGACGCCAGGTCGGGCCGCGTTAGTGGGCACCAGCGCCGTCGATCACGAAGCCGCGATCATCGTGTTGCAGCCGGTACCGGAACCGCGTCGTGTCGTGCGCGCGGCCTGAACGAAGCGCGCATCCGAGCCAACGCTCAGTCTTTGGCGTCGCGCCAACGGGTGAGGCGTCGCGGCCAAGCCACGCTCTCGCGCGTGCGCCAGGCGCTGCGCAGTAACCCGCGACAGAATTCGATCAACCAATCCGGCGCGGTCTCGCCCTGCCCTCCCTGCCAAGCCAGGGATCCGTCGTCGATAGCGAGCGCCACGACTCCCTGCCAGCGGTTGGTCGCGGTGGCGAGCGCGACCGTGTACGTCACGTGCGTGGCGGTTATGTCCTGCAGGTGCAGATCGACACGGCCCCCATTGGCGGGATTGTGAGAACCGAGACTACTCATGATTGGGTGATCGCCGCGGGGCGCAGGACTCGATCGAGCGGCACTCCCGCGCCCTGCAGCGCGCTTCGCTGGTGAGCGCACAGGGACTGAATGCCCAGGAAAGCCAAGTCGGTCATTTCGTCGATCGCCTTGCGCGGCACGGCTCGCCCCTCGGCCGTCGCTTGAATCTCTACGACCGAGCCCGAAGCCGTCCCGACGACGTTCATGTCGACGCGCGCCTTGCTGTCCTCTTCGTAACAAAGGTCGAGGGCCAACGCGCCGTCGACGTGCCCGACGCTAATCGCGGCGATTTGATCGCGCAACACGGGTCCACGCAGCAAGCCGTTCGCATACAGGCGATCACACGCCAACGCCAGCGCGACCCAACCGGCCGTGACCGACGCCGTACGAGTGCCGCCATCGGCCTCGAGAACGTCGCAATCGACGTACAGCGTGCGCTCACCCAAATTGTCCAAATCCACCGCCGAGCGCAGCGAGCGCCCAATCAAACGTTCGATCTCCCGCGCCCGACCCGACAGAGGTTCGTTACGTCCATCGCGTCGCTCGCGTCGCTTGGGGTTTGCGCGCGGGTGCATCTGGTAGTCCGCCGTTAACCAGCCGCGACCGGTGCCAGACAGGAACTTCGGCACTGATTCGTCGACGCTGACCGTCGCCAGCACGACGGTGCCCTCTGCGCGATACAGGACAGAGCCTTCCGCCAGGCGATGAAAGCCGGTGTCGATCTCGACCTTGCGATGTTGCAGAAGTTGGGTGCCGGTGCGCTTCAGAGCTGCCATTGCGGGCCCTATTCCACACTTGGGGGCATCCCCACAACCTCGGCGTCCGGCCGGCTCTGGCCAAGACTCGGAAATCGTCGCTTTCAAAGCCCGAAAGCGTCGAGCGAGGCGCGCGTGTCGTCATCCAGCTCTGCGGCTTCGCGGGGAACCGCCTGACCCCCGCCTTGGCGGGCGACCTTGAGCAAGAGGCGCCACAACCACTGGGCCGCGAACGGTTCGCGCCCGAACACGTTCTCGTGACACGATGGATCTATCTCGAGATCGCACAGCGCCGGTTGCTCGCCGAAGTGCCCGGTCAACAGCCAGGGTCCGAGGGTAAAGGCGAAGCGATCACCCTGCAGCGCGAGGGATCCGGACGCGTTTGGTGATGCGGAAGGGTCTCGAGCGAGCTCGTCCAAGGTTGGCATCGAGCCCTCGCCTGGCCAGTGCAACCCGAGCGACTCGTAGAGCGTGCGCGAAATGGTCTCGGGCCCAACCGTTGAAGTGATGCGCCGCCCTTCGTTCGTTGCCGGAAATCGCACGATCAACGGTGCGGCCAGTCGGGCCTCTTCTAGATTGCCGATCGCTGCCAGCGGCGTCACGGGTGGATCGCCCATGGCCACATCGCCCATGAAGACGACCAACGAGTCGTGAACCCGGCTGTCGCGATCGAGGGCCTTGAGCAAAGTTCCGAAGCTCTGATCGAGTTTTCGCAGCGCCGTGCGTTGCAGTTCGGTGAGGCGGATCCAATCCTGGGCGCTCAACGCCTTCTGCTTCACGCGTCCGTTGCGCACGTCACTGAGACTCGCGGCACCCCGGCGCGCATCGATCACGCCGGTGTAGTCTTTGGGCGGTAGCACTTTGGCTTCGTCGAGCGTGACGTCCCACGGTGGGTGCGCCCCACTGAGGTGCAGCACCAGGAGCTTTGAATTGGGATTCGCAGCGGCCTGCTCGAGCCAAATACGACCCTCGCGCAACGGCTCGGTGGCGGGCAGATCCTGGCGCGGTGAGTACGCTTGAAAGCGACTCCAAGCACGACCGAAGCCAAACGCGTCAAACGTGAACGGCACGTTCGTGAAGAAAGCAGAGGTGCCACCCAAAGCGCGCACTTGATCGGCGATCACGGGCAGGCGCGCAGGCAAGCGCGCAGACAAGTCCATGATCCGGTGTTGACTGACGCTGGCCCCGGTGAGCAGCGTCGCTGCGACCGCGGGCACGATGGTCGAGTTTGCGCGATAGCCCTCGAACACCGTGCTGGTGCGCACGAACTCCGCCAAGTTCGGCATGCTGGCGGCGTCGCCCCACGGTGGGAGCAAGCGCCGTCCAAGGCCCGAGACGAGTACCAGCACGACGTTCGTGGTCTTTGGCGTCGCGGGTGCGACGGGGGCGCGTAGCAGGCGGGGTTCGGCGAAGGCAACGCGACCACCTGCCGAGGTCTGCAAGGCGTCGAACTCGACTGCCACCAGCTGATGATCGAAAGCGTCGAGGCTCAACTCCAGCGGCGTCCAAGTGCCGCGTTGTTCTTCTGCAGCTACCTTCTGCTCGGCCAATAGGATCGTGCGCCCATCGGCCGTCAGCAGTTTGATCTGGCCGATCCCTTCACCGGTGCCCCAGTAGCCGAGGTCCAAGGCCAAACGCGTGCCGCGCGTCGGAAAGAGTGGACAACGGATACTCGCCGGAGCGCGCAGCGCCACGACTCGCCGTGGTTGATCCCCCAGCGCGACGTCTTGCAGCAGGTTGGATTTGGTGGGCGGGACGTAACTGGTGCCGTCGTCCGGTAGGTGAACGCGCAGCCAATCGAGGTAGGCTTTGGCTCCGAGCTGAGTCTTGTCTCGCCCACCGAGGCGCAGGCTGAGACTGTGGCGGCCGCGCGCGAGTTCACCCGGAACCGGACCAAACGTCAGAAGACCGGGCGCAGCAGTGGGCAGCCGTTGCTCGGGGAGGCGAAACCCGTCGACGTCCAAACTCAGTCGCGTCGCGGCGTGCGCTTGAGCGCGTACGGTGATCCGCACGTCGCGCGCCTCGCGGTCCGACCAAAACTCGTAGTCGACGCGTGCGTTCTGGACGGGTGCCAAAGCGGACTGTCCCGGTTGCGAGGCTTGCGTATCCGTGAACGGGCCCAGAAAGTATCCGCGGTGGCTGTCGGCCCAGTCCGAGGCAGCGTCAATCACCAGACCTTGGTGGCGGACGTCGCAAAGCGAGAGGTCTTCCCAAAGGGAAACGGCGGTTGGGATGCTTGCGCTGGCTGAATGACTGGCAGCGGCGGTCGCGTCCGGCGGTGTGTCGGAGGGCGTTGGTGGATCGGAGTGAGTGCAGGCCACGGCAAGCAGCAAACTCAGGGAGGCCTTGTGCATCCGCCACCCGCCTAGTTCTCGGGCGAGGTTGCGGCAGGGCCTTGGGCGCTCGCGCGTGCTCATGCGCGCCGGGTTAGCACTGTGTTGCGGGAGTGCCCAGCCCCTTGGACCGGAGCGAGCGGGTTCCGGACTCAGCGGGCTAAGCGGAGGCTCGCGTCGAACAGAGTGCGGGCCAGTACGCGTTGACTGGCCCCGGGCGCGTTGGCTTCGCTCAGCGCGACCAAGTAAACGTCGGCGACATAGGGCAGACGCTGCGGCAGGGTGTCTGGGGCAAATGCTCCCGCGGCGATGCCTCGCGCGAGCAGCCGTCGTAGCGATTCGGCAACGGCCGCTGCCAGCGCAGGTCGCTGCCAGCGCAGTAACAGCTGGGCGACCGCGACGTTCTGCAGCGCTGCGCCGACCCAGCGGGCCGCAGCGCGCTCCAACGCTCCGAGCGGCGTGGCCTCCGCCTCGTCCCCGAGCGCCGCGGCTAGGAATTGAGCTAAGGCCCCCTCCAACGTCTCGGGGACAATCCTGCTCGCACTGCCGAACAAGCCATACACCGTGTTGCGGCCGAGGCCAGTTTCCGAGCACAAATCGTCGATGTTAATCTGCGGCACTGCGTCCGGGGTGCGCGCCAGGATACCGAGCACGCAAGACGCGACCATCTCGCGCTGGATCTGGGCGCGTTGCGAAGCGCTCAAGGTGCGGTCGTACTGACCACGCCCCGGACTTCTGGCCGGCTGCATAAAGAGACGATAGCATATCTATGCGGACCGGGCGCGACTTCCGGCGCGCGAGCACGCCCGCCTGAAAGAGACGAACGCGTACTCTTGATGGTGCGGGGCTCGTCAGGCAGTGGACTGGAGCGGATGCGTCCCCGGGGAATCGCCCCCGCGGGACCAGCGTGGTACGGCCGAAGGAGTGGAAATAAAACGGGTTTGTAAAAAGATGTACGCGTATTAATGAGTTCGCGGGCATGAAGGAACCGGGTCCCAGTACGGGGGTCGGGAGCGCGAAGGTTCGACAGCGCGAGGGGGTGGGACCAGAGGTTCCGCACCGCTGCAGCACAGCTTCTGATGGGGAGCCTTGAGGGTTGCGGAAATCGAAGGCTCGCCAGCAGAACACGGTTCGAGCGCTTCGGAAAGCGAGTGGAGCGTCACGGGCAGCGGCCGGAGCGGGTCTCGGCAGCTGGGGGTGGGTTCGGAGGGCGCCGCGAGCGCTGGTCGGGCCCCTTCCTGGGTTGCGCGGGCCGCTGCGTCTGCTTGTGCGGCGTGGCTGGGGTATCGAAGCGCTGTCACGTCCGCTTGCTTCGTAGCGACGTGGGGTGTGGGAGTGCCGGTACGAGCGCGGGCTGCGGGGCGACCTGGCGCGTGACGGAGGCACCACGAGCGCTCTCGGGGTGCGAGGACGCCCTGCGAAGTGGCGGTGGGAGCGCTCCGTGCTGTGCTTAGACACCGCTCAAAGCGGCGGTCGGAGCGTTCTCGGCGCGCGCTTGGGGTTTTGCCGAGTGCGCTGCAACCGCTCGCGCAGAGCATCGCCTCTCCGCCGAAGCGCAGCCCCTGCGGGCCATGGGGGTGACGTTGCGTAGCGCTCGGGGGCGCGTGCGGGGTCTCGGGGCCCGGTTGGGTATTGATGAACGGTGCAAGCGCTGATCTTGATATCGAGACTCGTGGCCCGCGCCGCGAGCCAGCGAGGGGGCGGATTCTCGGTCGGTCCAACAGACGCTGAACACGTTTCACGTGAAACATTGTTTGGGTCGCCCCCCCGCGCGTGGCCTGATAGACGCCTCTCATGGAGTCCTTCCTGCGCGAAAAGCTTCGGTCGCTTTCTGAGCGCGGCTTGCTCAGGGATTCGGGCGACCGGGGCAGAGCTCAAGCCACGGCCGCGGCTCGACGCCTCTGTTTGCCGATGATCGACGCGGCGACGAACGACTACTACTCACTTGCCAGCGAGGAGCTGGCGGCCACTCCATCTCGCGTGGGCGCCGGCGCCGCCCGGCTAGTGCACGGCACAGATCCCCGACATTTGACCCTCGAGCACACGCTGGCCGATTGGGTGGGCCTCCCGTCGGCTCTCGTGTTCCCGTCGGCTTTTGCCGCGAACGTCGGACTGCTCCAGGCGCTGGTCAGTCCCGATGACCACGTGGTCTCGGCGCGAGCAAACCACGCCTCGTTGATCGACGGGATCCGGCTCTCCAAAGCCCGCACCACGATCGTGGACGCTTTGGATCCCACGGAGATGCGGGCGGCGCTGGGCGCGCCCTCGCCGGGGCGACGCTGGCTTGTCCTCGAGAGCTACTACAGCATGGACGGCGTCAGTCCGGATCTCGTCGCCGCTCGCGGCGCCGCTGACGAGTACGGGGCTGCACTGATTGTCGACGAGGCCCACGCGCTTGGCGTCTTCGGGCCCCATGGCGGAGGGCTGTGTCGGGAGGCGGGCATCGTCCCCGACGCGCTCACTGGCGGATTCGGGAAGGCAATTGGCACTCAAGGAGGATTCGTGGCTGGGACCGACCAGCTGCGCGAAGTGCTTTGGAACTGTGCGAGGCCCTTCGTTTTCAGCACGGGGACGAGCCCAGCGCTGGCAGAGGTTACCCGACTTCACGTGGAACGTCTGAAGCATTCACCCGAGCTTCGGCAGCGTCTCCTCGACAACAGTCGCCGGCTGCGTTCGTCACTCGAAGTCGCGGGGCTGCCGCTGGTACCCGGTTCTCACGGCCCGATCGTGGCGGTGGTCGCTGGCTCCGAGGAACGCGCGATGAGGGCCGCTCACGCTTGTCGGGAGCAGGGCATCCTCGTTCAAGCGATTCGGCCGCCGACGGTGCCGGAGAACGGCTCGCGCCTCCGAATCGCCGTAAAGGCCGATTTCGACGAGGAAGCGCTCCGGCGCATCGTCAGCGCAGTGGAGGCGGCGTGGGACGAGTCGTAATTGCAGGCACGGGAACCGGGGTCGGAAAGACGCACGCGACCACCTTGTTTCACGTGGAACTCAGGGAGCGGCTCTCGGTCAGAGCACTGAAACCGATCGAGTCGGGCTACGAGGATGAAGGATCGGACGCCAAACGCATCGCGTCCGGTGCCTTGTGGACGCCGCCGCGGTATGCCCTTGCCGCGCCGCTCGCCCCCTCGCTGGCGGCGCGCATGGAGGGGGTAGCCGTCGATCTCGACGAGGTGGACCGCTACGTCGCCGCGAATAGCCGAGGGGTCGAGTGCACGCTGATCGAGACCGCGGGAGGCTTGTTCTCCCCATTGAACGACGCTGGCGCGACCAACCTGGACCTGATCCGGGTGCTGCAGCCGAACGCTTGGATCTTGGTCGCAGCAGACCGACTCGGAGTGCTCAGCGAGGTCGGCGCCTGTTTGCGCGCTCTACGCGGCGACTTTCGCCCCCCCGACTACGTGCTGCTGGCTGGACCGGAACGCGACGCCAGCAGCGCGACGAACCTCGACGAGCTGCGGAGACTCTGGCCTCCCCAGAAGACCGTCGCCTTGGGGCTCCATGGCAAGCTACCCGTCGAGCTCGTCGACTATGTCGCGGACGCTGCCGTTGGCGCGCCCCAATGAGCGCTCAGCTCACACGACGGCCTTGTTCGATTCGAACGACTTTGCCGCCGAGACGCTCGGCCCAACCCTCGGTGTGATTGACGACGATCACGATCGTGCCGCGATCGCGTTCCTCGCCGAGGACGATGTCGAACTGCTCGATCGCGGAACGATCCAAGCCGGTGAGCGGCTCATCGAGCAGCAGCACACTCGGGCGGTGCACGAGTGCTCGCGCCAACGCCACGCGCTGACGCTGACCCCGCGACAGTGCGGCCAGCGGCTTGTCCCAGAAAGCCCTTGCGGCGACCCGCCCCGCGGCCTCCAGTGACGTACCCTTGGGATCCTGTAGGCCGTAGAGCTGGGCGGCGAGTTCGACGTTCTCCTTGCCCGTCAGATCGCGATAGCAGTGCGAATCGTGGCCTACCCAGCCAATCTGTGGACGAGCAAGATCCAGACTCGACCCGAGTGGCTCGTACGTCACCCTTCCGGACGTGGGTCGGATCACCGTCGCCAAGATCGCCAGCAGAGTGGACTTTCCGGCGCCGTTCGGACCCTGAACAAATGTGAGGGTATTCGATTCGAACGTGACGCTGACATTGCGGAGCGCTGCCGTTGCGCCAAACAGACGACTCACACGATCGACCACGATCCGTTCAACTGCGGACACCCGCCGACAGTAGCTGCCCTCCCCGTCCTGTGCGAGTGTGGCCCGTAGTCGGCTGGCCTTTCAGCCTATGGGCGGGACGGAGGAATTTCGGCCTGGTCGCCTGCCCGGAGGCGCGTGCTACGATGGCTGGCAATGACGTCTAGTGCGATCGCCGCGGATGCCGAACGGCTAGCCCTTCTTGGGGATCTTCGGCGGGCGGTTGAGGTAGCGCTGGAAGGAAAGCCGCAGGTCGTAGAGCTCGCGGTCGTTGCACTCCTCGCAGGGGGCCACGTCTTGATCGAAGACGTGCCTGGTGTTGGAAAAACGACGCTGGCCCGCGCGCTTGCGCGAGCGATTGGCGCAGAGGTCAACCGCGTTCAGTTCACCAGTGACCTACTGCCCAGCGACTTGTTGGGCGTTTCGGTGTTCGACCGGCGTACCGGTGATTTCCAACTCCGTCGCGGACCGATTTTCACCAATGTTTTGCTCGCCGACGAGATCAATCGGGCTAGCCCTCGCACCCAATCTGCTCTGCTCGAAGCAATGAACGACGGGCAGGTCTCGTTGGACGGCCAGAGTCTGGAGCTGCCGTCGCCGTTCATCGTGCTTGCGACCCAGAACCCGCAAGACTTTGCCGGCACGTTCCCCTTGCCCGAGTCGCAGCTCGATCGCTTCATGGTGCGGATCAGCATTGGCTATCCACCGCCCCAAGTTGAAACGCGTTTGATTGTGGAGCCCGAGACGGATCGGGTGACACGCGTGCGGGCAGTGATGAATCCCGAGATGCTGGCGCAGTTGCATCAGGACGTGGGGACCGTGCGAATCGATCACGCCTTGGCGACGTATCTGCAGGCGTTGATTTCTGCCACGCGGGCTAGCCCGGCGGTCAGCCTCGGCGCATCACCCCGTGCGGCCAAGAGCCTGTCCCGCGCGGCGCGTGCTCGCGCGCTGTTGCATGGCCGTACTTACTGCATCGCGGACGACATTCACGAATTGGCTGTTCCGGTTCTGGCACACCGCATGCGACTTGCCGCCCAGTCCGAGGGCTACGCTCCGAGTCGCGAGGAAGCGGAGACCGCGCTGCGTGAAATCGCGGCGCGCGTTCCAGTTCCACTCTGAAGTCACGGCTGCGAGGTAGGGCACGCATGGCTGAAGCGTTGAATGCCGAGGCAAGCGTAACGCGAGCGGTAGTCCCGTCGCGCCCGCCGCCCCCGCTCGGCCGTACCTGGTTGAAGTTACCCCGACGGCTCAGGGTAACCCGCGAGGGCAAGTACTTCATTCTGATAACCTTCGGCGTGGGGTTCGCCGCGATCAATACGGGCAACAACTTGTTGTACTTGTTGCTCGGGATGCTGCTGTCGCTGATCGTCGTTTCGAGCGTGATGAGCGAGATGAGCTTGCGCGAGCTGACGGTCGTCAGGCGGCTGCCGCCGCGGGCCCAAGTGAATCGGCCGCACACCGTCGAGGTCGAAGTCTTCAACCACAAGAAGCGCGTGCCGAGCTACGCGATCGAGATCGAGGATTTGCGCGCTGGCCAGCCCGCGGACAAGCGCTGCTTCTTTCTGAAGATCAGCCCGGGCTCCGCTCAAGTTGCGGCCTACCGGCGAACGCCCGCCCGGCGTGGTCGGGATCGTCACTCGGGCTTTCGGATCGCGACGCGCTTCCCCTTTGGGTTCTTCGAAAAGTCGCGCGACTTTCCGGCCGAAGGCGAGTTGATCATCTATCCGGCGACCGACCCGGTCCGCTTGCCCCCGAAGCGCAGTGCGGGTCGGGCGCAAGGCAACGGCAGCCTCGAGGCGGGGCGCGGGCACGACGTGCTCACGATTCGTCCGATGCGCGAGGGCGATGAGATCCGCGACGTTTACTGGCGCAAGAGCACTTCGCACTTGGTGGTCAGGGAGCGTGCGTTCGAGGTCGAGCAGGACATCCGTTTGCTCGTGGACAACGTGCCCACGTCGAGTCCACCGAGCTCCGATTGGCTACAAGGGTTCGAGAAGCGGATTCGCGAGGTCGCGTCTCAGGCCGTAGCCCACTTGAAGCGCGGGGACCGCGTGAACATCAGCACCAGCTCGGGCGAGACCGTAGTCGTGGATGCGGCCGTGGGTGCCGACCGCGCGTTGCGCTTCCTGGCGTTGCTGCAGCCGGGGTCTCGTGACTCCAGCAGCGATGCCCAGAGCAAGCGCGGAGTCAGCGCCGAGCCGGCGCCGAAGCGCGTTGCGGTTGCGGGCCGGGGGGAAGCGTCGTGAGGTTTGGGCGCGTCCACCGTTGGATGACCGACGCACTGGCCGCGCTCGGGCTGCTGTCGCTTCTGTCGAGCGGGGGACTGGAGCGTTACGCGGTAATCGCGTTGGCGCTCGGCCTGGTCGTTGCGATGGCCGTGCCCGAGCGCTTTCAACACCAGCGCGCGGCGGAGCAGTTGAGCATCGGTGGCTCGCTCGTGCTCTTGGGAGGACAGACGCTCCGGCTCTTTTGGGGGCACGATCCGCTGCAGGTTGCCGTCGAGTTCGCTGCCGGGCTGCAGATCGTTCGCATTGCGACCCGGCGTGGCGCGGCGCACGACCAACAGATTGTCTTGCTCGCGCTGTTGCATTTGATTGCTGGCACGGTGCTCGGCGGAGGCATGGCTTATGGGCTGTGCTTCATCGGCTTTCTGATCGTGGCGCCCGGCGCGTTGGTGCTGAGTCACTTGCGGCGCGAGGTGGAGGGCAACTACCGGCAAGGTGCTCGTGATCGCAGTGGGTTACCGGTAGACGTCCCGCGGATCTTGCGCAGTCGGCGCGTGGTCTCGAAGAACTTCCTGCTCGCGACCTGCTCGTTGGCGGTTCCGATCTTCGTGTTCACCGCGGTGCTGTTCGTGTTCTTCCCGCGCGTCGGCCTGTCGATGCTGCTCGTGAACCAGGCGCGCGGCGAGCGGATGGTCGGGTTTTCGGACCAAGTCGATCTGGGTAAGGTCGGAGCGCTGCGGACCGACGCGACGGTGGCGTTGCGCGTGTTTTTCAAGGACTTGGCTACGGAGCCGCCGGCGCGCATCCCACTGTACCTGCGCGGCACGGCGTTCGACTCGTACGACGGGGTGACGTGGCGCCGTGATCGGACACAAGGCCCCGTGGAGGCGCTCGCGGATCGGGTCTGGGTCGACTCGATGGCGAACCCGCTTGGTCCCGAGTTGATGACGATCGACTTGGAACCGATCCGCCCGCCGGTGTTGTTCCTACCTGCCGACACAGGGGCGTTCGACATCGTCGAGACGGGTGACAAGAACGTATCGAGCGCGACACGCATCACGCGTGGGCGCGAGGGCGACTTCGAATACATCCGAGGCGACGAGCGGGGCTTGCGTTACCGGGTTTACGCCGCGGCGCGGCTGGGGCCCGCGCGCGAGCTGTCGCAATCCGATAGAGCGCGCTACACGGCGCTGCCTCCGGGCGTCCCAGATCGTATCGGGACTTTGGCTCGGTCGTGGGCTGGCGACGCGAGCAGCGCGCTCGAGATCGCTCGGCGCGTCGAAGATCATTTGCGCAGTGACTACACGTACGATCTCGGCTCGCCTTCGGGGGCAGCCGCGAATCCGCTCGACCACTTCCTGTTCGAATCGAAGCGCGGGCACTGCGAGTTCTATTCGACCAGCATGGCCGTGATGCTGCGCATGCTCGGCATCCCGACGCGCAACGTCACTGGCTTCTTGGGCGCGAGCTACAATCGCTTTGGGCGCTTTTACGTCGTGCGCCAAGGCGAAGCGCACTCGTGGGTCGAGGTCTACTTGGACACGGCGGGCTGGGTTCGGTTCGATCCAACGCCTTCGGGGGGTGCTGCGCCGATTGCGCGTATGGACGGACTGATGGCGACGCTTCGGGACTTCCTGGAGGCGGCAAGTGAACGCTGGGATCGTCACGTCGTGGGCTACGACTTGAACCAGCAGATGCAGCTGCTCAGCAACGTGCGCAACGCACTGCGCGGCCAGGGCAAGAACAGCAACTGGCTGGATCTGATTTCGATTCGCAACGCTAGCGGCCTGCTCGTGATTGGCCTAGTCGCGGGCATCGGCTACTGGGCGTGGCGTCGCCGTTCGCGGCGCAAACTCGGCTCGAAGCTGGTGGCCGAAGCCGCCGACACTCGGATCGTCGCGCTGTACCGCCAGCTCGAGGACGTCTTGCGCGCCTGGGGGTTACCGCGCCAAGCCGGGACGCCGCCGTTGGCCCACGCCCGGGTGCTGCTCGGGTTGAAGCACCCCTGGGCCAACGAGGTCGTGCACTTGACGCAGATGTACCTCGAGGTTCGCTTCGGTGAAGTGGCGTTGAGCGACGAGGCGTACGCCGACTATGGGCGACGAGTGACTCGGCTCAAAGAGCACCGCCCGCCGTCTGCGGCATGAAGCGTTACTTCTGCTTTGCCGCGTCGGCTCGGGCTTTGGCGCTGATTTCGGCGTCGCGCTTCTCGATGCGCGCTTTGACTGCAGCGTATTGCTCGGTGCGGGTCGCGTTCGCGTCGATCTGTTTGACGCGTTCGACCGCCGTGTCGTTGTAGAGCGCGTCGTCTTTGGATGCTCCAGCTTGCTTCTGCGTGACCTGCGTGGCGTGTTCGGCCGCGGTCTGCTGGTAGCTCGTCCAAGACGACTTTGCTTGCGTGAGGTGCGTGGCGCGTTCTTCGGTGTCCGCTTGGAGGAAGATTGCTTTGGCGCGTTCAGCGAGCGTCGTTGCGAAGCGCGATGCGGCGCCAAAGGCATCGATCGCGGCGTCGTATTGCTGCTCTGCGCGCAGTGCCTCACCGAGCCGCAGGTGGCCGAGCGCGTTGCGCGGCTCGAGCTTGATGGCCTCGGAGTAGATCGCAGCCGCTCCGGCGTAGTCACGCGCGAGGAACGCGCTATCGCCCTCGCGCAGTTTCACGACGTAAGGATTGGCAGCGCGTTTCGGTGCTGCGGCTGGCGCGCCCTCGGGCGTCGGGTCGGCGTGCGCCGGGAGCGGCAGCGCCGTCAATGTGGACGTCAAGAGTGCGAGGCAGAGGGTGGAGCGCCAAGTGAACGTCTTCATCGGGACCGGCTGACGTTAACATGCGCAGGGCGGTCGCGGCAGTGACAGCTGGGGACGGATTGAAATATGCTGCGCAGGTGAGCGCCGCAAATCTGAGGGAGTTTGGGTGGGGGCGTCTGCCCCGGACCACGCGCACGGAGTTGAGAGCGGCTCGAGAGGCGCGGGGTTTTCTGCGAGAGTTCGCTTCGGGCGCTCTCGCCCGGTCGGTCTTTCAAGACTTGTTTGCTGCCGGGCTCGAGGGCTGGGGTGCAACCGATGGCGTGCTCAGTGTCGGGGAAGAGCCATCGCTCGGCGCAGACGTTCAGTTGGTCGGGCGGGGCAGAAGGGTCTGGTTGAGTGTCGAGTCGGGGCTCGCCGCGACGCTGATCAGCCGGGTGCTCGGCAAAGCGTGCGGACCGGTACAGGGCCCGTTGGGCGAGTCACTGCAAGGCGCGTGGCGCGCGGTGGTGGCCGAGTTCGCGCGACGGCTCAGTCCTGCCGAGCCGCTCGAGGTCGTGCGTCGGCGCGACGCGTGGGAGCAATCGTGGCTCGCGGACTTCTGGCTGCGAGTCGATGGCGCATCGTTTCGTGGGCGTGTTCGGATCGAGCTCAACGGTGCCGAGGCGTCCCAGACACCCGACAGCAGTGAGTCGAGCCTGCCGCTCCGTCTGGCTCTGGTGCGCGCCGTCGAGATCATCAGCCGTGAAGAGGCCGTGGGTCTCGAAATAGGCGATGCGCTCGTGTTCGATCAGCCGAGTGCCGAACGCAACGACGGCGTTTGCTGGCTGTGCGCTCCGGCGTCGACCCTCGCGCTGAGTGTCGCAGGGCGGGGCGGGCGCTGGTCATTGCGCGGAGTGCAAGAGCTTAGCTATGAGGCCGGTGCCATGTCGGAAGCAAAGGCGAACAGTGCAGCGGGCGTCGAGGACGCGATTCTCGGCAGCGGCGTGAGCGTGCGCTTGGAGCTCGGTCACGTCACGCTAGCCGTGAAGGATTGGCTCGCGCTGCGTCCAGGCGACGTGCTGGAGACGGACGTGCCCGTCGGCGAGCAGGTGACTTTGAGAGTTGGGGAGCGCAGCGTGGCGCAGGGCAGTTTGGTGGATGTCGACGGCAAACTCGGTGTTCGAATCACGAGTCTGACTCGCGTTTGAAGGATCGTGACTGCAATGCATGAATCGCGGCGCGCCGAGTTGGCTCTGGCAGTCGAACGCGTTCAAGCGCAGATCGCTGCGGCCTGCGCGGCGTCGGGGCGAGACCGCGACTCGTTGCGCTTGATTGCGGTTTCGAAGTTGAAGCCGGCTAGTGACATCCGCCTCGTGTACGAGCTCGGGGTGCGCGACTTCGGCGAGAACTACGTTCAAGAGTTGACTCGGAAGCAGACCGAGCTGCGGGACTTGGAGGACTTGCGTTGGCACTTGATCGGGCCCCTGCAGCGCAACAAAGTGAAGCAACTCGTTGGATCACCGCCGTTGATTCACACGCTGGACAATGAGCGGCTGGGTGACGAGATCGAGCGCAGGTTCGGCGAGGCTGGCAAGAAGTGCGGTGTACTGGTCGAGGTGAACCTGGGTGACGAGACGCAGAAGGCCGGTTGCGCCGTGGACGCGTTGCCTGGGTTGTTGGCGCGCGCGAAGGCGTGGGAGCACGTCGACGTACGGGGTTTGATGGCGATCCCACCGGTGACCGAGGATCCCGAAGCGAGCCGCGTGCATTTTCGCCGCTTGCGTGAGCTGCGTGGCGATTATGGCAGCCCGGGCTTCGAGCTGAGCATGGGAATGAGCCACGATTTCGTGCAGGCGATCGGCGAGGGCGCGACGTTGATCCGGGTCGGAACGGCCATTTTCGGGGCACGAGCCGGCTTGTGAGGCGGGAGTGCACCCGGAAAATGGGGTTGGCTTTCACCCGGCGCCCACTAGGTAGTGAGCGTGGCAGCGCGTAAGACTTCGAACGAACGCGGTGGCGCGTCGCTGTTCGCGCACGCCGCGGCTCAGGGGCGGATCGACGGTAACAAGGCGCCGCTCGCCGAGCGCATGCGCCCGCGGACCGTGAGCGAAATCGTTGGTCAGACGCACTTGTTGGGTCAGAGCGCAGCGCTCCTGAAGTCGATCGAACAGGACCGTTTGCCCTCGATCATCTTGTGGGGTGATCCGGGCGCCGGCAAGACGACCTTGGCGCACGTGATCAGCTTGCAGACGCGCAGCGTGTTCGTGCCGTTCAACGCAGTGCTCGGCGGCGTGGCGGAGTTGCGAGAAGTGGTCAACGATGCTGCCGAACGACGTAACCTCGAAGGCAAGCGCACGATCGTCTTCGTCGACGAGATTCATCGCTTCAACCGCGCACAACAAGACGCGTTCTTGCCGCACGTAGAGAACGGCACGATCACTTTGATCGGTGCGACCACGGAGAATCCGTCGTTTGCCGTCAACAGCGCGCTGCTTTCGCGCGCGCGCGTCTTTCGACTCAAAGCACTGACGACGGACCAATTGCGGTTGCTCTTACAGCGTGCGCTCGCGAATGAAGAGCGCGGCCT
The DNA here is from genome assembly GCA_036263015.1 of Polyangiaceae bacterium. GTDB lineage: Bacteria > Myxococcota_A > Polyangia > Polyangiales > Polyangiaceae > SZUA-265. The sequence goes on along the minus strand of DATAHU010000023.1, from coordinate 49,718 downwards.
TGGCTCGAGCGGCGTGCGCGCGAGCATGGAGGTGCTGAACGAGATCGCCGACGCCGCCCGCGGCGATGCCCGGCGCGCACTGAATCAGCTCGAAGCCTTGGTCGCGTTCGCGGAGCAGTCTGGCAGCGGAGAGGTCACGCTCGACCTGTTGCGCGCTTTCGATGACGAGCGGCTCTTGCTCTACGACAAGAGCGGCGAGGAGCACTACAACGTCACTAGCGCGCTAATCAAATCACTGCGGGGCTCCGATCCCGACGCGGCGATCTATTGGATGGCGCGCATGCTCGAAGCCGGCGAAGATCCGCTCTTCGTCTTGCGTCGTTTGGTGATCTTCGCGAGCGAGGACGTGGGCAATGCCGATCCGCGGGCGCTCGAAGTGGCGGTCAATGCCGACCAAGCGTTTCGGCGCCTGGGAATGCCGGAGGGCTGGTACCCGATCAGCCAAGCTTGCCTGTATTTGGCGAGCTGTCCGAAGTCCGACGGCGTGAAGAGCGCGATGTTGAGTGCGCGCGCGGCCGTCAAAGAGCACGGTGCCCTACCGGTACCCCTCAAGTTGCGCAACGCGACGACCGGTTTGATGAAGGCCGAAGGCTATGCTGAGGGTTATCGTTATCCTCACGCCAGCACCGGGCATCACGTTGCGGGAGAAACCTACTTGCCCGAGGCGCTGATCGGGACGCGCTTTTACGCACCTTCGGGTGAAGGTCTGGAGCAACACATCCGCGCGCGTTTGGAGCGCTTGCGGGGCGCGGGCGGAGAAACCGCGAGCGACTCAGCCAGCGCGGATGGCGCGGGCGGGGGCGAGCCGGGCAGCGCTGATCGCCGGAAATAGACCGCCGATACTTCCGACGACTGCGCCGCTCGCCAGAGCCGCGAGCACGACCGCAGGTTCTGGCGTGAAGCCGAAGATCAGCTCTTGTCCCGTGGCCCAGTTGACCACCGAGATCTTCACGAGCGACAACCCGAGCGCACACGCTATGCCCAGCGCGCCGCCCGCCAGCGCGAGCGCAATTGCCTCGGCGAGCAGCGACCACAGGATTTGCGAGCGCGAGAAACCGAGCGCGCGCAGGACGCCGATTTCGCTGCGTCGCTGGCTCAAGCTGCCGTACATCGCGATCGCGCAACCGAGCGCCGCCCCGAGTGCGAAGATGCTGCTGATCAGACCGCCGATGAAGGCGATCACGCGGGTCAGGTTGTTGGAGACCTTCTGATAGTAAGCGCGTTCACGTTCCGCGGTCAGTCCCTGCGTCTTGTTCAAGGCCAGGGCTGCGGCGAAGGCGTCGAAGTCGCGCTCGCTGACGAGGCGCGCCGTGACGGACGAGACGAAACCTTGGAAGCCGAAGGCGCTGCGCACGCGATCGATGTCCGCCCAGACCTCGGATTCGAGCGCCGAGTCACGCGCGGCAAACACGCCCACGACGTTCACGCGTTGGTTCTTCTGCAGCTCGAAGCCCGAGCCGAGCTCGAGTCCAGGGTAGCGACCCCGAACGCGCAGACCAACTGCGGCTTCGTCGGTGCCGGCAGTGGGTAAACGACCCGCGACGAGCACGAGCTCTGGGCGCAGGCGGTACGCGGCTTCGGTGACGCCCCGCACTTGGATGCTCGTCATGCGACGCGAATCGCGGGAGCTCGGGAGCGAGACGTGCACGATCGCTTCAGGGCTCACGAGCGGGCCAGCGGAGTCTCTGCGAACGCCCGGAGCCGCCGCGACGATACCCGTCTCGGCTTGACGAAAACGTGAATCACCCTCGGAGAACGCGTCGGTTTGCAGGACCAGCGCGCGGTCCGCATCACCGGCATCGAGCGCGGTGTTGCGTAAGCCTGCGGCCAACATGAACGACGCGGCGAAGACGAAGGCCGTCAGTGCCGTGCCCGCAAGGGCGGCCCAAGTCGTAGTGCGCCGGACCCACAAGCTGCGCAGTCCGTAGTGAAAGAGAAGTGCCATGAGATCTGGTGTGAGGCGCTTCAGCCCCGATGCCGCAGGGCCTGAGTGACTTCGATGCTGGTCGCGGAACGCCCGGGAACCAGAGCCGCGAGCGCGCCCAGCACGGGCGAAAAGAGCAGCGCGAGCAGCGCCGGACCGCGCGGGACCAGCAACGGCGCCATGTCCATGGTCTCGACCAGGAAGCGACTGGCAGCGCCCTCCACGACCGGCAGCGAGAGCACCACCCCGACGAAGCCGCCGAGCAGTCCGAGGAAGGCCGCTTCGCCCGAGATCATGGCGAGCAAGAGACGCGGTGGAAATCCGAGCGCTTTGAGCAGTCCGAGTTGAGGGATCGACTCGCGCGTGGACATCGCGATCGTGTTGCTGATCGTGAGCAACAGTACGCCGAGGATCAGCACGCTGGCGATGTCGAGCGCTTCCAAGATCGCGGCGAAGGCCCCGACGAACGAGGCATTCAACGCCTGATCTTCCTGGGTGAACGTCTGATTGTCCTGCGTATCGAAATGGACGTCGATCGCCTTGGCCAGCTCAGCGCCGCGACTCGGGTCCACGATTTCGGACGAGATGATGTTGATGCGGTCGCGCTGTTCGAGCGGCAAGCGATCGTTGAGGTATTCCCAATGCAGCCAGACCGAGTGTTGGCCGAAACCGTGGCGCGTCGAATAATAGATAGTGGTGACGATGAACACGAAGTCGCCAGGGGTGAACGTCCCGGTAAGGTGAACGGTGTCACCCAAGTGCCAGCCGAAGCGCTCCGCGAGTTCGTCACTGACCATCAAGCCCCGACGCTCGGCGACGAAGGCTTGCTTCTGCTCGGGCGGCGCGACCAGCTCGTAATGCATCGTGACGAAGGGCAACGCTTGGACGGCGGTGGCGTCGATGTAGAGCTGGGCGTGACTGGGGTGCTTCAAGCCCGCCCAACTGCCGCCCATTGCGTGACGAATGCCGTCCATCGCGGCGACCTCCGCCACGTAGTGAACGGGCATCGCTTGATCCCAGCCGATTTTGTGCCGACTCACGACGCGGTTCGTCGGGGTTTGCGACACGGTTTCGGTCCAGCCAGCGGACACGGAGCGGATCAGTAGAAACGCCACGACGCAGACCGCGACCGCGAGCACCGTCAATACCGAACGCTGCGGTGAGCGCTTCAAGTTCTTTGCTGCGAGCAACCAGAGCGTCATGATCTTGGGTTTCGGCAAGGACTAGGGATCAGGAAAGCGGAACGTCGGGCACGGGCACTGGGCTCATGCTCGCCCAACGCTGGGTCAGGTACGCGATGAACAAGATGGACGCGGCACCCAGCCCAATCAGTCCACGGTAGCCGATGGAAGTTTCGAATCGCGCAAAGCCAGAAGCCGCGATCGCGACGCCGAGATTGAAGAGCCCAGTGGCCCACGCGCTGGCTCGGCCATGTTCCGATCGTTTCGCCAAGTCGAGCGTCATCGCAGTCGCCGCAGGATACGCCGCACCGTGCGCCATTCCCATGAAGCCAGACATCAGTACGATGAACCAAACGTTCGAGACCACCATCAGCGCAAGGCTGAGTGCGTAAAACGCCAGTGCCAGAACCGTAGCGCGCAGACGTCCGACTCGGTCCGGGACCCAGCCGAAGACGGTGCGTTGAACCAGGGCGCCCAAGGTGAACGCAAGGAAGTAAGGAGCGACCCGGGACGCGCCCTCGGTGATCATCAGTGCCGGGATGAAGGTCTTGGAAACACCGACGCCAATGCCGATGCCGATCGAAGCCAAGTAGGCTCCCGCCAGCGGCCACGAGAGTGGAACGGAAAGGCTCGAACCCGCTGCCAGCACGTGCTGACGCACCTCGAGGCGCAGCGCCGTCAGCAGGGCGCCGCTGCTGTAGAGCGAACACAGGACGAAGACCAACGCCCAGCCGAAATGCAGTGCGATCTGCTCGGCCAGTGTCGGGCCGAAGCCGTTGGTTGCAAGCATGGCCGTACCAAAGTAACCCATGGCTTCGGCGCGTCGCGACGGCGGAGCGAGGTCTACCGCGATCGCGCTGCCCGCGCTGAACACCATCGAGAACACGAGTCCGTGTACGGCACGCAACGCGTACAGAGCGGACGGCGTCGTCAGATAGCCGAGCGGGGCGAACGTCACTACCGCGAGACACAGGCCGGCGAGCAACACCGGACGCCGCCCCCAACGATCCAACAAGGGCCCAACGAACGGCACGGAGAGCGCTCCACTCAAGGCGAAGGCGCCGTTCGCATTGCCGATCAAGGTCGCGGACGCGTGCCATTGCTCGAGCAAGAACTTGGGCAAGATGAAACACGTCGAATAGGCAGTGCCGTAAAGCGACTGCACGACGAGCAAGAGCACGAATGGCAGCGTGAACAACCGGCTCTCGCGCTGCGACGCAGGCGGGGACTGGCCTGCTGTCGAGTCCGGCTGTGAAGGTGATGTCGTCACGGGTTCCTTTCGAGTGGATGCCCGTGGAGAGTGCCAAGCGCGACGTTCTCCACCGGGCGGTGGAGAACGCAGACTCAAGTTAACTCAAAGCCCGCAGTTCCCCACACGGGGGCTAATGAGGCTAAAGAGCGGTCGGCGCTGCAGCATTGCGAAGCCCACGGTAGCCGATCGCGAGAGCGCGTCAAGGACTTGCGATGCGTTCTGGCGTCAGTGTGCTGCAGTGCTGGAAGGCAACGAACGCCAGCAGGCACCCATGGAGTACGGCTGGCTTCAAGCCGGCTCGTGTGGCCTGTGACTTTGGGTGGCACAGCTTCCGTTTTCGCCGAGCGTGGTTTGCAGATGCTGCTAGTACGCCGGGCGTGACGAATTCCGAGACGCACGGGACGAGCGCCGATGGCGGACAATGGCTGCGCTTGCTGGCCCTGGCTTGGCCAATCATCGTGCAGCGCGCGACGCAATCGGTGGTCGGGCTCGCCGATGCTTTGATGGTTGCGCCGCTCGGGCAGAACGCGCTGGCGGCGGTGACCACGGGTGCCTTCGATTCGTTCGTCGCGATCATCTTTCCGATGGGCACGGTGTTCATCGTGCAGAGCTTTGCTGCGCAGCTGCGCGGCAAGGGTGATCTCGAGGGCGCGCGACGTTATGCGTGGTACGGGCTAGGGCTCGCGCTCGTGGCCGGCGCGATCGGTGTGTCGTTGATTCCGCTCGTGCCGCGTGTGGTAGCGCTCTTGGGTTACGACCCAGCAGTCGCGAGCCTGATGAGCAGCTTCATCGCGATTCGATTGCTTAGTGTGACGCCGATCGTTGCCACCGAAGCGTTGGTCAATTGGTATGGGGGTCTGGGTAACACGCGGCTCGGTATGATCTGCGGGCTGACGACCATGACCAGCAACGTGGCTCTCAACTATCTGTTGATCGAGCCGCGCTTTGGCTTGCCTGGATTTGGCGTGGCGGGCTCTGCCAGCGCGAGCGTCACCGCCAGCACACTCGGATTGCTGCCGGTCGCGTGGGCGTTCTTCAGGAGCCGCAAAGAGTTTCCGGGTGCGAGTTTCGCCAAACTCCGGTTCAGTGAATTTCGGCGCATGCTGCGCTTTGGGTTACCCAATGGCGTCAATTGGTTCCTCGAGTTCGGCGCCTTCGTCGTGTTCATCAACGTCGTCGTGGGTCACTTGGGCACGAGCGCTTTGGCTGCCTTCAACGTCGTCATGCAGCTCAATTCGGTCGCCTTCATGCCCGCCTTCGGCATGAGCTCGGCCGGCGCGATCTTGGTGGGTGAAGCGCTGGGAGCGAGTCAGAAAGATCGGGTGCCGAAGATCGTGTTGCTCACGGCCAAGTTGACGATGGTCTGGATGCTCTCGGTCGGGCTCGCGTACGTGTTCGTCCCCGAGACGTTGCTGCGCTTGTTCCAAAGCGATACCAGCGCTGAAGAGGTCGCGTTCGTACGTGTGGGCGCTCAAATGCTCTTGTTCGGTTGTCTTTGGCAGTGCTTCGACGCCGCGGCCATGTCGGTGGGGGAGTCATTGCGCGCCGCAGGCGACACCGCTTGGCCGATGTGGGCGCGCATCGTTCTGGCGTGGGCGATCTTCGTGCCGGGCGGGTGGTATAGCGTCGTGGTGCGAGGTGGCGGTGTGTCCGTCACCATGAGTTGGGTGGTGGGTTACTTGGCAGCGTTGGCCACGCTTCTGACCTTGCGCTTTCTGTCGGGACGATGGCGCGAAATCAAGTTGGTCGAAGAGGCGGTGATTTGAACCGGGAGTTCGTCGATGGCGCTCGAGATTGCATTCCTGTCTTACCCTGATCTGACGCAGCTCGATCTGACGGGGCCGTTCGAGTTTCTGAGCAAGCTCGAGGGTGTGCACTGCACGACCGTCTGGAAGGAACGCGGTCCGGTCCGCTCGGACTCGGGCTTGATCTTGCACGCCGAGCTTCGGCTCGCGGAAATGCCGAAGCCCGATGTGTTGTGCATTCCGGGTGGTCCAGGTCAGATGCCGTTGATGGAGGACCCAGAGGTGCTGTCTTGGATCGCAGAAGCGGGTGCGAGCGCGCGTTACGTCACGTCCGTCTGTGTGGGCTCGCTGTTACTGGGTGCGGCCGGGTTGCTCGAAGGTTACCGCGCGACGTGCCATTGGGCATCGCTGCCGTTCTTGAGCGCGTATGGCGCGCTCGCGAGCGAGGAACGCGTCGTCAAGGATCGCAACCGGATCACCGGCGGTGGGGTAACCGCGGGCATCGACTTCGGTATTGCGCTGGCGGCCGAGCTCAGCTCCGTGAGCGTGGCACAAGAGATACAGCTCGCGCTCGAATACGATCCCGCGCCGCCCTTCGACTGCGGTCACCCGCGAGTGGCACCCGAGGCAACGGTGAACCGCGTGCGTCAGCGCTTCGCCGCTCGGCTAGAGCGCAGAGCGGAACAGGCGGCGCGCTATCGCAACAGCGCGCGCTGAGATTTCTAGCGAGGCTCATCCCGCCGAAGAGTGCGTTGCCCGCCGGATTCGTGATCAATGCGAGAGGCGACCGGCATTGGCATAAGCAAACGTAGATGGGCACCCATGAAGACGGCAAATCAGAAGAGCGTTCGCATTGCTGCCTGCGTCGCGGCATTGTTGATGGCCTGCAGCAGCGAACAAGGCACTGGGGACGCGCCGTCGATGTCCAGTGGCGTCACGGCGGGCGAGCCATCGTCGACGCAGACGCCAGGTCCGGCTCAAAGTGGAACCAACCCGCAGACTCCGCCGGGGCAGAACACCGCCGGCCCCGTGCCCACGACGGCGGGGCCCACCTCTCCCGCAGTTTCACCGCAGCCGGCGACGCCGCAGCCGACGCTGCCCGGCACGCTGGGCACGCCCACGATCGGGGCGCCGACGAGTCAGCCCCCGCAGCCTGCTTCGGGTGGTGGCGGGGGATTACCGGTCGGTCCTGACCCCACGACGCCAGCACCGACGACACCCGTGACCCCCGAAGTCGGGGGCGCGGGACCAGGGCCCGATGCGACGCCCAGCGCGACGCCCGAACCCGTGGTGGTCGAGCGGCCACAGCTCGTGACCTCCGCTGCTGGCGCCTATTGGCAAGAGGGCACCGCGACGGAGATGGCTGGCGCGGCCGCCGACGTCACGGTGGATCCGAACACCATGTACCAGACCTGGTTGGGCTTTGGCGGCAGCTTCAACGAAGCCGGCTGGGACGTCCTGCAGTTGGCGAGCGAAGAGGACCGCGCGCTGGCGGTGCACTTGTTGTTCGATCCGGCGCAAGGCGCCGCGTTCGCTTGGGGTCGCGTTCCAATCGGCGCGAGCGATTACGCCATCGAGCGCTACACGTTGGACGACGTGGCCGACGACACGATGATGGAGAGCTTCTCGATTGATCACGATCGGGCGCTCTTGATCCCTTACATCAAGGCGGCGCTCGAGATTAACCCCAAGCTTCGACTCTGGGCCAGCCCTTGGACACCGCCCGGCTGGATGAAGACCAACGGCAAGATCGACGGCACGAGCAAAAAGGTCGATGGCAGCACGGTGGACAGTCAGCCCGACGGGCAGATGAAAGACGATGACGCGGTGCTCGGCGCATTTGCGCTCTACTTGGCGCGCTTCGTCGAAGAGTACGCCAAGGAGGGCATCACGATCGAGAGCGTGATGCCACAGAACGAACCGAACTACGCCACGCGCTACCCGTCGTGTTTGTGGAGCGCCGCGCTGATGACGAAGTTCGTGCGCGACCACTTGGGGCCCACGTTCGAAGATCGCGGCGTGCCCGCGCAGATTTGGTTCGGCACGATGTCGAACGCCGACTCGGGCAAGGATCCCGCGCTACTCGACGCGCTGAAAGCCGACAGTAAAGCGCTCGGCTACGTCAAAGGCTTTGGGCTGCAGTGGAACATGATCGACTATGTCGATGATCTGCAGAGCACGAAGTTGCCGATCCTGCAGACCGAGCACAAGTGCGGCAACTATCCGTGGGTCAGCGGCTCGTGGAATCCGAATCAGCCGCCCAACGATCAGGCGTATGCCGAGGAGAGTTGGGGCTTGATCCGCGATTGGATGAACGCCGGCATCAACTCGTACAGCGCCTGGAACATGGTGCTCGACACGCAGGGTAAGAACATCGACTACGACCGGCCGTGGCCGCAGAACGCTTTGTTGATCGTCGACCGCACGACGAAGAAGCTCAGCATCACGCCCGCCTACTACGTCTTTCGGCATTTCTCGTATTACGTCGAGCCCGGCGCGGTGCGCGTCAAAGCCACCGGCAGTAACGACGCGCTGGCCTTCAAGAACCCGGACGGCAGCGTGGTGACGGTGCTGTTCAACGGCGGCGGCCAAGCCCAGGGCACGACCGTCGGCATCGGAGATACGCGCTTGCATTTCGACGTGCCGGCGCACGGTTGGGCCACTGTCGAATCGCGCTGAGGAGTCGACGTGGGCGGCACTTGGCGCGCGATTGCTACGGCCGGGACTTGCACACTGCTGTTGATCGCGGGCTGCCGAGTGGGCGGTATCTCGACGCCCGCAGCCGCAGCCGTGTTTGCCGCGACGGCGGTGGGTGCGACTGCGGCCAAGCGTTCCTATGACGGCGGGTGCTGGGCTAACTGCAGCGCAGGCTGGCACTGCGAGCCGAAGCGCGGGGTCTGCGTGCAGAACGAAAAACGCGATCTCACGCTGCCCGCCGCAACGGCCTCGGCGTTGAGTGCCTCGCCCAGCGCCCCCGTAACCAGCAGCTCCATGAATAGCCCGGCCGCGAGCAGCGCAACTCAAAGCGCGAGCATGCAGCCCGCTCCGGCGCAGAGCGCGCGCCCCGCGTCCAGCACGGCCGAAGCGCCTTGCCGTCCCCCGTTACGTTGTGACGAGCAGGGAGACGGCGCGCACTGACGTCACTTCACTTGCAGGTGCCGTTGTTGACGCTGTGTTCGTAGCCGTCGCAGGTGCCTTCGGTGCACGCGCCGTATTCGCAACAAGGCTTACCCAGGGCGCCGCAATCGACGCAGGTGTGGTCGGCGTACAAGCAGACGTACGCCGTACTGTTACCGCAGACGTCGTATTCGTCGTCTTCGGGTCCTGCGTTGTTCTGGTCCAGACAGCACGGTTGCCCCGGATCGCCGCAGAGTTCACAGGTCTTACCGTTGCCGCAGCCCAAGACCTTGTGGTCGCCGGGCGTAGATGAACAGGGCAGCTTGTCCTCGGCGACGCAGCACTTCTGACCGACGTCTTGGCCGCAGGGCTCACACTTGCCGTCGACGCACAACGAACGCCAGCTGTTGCACATGTCGCTCGCGCAACAGGCTTGGCCGTCCTCGCCGCAGGCGTCGCCGCCGGTCGACGGACTCGTCGAGGGGCTTGCCGCCGGGGAGGGGGTTGGCTTCGACTCGGGCGACGGTTTCGTATCATCGCCGCCGTCGGACTTGTCGCTCGCGCAAGCAACGAGCGCCGTTGCGACGCCAAGCGTGATGCCGAGGCGAAGGGCGCAGTGTAGGCTGCTGGTGAACTTGGAAGCGACGAGCGTCGAAGCGGAATGGATCAAAGAACGCATGAATTCAGTCCTCAGTTGTGGTGGCCAGAGGCGGCCAAATGCTTCGGCTCCAATTGTGGGGGCCGCGAGCAGGAGATGTCACGTACACGTCGCATAATAGTCACGTAATCGGCGGGACCAGGCGCAGTTGCAGTGCAGGGAACTGCGCTCCCGGTGGCCTCATGAGCCGCGGAGTCAGTGTGTGAGAAGTCGCGCTCCGTTCTGTGCGGAAGATTCCGGGGCTGGGGCAGGGCCCTGGTGAGCGCCTCCGGTGATCCGCAACTCGGTGTCCCATTGCCGTGCCGGCTCGGGTGGAGTTGATCTCGGCACGGCGGTCAACGGAGCGCGTGCTGCCCTGCTCTCGGGTGCTGCGTGTGGACGTTCGAGTTCTACTCGAGTCGACAGCTCAGGGCGCGCCCGCTGAAAGGACCTGCTCGACCCAGGCCACCGACGCGCGCGTGGATGCACTAGAGCCGTCGTGCTAGGTTCCCAGCATGAGCGCGCGTGCTCTCGACCCTGACTTTGCCCGGCAGTTTCCACGCGCGCCAAGCGCTGAAGCGTGGGCCGCGATGTCTCAGAGCGAACGCGTGCGCTGCGTCGAACAGCTTCCCGCGTGGATGACCGAGGCCGAGCTGTTGCCGCCCGAGGGCGATCCACATCGGGAAGCCAAGTCGAGCGCACACGAAGCATTGCGCCGCTTCTTCGATCACATGAAGCGGCGCGCGTACATCGGCGTCGATCTGACGGTGTACTATCCCGATGAACGGCGTTTCTCGCCCGATGTTTTCGTCGTCTTCGACGTTGATCCGAAGTCGCGCAGCAAATGGGTCGTCAGTGCGGAGGGCAAAGGACTCGACTTCGTGCTCGAGATCCTCGTCTCGGGTGACCGTAAGAAGGACTTGGAGCACAACGTCGAGTTCTACGCGAGCCTCGGGATTCCCGAGTACTTCGTCTACGATCGCTCGCGCCAGCGGCTCCTCGGGTATCGCCTGGCGAGCGCGGAACGCCGGGAATACTCGACGATTGTGCCCCAAGCCGGGCGTTTCATCTCGACCGTGTTGGGTCTCGACCTCAACATCGAATCCGACCGCTTGCGCTTTCACGCGGGTAACGCGCCCCTGCTCGATTCGGCCGAGCTCCTCGTTCGCTTGGAACAGGTGGCTGAGCAAGCCGCCCGCCGCGCCGAAGACGAAGCGCGCCACGCCGAAGACGAAGCACGCCGCGCTGAAGACGAAGCACGCCGCGCCGAAGGCGAAGCACGCCGCGCCGAAGGCGAAGCCCAGCGCGCCGACGCACTCGCGCGCCGCGTAGCAGAACTCGAAGCCGAGTTGCGCCGCAGGTCGTGAACCGAACGCCGCAGCGCTTAGCCCGCGCCTGAGCTCTCAAGGCGTCGCGGCCAACACCTCGAGATACTCGCGCACGACGTGGTCGAGCCCGAAGTAGAGCGCGCGCGAAATCAATGCGTGCCCGATCGAGACTTCGGCGAGGCCAGGCAGAGTGCGGAACAGAGGCAGGTTGTCGAGATCGAGATCATGTCCTGCGTTCACACCAAGCCCGAGGCTCGTCGCGAGCTCGGCGCAGGAGGCGTACTGCACGAAGCTTTGCTGCCCGGCTTTCGGGCCCTGACTGAACGCGCGAGCGAACGGTTCCGTGTACAGCTCGATGCGTTGCACGCCGAGCTCACTGGCCCAGCGGATCGGAGCTTCTTTCGGATCGACGAACAAGCTGACCCGTACTCCGGCAGCGTTGAGGCGGGCTACGACCGCTGGTAACTCAGAACCATGAGCGCGATCCCAGCCAGCCTCGCTCGTCACTTCGCCGGGGCGGACGGGCACGAGTGTGCATTGATGCGGACGCACCGCGCAGACCAAGTCCATGAGCTGCGGACGCGGATCGCCTTCGATGTTAAATTCGACTTCATCGCGCAACGGCTCTAGCAGCTCGGCGAGTTGGGTCACGTCGCTGCCCCGGATGTGCCGCTCGTCGGCTCGCGGGTGAATGGTAATCCCGCGCGCACCCGCGCCGAGAATCACGCGCGTGGCCTCGAGCAAGTCTGGGACATTGCCGCCGCGCGAGTTGCGCAGCGTGGCGACCTTGTTGATGTTGACGCTGAGTTGAGCCGGCACGGGCGTGTGCTTAGAGCAGCAGGGCGCCCCTTGGAAGGGGCGTTACGCTTGCGCTGTCGCTTCCGCTTCTGTGGGTTCGCCGAGCAGCAGGCGCTCGGGATCCCAGGCCTGCGCCACCGGTGCGACGCGTTTATCGGCCAGGGTCGCCTGCATCAAGCCGCGCATGGCACTGACGTACGTCGCGCGCTCGAGTTCACCGCGCAGCAGCTGAACACGCAGGAACACGCCCGCGGTCTGCACGACGTCGCACAGGCAATAGTTCTTCACCTCTTCAAGGCGACCGGCATGAACCAGAGGTCCGACGTCTTTGCCGTCCACGCCGACCTTGCCGGGCATGCCGCAAATTCGGGCCATCAGATCGAGCCGCGTGCGCTTGGCGGCACCAAAGTCGGACATGAAGTCCATCAAGTCCATGTGACCGTCGGGCGAGAAGCGATAACGAACGTCACGCTCGCGGTAGTAATAGCCAAACGACTGACCGTGGCGCAGGCAGCGGCTTGCGAGCACGGGCAAGTCGAAGCCGCGGCCGTTGAAAGTCACGAGGGTCGGCCGCTGCTTGTCCAAGAAGCGCGCCAGGTCCCCCAGCATTTCTGCCTCGTCTTTGTTGTCTCCGAGGATGCCCAGCCGCCTGACCTCGTACTTTGCATCGAGCCAAAGCACGCCGACACAGACGATTTGATGATGCGGAGGTGGTGGCAAACCGTCTTGATCGGGAGCGTCCAAGATCGGCAAATTCGGGTCTAGGATGGTCTCGATGTCGAGCACGAGATAGCTCTGCTGCACGCAGCCAGCATCGGGTGGTGCGGCACCTTCTGCCACAAAAAAACGCCGTAGCTGTGATTGGCGATTGATTTCAGGGGCCGTCGTCTTTTAAAAACGCGTCAGGGCTGGTCTGGCCAGCCCGCAGGCTTTTTTCCACGTCCGGCGCCACAGTTAGGTGCTGGGCTTTTTCCGGGGCGCAAGACCAAACCAAACGACTCGAGTGGTAACCCAGCCGGGATACTTCAACGCGCGGAGAGGTCCGAGACCCTGCCGAGCGGCATGGCACGCAACGTTTTAGTCATCAACGTAGACTTCAGAGAAACCCGCGTCGCCCTCATCGAAGATGGGGTGATTGCAGAGCTTCAAATAGAGCGCGCAGCTCATCGCGGCACCGTCGGAAACGTCGTGCTGGGTAAAGTCACGCGCGTTTTGCCGGGTATGCAGGCGGCGTTCATCGACGTCGGGCAGGAGCGCGCAGCGTTTCTGCACGTCGAGGATCTGATCCGCCCTGCAGACTTCGACGCATACCTGTCTGGCGGCGCCCGCGACGATAAGGAGACTCTGTCTCTGCCCGACGCTGGCGCGCGCAAGGCAGGGTCCGCCGAAGTGCCCGCGGTTGCCGCTGAGCTCGAGACGAGCGCGGACGCCGAGACCGAGGAGGAAGGTGAAGACGATGAACTCGCTCTGCCCTCCAGCTCGTCCCGGCTCGAACGCGACTCGAACGCGCTCTACGACGAGTCCGACATCGAATACGACGACGACGAGGCGGACGACGACGACGCCCCCGTTGCCGCTGACGACGACTCCGATCCGAGCCATCCCGAGGTCGACGAGGACGACGACGAGGATGATGAGGACGACGACGAGGACGACAACGAGGAGGAAGGCGACGAACCGGCGGTTGGAGCGCCGCTGGGGTCGGAACCCGACGCCGCGACGAGCGCGGAGCACAGTTCACTCGTCGCCGCTAGTGCCGCCGGGGCCGATGCGCTGGGTAGGCCTGAGGGCGCCAGCGCAACAGCGCGCGTCAACGAGGGCGAGGCCGGAGCGGAAGTCGTGGTCGCGGGGGGGGGCCGAGGACGTCGCAGGCGCCGCTCGGGACATCGCTCTGCCGAGACTGGCGCGAGCTCGGAAAGCGCAGTCGACGCCGAAGCCGTAAAGGCCGAGGCAGATGATCCCAGTGGCGGTCCGCAGCGCGGTTCGCGGCGCAGGCGTCGCCGTGGTCGGCGCCAACGCGGTGGTGAAGTGCCGACCGCAAGCTTGCGGCCGAGCAAAGCCGCTGCAGTGAAGAAGACGCCGGCGCGCGTCTCACGCGCGGTTCCGATCACCGAGGTGGTGCGCGAGGGCGATCAAGTCGTCGTGCAGATCTCGAAAGAGCCAATCGGCACCAAGGGCGCCCGCGTCACTAGTCACGTCTCGCTCGCGGGGCGCTACGTCGTGTATTTGCCGACGGTCGAACACGTGGGTATTTCGAAGCGCATCGGCAACGCGCGCGAGCGCTCGCGTTTGCGTCAGACGATCGACGCCTTGAAGCCGCCGACTGGCGGCTTGATCGTGCGCACGGTCGCCGAGGGTCTGACGAAGAAGCAGCTCAAAGCGGACGTCGGTTACCTGATCAAAGTTTGGGCCGAAGTCGGCAAGCGTCGTCAGGGTGCCAAGGCGCCCACGGTGCTCTACGAAGAGCTCGATCTGGTGCTCAAGGCAGCGCGCGATCTGTTCACCGACGAGGTCGACCACATCATCATCGACGACCAAGAGCAGTACGGCAGGCTGTGCCGCTTCGTCGAGATGTTCATGCCCGGACGGGTCAAGGACATCAAGCTCTACCACGGCCAAGAACCGATCTTCGACGAGTACGGCATCGAGGACGAGATCAAGCGCGCGCTCGGACGCAAAGTGCCGCTGCCCAGCGGTGGCTCGTTGATCGTGGACCAAGCGGAGGCGCTGACGGCGATCGACGTCAACACCGGACGCTACGTCGGTAAGGGCAGCAAGGATCTCGAAGAGACGGCGCTCAAGACGAACTTGGAGGCGGTCGAGGAGATCGCTTACCAGCTCAGGTTCCGCAACATCGGTGGGCTGGTGATCCTCGACTTGATCGACATGGACCGCTCCGAGAACCGCGACAAGGTTTCGCGCACGCTCGAGCAGCGCTTGGCCAAGGACAAGGCCAAGACCACGATCAACCGCATCAGTGAGCTCGGGCTGATCGAGATGACGCGCAAGCGTACGCGCGAAAGCCTCGGCCGCATCATGCACGAGCCGTGTTTCTACTGTGACGGCACGGGCCACATCATGTCGCGCGAGACCGTGGCGCACGAGATCTTGCGCCAAATCCACCGCGACCGCAGCTCGCTGACGGGATACTCCGTAAAAGTGAACGCGCACCCTGCCGTGGTCGACTTCTTGAAGCTAGATGGACAGCAGGCCCTGCAAGCTGCCGAACGCCGCTACATGCGGCGCATCGAGCTCGTAGCGCGACCCGAGTATCATCTCGAACAGTACGACCTACAGGGGCGGTAAACAGTGGCCAACGGACGAGTAGAGCAGCGCCTCACGATCAACAAAGAGTTCGACTCGTTCGATCAGTTCATCCAAGAGTACGTCACCAACATCTCGCAGAGCGGCGTCTTCATCAAAACCAAGACGCCGCTGCCGATCGGCACCAGCGTGGACCTGCGGTTCACGGTGATCATGGACGACATCGAGACGATCGAAGGCATCGGCGAGGTCGTGCGCGTGCAGGACGATCCGCCGGGCATGGGCGTCGTGTTTCGCGAGTTGAGCTCGTACTCGCAGGACTTGATAGCCAAACTGCTGGTCAAGCGAGTGCGCTGAAGAGGTGGGCTCCGTTTGGACCACTGCGCAACGGGCTCGAAGACCACTGCTCGGCTCGTCAACCGGTGCGACTCGGGTTCGATGGCGGGGGGTACGCGACAAAACTGCTTTGCTGCGGCCAGATCGCGCGCTAGGGTCCGCGCCCCATGTTTTTGAACCTCTCCAAGAAGTCACGCCGCACCAACCGCAAGAAGTCGGTTCGGCTCAAGGCCAAGTTCAAGGCGAGCAATCGTCGTCGCCGCGAACACCTGAAGAAGTAACGCGTTCACGGCCCTCGGGCTGTGAAACGTGCAGGGCGCCTCGAGGTGTTGAGGCGCTCAATGTAGCTGCGTGCCCGCGAGCGCGCAGTCGTGCGTTTACTTGCGGCCGTGACGTCAGTGCGGGGCTAGTGCGTCGCGACGCGAAGCGCCGGTGGGGGATCGACGCGCAGTTCGTTGCGGGCTGCAGCGACGTTCAGCAGCGAACGCTGGCCAGCACCCAAGGCTTAGGCCAGCTTCCGCTCGGACTATCTCTGCGAGTGGAGGCGGGTTAACCCGTGGAACCGCGACGTAGCTCGGTGAGGACGAGCTTGCTGACGGCTTTGAGCGTGTCGAATACGCCCTCGCCGGTACGCGCCGTGGCTTCGAAATCGGGCACGCCCGTGGGATTGAGCAACTTGCGCAGCTCCTCGACGTCCATGACGTTCGGCAGATCGCGCTTGTTGTACTGCACGACGTACGGCAGCTTGTCCAAGTCGTAGCCTTGCTCGGCCAAGTTGGTGCGCAGGTTTTCGACGCTCTCCTGGTTCGCTTCGAGGCGTTCCATTTGCGAGTCGGCGACGAAGATCACGCCGTCCACGCCCTTCAAGATCAGCTTGCGGCTGGCGTCGTAGAAGACTTGGCCGGGCACCGTGTAGAGGTGGAAGCGCGTCTTGAAGCCGCGGATTTCACCGAGAGAAAGCGGCAAAAAGTCGAAGAAGAGCGTGCGCTCGGTCTCCGTCGCTAGGCTGATCATCTTGCCCTTGGCGTCGGGATTGGTGCGCTCGTAGATGAACTGGAGATTCGTGGTTTTGCCGCAGAGGCCGGGCCCGTAATAGACGATCTTGCAGTTGATCTCGCGGGCCATGTAGTTGATGAAACTCATCGCGCCGCACCTTCAGTCGTTGAAGAGGTTGTCGATATCGTCATCCGTGATCTCCGCGAACGGTGAATCCGCCCCCGGTTCGTTCACCTTGCTGAGCAGCAGCTCGAAGATCCGGTTCAGCTCGTCCGAAGCCTTCCGTACTCGCAAGCGCACCAAGCCGAGGCTCGACTTGGAGTCGAAGATGACGACTAGGATGACGCGATTGCCAACCAGCTGGATGTGGATGTTCGCGCTCTCGCCCTCGTGGAACTGGGTCGCGAACTCGTTTTCGCGCAAGAGCTTTGCGATACCGCCCGTCGCTGCAATATTGCCCGCAGTCAACGAGGCAAGGGACGTGGTATCAATGTTGTCGACATCGCCCGCGGCCGAGATCAGTTGCCCGTTCTTGTCCACAATGAAGACGACTTTGGCGTTCGACTCCCTCACCAAGCGATCCACGACCGCTTGGATCTGGTTGAACTCCTCCTCGTACATCACCATTTGGGGATTAACCATCTGCGATCCTCCAGGGCGGGGAAGCCATCGAATCTACCAAGGAAACAAAGAGGGAATGGAGCCTCACCCGCAAAGCAAATACCTTCTAACCGGAGCTTGGCAGTGCAGCAAGGGAATCGACTTGGAGTTTCCAAGCAACGGCCGGCATTGGCCGGTGTGTTCGCGCTCAACGTGCGCGACTGTAAGGCCCCTGTCCCAGGGACGAGGAACGTCATGAGAAGCATGTGGCTCTACGGCTTGTTCGCCGGAATCTTTTGCTTGCTGTGCCCAGCGGCTGCTCGGGCCTCGGGTCCGGAGTCGGAGCTCGCAGAAGCGATCGAAGAACTCAACAACGCGCGCGGTCCCGAGGCGTACACGGCCGTGCGTCGTATCTGGGCGCAATGGGGCGTTACCGATCCAGAGCTCGTGGAGCGAGCACTGGCGGGCGCCGCAAGTTCGAATGCGCTGGCGCCCAGCGTGCGCGCGTACGCGGGCTTCGTGGCCGCACATGCGCGCACACGGCGTGGCGACACCGTCAACGCCGAGCGGCAGATCGCCCAGCTCGGTTTCGTCGACAAGTGGCTCGTCGCGGGGCCGTTCGACAACGAGGGCAAAGGCGGCCTCGCGATCGATCTCGGTCCCGAAGCCCAATTCGCCGAGCCCATCGTCGATGGCCGCGCTTACACCGGCAAAGTGCGACCGGTGCGTTGGCGCGTCGCTCCCGACGTGTTCTCGCTCGGGTGGTTGGATGGTGGTTCCCTCTTTCGGCCTCAGCAGAACATCTGCTTCTACGCGAGTACCGTCGTCTGGCGCGACGCGTCGACTCCGGCGACCCAGCCGCTGAGCGTTTGGGTTGGCGCGGCCGGCGCGTTCCGGTTGTTCATCAACGGCAAAGTGGTGCTCGCCGATGCGGCGTATCGCAACCACGACGTCGATCGCTCGGGCGCGCTGATCCGTTTGCCCGCCGGCAAGAGCCGCGTCTTGCTCAAGGCTTGCGGTGTCGATCAAGCCGCGACCATCTCCTTGCGTTTCGGTGACGTGAACGGCGCACCGAACCCCAACGTTCACTTCGCGGCAAGCTTCGCGGATACGGCTGAGACGGTTGCCAACAACGGCAAGCTCGACGTGTTGAAGGCGGAGTTGGGTCCGATCGCAGCGTTCGAGGCGCGCACCAGCAAGCCGAAAGTCTCTGCGGCGGAGCTCGAGGCCTACGCGCGCTATCTCGTCGCTTCATCGGCGGATGATCCCGCCGTTCACCAAGCGCGCGATTTGGCGGTGCGTGCGGCGGAGCTAGAGCCGTCGGTCGAGCGCATGCTGCTCGCGGCCGATTTGGCCGAAGACTACAACCAACAGCGGCAATGGGTTTCGCGCGCTGAAGGGCTCAAGGCCACCAAGAATTCGGAGCGCGTGCACGTCTTGCTGGCGCGGGCGCGGGTCGAACAAGGTGGTCTCAATTGGCGCGACGCCTTTCCATATTACACCAAGGCGCTAGAGATCGATCCCGACGATCAAGAGGCGCTACGTGGGCGCACGGAGCTGTTGAACGACGCCGGTCTGCCGCGCAGTTCGCTCTCGCTCTTGCAGGCGGCGCTCGCGCGCAATCCGAACTCGGTCACGCTCTTGAGCTCGTACGCGGGGCAATTGCGTTCGCTCGGGCGCACCGCGGATGCGGACGTGGCGGAGCGCCGGTACGCGCAGTTTCGCTTCGACGACCACACGTTCCTTTCCGACAAGCTCGACGTCGCGCTGGCGCGAGGTGAACGCGCCAACGCCGAGCACTGGGCGGAGCGGCTGCTCGCGACTCACCCCGACAGCCTGTGGGCGCACGCGATCGTCGCCGGGGCTTACCGCAAGTTGAATCAGCCCGAGCGCGCCGTGGCCGCTTACCGTACGGCCCTGTCGCTGGCGCCCGAAGACGTCGACACGCTGCGCGCGCTCTCGGATCTGCTCGGCGATATCGGTCACGCCGACGAACAAGTGCGCTTGCTTCGGCAAGTGCTCGAACTGCAGCCGCAGTCGAAAGACATCCAGGAGTATCTGAGCAACATCGAGCCCGAGAAGCCGAAGCAAGACGAGGCTTACGCTTGGGGCCCAGAGAAGTTCTTGAAAGGTCAAGCGGCCCCTGCCAATGGCGAGAGCAAACGCACCCTGCTCGATCTCAACGTCACGACGGTGTTCGAGAATGGTCTCAGCAGCAAGTTTCGACAGATCGTGTTCCAACCGCTCGTCGACTCGGCCGCGGCGCTGAGTCGCAACTACGTCTTCGGGTACGAAGCGGATAGCCAAACCGTGCAGCTGCGCGGCGCGCGCGTCTATCGCACCAACGGGCGCGTCGACGAGGCGATCGAGACCGGCGTCGGTGCGGCGGATGATCCGTCGATCGCGATGTACACCTCGGCGCGCACTTTCAGCGTTCAGTTCCCGCGGCTCGAACCCGGTGACGTCGTGGAGTTGCGTTACCGGATCGACGACGTCGCGCAGCGCAACGTGTTCAACGACTACTTCGGAGACATCCAGTATCTGCAAGATACGGACGCGGTAGGTCACGCCGAATACGTGTTGATCACACCCAAGAGCCGTCACTTGTACATCGACCAGCAGCGCATTCCGGGGCTCAAGAGCTCGACTGCGACCAAGAACAATCAGCAAATCTACCGCTTCTGGGCCGATGATTTGCCGCCGATCGCGCCCGAGCCGTCGATGCCGCCCTGGCAAGAAGTGCTCGGCTTCGTGCACGTCTCGACCTACAAAGACTACGGTGAGCTCGGCAAATGGTACTGGGGTCTGGCGCAGGACCAATTCGACTCCGACGAGGAAACACGGCGCTTGGCGCGCGAAATCGTCAAAGACAAGACGGAGCTGCGTGACAAGGTCGAAGCCGTCTACGACTGGGTGATCCGAAACACGCGCTACGTCGCGCTCGAGTTTGGCATTTACGGGTTCAAGCCGCGGCGTTGCGTGCAGACGGTGGCGCGCGGTTGGGGTGACTGCAAAGACAAGGCGACCGTGATCGTGTCGCTCTTGAAGGAGCTCGGCATCGAGTCGACGATCGTCGTGCTGCGCACGCAAATGCGCGGCATGTTCTCGTCGAGCGTCGCGAGCTTGGCGCCCTTCGACCACGCGATCGCGTACGTGCCGGCTCTCGACTTGTTCTTGGACGGCACCGCCGAGTTCACCGGCATCACCGAGTTACCCGGGATGGATCAACAAGCCGTGGGCTTGCTGATCAACCAAGGCAACACCAAGCAGGTTCGATTGCCGCTGCTCGATCCGCGTCAGAGCGTGCGTAGTCGAGTCGCGACCGTCGACTTGGACGGCGAGGGTGCGGCGCGGGTGAGCTTGGACTTCAGCGTCAAGGGTGTACGCGCGCCAGAGTGGCGTCGGCGCTATCACGCCGAAGCGACCCGGCGCGAGCGCATCGCGTCCGACTTGAGCCGCGAATTTCCTGGCTTCGACCTCGACGCGGGGGCCAGCGGCTTGAGCGCCGACCTGGAGGACAACCGGAAGCCGGTGCAGATTCAGGTCAAAGGCAAGAGTAGCGCCTTCGGGCGGGTGGAAGGCGATCGCCTGAGTTTGGGCGTGACGACGTCGCTGCGCCTGACGAGCGAATATGCGTCGCTATCGGAGCGCACGCTGCCCGTCGCGGTGCAAGTGATGGGCGCCACGAGCGATACCTTCAACGTCAAGCTGCCAGCGGGTTACCACGTGTTGTCGCGGCCGGGCGATACGCTCGTCAGTACGCGCTTCGGCGATTATTCGATCAGCGTCAGCGAAAAGGATGGAGTCGTGAGCGTCAAGAGTGAACTGGTGCTGAAGGTGACGCGTGTGGAACCGAAGGAGTACGCCGAATGGCGTGCGTTCTGCCAAGGCTTCGACGCAGCGATGGACGCGCGATTGGTGGTGGGCAAGTGAGGCACTCTGTGAAAGTCGGGCTCGGACCACTGTTGCTGGGTCGGCTGTTGCTGGGTGCAGTCGCGCTGAGCACGGCCTGCGCGGGCTCGAACAAGCCCGCGAACGGGCCGAGCTTGGCGGAGCTGCGCCAGAACGCAGCCAAGGGCGGCGCAGACGATAGCGCACGCTGGCTGTTGGCCGAAATGCTCGAACCCGGGGGCGAGCCGAAGCGCGCCGAACAAGCGCGGGCCGCGCTCGACAAGGCGAAGGGCACGGGGCTCTATCCGGCGCTGGCGCGCGCGCTGGACGACTTCGCGCATGGTCACCTGCAGGCCGCACCCGAGAGTTACATGGAGGTGGCCAAGGCTGCTCGTGAGTCCGATGATCCGGACGCGCCGTTGCTGGCTCAGTTCGCCGTCGAACAAGCGGTGCGTCTGCGCGGCAATACTCAGGACCTGTGGAAGCGCTGGCAAGGTTGGGTGACCGAGAGCTTGGCGCACCCGGGCCATTTAGGCTGGCGCACGCGTGATGCGCTGACGAGTTGGTGGGGACAGGAAGCTTGGGAAGATGCTGCCCAAGACATCGACAAGAAGATCGCCAATAACTCCGGGTGTTTGTCCGAGATTCACGTGGCGGGTCCCTTCGGCGGCGACAGCGTGGCGGACCTGTTGTTCCCGCACGCCGCAGAGAAACCTGGACCGTGGCCCGAGGAATGGCCGCGAGACCCGATGTTCGGGCAGACGCCGCATCAGCTCGAAGTCGAACAAAAGGGCTGCGTCGCGACCGTCGATGAACCGGTGCAAGACGGCGTCTTCTACGCGGAGTCGAGCTTCGACGTGAAAGAAGCGGGGCGCGCGATTCTAACCGCCAATCGCGCGATCAAATTGTGGCTCGACGGCAGCTTGATCTTCGACCGCGACTTGCGTGAGTGGGGGTCGTGGTCCAAGGTCGGTGTCGGGGTCGTGTTAACGCCTGGGACGCACCGCGTCGTGGCGCGGCTTGCGGGCACCGAGACGTCGATTCGCGTCTTGCGCGAAGACGGCACCCCCTTGCCCGTCGGCGACGGCTCCGGTGGTTTGCCGGCGATCGCCGGCGTCGGGCAGCAGTTCCAAGTCAACCCGCTGCGCGCGTACATCAATCCCCAGGGCGTCACGCCGCCGCAATCGGCGCTGTTGCGCTACGTGGCCGCATATTTGGCCGAACTGGACGGTGAACACGAAGCCGCAAATCTGCTGATGGAGCCCTTGATCAAGGATCCCGCAAAGGCGGCTGGACCGGCCTTGGGCTTCGCGGCGCAGTTCATCGAACGCGATCCGTTCTACGATCCGAGTCAGATCGACGACTTGACGCGCGAGCTTCACGCTCGCGCGTTGAAGCGCGATCCCAAGCTCTGGGCGTCGGAGTTGAACAGCGTGTCGCACGTCGCGCAGACCCAAGGTGTGGTCGACGCCGTGAAGATGTTGAGAGGCCTGACGCAGCGCTATCGCGAAGTGCCGGCGTTGCTCGGTGCGTTGGCAAAGGTTTACGGTGAGCTCGGCTGGACGCCGGAGTACCGGCGCACGGTCGCAGCCCGGGCCCAACTCTTCCCGGACGACGTCGAGGGCCTGCAAGCTGCGGCGTCGCTCTACGAAGAAGAGGGCGACTTGGCAGCGGCGCAGAAGACGTACGAGCAGATCAAGAAGCTCGACCCTGACACGGAAGTGCTGATCGACCGCGCGCTTGGCCGGCGCGACTACGCTGCGGCGGAGCTTGAACTGAAGCGCCTGCGTGACCGCCGTCCCGATCGCAAGGACTTGGAGCAGCGCCTGCTCGAGCTCAAAGCCGAAGCCGGTGACTCCGTGGATCCGATGGCGATGCTCGAAGCGGCAATCGGACGTTCACCCAAAGAGGGCGAGCCCTATCTTGATTTGGCCGACGCCCAATACGCGCTCGGCAACAAGGACGCGCTGCACAATGCTTTGGCGCGCGCGAGCCAAGCCGAAGCAGACACCGCACCGCTCAACAGTGCGCTCGATCTGTTGTCCAGCGCGACGCCGATGGATCCCTATCGCCTCGACGCCAAGAAGGTGATCGCGGAATACGAGGCCAAAGCCGAACACCTCGAGGGCACTGCGGCGCGCGTGCTCGATTACATGGCCGTCTTGGTGCACTCCGATGCATCGGCCTTGATGCTCGAACACGAGATCATCCGCGTTCAGAGCGAGGAGGCGAAGACGCGCTTTGCAGAGCAGGAACTGCGCGGCGGCATCGTGCTGCACATGCGCGTGATCAAGCCCGATGGGCGGATCCTCGAGCCCGAGGCCGTGGAGGGGAAACCCACGGTTACGCTGCCGCATCTAGAGCTCGGCGACTACATCGAGACCGAGCAGCTCTTTGGTTCGCCCGCGACTCCCGGCGGGATTGCGTTCGAGGGACCCCAATGGTTCTTCCGCGAGAAAGACGTCGCCTACGACCGCAGTGAGCTGGTGCTGATCACCCCGGCGGCGCACCCCCTCTCGATCGAGAGCACGGGCGAAGTGCCGAAGCCGGTGATCAGTCGCGACGGCCCTTTCGAAGTCCGGCGTTGGCGCGTCGACAAGAGCCAAGCTGCGCCTGACGAGCCGTTCAGCGTGCCGCCCCAAGAATTCCTGCCGAGCATCAAAGCCACATGGGGGCTCGACGTCGATCGGCACATCGCGATGTTGTCGCGTCGCGTCGAGGAAGCGACGCCCGTCGACCCACGCATCGTGCGCATCGCCCAGGGCATCCTCGCGAGCGATTCGGCGAAGCCCCAAGCTGAGCTCGATCGCGCGCGCGTGCTGTATCGTTGGGTGCTCGACAACGTCCAAGAGGGTGACGAGGACGATGGGCGCCGAGTGATCAGCGGCAAACACGGTAACCGTTGGCGCGCTTTCACGACGCTGTGCCGCGCGGTGGGCATCCCGGTGCGCTGGGCCGTCGCGCGCAATCGCTTGCTGCCCGACCCGCAAGGCCCAGCGAGTTCCGCGGAACAGTTCGCCTCCACGCTGCTGCGCGTCGGTGGCAACAAGACGGCGTGGGTCGCGCTCGTCGATAAGTACACGCCGTTTGGTTACCTACCTCCGGAGGTGCGCGGCACGCCGGCCTACGTGCTCGGCTACGCTGACAGCGCGCGCGTGACGGTGCCCGAGGGCGGTGAGCGGGACCGCTTGGAGTTCCTGGGTGACGTGGTGCTCGAGAAGGACGGCAACGCCGAACTCGCTTTGGAACAGGTGTTCGCGGGGAAGTTTGGTGCCAACTTGCGCGAAGGGCTGAGTCAGCTCGGCGCGAGTCGGGTGCGCGACGCGATCGAGGGTCAGGTCTTGGGAGCTAACCTGCGCGGTGCACGGCTCGTGAAGCACGAGCTCGTTGCGCTGGACCGCATCGACGAGCCCTTGCGCTTGAAGATGAAGGCGCAGATGGCTCACTTCGCGCTGACCGCCGGCGGGGGTCTGCAATTGCCGCCGCCCTACGTGCCGCGCTTGAGCCAATTCGTTTCGCTGCCCACGCGGCAGACCGCCGTGCTGCTCGGCACGGAACGCGACTGGCGCGTCGTGTTGCGGATCAAGCTGCCACCCGGCGCGCGGGTTCAGCTGCCCAAGCCACAGGTATTCGCGTTCGGCGAGCACAAGGTCACGATCGCGGATCGCGTCGAGGACGGCGTGCTCGTGCTGGACCGCCATATCTTGTTGGCGGCGGGCCGTATCCCGGTGGAGCGCTACGCGGAATTCGTGCGCTTTGCGCGTGGGGCGGACACTGCGATGACGCGCGAGATCGCCATTCGGTTCTGAGCCTCCGCGGCGATCGGATCGAATACGTCCGACCCTCCTTCGAATTGAGGTCGTGCGATTTGGCGAGCGTCGCCAGGGCGTGCTAGTTACGCTGCATGATGCGCACGGCGGTTCGGTCACGCAGCGTACGCAGCGCCGGCTATGACGCCGACGAGTGCCGCATGGAGATCGAGTTTGCCGCTGGCGGCATCTACGAATACTTCGACGTGCCAAAGGCCGTGTACGAGTGGCTGATGCGTGTGCCCAACAAGGGCCGTTACGTCACCCGGATCATCGCCAACAAGTATCGCTTTCGAGTGCGACCTGCCGAAGCCGCGACGGAGCACGGTTCGTCGTTGGCGGAACAGTTGCAGCGCTCGGTTGCGGCTCTGAGTGAGCGCAGTCCATCGTCGAGCGGTACCTCCTCCTCGGTCACCTGAGCCTCGGTCACCTGAGCCTCGGTCAGCCGCTGGGGAGCCGTGTCTAGCCGCTCACGCGACCAAATGTCGTGTGACCACCGTCCTGGCTTTTGCGCGGGAGGGTTCGGCATGTGACACTTATATATGATCGACGGCGGCCCTCGGATGCTTGTGCTGACCGCGACGCTGCTCGCGGCGTGCAGCGGGCATCTTCGCGTGGCCGTCCCGGACGAGGTCGAACCTAGTCGTTGGCATCTACGAGCTCACGCCATCGACATCGCGATAAACGATGAGCCGTACTCGTTGGTCGTGCGCAATGCCGCGGGCACCGCCGTGCTCGCATCCAACACGTTGCTGCCGGGCAGCGGACGCAGTCCCCTCGGTTGGACGAGCGGTGAGGTGCGTTACGAACAACGCTTGTCACCTGGCTACACGCGTGTCGAGCCGCGACTGTTACCTTATCACGATGACTTCGAAGTGGTCGACGCGAGCGCGACCGGTGACGAAGTGCGCTTGAAGTTGGAGCCGCGCGAGGGCGAAGGCCCGGCCGTTTGGGTCACTCATCGCGTGCGCCCGGGTGTGTTGCGCGTCACAGCAGAGCTCGAGAACGGCGTGCCGCGGGCCTGGTCCGTCGGGTTCGGGATGCCAGCGGGTGAACAGTTCCTGGGGTTTGGGGAACGCTTCAATCGCGTGGGGCAACGCGGCAGACTCGTTTTCAGTTGGGCGGAGGAGGGCGGAGTCGGGCTCGGCGAAGGCCAAGCCGCTGGCCCCTCGAACCCCTGGCCGAGCGGCGAAGTGATGACCACTTATCCAGTGCCATTCTTCGTCTCGACGCGCGGTTACGGCTTCTGGCTCGACACGACGTACTACAGCGAGTTCGACTTGGGGCGCGAAGACGACGGCGCGTGGCGCGCTTCTCACGTGGGGCCAAAGTTGGCGTACGAGGTTTACGTCCCCGACGCGCACGACGAACGCCCCTGGCCGTATCAGCTGACCGATCGCTTCACCGCCGCGACGGGTCGTCCGATGTTGCCGCCGGGTTGGGCGTTCGGACCGCGCCGTCGGATCTCGCGCGGGGCCCAAGCCGAGGATACGAACGAGATCCAAGCCATGCGCGACTCCGACCTGGCGCTGACGAGCATCGACGACGCCACCCACTTTTTCCCGGCGGCGTCGCACCGCGGCAAGGAAGCACTGCTGCGCGACTGGGTCGAGCAAGCGACGGCGTTGGGTTACCGGGTCAACGCGTACTACAACTCGTTCGTGCAGCGCGGACTCGGCGAGGGACCCTTCGCCGAGCTGCAACAAGGTCCGGACCCGCGCTCGCTGTTCTTGCACCGCGCCGACGGCAGCTTGCCGAGTCTTTGGATCGTCACCGGCGGGCACCTCGTCAGTGCCGACGTGATCGATTTGACGCACCCCGCCGCGATCCGCGCTTATCAAGATACGTTCAAGTGGGCGCTCGATCTCGGCTACTCGGGTTGGATGTACGACTTTGGCGAATACGTTGCTTCGGACATCGTTGCGGCAGATGGGCAAAGCGGTGAAGAGCTGCACAATGCCTATCCCGTGCAATACGCGCGCGTCTTGAACGAGGCCATGGAATCCAGCCCGCGGCGCGGCGATTGGCTGGTGTTCATGCGCAGCGGCTACACCGGTGCGTCGCACTACGTGCCGCTGGCGTGGTCGGGAGATCCGGCTGCGTCGTTCGAAGATGCCGACGGTCTACCGAGCATGGTGCGCGCCGGTTTGAACTTGGGGATCTCGGGCGTGCCGTTCTGGGGAGGCGACATCGGCGGTTACCACTGCGTGGCGGATGGCTCGCGCGCGGCCAACGAAGAGCTGATGGTGCGCTGGATCCAACAAGGCGCCCTGAGCCCGAGCATGCAAGATCAGAATGCCTGCGTAGGAGCCAAGGCGTCGCACAAGGCCTCGCTCTGGAACTCACGGGCTACGCGTCAGGCCTGGCAAACCTACGCCCGGCTGCACACGCGGCTATTTCCTTATCTGTACGCCTGGGCCAAGTACGCGCACGAGACGGGGGCGCCTTTGATGCGTTCGCTGTTCTTCGAGCACCCGGAAAACGCGCGGTTGGCGGGCGTGGACGATGCTTATTACTTCGGACCTGCGCTGCTTGCGGCGCCGATCGTCCAGCGCGGACAACGCAGCAAAGAGGTCGAACTGCCGGACTCGTTCTACCTCGATTGGGACAGCAAGGCGCTGGTGCTTGGAGGTTTACGCAAGCTCGACGCGCCGCTGGAGCGCTTGCCACTGCTCTTGCGGCCTGGGCAAATCGTGCCGCTGCTCGACGACAGCATCGATACCTTGGCAGTGGAGTCGAACCCGGACGTCGTGGGCCCGAGCGACGTCGCGGACGTCTACGACGCAACCGTGCTGCTTTCTCCAAGCGTGCCCGAGGCTCACTTCGTGCTAGACGATGGCAGCGTGCTCGAAGCGCGGTTGCTCGAGACCGAGAATGCGCTGGAGTGTGCCCTGCCCGCCGGAGAGTTGGAGCACTGTGAGGGTTGCGCACAGATCAACGCCCGACCCGACCACGTGCACCGCGTCCGCGCGTCGGGTCACGGACAACTGCGAGTGGGCGATGTCGAGCTCAGGTCGAGCTCTGTACGTCGCATCCGCTGGGACGTCTTCGTCGCCGATCGGCATTGAGGGCGCCGACCTACCCCGACTGCGCCTGATGCACCAGGCTCAGTTGACGCTCTTGGCTGGGACCAAGCTCGAGACGAACGCGGCGTCGAGCAGATAGGCTTCGGGCGTATCGATTGAGCCCCAAGTCAGGGTCTCGATGACCTCCCGGGTTTGCTCGACCGATCGGGTTCCCACCAGTACTGAGCTGACGCCGGGAAGTTGGCCAAGGCAAGCCACCACGCGTTGGGCCAGCGACGCCTTTGGCGGCAAGCTTTCCAGCGACTCGAAGCGTTGGCGCACGGGTTCGGTTTGCGTCTGCGTGTGAACAGCGGCCTCGGCCCGAGCCGCGCGCAGCATGTGCTCGACTTGCGTGAGGTAGCGCTTCTTGAAGTCGCGCCACAGGCCGCCGATCCGAGTGCCGTCGAACGCTTGGTCCAAACTTGAGACGACGCGGCCCAACTCCGGCAGCAACGTAGACTGTTCGAACTCGTTCCAGACGCCGCGATTGGACACTTCACGCGGGCCAACGCGTGTGCCCCAGGCGAACAGATCCTTCGGACTCGGGCCCTCGGCGCCGGCAGCTTCCAGCAGCGAGCCCAACTTGGCGGAGAACTCGCTCTCCAACTGCGACACGCGCTGCAGCGCGTGGTCCAAGGGCGGAGCCTCGCGATCGAGCGCGACTTCAGCCAAGCGCACGAGGTCATCGCCGACCACCGCGTTCAACGGGCGATTCGTAACCACGGCCCAACCGAGATCAGCCGCGCGCTTGACGACCCCATCGTCCCAAACGCGGTGTTCGAGTGGGTTCAACGGCAACTGCAGCACGGCAAAGCCCGTCAAACCATTACCTTTTACGATCTCGGCCAAGCGGGTCAAGGTCGGGCCAAACGTCGAGGCGCCGTCCAAGGTGAGTGCATTGCTCGAAATGCCGTAAACACCAATCAGACCGTTGCTTCGTTGCTGCTCGAGCCACGAAAGCGCCGCTTCGAGTCGTTGCCAAGCGCGCTCCGCGTCGGTCTCGACGAAGGCCAGCTCCGGGTTGTGCAGGAGGCAAACGTCGATGAAGCTCAGATTGAGCGTGGTCAGACTTTGCTGCAGTTGCTGCGCCAGCTTGTCGAGGTCGAGCGAGTAGCCGGAACTCGCTTCGCCGTTGGCTGCGCTTGCGGCAGTCGCCCCCGCCGATGCCCCGCTCTGCATCCCGAGCTTGTTCATGACGACGACTTGCTCGCGTTCGAGATCGCCGGCGCGCAGCAGCTCTGAAATCGCATTGCCAATCGCGCGCTGACTCGCACCGTTGCCGTAGACGGGCGCAGTGTCCACGAGATTGCAGCCGTTGCGCAGGGCAAACAGCAGGGCTTGGTACGCGTCGCGCTCGGAGTCGTTCAGGCGATAACCACCGACGGCGACACGCGCCACGTACAGACCCGTGTTGCCGAGTGGGTGTGGGGCATCGCTGGAGAGCTCGCGTTGTTCGAAATAGCGAGCCGTGGCTTCGGGGGTCGCACGGCCAACGACGCGCTCGGCTTGCAGCCAACGACGGCGTTGCTGCGCTAGCGCGCTGGTCTCGTCACGAAGTAGCGCTGCGACGGCCGAGGGCGACGTTACGGGTGCGGCGCAGACTTGGTCACGGCACACGTACAGCGTGGCGCGCCCAGCGCTCGGCGTCTTGCCGCGCGCCAAACGCGACAATGGTTCGGACGAACCGGCGTAGGCGATCACGCGTCGCGGCAAGTAGTGCGCTGCAACTTCGCGCTCCAGCGCGCGGAGTTGGTCGCGTTCACCTGCGTAGACGAGACTCAGTGCTGGCGCCAACATCGCGTCAATCACGTTCAGACTCGTCAAGTGTGCGCGCGGCAAGCGCTCGATGCGTTGGCCATGGGCGCGCAGTGCGGCGGTTGCCGTCGCGATCAGTGAGTCTTCAGCAAAGTGGTGACCCAAGCGCCACAGAGCGCGGGCCGCCACGGCGTTGGCATTGGGCAACGCGCCGTCATTGCCGTCGCGCAAGCGCACGATCAGCGCTTCTGCGTCGTGCGGAGTCTGGAAGAACGTACCCGTGTCAGGGTCCAGGAAGCGCGTGAGCAACCCGCGCCCCAGCGACTGGGCGCGCGCCAGCCAAGCTTCGCCAGCTCGCGTTTCGTACAGATCG
Organism: Polyangiaceae bacterium; assembly: GCA_036263015.1. Classification (GTDB taxonomy): domain Bacteria; phylum Myxococcota_A; class Polyangia; order Polyangiales; family Polyangiaceae; genus SZUA-265. The sequence continues at coordinate 19,647 of DATAHU010000023.1, read as the reverse complement.
ATGAACGCGTCGCACAAGTAAGCGTAGTCTTCCAAGAAGCCAGTGACGTGAGCTTTGCCGTCGCGGAACGTGCGCAGCAAGCCCTCGTCAGCAGCGCGCAGGTTGTCCCAAATGAATGTCGCGGCGCGCGTAGCACTCTCGAGATGACGTTCGTCACCCAATACTCGATGCGCTTCGGCCATCGCGCCGATCATCAGCCCATTCCAACTGACGAGGATCTTGTCGTCCAAGTGCGGTGGGACGCGACGTTTGCGCGCGTCCAGTAACTTCGCGCGCGCACTGCGGAGCAGTGCCGCTGCTTCTTCGACATCGACGTTCAGACTGCGAGCCACTTCGTCGAGTGGCCGTCGAACGTGCAAGATGTTCGTCCCCTCCCAGTTTCCGGTCTCGGTGCAGTTGTAGAAGGCGGCAAACACGCGCGTCTCTTCTGCCTCCAAGTGCTGCCGCAACTCCTTCGTCGTGAACGTGAAGTACTTGCCCTCCACGCCTTCGCTGTCTGCATCGGTGGCCGAGTAATAGCCGCCTTGGGGCGACTGCATTTCGTCCATGATGTAGTCGAGTGTCTCGCGCGCGACGCGCTCGTATTCGCGATCGCCGGTGACTTGATGAGCCGCGACGTACACCTTGGCGAGCTCGGCGTTGTCGTAGAGCATTTTCTCGAAGTGCGGCGCCAACCATTCACGGTCGGTGGAGTAGCGGGCAAAGCCGCCGCGCAACTGGTCGTAGATGCCGCCATCCTTCATCGCGTCCAACGTGCGCACGACCATGCGCAGCGACGTGGGATTCGCCGTTCGCTGATGGTGTGAGAGTAACAACTGCAGCGCCTGCGAAGGCGGAAATTTGGGCGCATTGCCGAAGCCGCCCCACTCGCCGTCGAAGCTCTTGGCCAGATGCAGCACCGCGCGTTCGATCACCTCGCCCGTGACGTTGGCAGGGGCGTCCAGCTCGGATTGGGCTTGGATGTGATCCAAGAGTTCCCCCGCTTGGCGGAAGAGCTGATCGCGATCGCTTTCCCACAGATCGGCGATGCGCACGATGAGTCGCTCGAAGCCCGGTTGGCCCTCTCGATCGCGGGGCGGAAAGTAGGTGCCGGCGAAAAATGGGGCGCGTTCCGGAGTCAAGAACACGCTCATTGGCCAGCCACCGTGGCCGGTGAGCGCGATCGTGGCCGCCATGTAAACATCGTCGATGTCGGGGCGCTCTTCGCGATCGACCTTGATGCAAACGTAGTGCTCGTTCAACAATTTCGCGATGCGCGCATCTTCGAACGACTCGCGCTCCATGACGTGGCACCAGTGGCAAGCCGAATAGCCGACGCTCAAGAAGATCGGCTTGTCTTGCTTCTCTGCGAGCTCCAACGCCTCGGGTCCCCAAGGGTACCAATCCACGGGATTGTGAGCGTGTTGCAGAAGATACGGGCTCGTCTCGTTGGCGAGGCGGTTGCCGCTCGTGGGCGTGGTGGACATTGAGCGGCGGAGTCTAAGGGAGCGCGCGACAGACGTGAACTCGCGATTACCGGGCGATTCCTCTCGGCCAGCCCGTCGCGCTGGCAGCGTCGGTTTACGCCGGCATTTCCAGCGCTGCGCTCGTGTCTGCGCTACCCAGCAAGGCAGTTGCGCTGTCGATGCAACTGCCGGACCCTGCGAGCGCCAAGACGTCCCCCTCGCGCAGGGGTTCGTGGGGATCGGGCCTATGGACGCCGCCGCCGCGTAGTACCGCGATCACACTGGCTCCCGAGATGGCCCGCAAATTAATCTGAGACAGTGAGCGACCAATGGCCGACGAGCCCGCCTCGAGGGCGACTGGGGCCAGTGGCCCCAAGCCCGGGACCAAGCGCTCCAAGTCGAGCGCGCTGACGCGCTCCGGCCCTGCGGGGGTGAGCGAGCCAAACGCGTCGGTGCCGGCCCGCAACTCTGCCTCGACGCGCGACCAGCTGCGCCAAAATGCCACCACCACGACGAGCAGTGCGACCGCGGCGACGAATGCGCCCGAAGCGCGCGGTAGAAACGGCTGCGTGAAGCTCACCAAGGGGGCACCTACGAATACGCAAACCGCGAGCTGCGAAGTCACGGCGACTGCGGCGCGTGCCGCCGGTGCCTCCGTGCCCGGCAAAATCAACTGCACCAGCTCGCGTCCGATCCTGCGAGCAACGCGCACGATGCCAAACGCCAACGGCGCGATCAGGGCGATGCTGCCGAGCGTGACCAGCAACCGCGCGTCGTCGAGCGCCAGCTGGGTCGCGTGCTGTACACCTTGTGCCAGCCTCTTTTGTGCGACGACCAAACCCACTGCGACCAACGCGAGCAGGGCGGTGTTGGCGAAGAGCCAAAGCAATGCGCCGCGCAAACGCGTAGCGGGCGCGGTCGACTGATTTCTCCGAGCCCGCTCGAACCACGATCCGTACACCTCCACGAACGCGTGCACTGGACGCGGAAGGTGTCGATCGAGCCAAAGTGCCACTCGCTCGGAGTTCGCGATCAGCCAAGGCGATGACAACGTCGTCATGACTGCGGCAGCGATCGCGACCGAATAGATGAAGGGCGGCACTTTGCCGCCACTCACGCCTACGCCGACGATGATGAACGAGAACTCGCCGATCTGCGCCACACTCATGGCGGCGCGGACGGACGTTCGCACACTGTTGCCGGTCAAAAACACGCCCAGCGAGACGCTTGCGATCTGCCCCACGGTCACGACGGCGACGATCGCAAGAATGCTCGCCCAATGTTCGAGCAACACGCGTGGGTCGAGCATGCTGCCGATTGACACGAAGAAGATCGCCGCGAACAGATCGCGCATCGGGCGGACGAGGTGTTCGACCTTCTCTCCCTCTCCGGATTCGGCGACCAACGAACCTGCGAGGAACGCACCGAGTGCCACGGAATAGCCCACTCGGTGCGCCAAGAGCGACAGTGCGATGCACAGTCCCGTGCTGGCGAGCAGCAGCGTTTCGGAACTCTCGAGGCGAGCTATCAGTCGGAATAGCCGCGGTACGAGCCAGAATCCCAGCGCCGCGGTGCCGAGCAAGAACGCCGCAAGCTGCCCCGCTGTCGACATCAGCGCCGCGCCGCTGGTCGTGCCGCTCGAAGCAAAGGCCGTCAACATCGCCAGCATCAGCACGGCGGCGAGATCTTGAACCACCAACAGCCCAAACACGACTTCGGAGAGCTTGGGCTCGACGCCGCGCGTTCCGAAGACTTTGGCGACCACCATGGTGCTCGAGATGGCCACCATCGCTGCCGCAAACACGCACGTGTCTGCGTTCCACCCGAGCAGCGCTGCCGTGGTGTAGCCGAGCGTCGTCAAGGTCGCGAGTTGGATCAACGCGACCGGACCCGCCGAGGGCAGTACGCGGGCGAGTCGCGTCAAACTGAACTCGAGCCCCACGCAGAACATCACCAGGATGACGCCGATCTCCGAGAGCGTGTGCATGCGCTCCACGTTGGCGAAGACCGGGATTGGAACGTGAGGGCCCAAGACCGCGCCTGCGAGCAATTGCCCCAGAATCACGGGTTGCTTCAGACGCTCGAACAACGCACCCGTCGCTGCCGCCAAACACAGCATCAGCGCCAAGTCGTAGAGCAGTTCTAGAGCTGAAGTCACTTACTCCCGCGCTCAGTCATGGGGGCAAAGCGGCGCCACGCTGACGCTGGGTCACGAGTCCGCGACTAGTGAACGCGACGCTGTGGCTCGTAGAGAGATCGGCCATGACGGCTTCGATCAACGGCTCGGTCACCTCCTGGCTCGAGCGCCAACGCACGACGTAGCTCGCTCCAGCGCCACCAGCTTCGTCGCTGCGCTTGAGCAGGAACATCGCCGTAGCGAGTGGGCCGAGCGCGCTTGGGCCGGCGACTTCGTCCCGCAAAAGCTTGCCCGTGCTATCGAAATAGCGAACCGACTCGACGATGATCGGTGCCTTGGCGTCCGTGTTTCGGATCGTCAGCAGAGCACTGAGTTCAACGCCGCCGCGACCTTCGGAATAGACGAGGCGCGAATACACCGGCACGTACACTTCCTCCGACAATGCCGGGGTTGCAGGTAGAACCGTCACGGGCTGCAGCGGGTTTTCCTCCAGTAGCGGCTGCTTCCTTGGGTGGGCGCAGGCGGACAACCACAGCAGACCCAAGGCAAGCGCAGATTTGACCACGACTTCGAACCCTGGGGCACACGGCCCGGAGCGTCAAGGGGTTAGCGTGGCTTTTGAGCCGCACGTGGGCGGGCCAGACGCGCCTTCAAGCGGCTGAGCGATACCGGCGTGATGCCGAGATAGGAGGCGATCTCGTACCCTTTGATGTGCGGGAGTAACGCCCGATGCGAATCGCAGAAGCGCAGATAGCGCTCGCGAGCAGACAGTACGAGTAACTCATGGGCTCGCTGCTCGCGTTCGAGCACCAAGGCTTCAGCGATCTTCCGACCGATCTCTTGCCACGCCGCGTGACGTCGATACAACGTGTTCATCTCCGACCAGTCCAGGACGACCAAGTCGCTGTCGAGCACTGCTTCGACGGCCAAGTAGGAGGCCTGCCCCGTGAGCAACGACGCATATGCCCCGACCCAACTCCCCGGTGCCCCGAAGCCCCGCACCACCGCGCGTCCAGCTGGGGTCACGAAGCGCTTGCGAATCAGACCGGAGACGACGAAGCCGAAACAGTCCGCGATCTCCCCGGCACGCGTCAGCGCCTCGCCCCTGCCCAGCTCCAAGAGTCGCAAGCGTGTTTCGAGGTAATGCAGTTCTCGCAGCGGCAGCGGTGCGAGCGCACGGAGCGCTTGCGACACGCGTTCGATTGGGGACTCGATCTTATCCCTGGATAACGACACGCCGGAACTGTTGGGGCAGCATTGCTCCATGTCGAGCGAATTCATCATCGTCGCCAAGGCTGCAGGCCTAGGCGAGGGCGTGGAGAACAGTGCCGAGGCGTGTGACGCGCTTTTGGGATTCACGCCGCCACCCGGCATCGCGTTGTTCGTCGAGATTGACGTCCGCGTGTCGCGCGATGCGGGCTTGGTCGCGCTGCACGACGAGACGCTCGAGCGAGCCACGACCGGGCGGGGTCTCGTGCGCGATCACACGCTGGAGGAGCTGCGACGCTTGGCGACGGGGCCGCGAGGTGAACGCGTGGCAACGCTCGACGAGATCGTGGAAGCGTGTGGCCGTCTGCAGCTCGTCGTCGAGCCCCACGCGGCAGATCCGTTCACGCGTGGGGCGTTGTTGAAGTGGCTGCACAGAGCGAGCGGTGAAGTGCGCAGTCGAATCATCGTGGCCAGTGAACAAGCCGACTTGATTTGGGCTGTGCGTCGCTCCCCGCTGGAAGTGAGGACGGCCGCGACGAGCCGTGAAGCGCTGGCCAAGGTCTTGCTGGAGCGCTTGTGCCTCGAGGACTTCGCGGCGCGGGGGCACACTTGGATGGTGCCCGAACGCCACCGCGGCTTGCAGGTCATCACAGCGCGCTTCGTGCACAGTGCAAACGCTGCAGGTGACGCGGTCTGGGCTTACGTCATCGACGATCCCGATACGGCAATGCGCCTGCATGCTCTGGGCGTCGATGCGGTCTTCACGACCGTGCCAAGAGCGCTGGCCCTGGCCCTCGGCGAGCGGCTTGCTTTCAGGAATTCGAAAGGCGTTGTTCCAACGCAGTCAACGGACCCAGCACACTCTTGATCGACTGCTCCCAGAACTCTGGTTGCTCCAAATCACAACCGAGGACCGAACGCGCGAGAGCCGCAGGTTCCTCACTCCCCGAGCGTTCCAGGAAGTATTCGTACTTGGGTAGGAAGCCGGGGCCTTCCTCGGCGAATCGGGCGTACAGTCCTCGACTGAGCAGGTAGCCGAAGATGTACGGGTAATTGTAGAAGCTGACCCCGGTGATGAAGAAGTGAAGCTTCGAGGCCCAGAAGTAGGGGTCGGCGGCACTCGGGTCTAGCGTATCCCCGAAGACCTGGAGCTGAGTCGCTTTCATCAATTCGCACAAGCGCTCCCAGCGCACTTCACCTCGAGCACGCTCCTCGTAGAAGGCGCGCTCGAACTGAAAACGACTGTTGACGTCCAAGAGAAACACCGGAGCGTCGTTCACGAGCGCTGCGAGTAGGGCTGTTTCTTGCTCAGCCGAGAGCGATGAATCGGCGAGCAAGCCGTTGACGAGCAAGAGCTCCGCGAAGATCGAAGCGGACTCGGCCAATGTCATCGGGGGTTCACTGGCCAAAGTCCGTGTCTGACGCAGCAAGTGGGCGTGAAAGGCGTGGCCCATTTCGTGCGCGAGCGTCGAGACGTCGCCCAGAGTGCCCCCAAACGTCATGAACACGCGGCTCTGACCGATCACTTGCGACGACGTGCAGAACGCCCCGGGGCGTTTTCCGGGTCGCGACGAGTGGTCGACCCAGCGCGTCGCGATCGCAGCGTCGAAGAACTGTTGCAACGCTGGGTAGCGGCGCCCGAATGCGCTGTGAACCTTCGCCACTGCGTCGCTCCACGTCACTTGACCGCCGTTGGCAACGTGCAGCATCGAGCCGATGTCGTACCAACCGATTCGGTCCGACCCCTGACGCCGCGCTTTGAGGCGCAAGACCCGCCGTGGCACGTCGATTTGCCGTTCGACGGCCTCGAACATGGCCTCCAGCGTTGGTCGCGAGATCCCGGATTCGAACGTCGTCACGTCGAGGAAGTGAATGCCACCGCGGCGCTTGTTCAGAGTCAGACGCGTGCCGGCAATGTGATTGAGCGCGCGCCCCAAGCTCGGCAGCCACGGCTCCAGCGCTTGATTACCAGCGCTGAACGCCGCGCGTCGCACAGCACGATCTTCACCCTCCATCAGCGAGCGTCGCGCGGAGAAGGGAATGATCTTTGGTTCTTGACCCTCGACTTCTAGTCGCAATTGCAGACTCGACATCAAGGCGGAGTAGAGTCTGCCCCAAGCGTCGATGCCGTCGGTGCCGAGATCCGCGGCCAGCTCTTCGAGCTCCGAGGGCATGCTGCGCCGAGCGGCGATCCGGAGCCGGCCGAGCTGGTATGCCGCGCTCTTCAGTTTCTCACGCGCGAGCCATTCGCCGAACGTCGCTTCATCGGCCGCGCCGAGCGCTTGAATCAAATAGGCTTCGAGTTTCTTGAATGCCGCGCCCAGGTTTGCGAGCCGCGCTTCGGCGTCTTGATAGGCAGGGTTGTTGCCGTCGGCGGACACCAGCGCGTGCACATACGAGGAGAAGTGACCGTAGCGGGCCCCCAACTCCTCGTAAGACAAGACACACCGTTCCCAGGGTTCGGCGCTCGAGGCTTGTAGCCCCCCCAACGACTTTGCGGCCGTCAGCGTGTTGTCGAGATCTCGTTCGAGATCGCGTTCGAAGGCAACGCGCGCATCAGCGTCGAACGACGGGAAATAAGGGCTCAGGTCCCAATCCATGCCGAACCATAGCGAGGTGTGGATGGGGACCCAAGCCCCAAACGAGGAGCTTTGGCCCGGGGCAGGCTTTCAGGGTGTCGGCAGATTGTAAAACGTGGCTGCCGTTTCCAGCGCCTGCTTACCGACCCGAGAACCAATGCGACGGCCATCGAAGTCGTCGTAGCGAATGTGAATGCCGCCCCACAATCGCGACTGACCCGCTTGATCGGCCGCGTCGTAGTAGGTTGCCCACTCGAGCGAGACCTTCGCGCTTGGCCCAGACTCGAAAAACAAGTAGCCCGGCTCGAAAGTATAACTCCCATGGCCACCTGGAAATGCCGCTGACCCCGTCAAGCCGGTGAGCACTTCGGCAGCGGCGCGACTGAAAGTGCTGTGCCCGGAGACATAGCCAGGGAAGGCGGGCGTGACGAAGGTTCGGCGCTGATAGGGCATCCATTCCAATGCGCGGATGAAGCCAACCCCTCCCAGCTCGTGTTTGCGATCGCCCGGTTCGCCACGCCAGGATTTGATTGCGATCTCGCCAATGTAACGCGCGAGGTGCTCATGGCGTTCACCCGGTGCGGAACTATCTTCCGTGATGAGTTCGATCAGCCCAGGAATCAAAGGCAAGCCGTCGGGATTGTAACTCGGACTGTCCGGTTCCGAGCGCTGACCTTTGCCGGCCATGTAACGGATCAGACTGATTGGACGAGCGCTGACGTAGATGCGCTTGAGCTCCCAGGCAGCGATTGCGGCGTCGTGTAGCGCGCCGTTCAAGGCCAGGTAGGTGTGAACGTCCCAGCTCAGTGGGTCGAGTTCTTGCTCTCCGTACAGCTTACGCGCGAAGTCGGGGGAGTCCGCGACGCCGTTGGCGATCGTGTTCCAGTGCCCAGGAGGCGTCTCGGAGGTGGGGCCATCCGCCCAAAATTCCACGAGCACGCGCCCGAAGTCAGAGCGCCGCACCATCTGAGGCGCGTAGGCCTTGCCGGTTACCGGGTTCTGGTCGTAGCCGTGGCCGTCGTTCGTGCCGAGCGGGTTGTTGCCGAGACTAGCCGGCGAAATGTCGATCAGGGTGTCGTCGGTGGCGTCCAACAGCGACGAGCGTCGAATCACGTCGACCACCGCGTCCACCAGATCGTCGTCCAATGCCAGGGGCGGCGTGCCGATGTCCAAGTAGGGTTTATCGGCTTTGCTGCGGGTCAAAGCGTAAGGCGTGACACCTCCCCATTGAGCGCCGACGTAGACCTGCGCTCCGGCGCCCGTCGGAATTCCGTTCTGAGTTTCGGCCTTCGCTAGGACCAGCTGCTGCCAGTGCAGCGGATCGGTCAAGTCCGTGCCGGGGCGATCCACGACGCAATACGGATTGGATGGCTCGTACCCGTCGGGGTCGCTGTAGTTGTTCGCCTCGTTGGCACCGTCGTCGGCAAAGTGATCGAGGACCTGCCTCGCGATTCGATTGCCCAGTGCTTTGCCGCTGCCACCGCTGGTGCTGGTGTCGCTGGCATCGTAGCCCAACTTCTTCATGAACGCGTCGAAGCAGGCCTGCGATACATCGCCGCCGACGGCCTTGGAGTAGCGCTGGCTCAAGATCCGGTAAGCGGCGTACGAGATCGCGGCCTCGCGCTCCTTGCCCGCGTCAGTTACGTCCTGTTTGTCGGTGTAAAGATAACCCTTCGCGTCAGCGTCGTACGCAGCGAACGCGTCCCACATCGCCAACGACAGATGAAACAAGTTCCGCGCGTGAACCGTCGGGCGAGGCAGATCCCGGCGGATCGCCCCGAGGATTTGCTCGTCCCAGCGCCGGGCGATCGAACCGTCGGCGGCGGGATCGACTTGGGCTTCGGGGCAGCCTGCGGCGATTGGCGGTGGGGGTGGTTGGATTTCCGTGAGCGGCACTTTGGGGCCGAAATGCAGCGCGAGTCCCTGATCGAGCTCGGGGGTCAGAACGTCACCACCAACTGCCCAGACGCCGTCTTCGTCGTCGACCCATACCGTGTGCAAGCCCTCTGCTGCCGCGAAGTCGAGTCCGGGGTCGACGGCCTCGAAGGCGCTGCCCTTGCTGCGATACATCGCGCCTCCGTAACCCACTGCCCACACCGTGCCGTCTTTCGCAATCGATACGCCTTGCAAAAGCGGAGCCTTCTTTGGGGTTTCGTCCAAGAGCTTGCCGTCCTGCACCTCCAGGAGCTTGCCGGCGCTGCTGCCCCCGACGATCGCTACCTGTTCATCACGCGCACTGACGGCATAGAGGATTTCGTCCTCGCCCTTGCGTGCCAATTCAAAGCCGTCCTTGGCGTTACCATGCAGGACGACCCCGCGACCGCCCGCCACCCAGACATCGTCGCTCGCGCTGCCCCATACCTTGAGCAGGCCGGGCTGGTCTTTGAACTCGTCTTGGGGCAGCGTCTCCGGCAGTGGCACGGCTCTGACGCTCTTGCCGTCATAGTGCCAAACGAAGCCGTTGCGGCCCGCGCTCGTCCCTACCGCATAGACGTCTTTGGCAGAGGCCGCCCACACGCCGTAGATCGTGTCTTTGCCCAGACCCGGTGTCGGGATGCGCTCGAATTTCCCGTCCTCATAGCGCAACAAGCTGGCCTCGGTGCCTCCGAAGAACACTGGTCCCGATTTGATGGCGTAAACCCACCACAGATCACCGCGAGTGCCGGTCGGGATTCGTTCCCAGGCCTTACCATCGTAATGCAGCACCACCGGTCCGCTGCCATCGTCCGCACCGCTGACCCAAACGTCTTTGGGCGAGGTTCCGTGCACCGACAGCAGCGCGGCCGCGGGGCTCTCCGCGACCCAACCCCAGGTGCCCTTCGCTTTGGTCTCGGTTGGCGCAGGCTCCGACGCGGATTGCTCGTCGCTGCTGCAAGCGAACAAGCCCTGTCCGATCAGCGCCAGCACACCAGCGCCAACCAGTCGGCGCGCAGATTTGTTCTTCATGATTGCTCCCTTTCGCGGCCCTGCCGCACCACACGATTGCTCCCGTTTACAAGTCGGCCGTGCTGAGCACGGCTCGCCGTTCATCCATCGCCATCGCTCCCGCATCATTGTGAACCTCGATGCGAATACGAATGGGTAGTCCATCGCGCTCTTCGTCGGCGTCCGTCAGTCCCCCGGTCATCACGGTGATCGGCACGAGATCACACAGCAGGTGATTGTCGTCGCAGAAAAACAACTGCGGGCGCGGTGGCGCGGGGGCCTCGATCTCCGCATCGCTGTTCAAGTTGTGTAGATTCACCGTGACGTAGGCGCGCTGCCCGAGGCCCCGCGTTTGAACGCCGAGAAAGACGTGCGTCCCGCCCTGTCCGAAAGTGCGCAAGCCGAGTTCATCTCCATCATTGAGTGGAGCAAAGTCGAGCCCATCCGGCCCGCTCGGAACACCGATTCGCACGCTCGCGCCGCCCGAGTCGCCAGCGCTTGCCAGAGGTCCCGAATCGCCTGCGTCGGCATCCGTCGTCGATGAAGGCGCGGAACTCGAGTCTGCGGCGGTATCGGACCTGGGCGCCGCATGAGCTTGTCCCTTTGCGCTGCAAGCGACGAGGTTCGCGCAGATAGCCAGAGCCCGTGCCTTTGCTGTCAGACAGCCGAGCAACCTGCCTTCGCTCGAGCGCGACCGCACGATGCGCGACGAGGTCAGGCAGGGTAGGGACACGTGGCCCGTTTAGCAGCTTGCGTGCCACGCGTTGGGGCCGATTTCAAAACCTCGAGACCTGCGTCCAATACCGTTCACGAGCCTTGGCACCACGCTTGCTGTGTGAGAGCGTTTTGATTCGTCACTGCGAGTTCCGAGGGGTATTCGTGTCAAGGTGTGCCACATGAACCACAATCCTGTCAGGGATGTCAGGCGGGAGGGGTCTCGCACTTTGCGGGTCGCGCGTAGCCTCCGAGTCATGGGGGCGACTGCCGCTCTATTGGCGCTCTCTGTTCACCCAGCGCATGCATGCGGTGGACTCTTCTGCAACGGCGCAGTGAATCAAGCGGCTGAGCGCATAATCTTCGCAGACAACGGCGACGGCACCGTCACGGCCGTGATCGAGATTCAGTACCAAGGGCCAGCAAGCGAATTCTCCTGGTTGCTGCCGGTGTCCACACCGCCTTCCGAGGATCAACCTTTGCGGATTGGCTCCACGGCGGCGTTGGCTGCGCTGCAGGCTGCAACCAACCCGCAGTTCGTTCTGCAAACCAAGGTCGAAGGTAAGTGCGCCCCTACGGAAAGTTTAGCTGCCGACGCGGGCGCGATCTTCAATGCGTCCGCTGATCACGCCGAGGTAACGGTAGACGCGTCGGGCATCGTCGGACCCTTCGATTGGACGGTGATCTCGGTCACCGATCGATCGAGCGAGCCCGCGAAGGCGGCCACGGATTGGTTGGAAGCCAACGGCTACCAAGTGCCACCCGGTTCAGCGCCACTGCTCGCTCCGTATCTTGGAGATGGGCTTTCGCTCTTGGCGTTGCGTTTGACCAAGGACGCTGACGTCGGGTCGATTCGCCCAATCATCATTACTTACGACGCAGACCGCGCAATCATCCCGATCAAACTCACCGCGGTTGCGGCGCAGGACGACATGGGGGTCATGACTTTCCTGTTGGGTGAGGGCCGCGGTGTGCCCCAGAACTACTTATCGCTAGAGATTAACGAAGCGCGCCTCGACTGGTTCAACCCGCAGTCCAACTATGCCGCGCTCGTCAATCAAGCCGCGGATGACGCCGGAGGTCAAGGGTTCGTCACCGAGTTTGCCGGAAGTACCGAGGCGTTCGCAGAGGTCGTGTTGCCGAAGTCGGTCGATGAGCAGTGGCAAGAACTCGAGCAGCGCCCCTCGACGAATCCCGCGGTCGTCCTGCAACGCGTCTCGGAGCTGCTCGGCAGTTACGACGGGTTTTGGGACGCGCTTCGCAAGACCGTCAGCTTGCCGACGACTCTGAGTTTCGAGCGCTTCCAGTCGTGCGTCGCCTGCTACGGGGACCAAGCGCAGTACTCGTGGGACGAACTCCATACTGCACTCGTCGCGGACGTGGTCGAGCCGCTGCGCAACGTTCAGGAGCTAATCTCCGCGCACCCCAAATTGACGCGCCTGTACACGACCCTGTCGGCGCCGGAGATGACGCTCGACCCGTTGTTCACCTTCAACCCGGATCTAAAGGACGTCAGCAATCTCCACACTGCCACTCGGGTGGTCGAATGCTCCAGCGACGTCGAGCAGTTTGCTGCGCCCTGGACCATCAAATTGCCCCAAGGCGGCGTGGTGCGCGGCGCCGATGGAGATCAGACGTGGCCGTCCGAGTTCGACAGCCTGCCACCCAATCGCGTCATTCGACGACAGGGGGCAAGTGGCACCGGCAAAGTGATCGAGGACAACGGCAAGCAGATCTTGTCTGCGCTCGCCAAGTACAACGACAAGGTCGCTAAACAAATCGAAGAAAATCAGCGTAGCGTCGGTGGCGGTGCTCGCTGTTCGTTGAACAGCCCGCACACTGGCGCAACCGGGTCTGGACTAGCAACTGGCGCGCTCGGCTTGTTGGCAGCAATTTCAGTCGCGAGGCGACGTTCACGAAGAGTCGCACCCGCCGAATCGCGCAATCATGACGGCAGACGCGGAGCGCGCCGCGTGCTACGGCCACCATTATCTTTCTTCTGGAGCGAGGAAACGCATGTCGTTCAAAACTCACTGTGTCGGATTAACTTTATTTGGTCTCGGGCTATTCAGCGAACCGGCGTTCGCGTGCGGCGGCTTCTTTTGCGATAGCGCCCAACCCGTGAATCAAGCCGCAGAGCGCATCGTCTTCGCCGACAATGGGGACGGTACCGTCACGGCCGTGATTCAAATCCAATACGAAGGGCCTTCGAAGAGCTTCTCGTGGTTGCTGCCGATCTCGACGGCACCCAAGGGCGATCAGATCCAAGTGGCTTCTGACTTGGCGTTTACGCGGCTTCAGAACGCGACCAACCCCAACTATCAACTTTCCACGCGAGTCGAAGGTGAGTGCCGGCAAGAGGACTTCAGTGACGATGACGCAACCGGGGCGGAAGACGGTGCTTTTGCCGATGCAGGCGCCGCGTACGAGCCTGAGCCCGGGTCGGTCAACGTAGAAGCGTCCGGCACGATTGGGCCCTACGATTGGACTGTGATCTCGGTCACTGATGGCACCGACATGCCGGCTACCGTGGCGGTCGATTGGTTAACCCAAAACGAGTATGACGTACCCGAAGGCGCGGCGCAGTTGCTGGGGCCGTACCTCGAAGACGGGCTATTCTTGTTGGCGATCCGCTTGACCAAAGACGCCGACAGCGGCTCGATTCGTCCCATCGTGTTGACGTACGACGCGGACGCGCCAATCATCCCAATCAAGCTGACGGCGGTCGCAGCCAACGACGACATGGGTGTTTTGACTTGGTTGTTGGGTACAGGGCGCGGCGTTCCGCAGAACTACTTGTCGCTCGAGCTCAACGAGGCGCGGATCAATTGGTTCAACGCGCAGAGCAACTACAACGACGTGGTCAATGCCGCCGCCGATGACGGCGGAGGTCAAGGCTTCGTGACTGAATACTCGGACTCCGGCGCGACGTTGCGCGAGGTGGTCTGGGCCGATTGGGAGCAAACTCAGTGGGATGATCTCTCGACGCGGCAGTACTCCGGCTTTGGCGAGATGTTCGACGTGGCTTACGCGACCTACGCGGGGTACGACGGGTTTTGGGATGCAGTGAAGACCAGTGTGAGCTTGCCCCCTGATGTCAGCTTGGAGGACTTCAAGCTCTGCCCCGATTGCTACGAGAGCGACATTGAATTTTCGCCCGCTGCGTTTCGTGATGCGTTGGACGCCAACGTGATCGAGCCGATGCGTGTCGTGCAGGCGCTGATCGACGATCACCCGACGATTACACGCCTGTACACGACGATGTCGGCCCCCGACATGACGCTGGATCCGTTGTTCACGTTCAATCCCGATCTCGACCCAGTGAGCAATCTTCACAACGCCGAGCGCGTGATCGAGTGCGCCCCCTCGGTTTATCAATCCGAGGCGCCTTGGCGGATCGAACTGCCGCAGGGCGGGGTCGTGCGCGGTACTGCAGCCGACGCCGCGTCGCGGACCTGGCCGGTGGCTCTGGACGGTCTGCCCGCCAACCGCACGATTCGTCGACAGGGCAAGAGCGGCTCCGGAAAGCTGATCGAAGACAACTCCGATACGATCCTGAAGAAGCTGATGGCCTACAACCTCACGGTTCCGTCGGCTCCGGACCACTACGCAGACGGGGGTAGCTTCGAGCTCGATGCGAGCGCCGTGAACAATGGTTCGGAAACGGAAAGTCAGGATGCCAGCGCCGACGGAACCGAGACGTCCGGCGGACCCACGTCAGCGCATCCAGGTCCCTCCACCAAACCCACCAAGCCGACAAAGCCCAGCGGCGAGCAAGACGCAGCCCCGGAGTCGACCGACGTCCCCCACAACGATAGCGGTGGTTGTGGTTGCAGGCTAACGAGGGAGCACGAGTCGTCGCCCTCACGGCTGGGCGCCGCTTTGTTTCTGGCCGGCCTAGCGTTGGTCCGTCGTCGCGGGCGCGTCTGACCACGCCGCAATCGGTTGGGCGCCGTCAGGGGTTGGCGCCCAAGCGCTCTCGTGCTCGGCCGAGTTCGGCTTGTGCCGTGCTGCGCAGAGGCGAGTCCGGATAGGTCGAGATCAGCTCACGCAGCTGCGTGATCGCCGCGCGATCATCGCCCCGATCGCGCGCGCGCATCGCCGATTCGAAGATGCGGTTCTGTTCTGCGAGTCCGCCCACGAGCGTATCCGCAGGCACGGGCGCTGGCGGCGTTTGTTCGGCGGGGTTTGGACGCCCGACGCTGGGCTTCGGGTCGGGGGTCGGGGTTGCACTCTTGGCAGCCAAGCTAGCTCGTGCCGCACCACGAATCGGTCTCGAGGAGATCACGCGCGCCTCGTTCGGGGTCGAAGTCGCGCCCGTACGGGAGGTCCAGGTCTCGCCAGGATGCAGCATCACGGCTGGCCCGGAGTATTCGCCGCCGACCCCGCGCTCGACCGCGACCAAACCACGCGTCACGCCGACGGTAGTCACCGGGCCCAAATCGTCTTGGTGTACCTCGACGCTGAAAACAGTGCCGTGCACGGTGACGCGCGCGTCAGCCGTCGTCACTTGGACCAACCGCTGTTCACCTGGAATTCGCGGCACCGAGATGTCGACGCGTCCGGCGCGCAAGTGAAAGAGTTGCTCTCCCGGCTCGATGCGGCTCAGCTGCAACGTCGTGGCAGCCGACAAATCCACGCGTGCCTTGCCAGCCTCCAAGCTCGCAAACGCTTCGGCCGTCGTGCTCAGTTCATCTCCGGTGGCCAAAGGCGTATCGGCACCCACCACGCCGTTTTCGCCGCTAGCGCGCGTGGCGATCACTTTGCCAACGACTTGGCGCAGGTTAGCGCTCCGTTGAGCGTCGATTGCGGGCGCTTCGGTCGCGGCCTGTGCCACCACAGGCGTTTCAATCACGGGTTGCTGGGCATTCGTCGGAGCCAACGCGCTCGGACCATCCGCCGCAGAGTGCGTGCCCAACCCAACCCCGAGCGCGAGCAGAACGGCTGCCGCAACTGCCAATCCGCCGCCGAAAGCGAGGCGGCGGTGCCGTATCCCGAGGCGAGCCCGGGGAGCCTGGCGGATCAAGTGAGCCAGCTCGTGCAAATGTTTCGCGCGACGTTGACGTTCCACGAGATCGGTCACGCCGTCGGGTGCCGCGCTCGTTGCCGAGGTTTCGATCTCCGCGTCTGCACGCCGCGCCGCATCGAGCCAGCGCTCGAGACGCTCCTGATCGAGCTGTTCGCGATCGATGGAGTCCGTCATTCGCTCTCCAACCCTGAGCCATCGGCTCCAGAAGACTCGTCGCGGGCACTGGGGCCACGTGCGACCAACGCTACGGCCGCGCGCTGCGCGCGGTCGACTTGTGCGGATTGAGCGGAGTCTGGCAGCTCAGACGCCTCACTCTGCGCCCGCTTGCTACCAAACAACGACTGCAGTGCGCGGCCGGCGCTCCCTGCCCAGCCGCCCTTGCGCCCATGACTATCGAGACGCTTCAGAAGTTCACGTCGTCCGCGGACCAACCGGGACTGCGCGGCCGTCACCGAGACGGAGGTCATAGTTGCGACTTCAGCCAAATCATACCCCTGGATATCGTGCAGCAGTACGGCCTCTGCACGTCGCGGGTTCATGTCCGCCAGCTCCGCCATCACGACCCGCAGCGCGGCTCGCGCGTCACTTTGACGCTCGACGTCCAAGCCCGAAGGGCTCTCGAGCGGGAACTCCACGTTGTGATCGACGACGCTGCGTTCTCGGCGTCGCGAACGCAGCGCATTGAGTCCGACATTGACGCTGATCCGCGCTGCCCAAGTCTTGAGGCTGCAATTGCCTTCGTAGCTGCCACGGGCCAACGTCAACACGACCTGCTCGAACGCGGTCTGGACGAGGTCGTCATGGTCGACTTCGCGTCGCCCGAAGACTCGAAACAGCGACTTGTCGACAACCCCAATCAACCGGCCGTAGAGCTCGGCGGTTACCCGATCGTTGCCCGTGACGACCGCCTCTATCAGCTCGGCATCCGAGCGTCCGCCCTGCACTGAACCAGTGCTCACCGCCTGCAACCAAGGGCGGGAGGGGCGGGATGTCGTCATTGCCAGCATGTTGAGCCCACACCACAGTAACCGCCAGCGCGTCGTGCAGGCAACGACGTGGCTGGGTCAGTGGGACGGACCTCGTGTACCAGCCGAGCGCACTTTTTTTCGATTAGTGGGAGAACTTCGGCGCCAGATGCAACCTGGGATGGGCAACCTTGTGTTTGCGATGTCGCACTGTCACCGTTTCGGAATGCGTTCTCGCGCCCTGGTTTGCTTTGCACTCTGTGTCGCGTGCGAGTCGCAGACCCTAGATTTGACTGGCGGCGTCGTTCGCACCGTCTCCGAGGACGGCGGCCACGGGGGTACGCCCCCGGCCGCTACCAGCACGACCAAGCCGATTTCGCCGCCCATCCGACTAGAGGATGCGGGAGAGCTTGGACCAACACCTCGGCCGATCGACTGGCATGAGCGGGACGGGGGGGAACTTTCACCTGCACCATCGGGACCGACGGAGTTTCCAAGTGCGATGCCCCAATGGCCGGCGCCGCCGCCCGACGCCGATGGCGGGCTCCTGTACAACCCGTGCACCTACGATGAGCACGGCGACGTTTGGTGTCCCGGGGCCCTCAAGTGTGATTTTCTCTCCTCCAAGTGTGTCGAGTGTACGCAGCCCTTCGACTGCTACCCGGGAAAGTACTGCGCGGACGCTCGGATTTGTGTCGACGGTTGCCGAAGTGACCTCGATTGCGTTCCCGAAGACATGTGTGGCGTCGAGAAGAAATGCACACTGTGTCCCCCTGGGGAGCCCCGCTGCAAGACGTGCGTCGGGAAGCGCGAATGTCCGCAGGAGATGAACTGTGTCGTCGGGCGTTGCCAGCCGAGCTATCCGCCGGCGCCGCCCCCGAGTCCGATCGATTCGGGTGGACAGGGCAACGTGGGGACCCCCAACCAATCCGAGACGTCCGAGAGCATGGCGAACGGTGGCGCCGGCGGAAGTGATTACGGACCGCCCAATCCGTACGTACCGTCACCAGCGCCAGAGCCGGCGAGCGGCGGTGCCACGTCCGATGCGGGCCGCTTGTGAACGTGAACGAGGTCCCGGCGTTAGCGCCGGCCTGACTCTCTAGGCTCCGCGTGTGACTCGCGTTCGAGCATCAGATCGGGAAGCACGAAGCCCAGTCCAAGACGCATCTCCATCGGACCGACATCGACCTGGCCCGACACGAGCTTGACCCTATCGTGCCTGTACCAGGCGAAGCGCAGCTCGATGAACGGCGCGAAGCCGCTGGCGGGTACCCGCGCGTCCAATCCCAATTCGGCGCCCCAAGCTGCGCGCAACGATCCCTGTGCCTGTTCGCTAGCCGCAGAAACTTGCTGCAAGGCGGGCCCTAAAGTAACAGCTGCGCACCACGAATCGAAGTGCGACTGAAACCCGAAGCCGACGCCAGCATTGACGAATGCGGCTTTCAGATCAGGATCCGTGCTGTGTTGGACCGCGTAAGCCCCGTGCACATCGAGCACCCAACGCTGACTCCAGAGCGTGCGTACGTCCAGGCGGCCTCCCCAGCGCGGTCCGTCGATGCCCGTACCAAGCTCAGCCGCGGCCCTCAACTGCGCGCGTAGGTCACGCGGCACGGGGGTTTGGTTGATCACTTTCGGCGGCTCGCTCACGGAAGGAGGGGCGGGTCCCCGGTCGGCGGGATCGATCGGGGTTGCCTCGGGTTTGGTGAGCGGAACCGCTTCGGCTCTGCTCTCCGAGGTGCGAATCAATTCCGTCGCCGCGCCCGCGAGGCTACCGACGGCAAAGCCGAGCGCGCGGTAACGTTCGCGTCGCTCGTCCTCCGGCTGGAATGCCAAGTTACGGCTCAACGTATTCGATTTGGCATCGAGGTCGAAGCGCAGACTCACACTCGCGGCGGTTTCGTTCGACCAGCGCACTTCGGCAGAGAGATTGGCAGGGTCAGTTGGAGGCGAACCCGCTCGGCACTCGCCGTCGAGGTACGTCTGATTACAGGCAGCCAGCAGTGCTTCAACATCCGCGCTGCTGGTGTCGACCGGCAGCACGACGAAGACGAGGGTGGGCAGCACGGCGAGTTGTACTTGTAGCCACAAACCTGGCGGGCCTGCAAACTGGAGCCGATTTCGAGCGGCTTCGAGGGGCAATGGGTTGGCGCCAGCGAGGGCTGCCGCTATGGTCATTTTCGTGTCTCTGCCGAACACGGTCGCGCTGATTGCCCACGACAAGAAGAAGTTGGATTTGATCACCTTTGCCAAGGACCATCGCGCCTTGCTCGAGCGTTTCGACCTGATCGCGACCGGGACGACGGGTGGACTGCTCCAGGAAAAAGCACAGCTCAAGGTCACGCCCTTGCTGTCCGGACCGATGGGCGGCGATCAGCAAATCGGCGCGCGCGTAGCCGAAGGGCAAGTGTTGGCCGTGATCTTCTTTCGGGATCCATTGACGGCACAGCCTCACGAACCCGATGTCTCCGCGCTGATGCGCATTTGCGATGTTCACAACGTGCCGCTAGCCACCAACCTCGCGGCCGCTGAGGCGGCACTCAACTGGCTGGAGCGACGGGCTCCGAGTCTAGTCACACCGTGAGTCGGACGCCGTGATCGATCTGTACAGCGACACCGTGACGAAGCCGTCACCCGGTATGTTGCG
>DATAHU010000022.1:0-13398 GCA_036263015.1 Polyangiaceae bacterium | reverse complement strand
CCGCCAAAAGGCCGGCGATATTCCCACGCCAACCAAACAAACACGGCACCGAATAGGCGCCGGCCGCATACACCAAACCTCGTGTGGGCGCCAGCAGGGTTTTGCCTGCGCCTGGGTCCCGACGGGTTACCGGGCCGTCGCACCACGCACGCGTTCATGCTTCTGCTTGCCGAGCGTGTGATGTCTGCAAAGCGGCGGCGGGTGCCGTTAACCCATTACAACCAACACGGCTCGGGGACTCGCACTCGCGATCAGTCCCGGGGGACGCGGCAGGCGTCATCGAAATCGCTTGGTAGCGTTTCGTCCGAGCCGCGTTCGGGACAGCGCTCATCCCGATCAGCCAGCGCGTCGCCGGTGGCTACCTGAGCACGCGGCAAGCCCCGGGTCGGCCCGCCTTTGAGCGCATACCACTGCTGATAGCGCGGGGCCTGTACGGGGCGACAGGCCAGACAATGAGCCAGCAAAGCGACTCCCCAGACGCAATCTCGAAGATTCACCGACCTCGTGTAGCTCGGCGTGATCGCCCTCGGTCTTACGACTCTGTAAGCTTACAAGCTCGTAAGGTCTGGTCCAGGCTGGCCGTCGCGCTTGCACACACTTGATCACCCGATAAGCTCGCTCCCGCGATCGCCGAGCGGCGAGAGAATCAAAGTTCATGCGAGTATTGATCGTCGAAGACGACTTCAGCCTTGGCGCGTTGTTGCGACGCGTCCTCGAAGAGGAAGGCGCGACAGTCGTAGTATGTCAGAGCGCTGCTTTGGCCATGGCCGAAGCGCCTGAGAACTTCGACGTCCTTTTGCTCGATTGGATGCTGCCCGACGCGGACGGACCGTCGTTCTGCCAAGCGCTAAGGCGCGCAAACATCTGGACTCCAATCTTGATGCTGACAGCGCGCGGTGAGGTTCCAGATCGCGTGGAAGGCCTACGCGCAGGCGCCGACGACTACCTCTCCAAGCCATTCGATGTGGAGGAACTGCTGGCGCGATTGTGGGCATTGGTTCGCCGTAGTGCGTTGGGGACGTCTTTGGTAATCGGAGAGCTCGTAATTGACCGGCTGCACCGACGCTGTACGTCCGGGGGCGCAGTAATCGACCTGACCGCGCGCGAGTACGAGCTACTGGTTCGCTTGGCGCTCGCCAACGGAGACCCAGTCTCGAGAATGACCCTATTGCGCGACGTTTGGCGGATGGACTTCGACCCTGGTTCGGGCGTGCTGGACGTTCAAGTGAGTCGCCTCAGGGACAAACTGGGGGACGAGAGCTCGCGCATCGAGACCGTGCGTGGAGTAGGTTATCGCCTGAGGATTCAATGAGTTTTCGGACCACCACGACGCTGACGATCGCGCTGCTCACGGCAGTGACTCTGGGGGCAGGATTCATGGCCGTTTCGGAGGCTTTCAATGCTCTACAGCGGGAGCAGCTAGACGCCTCGTTGCTTGGTGTGGCGGCCGCCGAGGCCCTCGAAGCCCCGGCGCATCACTTCTCGTTTTCCGATCGCCCTGGTCCGGCAGCGAATGACGTTGGACCGCTGACGAAATACGGGGTCATCTACGACGAGCAGGGCAAGGTGCTATCCGCGACATCACCATTCGACACAGCGCCGCTCACACTCTCGGAGCTTCAAAGACCGCTTCGAGAGGCCTTCGACATCCATTTCGAGGGCAGCAGTATGCGCGGTGTGCTGGTTCCGATCCCAGAGCACCGCGGCAAGGTGCTGTTCCTGGCAACGTCACGCGAGGATCTGGATGGAGACGAAGCCTTCCTGCACAGAGCGATGCTGGTCGCATTCATCGTCGCAGTGGGCTGGGTGGTTGCAGTTGCCTACTGGCTTGGTGGAAGATTGACGGTTGCGCACGACGCGGTCGCAGAGACCGTTCGAAAAATTACCCAGGGAGATCTATCGGCGCGCGTGCGGATCGAACACAGCGATGCCGAAGTTGCCCAGGTCGCTGCAGATATCAACGAGATGGTCGATCAGTTGGGCAAGTTGCTGGCGTCACAGCAGCGATTCATCGCCAACGCGGCGCACGAGCTCCGTTCACCTCTCGCAACGTTGCACGGCGAGTTACAGCAAGCTGTACGCAAAAAGCGCGACGCCGCCAGCTACGAGCAAGCCATTCACTCGGCACTTACGGCTTCGCGTCGCTTGACGCGACTCGTGCAAGATCTGCTGACCCTGGCCCGAGTCACCTCCCGAAACACAGATCAAGCGGCGAGCGTCGAGGTCATGGCGGCGATTAGGGAGGCGCGTGCCGAGGTCGCACCTTTCGCTGCTGAGCGCGGGGTGACGCTCGATGTCGACCTCGATGTCAGCTGTACCGTACCAGACCGCGGAGGAGATACGGCACGCCTATTCCGCAATCTACTGGAAAACGCAATCCGACACTCGCCGGAGCACGGCACCGTGCACGTCGTCGGCACCTGCTCCGGAAACACGATACTCATCCGCATTTCCGATCAGGGGCCAGGTGTACCCGTCGCAGATCATGAAGCGGTGTTCGAACCATTCTTTCGAGGTAAGGGTGCCACGCCAGGTGAAGGCGCTGGCCTCGGGCTGGGCATTGCACGCGAGATCGCTCGTTCACACCGCGGCGATGTGATCCTCGACCGGAGCAACGCCATCGGTGCCCAGTTCGTGGTCTCCCTGCCTGTAGTACTTAGGGTGGGTCTCAAAACCTGAGACCGCGACCAGTGCAACAGGTGAGCGATCGAAAAAATGCTGGCCCGAGCCAGCAAGAACGACCTCCTCGCCCGATCCTGCGCCCCCTTCCGAGAGCAACAGCCCATTGGCGGCAGGTTTTTGGATCTGTTCTTAGTTCACCCTGCGCG
The DNA here is from genome assembly GCA_036263015.1 of Polyangiaceae bacterium. GTDB lineage: Bacteria > Myxococcota_A > Polyangia > Polyangiales > Polyangiaceae > SZUA-265. Next base: position 10,570 of record DATAHU010000022.1, on the reverse strand, counting down.
GTGTGATAGCTCGGAGGATCTGGCGTCGGGTGGGACTTCCCGCCCCAAAGCCGCTGCGCGCGTTGGCGCCGAGGGCTTAACTTTGACGCACCGCGGCCGCACGTCCATACTCAGGCGAAGGAGGGGGAATGCCCGTCGGTACAGAGGCAGCTACCATTGGCTTTGCGGTTGAAGATGTGTCGGGTGAACGCACCAATGTGGGTCTTGAGGCTCCGATGAACGCACCGCACGAGGCTGTCAGGCCCCTGGCGTTGGTGGTGGACGACGAAGCGGAGCTGGTGGTCGTCACGCGTCGAGCGCTGGCCAGGGTGGGCATCGACTCCGTTGGTTGTGCGGACGGGCTCGCCGCACTCGAGCTGCTGCGCGAGCGCGATTTCGACGTCATCATCAGTGACGTCTCGATGCCGAAGATGACCGGGCTGCAGCTGATCCGTGCCGTTCGTCGCATCGATCCGGATATCCCTTTGATCATGGTCAGCGGGGGACCTACGGTCGAAACGGCACTCGAAGCCATCGAACAAGGCGTCTATCGATATCTGACCAAGCCCGTCGCGCCACAGCGACTGATCGAAGTGACGTCGCGGGCGATCCAACTGCGTCAACTTTCGCGCGCGAAAGAAGAAGCGCTGAAAGAGCTGCACGCCAGCAAGGGTGTTCAGTCCGACAAGCTGGGCTTGGAGGCGGTCTTCGAAAGCGCCCTAACGTCGCTCTGGCCTGCTTTTCAGCCGCTCGTCACGGCCCAAGGTAGGCTGTTCGGGCACGAGGCGCTGCTCAGATGCGACGAAGAATCGCTACCCAATCCAGGTGCAGTAGTCGACGCCGCTGAACGGCTCGACCAACTGCCTCGACTCTTTCGCACCATGCGCGATCGGACGTGTGAAGTGTTCGCTTCCGGCGACCACCAGTGGAACCTGTTCTTGAACTTGCACCCCATGGATCTGAACGATCTCGGATTGCTCGATCCCAAGTCATTGGCTCACCGCTTCGCCAAGCACATCGTGCTCGAAGTCACGGAGCGTGCGACGCTCGACCGGGTTGGAGACGTCCGCGAGCGCGTCGCTCGCTTGCGGGAAGTTGGCTATCGAATCGCCATCGACGATTTGGGTGCGGGCTACGCGGGTCTCAACAGCTTCGCCACCTTGGAGCCCGATTTCGTGAAGTTGGACATGGCCCTCGTCAGGGACATCGACAAGAGCGCAACCAAGCGACGACTGGTGCGGGTGATGGCGGGCTTGTGCCACGACATGGGAATGCGAGTCGTAGCCGAAGGGATCGAGACGATCGAAGAGCGCGACACGGCTATCGACCTGGGTTGCGATCTGCTTCAGGGATACTTGTTGGGGCGTCCCGCGCGCAAACCCAGAGACTGACGCAGCGAACGCGTTGCGGTTGTGTGGACCGCCGTTCGACGTCAGACTGCCGTGCGGTGACGCAACAGTCTTCAGCACCCAGACAAGCCTTGCGCGGGGCACTCTTTGGTCTGGCCGCGGCCGCGCTCTTCGGCGCATCGACACCGCTTGCCAAGCTGTTGCTCGACGAAATTTCCCCCGTCCTGCTCGCAGGGCTTTTGTACGGCGGCGCGACAATCGGCTTGTGGGGGCATAGGGCACTCACCCAAAGCACGAAGGAAGCACCGTTATCCGGCAATGACTACCAGAGGCTGGCCTTGCTGGTCTTGCTGGGAGGGGTGCTGGCGCCGGTTTCGATGTTGTTGGGCTTGGAACGCGTCAGCGCGCTGAGCGGTTCGTTGCTGTTGAATCTAGAAGCGCCGTTCACGGTCTTGTTCGCAGTAGCCCTGTTTGGTGAACATCTGGGACGACACGCGGCGATTGCAACGGGTCTGATTCTCGGGGGTGCGCTGCTGCTGAAGCTCGAACCTGGAGCCCTGGGCGCCGACGGCATCGGTGTCGCGCTCGTGGCTCTGGCGTGTGGTTGTTGGGCAGTGGACAACAACCTGACACAGCGACTGTCGGCGAAGGATCCCTTCGCGATCGTGCGTGTGAAGACCTTGGTGGCAGGCGTGACCAACACTCTGCTCGGATTGTGGCTGACCAAGGGAACCGTGCCACAGCCAGCTTACGTGTTCGGCGCGCTCTTGCTCGGCAGTCTCGGCTACGGTGCAAGCGTCGTGCTCGACGCTTACGCGCTGCGTTTCATCGGCGCTGCGCGCGAGGCAGCGTACTTCGCGACGGCGCCATTCGTTGGCGCGATCGTGTCACTCTTGGTGCTCGGCGACGACCTGCGTTGGCATGACGCGGGCGCAATGCTGGCGATGGCATTGGGCGTCGGGTTCCTCTTGCGCGAACGCCATTCCCATTTCCACGTGCATGACGAGGTGGAGCACGAACATCTGCACGTGCACGACGAACACCATCAGCACGTGCATGATTCTCTAGCTCCAACAGGTGAACCCCACAGCCACGTTCATCGTCACTCCCAGCTCGGACACGAGCATGCCCACGTCCCGGACGCGCATCACCGTCATCGGCATTGATCGGAGCGCACGCAGGCCTGGCTCTCGCTCGGCACGGTCCGGTTTTCGCTGGCGTGCTCTCTGGGCAGAAGGCCGACGGTCCCCGAGCAGTCGGAGGAAGCCCGAATCGCCGGCGTAGGCCCTCCACAATCGGCGCGAAGCAGGTCACGCTTGGGCGTTTTACCGCCTAGCAAGGAGTGCTCTTCCAGCGACAGACCGGCGCGCTCTCCCCTTTTTTGGCCTGCCTTGCGGCGATCGCCGTCAATGGCTGCATTTCAACGCAGACCAAGCGGGCGCTCGACGCTTCCTTCGAGGCAACCGAGCCGGCTGCGCACGGCTTGGCTCCAGAGCGACGTGCGCAGGAAGTCGACCTGTCCGGACCGCTCGACCGGGAGCTCGTGATCTCGCAGGCAGTGGCTCGAAGTTCGGCGCTCATGCTGATGGCGCACCGAGCGCGGGCGCTGGTTCATGCGGGACGCGCCGAGGGTTCACTCCCCGCGGCCGAAGTCGAGTTTCAAGCCTGGAACTTGCCGCTGACCAGACCCTATGCGCTGGGTCAGGCGGACATGTACATGCTCGAGCTGCAGCAGAGATTTCCGCCCGGGGGCTCACTCGACGGCCGAGCTCGCGCCATGGCCGAAGAGGCTCGCGCGGTGCTCGCAGAGCTCTCGATCGAAGAGCAGCTCGTGGCCGAGCGGGCGGCGAGCGCTTTCGCCGAGTATGCGCAAGCTCTGGCCGAGCAGCGTGCCTTGGAGCGACAGACAGCGCTGCTGGACCGGATGCGCGGAGCCGTTGGCGCTCGCTACACGACGGGCGGCGCCAGCCTGTCCGACGTCGCACGCATCGACGTCGAGGTTGCCAAGACGCAAAGGGCACGGGCACGCGTCGCGGGGGACATCGCGCGTTCACGTGCGACACTCAACGCGCTGCTGCGACGACCCGCGGCCGCGCCGTTGGGCGAGCCGCGTGACATCGCTCCCGAGACGGTGCGAACGCCGCTCGCGGAGCTCTTGCGCTTGGCACAGCTCCACCGCGGTTCGACGGTCGCAGCGGACGCGCGCGTGCGCGCTGCCGACGCGCGACGTGACGCAGTCGAGGCCGAGGCGAGCGTTCCAGAGTTCATGCTGGGTCTAGGTTACTGGCAAGCTCCGAACTTGCGACCGGGTCTCGGGTTGAGTGCGTCGATGTCCTTGCCGTGGCTCTGGGGACCCGGCTCCGAGCGTCTTCAGCAAGCCCAAGAAGAGCAGTCCGCGGAGTTGGCCGAGCGTGAGAGCGTCGGAGTCGATGCGCAAGCCGAAGTCAGCGAAGCTCATGCGCGAATGCAGAGTTTGCAAGTGCAGCTCGAAGTGATCCGTCTACGAGCGTTGCCAGCCACTCAGCGCTCGATGGAAGCGCTGACGGCGGCATTTGCCACAGGCAACTCCAGCTTGCTCGAATGGGTGGACGTAGCTCGCTCGGCGCTCGATCTCGAGCTCGAGTCGATCACGCTCCGAGGTGATCTGGCTCGCGCGGTCGCGAGCCTCGAACGGGCCGTCGGGACACGGCTTCCAAGAGAGGCTCTGGCCCAGGAAGTGAATCCATGAGCACAAACGGGGAGCCCTCGACTCCGCCTGCCGCAGGCGAAACGGCAGAGCCCCATGCAGTTGAGCCCCGTGCAGTTGGGCCGCGTGCAGCCGGGCCGACGCGCCGCGCGCTGCGAACGATGGCCGTGGTTCGGTGGTCGTTGCTGCTGCTGGTCAGCTTGCTCGCCGGCCACACCGTGTGGACCTATTGGATCTCCAACCAGAGCGGGCAGACCGTGCGGGGGGAAGACCGATACTACTGCCCGATGCACCCGCAGATCCGTTCGCACGACCCCGGCGAGTGCCCGATCTGTCATATGAACTTGGAGCCGATACCCCAAGAACGTCAAAGCCCGTCCGGTGCACGGCAAGCGATGCCGCCCGAATCATCCCCCTTGGCGGCAAGCGCAGCGTCAGCGCCATCGAACGTGACGGCGATCACCCTGAGCGATGATCAGCAACGCGCTGTTGGGCTCGGCACGAGCGTCGCCGAAAACGCCAATTTGGGCGATCGTCTGCGAGTGGCGGGCGTGATCAACGCCCCCGAGAGCGGAATCGCTCAAGCGCGTGTGCGGGCGCCGGGGTTCGTGGAACAGGTGAATGTTCGACAGACAGGCGTGCGCGTGAGCCGAGGTCAGCCTCTAGCCTTCGTGTACAGTCCGGAGATCTATCGCGCTGAAGAGGAATTCATCACGGCCAATCGCTGGAGCAGTAGCGAAAGCACAGGGCCTGCGGGCGCGGGGGCGGGCGAGATCGCGGCTGCGGCCAAGCGTGGGCTCGAACTGCTGGGCATGACGTCGACCGAGATCGAGGAGATCACCCGCACCGGCAAGCCGATCCGAGCAATCGCCGTACGCGCTCCCGCGGCCGGTTACGTCACGCGCTTCAATGCGGTGCTCGGTTCACGCGCCGAGCCCGAGACGGTCCTCTACGAGATCGCCGATCTGTCCAAAGTGTGGGTCATCGCGAGCGTTCCCGAGCGCGACTTGAACGGCGTGCAGGTCGGCACGGTTGCGCAGTTTACGACCACGGGCAACGCGACCGAACCAGTGACTTGCAAGGTAGATCTGATCGAGCCTTTGCTCGAGGAGTCGACGCGCACGACGCGCGTTCGATTGGTGGTAGCGAATCGCGACGGACGACTGCGACCGGGTCAGTTCGGCGAAGTCGAGTTCGAGTTGGCAAAGTCGCGCAGCGTCGTCATTCCGCGCGATGCCGTGATCCGCACGGGAGAACACGATTACGTCTACGTGGCAACGGCTACCGATCGATTCGAACCGCGACTGGTTCGCACCGGGCTCGAACGCGACGGACGACTTCAAGTCCTGGCTGGGCTTGCAGAAGGTGAACGCGTGGTTACGCGCGGTAGCTTCATGCTCGACTCGGAGAGCCGTCTGCAAGCATCTCTGCGCGCTGCCCCAGGAGCGACCTCTGCCACACAGGCTGCCGCCGCTCCGAGCGCAACGCTAGGACCAGGACGGTGATCCGGTGATTGCTTGGCTGATCGAAGCATCCGCGAAGTACCGCGCCTTGGTTCTGTTCGCGGCGGTCGCACTCGCGATCGCTGGCGTGACCGCGATGCGCAACGTGAAGCTCGACGCAATTCCCGATCTGTCCGATCCTCAGGTCATCATCTTCACGGAGTGGATGGGACGTTCGCCCACACTGGTCGAGGATCAAGTCACTTACCCGCTCGTGACGTCTTTGCTCGGTGCGCCGCACGTCGTCGACGTTCGCGGCCAGACGATGTTCGGCATGAGCTTCGTCTACGTCGTGTTCGAAGAAGGCACGGATATCTATTGGGCACGCTCGCGGGTGCTCGAGTATCTCAACACGGTCCGCAGTCGACTGCCGGCTGACGCCAATGCGCAACTCGGTCCCGACGCGACGGGCATCGGTTGGGTTTACCAGTACGCCCTCAGAGATTCGAGCGGCAAGCACGATCTGGGCGAGCTGAGAACCTTGCAGGATTTCTCGCTGCGCTATGCCTTGACCAGCGTCCCTGGCGTGGCCGAAGTGGCGTCGGTCGGTGGCTACGAGCAGCAGTACCAAGTCAGCGTCGATCCCGTACGGCTGCGCAACTTTGGGCTCAGCGTTTCCGACGTGGTGCAGGCGGTGCGCAGATCCAACAACGACGTCGGTGCGCGCGTGCTCGAGATGTCCGAGCGCGAGTACTTCGTGCGTGGGCGTGGTTACTTGAGCCGCGTCGAAGACGTCGAGCAGATCGTAATCCGCGCAGAGCGCGGAACCCCCGTGCTGGTGCGGGACATCGGCCACGTCACGATGGGCGGCGACATCCGACGCGGTGCTGCCGACTTCGACGGCCAGGGCGAGGCTGTCTCGGGCATCGTCGTGATGCGCTACGGTGAGAACGCGCTCGACGTCATCGGACGCGTCGAGAAGAAGCTCGACGAACTGCGTGCCTCACTGCCCGAAGGCGTCGAGGTCATCCCGGTCTACAACCGCAAGCACCTGATCGAGCGCGCGATCGACACGCTCAAAAGCGCGCTCACCGAGGAGATGATCGTGGTGGCCGCCGTGATCATCTTGTTCTTGCTGCACTTGCGCAGCGCCCTATTGCCGATCATTTCGCTGCCTCTGGCGGTGGTGACGGCGTTCATCCCGATGTATTTCCTGGGCATCCCAGCGACCATCATGTCGCTCGGCGGCATCGCCATAGCCATCGGCGCAACGGTCGACGCCGAAATCGTGATGGTCGAGGCCGCCCACAAAAAATTGGAGCACGCGCCGCCAAATCTGACCCAAGCCGAGCGCGAGAAGTTGCTCGCGCAGGCAGCGCGAGAGGTTACCCCGGCGATCTTCTTCTCCTTGCTGATCATCGCCGTATCGTTCTTACCGGTGTTCGGACTGACTGGGCAAGCAGGGCGCCTCTTCAAACCGCTGGCCTACACCAAGACGTTCGTGATGCTCTCGGCGGCGCTGCTCTCGGTCACGGTAGCGCCGGCGCTGCGCGACTATCTGATCCGAGGCAAGATCTTCTCCGAGGCGCGCCATCCCGTGTCGCGCGTGATCCGCAAGCTCTACGAGCCCTTCGTACATGTTGCGCTACACAGCCCCAAAACCACGGTGCTGATCGGCGTGATGGCCGTGATCTCCGCCTTGCCCATCGCACAGCGGCTCGGATCCGAGTTCATGCCGCCGCTCGACGAAGGCGATCTGCTGTACATGCCGACCACCTTCCCGAACATCGCGATCGAGGAGGCGCGCCAGCAACTGCGGCGGCAAGACGAAGTGTTGCGCAGCTTCCCCGAAGTGCAATCGGTGCTCGGCAAGGTTGGCCGCGCCGAGACACCAACCGATCCAGCGCCATTGTCGATGGTCGAAACGCTCGTGCGGTTGAAGCCGCGTAGCGAATGGCGCACCCAATACGTCCGTCGCTGGTACGTTGGGCGCACGCCAGAGTTCATGCGCCCGCTCTTGAACTGGCTCCAGCCCGAGTTCGTGCCGATCACCCGCGACGACCTGACGCAGGAGATGAACGCGCGATTGCAACTTCCCGGCTGGACCAACGCGTTCACGCAGCCGATTCGCAACCGCGTCGACATGTTGACCACCGGCATTCGCACGCCGATCGGCATCAAGGTCTACGGCACCGATCTGGCAGAGATCGAGCGCGTCGGCACTGGCATCGAGCGCGTCCTGCACGATGTCCCCGGGACGCGCAGTGTGCTCTTCGAACGTTCCGTGGGTGGCCTTTACGTCGATATCGTGCCGAATCGCGAGAGCCTCGCTCGCTACGGTCTACAGATCGACGATCTGAACACCGTGGTCGAGTCTGCCTTGGGTGGATTGCCGGTCACGACCACCATCGAAGGGCGCAATCGCTTCAGCGTCAACGTGCGCTACGCCCGAGACTTCCGCACGAACTTGGATGGGGTGCGCGACGTGATGATTCCGCTGCCGCAAACGGGATCCAGTCCTGCAGCTGCCGGCATGAGTCCAGGCAGCGCGACTTTCAGCGACGGCGCCAACGACACGTCGGCTGCCGCACGCGCTCAAATCCCACTCGGCGCAGTCGCTGACGTGCGCATTGCATCTGGGCCGCCGATGATTCGCGACGAAGCGGGGTTGCTCGTCGGCTACGTGTACGTGGACATCGAAGCCAGTCGCGATCTCGGCAGCTACGTGGACGACGCCAAGGCGGGCGTCGAACGCGCGCGCGATTCGGGGGCGCTGATCACCCCACCCGGCTACTACCTCAAGTGGACGGGCCAGTACGAACTGCTCGCCGAGATGGTAGAGCGGATGAAGATCCTGATCCCGATCGCGCTGTTGATAACGGTCGTGTTGCTCTATTTTCAGTTCAAGAACTTCACCGAAGTGCTGATCGTTTTGCTTTCGGTACCGTTCGCCTTGGTTGGCAGTGTTTGGGCGCTCTGGCTCTTGAACTACAACCTATCCACGGCAGTTTGGGTCGGAGTGATCGCGTTGGTCGGCCTCGCCGCACAAACGGGAGTGGTGATGATCGTCTACATCGACCACGCGTACGAACGACGTCTGCAGCAAGGCAAGATAAACTCGCTCGAAGACATCATCGAGGCGCACGCCGAGGGCACGATTCAGCGCGTGCGCCCGAAGTTGATGACCGTGAGTACGATGCTGATCGGTCTGGTACCGTTGCTCTGGGCACAAGGTAGCGGCGCTGACGTGATGAAGCGCATCGCTGCGCCCATGGTGGGTGGACTCGTCACCAGCGCCTTCTTGACGCTCGAGATCATCCCCGTCATCTACACCTATTGGCGCAATGAGCAGCTGTTGTGGCGACGCCTTCACGAGGCATCCCTTCCCAGCGTGCTTTGGCTCGAACGCTGCGTGCTGGCGCTGAAACTCTGCGCGGCAATCGGTCTGCTTGGCATCCTTTCAGCGCTCTACTCGAGCCGCTTGCCAAGCTGGTTCAATCTGGCAGCGCTCGCCACGGCTTGTGCGAGCCTGACCTCGATCTTCGTCTACTTGGTTCTGCGACACCACGCCGAACGCTCGCTGAAAAGCCGAACCGTCACCTCTGGAATGGAGCCCGTCACATGACAACAATCCGCAACCTTGGATCCAGCGCCTGTCTGGCCATCCTAGCTCTCGCCAACGCCTGTGAACGCAACGCGACCAACGCCCCAGCCGAAAGCAATCAAGCGAGCCCAGCCGTCTCGGCGGTGGCCAATCTCGCTCTGACAGTAGACGGCTCCGGTTATCATCCCGCGTCGTTCAACGCGCCCGCGAACAAGCCGGTCCGGCTCGTGGTCACCCGCACCTCGGACGAAGGCTGCGGGCAACAGATCGTGTTCCCCTCGCTCGAGATCCGCCGAGACCTACCCTTGAATCGCGAGGTTCCGATCGATTTCACGATGCCCGCTTCCGGCTCCGTCGCGTTTACTTGCGGCATGAACATGTTGCGCGGCTCGATCGTGGCGCAGTGAGGCGTCACTCGGATGAGAAGCGCGGGCGGGTTCTCGGCCGCGTGGCTAACCCCGACTTGTCGTTGATTTCCCCGTGTTTCCTCATCTTTGCGCGGCGCTTGCGCCGGTACGAATCAGTCCCCCGGCCGCCGGCGCCCCGCTCGTTCGAATCGGCTGTCACGCCTGGTGCTTGCAGTGCCTAGTCGGGCGTGGGAGCTACACTTTCACGACTCTCGACAGAGGCTCGCTCAGCTTTGCCGGTGCTCGCGCGGGCTTCCATGACTCAGTTCGGTGAACTCGATGCACTGATGGCGCGGCTCGCCGACGGCGATCGTTCCGTGTTTGGTACGGTCTTCGACCTGATCTGGACGCCTGTGCGTCGCTTCTGCACGGGCTTGCTCGCCCAAGAGGCGGACGCCGAGGACGCGGCACAAGAAGCGATGCAGAAGGTCTTGGAGCGCGCCAGCCAATACGATCGCAAAAGAGCGGCCATGCCTTGGATCCTGTCCATCGCAGCCTGGGAATGTCGCACGATCTTGCGCAAACGCACTCGCCGGCGCGAAAGCAACGAACTTCCCGAGCAGACCGCGGGCGACCACGCAGAGGACGATCTGGTGAACCGAAATTTGATCGCGGCGGCGGTGCTTGCACTGGGTGAACTATCGGAGCTCGATCGAGAAGCACTCGTTGCAGCATTCTGGGACGAGTCGCTCGCCAAGAGCTCCAACGCGACCTTTCGTAAGCGCAAGGAACGCGCGCTGGGCCGTTTGCGAGAGACGTTCAGGAGACTCTATGGCCTCGATTGATCTCGATCGTTTACGCACGCAGGCACGCATCGCCTACGAGTGGGCTCGAATTCGCGACGCCTTGCTGGGTATCGTGCCGGCTGTGGCTCTGGTTGCGCTCACGCTGTGCGTTGCAGAGCGACCCTCGTCGAGTCTCGCGTTCGGCTCGCTGATGATCGTGATGAGCGGCGCAATGCTTTGGTACGGACGCGCGCCTCAGCGGGCAGTCTTGCCTGGCATTGCAGCGGGTCTGCTGCCCCTCGTCATGGCGCTGTGCGCGAACCAAGTTCACTCCTGTGGCCCTGATGGCTGCACGAGTTGGTGTGTCCCCGCTTGCAG
>DATAHU010000021.1:0-7374 GCA_036263015.1 Polyangiaceae bacterium | reverse complement strand
CACCGATCACGCGCTTGACGTAGTCCATCGACGGTTCACGCGGCGAGCGGAACACGACGATGTCACCGCGCTGTGGCGCAGAAGCACTCGGGCCTTTGACGACGAACAAGTGGTCGCCGGGTAACAACGTGGGCAACATCGACCCCGAGGGAACGCGGAAAGCCTCGATCACGTGTTGCCGCAGCAAGAGGGCGCGGCGCTCGCTGGGGTTTGGCAAGAACAGCGTCAAGGCTGCGCCTTCGGCCTTCGCATCGATATCCCTGAGCTCCGCCGTGGGCTCACTCGCCAGAGCGCGCTGGGTCCATTCAGCGGCGGCCAGTGCTTGCTCGGCCGAGTGCAACGCAGTGCGCAGGGTTATCGCTCCAGCTCCGTCGCTCCAAAGCTCGTACTTGCCACCCGGCGCGAGATCCGAAACCAGGACATTCTTCGAGCGCATCGCGAGCGCATCGAAGCTTCGCGTCAGATCGGACGAAGCGGCAGGCCCGTCGACGAGCGCTCGCTCTGTCGCCAGCCGCACGCCGTGCGCGAGCGGAGCCACGCGCACATCGCCGGCAGGAAGCAAGCCACGCTCAGTCAACGCGTCGAGCACACACTGCGCGGTCGCTACGGATAGCGTGCCGCTCAGATCGATGCGGATCTCGGCCGGCTCGCTCACGGCAACCTCGATGCGCTCGACGTCGTGCGCGAGGTCGAGCTTGCAATCGGGCATGAGCAGCGTCATGGCTCGTAGCTTCGAGTTATCGATCATGGCGTTCAGGTCCATGGCGAGCAGCAGCCGTGTGTGCTCTGGAGCCCGTGCGGCGAAGGACGACGTCACTGCCGGGGACGGCACCGGAGCGCTAGGGGCCTTGGAGGGCACGACAGGTTGCGGAGCGGGCGGAGCCGCAGCGCACGCGACACAGCCCATCAACGCCACCAACGCCATGCGCTGAAATACGCCTTCCACGTGCGTTTCGTATCACGAGTTCATCAGGGTAGGCTTCGCTGACTCACCTTTGTTTCGCGCTGAGCCTCCGCACGCGACGTCCACGGGCGTCGAAAACACCCCGCAGGAGTCAGGGTCCGCGTAAACTTCGACCGATGCACAACGCCGTGGCCCGTTACTGCAAGCGCGCGAAGCAAGCAAGCGACGGACTGGAGCGGCGCCAGCACCTCCTGCGAGCCATCGAGCACGCTCGGACCTATACGGACTGGTTCTCGATCCTTCTCGCCATCGAGCGCGAGGCCCAGGCTCGCGACCTGCTAGCGAGTGTCGCGGAGCAGATGCTGAGCGCAGCGCGCCGCGAAGGACTGAGCGCGGGCTTTGTCGGCACGGCACGCGCGTTGCGGCAGCTGGGTGACGCCACCGGGGCGGCCGCGAGCCTCGACGAGGGTGTGGAGCGCGCACGCAATCGGGGTGACATCGACGGTCTGTGCACGCTAGGCCACACCTTCGAATCACACGACGACCGAACCCGAGCGACGAGTCTCGCCGAGAGCGCCGAAGCGTTGCTCGCTGGTGATCCGATGCGCGTGTGGAGCGTCGTTAGCTTGTGGCACGACGTGGATGAGTCGGAGCGCGCTGCGCGCGTATTGCTGGCCGCCGCCCGGAGCGCGTCCACCTTCGAAGTCGCCTTGCACGTCGCAGAGTATCCATTGCGTGACTTGGGAAAAGCTCACGTCGCCGTCGCCCTGGACCGCGCGTGCGCGCTCGCACGGAGCGCGGGTGAGTGGTTCGCAATTGCGGAGCAAGCGCGAAAAGCATCCAACGACCCTCAACGGGTGCGTGCTGCACTGGATCGGGCCGCAGCCTACGACCTCAGTGGCGATGCCGACTTACGTGCGCGCATCGCGCTCGCGTATGCGGACTGGCTCGACGATACGGTCGCGGCCGATGCCATTGGCCCACGCGGGGTGCGCCCCGAGGCGCTACGCACCGTGCGCAGACAGTTAACGGCTTCACCGGGTTCGGCTTCGGCGCTGTTCGATGCCTTGCGTATGCAGCTCAGCGCGGCCGAGCTGCAAGAGATCGCGCGCGCAGATTACGGCGACGACAGCGAGCGGCACGCGGCGGCCCTGAAGCACATTCAAGCCACTGGCTTGGTGCCCCCGAGTCTCGCTTGGCATCCGCACGAAGTGGTCACGTTGACGCGCTGGAGCACGGGCCCCGGGACGGCGCACGTCGCGCGTGCCTTCTGTTGCACGCTGTTGCTGTTGTGCGCCGACGACGAAACGCGCGATGCCGCACCGATACTTTTGGAAAGCTGCCTCGTTCTGGGCGGTGATCTCCCTGCGTTCGCGACTGAACTGTTTACTTGGTACGCTTCATCGGACGCTCGTTTCTGGGGGGGCTCGCGCATGCCCGAAGCCCTCGGGGACGATGAAGACGAGGGGGCCGATCCCGCAGTGCTCTTGGCGCTATTGATCTCGCTGGCGGCGAACAATCCGGACGCTCGAGAGCTCGAATCATTGAGCCAACGGCTGCTCGAGGAAAGCTGGTACGACGTCGACGAGATCGTGCACGACGGTATGCGCGACGACCTATGGCTCACGCTGGTGAGCCAATACCTAGTGCCGCTACGGGCCCGTAGGCCCGCGCTCGATCGGCTCGTGACCGAGCTCAAACTAGCAGAGTGATTCGCCCTAGGACGGCAGAGTTCGCTTCTCGGGTGAACCACAGCCGCGCGCGCACCGATGCACGGTATCAGGTAAACACTGCCGTTCCGGACTCACGGCAACGAGCATTTCACATTGTGAATCCGCCCCAACGAGTCGCGTCTGAATAACGAGCAACCCAGGCGCGTCTGAGCATCGTTTGGAACAATCCAAACCAGGGAGAGAGGATTCATGAGTATGCAACGAATGGTGAGCACGATTCAGATTCTGGCAGTCTTGGCAGGGCTCGGGATGTTCGCCTGCGGCAGCGAGGCAGACTTGGCAGAGCACGCATCCGACGGCAATGCCCCAGCCAAAGAGCGCGAGCAGCCTGAAGTCGCGCAGGCCGAGGACGGAAACGTTGCGCAGGCTACCGCTCTGGACTCGGAGTGGGCCAAAGCGAACAGGCCCATTCTCAACGACTTGGTGGGCGAGGAAATGGCCGAGCGCGTGCTTCGGAAAACGAATGGGGCTGCGGTCACGTCATTGACGCTGCCCAGTGGCAACAGCGTGAGCTGGCACGAAGTGGCTTACGGCAGTTTTGTCGTCCTCGAACTCGGGGAGGCGGAGCTGACGCTCGACCAGCGCGTGCGTTCGATGGGCGCCGCGGAGCTCTATACGGAGCTGAGCGGCAAGGCCGCGCCAGGTGAACTCGTCAGTTTGGACGAACGCGTGGAGCAGATGCTCCCGATTTACGAGACGATTCAGGAAGCAATTGCCGAGTACCCGTCTTTGGCGCGGTCATCCGATCGAGACGAGTCTTCGCCCGAGGCCGCGCAAAATGTTGCAGGGCTCGAGCAGGCTGGCAACGAGGCTCGGATCGAGAATGGGTTCGCGCTTCAAGACTTCGTGTCGGAGGACACGACCATCAACGGTTGCGAGAACTCCTGCGATAACTTTGCGGGCGCCAGATCTCGCACCACTCACGTGATCGAGCCCGCACTCGAGACCGGGACCAAACGCACGGCGGACAGCGTCGACAACGGTCTTGGAGCGATGTGCCAACGCGGTACCGGCACCGGTGACATTTGGGTTCAAATCAGGGTGGTGAGTTGGACCACGGTCATCAACCATGTCCCCGTAGCGCTTCGCCATCGAGTTCTGTACAGCCTGTGGAGGCCAGGGATCATCGATATGGACGTCAAAGTCTGGTACACGCCCGGCGCGGGCGGTGTCGCCCCGGCGTGCCTCAACGGTTACGACTACTGAGCCACGATAGAGTGCAGGGCGGGCTCGCCTGGCTCGCCCTGCGCTGCGACCCCGCTCACAGAGTGCTTTGGACGTCGTCTACGTCTTTGAAATAGAACAGACGTGTGAGGGTCTTGGCTTCTGCGCTGAGGTTGCTGAAATGTTCGAAGGCGTTGGTGACGATCAAAAGCTCGAAGCGATCCTCGAACACGTCACCAACGTAGCCCTTGTAGCCCCGCCCCGGGCCCGAGCACAAAACCTCGACGTAATCTCCGGGGCGGACCTTCTGTCGAAAATCTGAAGGGCTCATGCCTTCACTTCATACGTTCGACTTGCACGCTTGAACAGCGCTGTGAGCGATCGGCTCAGTGGCGCGGGCGCCGCTTCCGTGCCAGGTTGCTTCCCGGATTGTGAAGAACTCTCATTCATTGCTCGTGGTGTTGGCCTGCTTGGCGGAGGGCTGCGCAACTCGCACTGCCGCGAGTAACGACAGTCCCAAGCCAGTGACGAGCGAAGAGGGCGATCCGAGTCCTGCACCCAGCGAGTCCGGCATCCCCAACCTCGACGCCATCGATGCGGGCGATGATTCGTTGCCCCCGACCCCAATCGAGCGAGGCGTTACTTTGGCCACGGGCCGCATCTACAACATCGCCGCTGCAGCCGCAGACAACGCTCAGGACGCCGCGTTGTTGTTCGAGGTGTACGGCCAGGCCGAAGGCACGAGCGTGCGGTTGCAACCGTTTACTTGGGACGGCGTTGCCCGAGGAGATCCGATCGAGCTCAGCCCTGCAGGGCCCCGCGCCCCTCAGCCGGGCCTGGACATAGCGAGTGATGGTGACCGCTTTGTCGCCTGCTGGGATACGGACACCAACGTGAAGTGCTCGGCGATCAATCCAGCTGGAGGCACGATTGACCCGGTTCTCGACGTGCCAGGGCGTGGCCCTGCGGTGGCGTATAGCCGCGGCACTTGGCTGGTGGCTTATGTCGGCGATCCGACCAACAGCGACGCTCTCACGCTGCAGCCGCTGTCTTCGACGTTCGAGCTCGGCGACCGCGTCACCCTGGGCAATCTTGGGCCCGACGCGCTACCCGCACTGAACGCCACGAACGACGGCTTTTTGCTCCTCGATACGGACCCAGCAAACGGCTACGACTTCCGGACCACGCGTTTGGACGTGACACTGAAGCCCAGCGGGGACTCGCTGGCTTGGGGTATCGGCCCGTGGATGACGAAGCCCGCGTTGTTCGTGGACGATGCGCAGGTAGTGCTCGGCACGCCGTTAGCTTATGGCGCACAGGTATCGACGCGGAGTGCTGACGTCGACAGCTCCATCCAGCTCTCCGGCGGAGGGAAGGAGGGCGTGCGGGTCGCATTCGTCGACGATGGCACTGGGCCGCTCGTGTGCTGGCTCACCCCTGACGGGGCGGTCGGGCGTAAACCCGTCGCGACCCTGGATCCTACGGCTCCGTTCGGCGTGGGTTCACCCCCGACATACGGCGCGATCGTGTCCCTTCAGCTCGGCGCTCGGCAAGCCGTCATCGTCACGACGAATGGTGCAGACACGGATGGCTTCGATGTGAAGTTGGTGCCGTTCGAGTGAGCGCGATCGCAGCTTTGATGCTTCCAACCCTCCGGGCCGCCATCAGCTGCGCCGGCCTCACGAAATGCGCTGCCAAACCTCGAGCTCCGGCGGCGGGGCGTATGGCCCCGTCCGGCAGCGAGCGGAAGCTCGAAGACTGCTAAGGCGTGATGACCGGCAGATCACCGTCTTGCCAGCGTGCCGCATCGAAGTCGAAGCTCTCGGTGAACATGCCCTCGGTGGAGACTGAGTCATCTCCGAACAGGTACTTCTGAATGTATGCAGCCTGCAGATCGGACCATGCCTTACCGCCATCCTCGCAATGACCACCGTTGTAGTGAGTGAACCCGACCCGCTCTTTGGCGCCCAAGGCCTCGAAGATCAGCTGTGTGTACTTGACCGTCGTGTAGACGCACACGGGGCAATTCCAGCTGTCATTGGTGCCCTCGCGCACGATGATTGGCCGAGGCCACGCGAGCGCAAGCACCTCGTGTTGATCGATTGGAAGTTTGTCCACCGCGTTGCCGAATTGACCAAACGGCTCCCCCATCCACGTGGTCTCGCCAAAGATTTCGTCCGCAGTTTGAACGCTAGTAGTCTGCGCTTCCGCCACGCGCCAACCGCTCGTACTGCCGGAGCCTGGCGATTGCATTGCGACCATGGCCATGCGGCGATCGAACAACGCCATTGTCGCTGCGGTCTTGCCGTTCCGTGAGCAACCAATCGCGTACAACTTCGAAGTATCGATGTTGTGCCCTTCGGTCATCTCGAGTCCATCGATGATGCGGCTTGCTACCCAGGCCCACGCCATCAAGCTACCGGTGTCGTCATAGTCGGGCCAAAACTCGTAGAACTTGCCCGAGGTGCCTCGACCATTCCCCGCCGCCGCAACTTGTAAAGTCAACCAAGTCAGCCCAGTGCTGATGGTTGCAATGCCGCTCGGCGCGCCCGCGTCGACACTGAAGACACCTGGTGTTGGGCTGTCGCCGCTAACCGGTTTGATGTCGACGCTGAGTGTCCAAGAGCGTCCTTCTTGGCCCATTTCGAGAGTTAGCGTTCCGTCGGAGTACGTGGCCTCTAGTGATTCGGGCTTCGGGGGCTTGCGGCCATAGATGAACGCTTGAGCAAGCAAGCTGATCTCCTTCTGACGGCAAACCCAGTCCGCTTGTGACTCCACCTTCGAACCGTCCAGGAAGGTGAACGGGTCTGGCATTTTCGGGTTGCTGGTGAGGTCGTCGAACGAAGGAATACTAAACTCCCGATCGCATGCGATGTCCTCTGCCGTGGGCCCCGTCGCGGGCGGTGTTGTCGACCCGCTGCCCCCTGCTGCCAGCGGCCCACCTGCGTCAGGTCCGGAAATACCAGTTTCGTCGGGATTGGCTTGGCCACCGCCGCCGGGTGCACCCGGCACGGCTGAAGATCCGCTGCTCGTGGGCGCTGCTGGTGTCGAGGACGGCGTGGGGGGCGTTTCGTTCGGCTTCGTGTTTGTAGCGCCTGGACCCGTCGTGGTGTCCGCCGCTGGTGCACTTGACGCTTGGGTGGTTGGAGCGCTCGAAACTGCAGGGATCGCGTCGGTGGAAGCAGGCGACGCCTCGGGCGATGATGAACCATTCGTTGGTCCAACCGGGGGAGTTGTCGTGTTGGATGTTGACTGGTTTGCACCGGTCGTGACGGCCGATGGAGTGGGAGAATCGCTCCACTTTTCGGACGCACATCCGACAACGAACGCAACGAGCAAGAATCTGAAATCGGTCTGAGTCATGTCACTTGATCCTGGTTTGATAGAGCCGAGCTACTCACTGACCAGCTGTTGACTGCGCGCCGTTCTGTTGTTCCTCGCGCGATGGGTAGTCCAATGGATTAACAAGCACGTGACGTTGCACGTCCATCGTCCAAGGTGTTCTTGGATGAAGGGCGACCATCGCTTCTGCCTCGTCACGAGCCGCATGGAATTGGCGCAAGCTTTCGAGCG
>DATAHU010000020.1:0-12040 GCA_036263015.1 Polyangiaceae bacterium | reverse complement strand
ACGCCAAACCGAAGAGCGGAGGAGCGGGGCCGTGGAACCAAGTTCGAGCAATGACACTGCTGCGAAACGAGCAGTCGATTGGGATTCCTGCAACACGTGGCGCGAATTTGGACAAGCTAAGCTCTCCGCTATGCTCGGAGCGCTGGTCCCCAGCGAACGGCGGGGTGAGTTGCTGTGTATCTTCGAGCGCCTTCTGGCCGGCTGGGGTGATCGCGCAATCGAAGAGGGCGGGGCATTTCGCTCCAATGTGGCGGACGATGGGGGTCCGTTCGAGTTCTCGATGGGGTTCACCCCGCAGCAATCCGAAGTGCAGTTCTATTGCGAGCCTCTCGCAAAGCGACCTTCTCTCGCCGGCAACACGCTGTTGGCGCGCGAGCTGCTGTCGAACTTGCAGGACTTGGGCGCCTGCCTCACTCGGGTGAAGCCCGTGGAAGAGCTCTTCTTGCCGCAGAATCCTCAGGGGTCCTTCGGCTTGTGGTTGGGATGCTCATGGACCCAACACCGGCCGCCGCTGTTCAAGGTCTATTTCAACCCGCAGATCTGCGGGATTGAACGCTCACGCGACTTGGTGTCCCGAGCGATGGCCGCTTGGGGTTTCGAGCGAGCGTGGTCGACTGTCATGCAACACTTGTCAGCTGAGTCACGGCGACGCGACGAGATTTCCATTGTTTGTTTGGATCTCGTGAAGACAGCTGACGCCCGAGTCAAGGTTTACGTCAAGCACCACGGCCCGAGCATTGCAGATCTCGAAGCCAGCGTGAGACTCGCGGCGGACTACGACGACAGAGACGTCACCACGTTCTATGGTGCGTTGACCGCCGGCCGTGAACCATTCGCGTCGCGGCCTCCGATTACCGAACTGGCTTTCGTCGATCCAAAAGCCGATAGGCCGAGCTTTGCGACCTTGGAATATCCGATTGGCAGCTACACGAGGGATGACACCGAGGCGCAAGCCCGCGTCGTCCGCTGCCTCGAAGCCTTCGGTATCGACTC
The DNA here is from genome assembly GCA_036263015.1 of Polyangiaceae bacterium. Classification (GTDB taxonomy): domain Bacteria; phylum Myxococcota_A; class Polyangia; order Polyangiales; family Polyangiaceae; genus SZUA-265. Next base: position 11,047 of record DATAHU010000020.1, on the reverse strand, counting down.
GCGAAGGTATCAGCTCGCGTTCCAAGCCTTCAGCTCCGGCTCGGCTTGGACGCATCAAAGTCTGCACTCACACGTCACCCTGCGCCGGCTGAGCGATGGCAGTCCGCGAATCGCGGTGTACTTCTCCAGCGGAGTCTTCGCTCGACAGAAACCGGGCACGCGTGGGATCGACCCTTCAACCGCGGAAGCAGAGTAATGGCACCCACTTACGAAGAGCTCGATCGCTACTACCACAACGCTCTCGACGGACACATTTGGATCCGTGAGACGATCGCAACGCTACTCGAGCGGCTGAGCCTTCACGTCGCCACGAGTGCAGAGCCGCCCTGCATTCTGGAGTTGGGGAGCCACACCGGCTTCATCACGCAGAAGTTGCTGCAGCGTTGGCCCTCAGCGCAGTTCTATGTCTGGGAGGAGGATCCGTCGTTGCTCGAGTTTGCGCGACGCCGCGTGTCGGCCAGCAATGTGCATTATCATTCGGGTCCCTTGGAACAACTCCCGGTTCGGGTGAACATCGTGATCTCGGTGGCACGCCATCATCATCTGCCGCAAGATTACTTGCAGCCACTGGCCCGGGTGCTCGCGCCGGGCGCTGTCTACATCTTGGCCGATGAGCTCTGTCCCGAGTATTGCACCAGCGAGGACAAAGCACGCATTGCCAACGCCCCGATGCTCGACGTCGCAGGTGGCTACCTGCTGACGAGCAAGGACGAGAAGCGCTTGTTCACTCAACGAGGTCAGTTGCCGCCGGCCGCGATCGAGCTCGAATCACGGCGCCGCCGTGCGCTGTGGCAATGGTATCGCTTCGTGGTGGACCACGCCGTAGAACGCGGGTACTTCGACATTGCAGCGGGTGAACTGCAAAGCGCTGCGGACGACATGATCACCGGGTCCGACGCGGAGCACAAGTTCAGCCCCTTCATAGTCGAGCGACAGTTGACGCTGGCGGGTTTTCGATGCCTGGGGCGCCACCCGATCGGTGGCACTACTGACCCGGAGAAGCAGGCGATGTTCGTTTTCGAATTCGAACGAACAGGCAGCTTCAACGCGGTCGTTGAGCCAAACAACTCATGAGCCTGACGCGCGTAAACCGAGAAAAGATTCGATCATTCGTGGCAGCGCGCGTGTGTCGATGGGTTTGGTGACGTAGCCGTCGCATCCCGCACGTACTGCCCGCTCTTCGTCCCCCTTCATCGCCGACGCGGTGACCGCAACGATCACGATAGCGCCAAAGCGCGGGTCGGCTCGCAGTTGCTGCGTGAACTCCAGACCATCGATGCCCGGCAGCTGTAGATCCATCAGGATCAGTTGAGGCTCGAAGTCTTGCAACACCGTCCGCGCGTCCTCTGCACTGGCAGCGCTCCGCACCTCGTAACCCTGTCCAGTGAGTAAGAACGAGAGCAACTTCAAATTGCCGGGATGGTCATCGACGATCAAGATCGCCGCTTTCACGCCACCGCCTCCGTCGCACCGGAGCTGCCGAGAAAGCTCTGTAACGCTACGGCCAAGCGCGAGCCGTCCTGGATGCCCTTTTGAACGATCGAGCTGACCGTTGCTTGAAGGCGCTCACGTTCGTCGGTGGAAAGGTCCTTCACGGTCCAGACCATGACCGGAATCGTGCGATTGTCGGGCGCAGCGCGAAATTTGTCTAGGAACGCAAGTCCGTCCATCTCTGGCATGATCAGATCGAGAATTATTGCTGCGGGCACGAGGTGTCTCAGGGCCACGAGCGCGCCTCGTGCATCCTCGAAGCACACGCAGTTGTAGCCGATCTGCGCCAACGTGGCCGCCATCAACTTCAAGGACCCTGGATCGTCGTCGATGACGACGATCGGACGCCCTTGCAAAGGCGCCACGGCGCTACGCTCCAGCGCCTGGAGTAAGACCTCCTTCTGGACGGGTTTCGAGAGCACGTCCGTGACGGCGAAGCCTGCGACCGCGTCGTTGCTGCCCACGATGCTGAGCGCGATCACAGGGACGTTGGACGGCCGTTCGCCGGTGCGAACTACCTCGAGCAGCTTCTGATGTTCGTCGCTGCCTCCGTCGAGCAGATCGAGGACCAGGGCAGCATAAGGATGCTTCTGCCAAGTATGGGTCGCATCCTGGGCGGTTGCGGTGGCCTCAACCCGATAACCTGCTTCGGCTAGCATCGTGACCAACGCGGCGCGATGTTCTGGATCTGCGTCGACGACCAGGATGGTTCCCAGCGCGGTGAGATCAGGCCGGGCCTCGGGTACTGCATATCCAACCGGACGTCGCGGCAAAATCGCAAAGAAGACAGTTCCACCACCTTCGCGTTGGCGCATGCCAACCGAGCCGCCTTGAGCTTCGACCAGCCGTTTGGTGAGAGCCAAGCCAAGGCCAGTACCCCCTTGTCGTTTGGTCGCGGCGGAATCGACTTGTTGGAACGCGACGAACAGTCGTTTGGCATCTTCGTCCGAGATACCAATTCCGGTGTCCTCGACTTCCAGGCGAAAGTGTTCGCCGAACGGAACCACGCGTACTAGGACGCGGCCACCGTCAGGCGTGAACTTCAGGGCATTGGACACATAGTTGTAGAGGATTTGCTTGAAGCGTCCCGGATCGATGATGACTTCGCCGAGCTCGGGACTGACCGCCACCTCGAGCCTCAGATCGCGATCGCGAATCGTCGCGCGCAGGCCATTGACGACGACCTGAGTTACTTCCTCCAAATCGGTGGGCTCTGGCCGGAGCTCGATCTTGCCCGCTTCGACCTTTGCCAGGTCCAAGACATCGTTGATCAGCCGCAGCAAGTGGCGTCCCCCGCTGAGGATTTCGTGCAGAAATTCCTTCTGCTTGGGCGACATCACACCGACGTGGTCGTCGTGGAGTAACTCTGCGAATCCGATGATCGAGTTGAGCGGCGTGCGCAGCTCATGGGACATGCTGGCCAAGAATTCGCTCTTGAGTCGATTGGCTTCCTCGACACGGCGATTCTCCGATTCGAGCTCGAGGGCGCGTAAGCGTGAAGCCTGCAAGCGTTTGCGCTCGGTGATGTCTTGCACGTTCGCGACGAACCACTCGACTTCACCCTGGGCATCTTTGATCGTGGTTGCGACGATCTCTACGGGAAGCAGGCTGCCGTCTTTGCACAGATGTAAAGTCTCAGCGACCAAGCGCCCGTGGTGGTGAGTTTCATGAGCGTGCCGCTCCATGTCCGCTCGAGTTTGGGGCCCCCAAAGCGTCGAAATGGGTGCACCCGTTAGTTCTTCGACCGTGTACCCGTGCATCGATGCGTAAGCGGGATTGACCGCCCGCAGCGTGACATCCGAAGCGGAAGCGACGGCAACGCCCCAAGTTGCGTGCTGGAATATTCGCTCCCAGTGCTGAAGCGCTCGCTCCGCGCGACGCTCTTCGCTCACGTCACGAAAGACCAGTACGACACCTCGCACCTCGCCGCCTTCGCGACGGACCGGAGCACCGCTGTCGGCGATCGGCCGCTTCGTACCATCGCGCGCCACGAGCACCGTGTGATTGGCTAGACCGACGACCAGCCCTTCAGCGAGCACGCGATGAACGGGGTTTTCGACGCTCGCGCCTGTCGTTTCATTTTCTATGCGAAATATGGCGTCGAGCGGTCGTCCCTTGCATTCATCCAGAGCATACCCCGTTAGCCGTTCGGCGATCGGGTTCATCCGTACCACGCATCCCTGAGCGTCCGTGACTACGACCGCGTCACCAATGCTGTCTAGCGTGGTCGCGAGATCTTCCTCGCGGGACCTGGCCGTGGCGTTGACGTGTTCGAGGCTCGCCTTGGCGATCAACGCCGTGCCGTGATCCAGTACGTCACTCAGCACCAGCAACGCGTCGCGTTTGGAGCGAATCTCCGCGGCATCTCCACCCATCAGGTCGGCCAGCGCTTGCTTGCGCTGGGCGAACAAGGCAGCACAAGACTCGGCGAAGTCGAGCCCTCGCGCGGCAGCGTGCGTTCCATACTTGGTGAATACCTGATCCCAGCGATTCCAGTTGGGTGCCGTATCTCGGCCGTTTGCGCTGATGGTCTCGGGTTGCCATGCGTCGTCACCGTAGGCTCCTGCCAATTGTCGCGCGAGGGCATCGACTCGCGCTGCATGCGTTTGCCAAAATTCTGACGTGACGTTCGCAGAATGCGATCCCAGCCACACGCACTCACCAGCACCAGAGTGACTCTCGTACGTTTGGTCCACGACACACTCCCCTTCGACCCTCGAGGCTGGCTAAGCTACCCAAGCGTTGGCGAGTGGGCAAGTCAGTGTTCATTCCGAGTGGCTTTGCCTGTCGGGACCTTGTCGCCAAGCTTGCCGGCCGACGCGCGGGCGTTCACCTGTCAAACGAGCAAGCACTCAGAAGAGAACAGTGTAAGACTCCCGGCGGGGACTAGCGACGACGACCATCGACCTGGCTTGATCGACGTGCCAACGCATGTGACGATTTTCGTCCCTCCAAGCGCGACACGCCGTTGGCTTTGCGCAGAGCTCACGGGTGCGCAAGCAGCGAGAGGTCGAGCTGATCAGCACGCTGTTGCATCAACACCGGCGGGGCCGCCCAATGACACTGGGTCACGGCGCCTGTTCAGGTGCGACGGTCGAATTGGAACAGGCCTTGCGTAAATTCGCGTGCATGTATCGGTCGCACGCTGAGCGTGACGATACCGTTCTGTTTCCGGCGTTTCGCGGTAGGGCGCGTGGGTTACCGTGAGCAGACCGAGCAGTTGGGGGACGAGGAGCGCCGGTTGTTCGGCGAACACGGCTTCGAAAACAGGGAGGTGGACGTCCCCGAGATGGAGGCAGCGTTCGGTTGGCGGATCTCGCCTTGTTCACTCTGTAGCGAAGGGGAAATTTGCATCACTACGTTCACTTTAGGCGGCGACGCTCGTCGTAGCTCGGAGGCTGCCCCCGCGTCAGCCTGAACACAAACTCCGCATGTGGGCAGCGGGCGCACAGCACGGTCACTGCGTGTCCGGCAAACGTTGCCTTCCACCCAGCGGCATGCAAAAACCAACGATGATGATCTGGGGGCGTTGGCGGGGGGAATGCGGTGTCGTGTGCGACGCCCGAATCGGGCGTGAGCCGCCTAACATGAACAGTCGCATCGGGGTATCGAGTGGCACGCGCGTCAGAGGTTTGGGGATTCGAACCGGCGTTTGAGGACAGTTGTCGACCGCCGAGCTTGCGATGGCAAAGACCAGCGTCCTACTCATCGACGATTCGCTCACCGCTCGGCAACGAGTCGCGTCGCGATCGTCTACGACTTCCTCGTTGGAGGGCGAGGCTGACTGCCCAGACACGAGCTGGCGTATTGACCCGAGCCTCCTCGCCAGCGCGTCGCACGAACTGCGCGCACCGCTCAACGCCATCATTGGTTTTTCCGAACTCCTGTACGACGGGCAAGTGCCGGCCGACACCCCGGAGCACAAGGAGTTCCTGAAGGATATTCTCACCAGCGGGAGGCATCTGCTCCAGCTCGTCAACGATCTAGTAGACCTCGGTCGCGTTGAGACAGGACAACTCGAGTATTGTCCGCAGCCGACCCTGCTCGAGAACGTCTTTGGCGCAGTACTCTTCGATCTGCGAGCGCTGGCCGCCGAAAAGCGCGTCGAGATAGAAGTCGAGCACGATCCGCAGCTCGACGGAATCGTCATCGACACGACTCGTCTGAAACAGATCGTCCTACGTTGCATGGCGAGCGCGATCGAAATCAGCCCCCCTGCGAAACGCGTGGTCTTGCGCGCGTGTTGCGAGAGCGCGAATGCGTTTTGCATAGAGCTCGAGCTGAGCCGCGACGTTGAAGTGCCGGCCGACGTTGCAGCGCTGTTTTCGCGCGACGCGCGCGTAGGGCGCGCTCCGGCCAAGAAGTACTCCAGCAGTGCGCTTGGGCTAGTGCTGGTGAAGCGGCTGGTCGAGACCCAAGGTGGCAGCTTGGTCGTGGCGAATTCGGAGCGTTCTGGAGCGGTGTTCCGCGCGACATTTCCCTTGCGCTCGACCGCCAGCACTCGTTTTCCGATTCCGCGGACCATCGTAGCTTCCGCAAACGCCCCGTGGGCGCTCGTCGCCGTATCCCACCTGCCTGAGCAGGAGTTGCTCATTGGCCCGTTGAGTGTCTTAGGTTACTCCGTGCAAACGGTAGCCACGGGGGCGCAAGCGTTGGCTTGGTGTCGGGAGCGAACATTCGACGCTATCGTGCTCGGTGTGGGGTTGCCCGATGTGATGGGGGTCGAGCTGTTGAACGCTGTGCGTGCGCGGGGCAAGCAACCAGAAGTTCCAGCACTTCTAATGGCCTCGGTTAGGGGCGGAGCTGCGGCGGACGCTCGCGCATTGCTCGAATTACTCGCGCTGAGCGGAGTGTCCCCCGAAGTTCCAGCTGAACTACTGATCGTCACGGACGAACCAGGATTTGCGAAACGCATCAGCGCGACGTTGGCAGAGCGCGGCTACAGAATGAGCAACGCCGTCACCAAGCGGTGCGACGCAGAGGGCGGTATCGTCGACTCAATCCGGGCCGTCATGGAATCGACTTTGCGCGAAGGTGAGGCTGAACGATGACATCTGCCGTGGTCCTGCTCGTCGAGGACAATCCGATCACCCGCAAACTCGTGCGATTCACCTTGGGGAAGTTGGGCTTGACTCTGCTCGAGGCGGTGGACGCCAAGGCCGCGCTCGAGCTGTTCCAGGAGCACTCGGAGATCGCGCTCGTATTGCAGGACCTTTGTCTACCGGACATGGACGGCTTCGATCTCGTAGCGCGGCTTCGGACACTGCCGGGCGGACGGGACATCCCGATCCTCGTCTTCTCGGGGATGTTGTCCAGACAGGACGAGGCGCGAGTCTCCTCTGCTGGCTTCGATGACTTGATCAGCAAGCCCATAGAGCCATCGCGCCTCATGCAGATTGTTCAGTCGTATCTGCCGTTGCCACAGGAGACGGGCGTAGATCAATTGGGGCGCGGACGCCGCTTGGTGATCGCCGACGACGATGCCGTCCAACGCAAATTGCTGGCGTTCCGCATGCAGCGAATCGGCTTTGACGTCATCTGCGCCGCCGATGGCAGTGAGGCTCTCGAGCTGGCACGCCGTACGCCTCCCGATGCAGTGGTTTCGGACGTGCTGATGCCCGGCTTGGACGGATTTGGCCTTTGCCTCGAACTGAAGAAGGACTCCTTACTCGCCGGTATCCCCGTAGTCCTGACGACCAACAGTTACGTCGAGGCGACCGATCGTGACCTTGCGAGGAAGGCCGGCGCACATGATCTGGTATTGCGCACTCCCGAGTTGCGTGAGGTCGTGGACGCGCTGCGGGCAAGTCTCGGTTCAGAGTCGACGCGCGCACCTTCGGGCGCATCGACTACCGAGATCGAGGACGAGCACGTGCAACGGATGATGCGTCAGCTGGAACGTCAAGTGGCGTTGAATGCGCGCGTCAGCCAACGCTGTTCGCTGCTGTCTGCCGAAATGACGGTTCTGAAAGGGATCTCCGAGGCGCTGGCCAGCCACGAAGACATAGACGAGGCCCTGCGGCACACGGTGGCGGCGTGTTTCGACGCGGGAGGCATTTCGCTGGGCGCCCTGTACCTGAAGGATGAAGAGTCGCTGCGCGTGCTCGGGTTCGGATTCGCTTCTGAGGCTGCAGGAGGTGAACTGGACAACTTCTTCGGTGAGAGAACCTTGCTCGAACGCGCCATCAACGCGCGCCAATCGAAGCTGATCGTTCCGACAGAGGAATTAGGCGAGGGACAACGTGTCCTGCGTGGCGCCAACGCCACTTCGATCCTGATCGTCCCGATCGTACACAAGGACGTCGCGTTTGGGGCTCTCGTCATGTTCTCCCGGAACGGCGAACTACAAGACAGCGACAACGTCGAGTTCGGCGAGGCAGTTGCGGGTCAGATCAGTCAGGCTTTGGCTCTTGCGCGAGCGTTCCGGGAAAAGGAGCGTTCGGAGCGCGCCGCCCGCGAACGAACGGCGATCCTCGATTCCGTCCTCCAAAGCATCGGCGATGGCGTTGGTGTCGTCGACGGCGACGGCACGGTCATTCTATGGAACTCGGCGGCGAAAGACTTGGTCGCGATGGTCGATTCGGATTTCGATCCTGCCAGTCGCGAACATGGGATCTTTGCGTCGGACACCGTTACACCCATCCCGCGAGATCAGCTGCCGTTGCTGCGTGCGCTGAAGGGGGACGCAGTAGACGGCGTCGAGCTCTTCGTACGCCATGCCAATGCACCGAGCGGCGTTTGGTTGAGTGCAACCGGTCGGCCTTGGCGTGATGCACAAGGGGTTGCTCGTGGGGCCGTTGCGGTGTTTCGCGACGTCACGCGTGAAAGGGCGACGCAAGCGCAACTCTTCGTGTCTGATCGAATGGCTTCCGTGGGAATGTTGGCCGCCGGGGTTGCCCACGAGATCAACAACCCGCTGGCGTCCGTGGTGGCAAACCTCGATCTTGCGACGCGCGACCTGCTCGAACGTCAAGAATCAGGAGACCTCGAGGATGTGGATGAGCTGCGGGAGATGCTTGGCGATGCGCGGGGCGCCGCAGAACGCGTCCGTCAGATTGTCCGCGATCTGAGGATCTTCTCGCGTCATGAGGAGACTCGCTCGGGCTCCGTGGACGTACACAAAGTGCTCGACTCGACTCTGCGTATGGCGTGGAACGAGATCCGACATCGGGCGCGTCTCTTCAAAGACTATGGCAGTGTCCCGCTGGTTGAAGGTTCCGAATCTCGCTTGGGGCAAGTCTTCCTCAACCTGGTCGTCAACGCTGCGCAAGCGATCCCGGAGGGCAACGCTGATGCCAATGCGATCCGGATCATCACCTCGACGGATCCGTCGGGTCGCGCTGTCGTAGCCATCAGCGACTCCGGCAAAGGCATTGCGTTTCAAGACCTGAAGCACCTGTTTCGTCCATTCTATACGACCAAGGGTCCGGGCGTCGGGACAGGCCTTGGACTCGCGATCTCACATCGCATCGTTACGGCCCTCGGAGGCGATATCCAGGTAGAGAGCGAAGTTGGTCAGGGCACTACGTTCCGTGTGGTTTTGCCGGCAGTCGACGCCGCTGTCATCGCGCAGCCCGCAACCGCAACGTTCGCATCCAAGGCTGCGAGGCGAGCGCGAATCCTCGTAGTCGACGATGAACCGATGATCGCCGCGGTGATCCGTCGTATGCTCGGCAGCGAGCATGAGGTCGTAACCGTCGTCAACGCCGTGGATGCACTCGCGCGGATCGGGTCTGAGGAACCGTTCGATATCATTTTGTGCGACTTGATGATGCCGCAGATGACTGGGATGGATCTACATGCCGAGATCAAAAGGCTCGACCGCCGCTACGCCGATCGCATGATCTTCCTGACGGGTGGCGCTTTTGCCCCGGCCACGCGCGCGTTCCTCGACGAGGTCCCAAATCAGCGAGTCGAAAAGCCGTTCGATGCTCAGCACTTGCGGGCATTGGTGAACGACCGGATAAAGTAGTCACGGGGGTTTACGATCTGCTCTCGTCAAGCTTGGTTGGCTGTGAGCGGCAGCCCATTTCGCTTGCGCCACATCGCGAGCACGTTAGGCAATTCCCGATCGACGCGAATCAGCTCGTAACCGGCAGGAACTCTGCCGCCAAAGCCGTTGTAGGTCATGACGAAGGTCCCGCCGGGGACCGCGTTCAACAAGCGCTCCACTGCTGCCACGTCCCTCCTGTAGCGAGTCCCGCTCAGATGGACGTGGTTGTCCAGCTGGCCCTCTCTACCGTACAAATTTTCCCCGAACGGGTTGAACAGGTAGAGCGCTTCGGCAATTGGCACCGAGGTTTCGTCGAACTCACCACAAGCAAACTCGATGCGATCTGCGACTCCGAACGTCCGCGCCAGCGCGCGAGCTGCTCGGACCAGTGGTGGCCGGTGCTCCATTCCGGCGAACGACGCTTCGGAAGCGAGAGCCGCAACCACACAGAATTTCCCCGCGCCCGAACCGATGTCGAGCACCGTCTTCACTCGGTATTCGCGCAGCCACTGCGCTGCGCGCAACGCGACGTCTATGGGCGTCCAGTGCTGCCCAGACACTAGCCGCATCTCGAGCGGCAGAAATCGATCGAACATGTAATCCGGTGGGCCGTGGCCTTTTTGAATTTTGCGGATCAAGTCGAGGAGGAGCGGAAGATCCGCGGCAGAAACACCCATTGATACACTCGGCAAGCGGCGGAGGCCGAGCTGTCCACACCGATTGTGTTCAGCTCGCCTCGCGTTAAGCAAAGCCGATGCCAAGCGCTGCCGCAGCCTGGAGTCCCACTCGTACTGCCAGACCTCCCCGTCAAATCCAGCGAGTGCAGCGCGCCGCTACGGATCCGTCCAATCGCGGTGGTCCTGGGAACGATTCTCTCGAATCGCGACAACTTGTCGGAGCTTCGCGCGTCACTCGGGCTGCCCTCGGCGTCAAGTTGTCGGGGAACTCGCATGTTCAACGGCGACGTTGCGGGGACGCATCTCTTGATCAGCCGGCTTCGAACAGTGCGTGCGCACGGATGGCATCAACTATGGTCCAACCGAACGAGGGCTTTGGCAACACGACAGGAGCGACGGAATGCCCGTCGGGCAAGATCGCGACCTCGAAACGCTGAGGCGCCAACGTCACCAGAATAATCAGCAACCAAGGGCGATTCGCTCTCAGGGCGCTGATCCGTCCGAGAACCGCGTCTAGATCGAAATCGTCGGGAAACAAGACGAGCACCGTCGTCACGAGCGGAACCATCGCTTTTGGCTGCAGCGACAACAGGATCTTTGCGGTGACTCCGACTCCTCGTAAATGCAGTTGGAGGCCGGCGGCCGTCGCGCGGTTCGCCGAAATCACCATGACTCTGAGCGGTTTCGTCCGTCGCGATCCGGCAGCGTTCGGCACGCAGCAGGGACAGCAAGAATTGAACCGTCGTGGGTCAGGGCCGTTCTCGCTGCTTGCGGGGAGGGACGAGCACCCGGATTGGACGATTGCAAGGCCGGATCGCATTTACGACAAGTTGTCTCTCGATTTCGTCCGTCGGAGGCGCTGTTGAGCCGCACCTGGCCTCGGGAT
>DATAHU010000019.1:0-34849 GCA_036263015.1 Polyangiaceae bacterium | reverse complement strand
ACCCCCAAGGACATCAAGACCACGACGATCGCAAACCCGTGACGACTGTTTGCGAACGGCAGATCGGTGAGATTCATGCCGAAGATCCCAGTCACCAGCGTGATCGGTAGCAAGGCTGTCGTGAGCGTCGAGAGCAAGTACAAATTGCGGTTCGTCGCCTCGTTCTGTCGGGCGGCAATCTCTTCTTGCAGTAGCCGAGCCCGATCGCTGACAAGCTCGATGTCTTGGGCCAAGGCTTGCATGCGTTCGCGGCAGGCGCGACTCGGCTCGACGTCTTCGCTACTCCAGGCGTCGGGCCTCGCCGCCAACATTTGACCAACGGCGGCGCGGTTAGCGTGCACCTGACGCCGCAAGCGAGCCAACAGGCGCCGCCTGCGTCCCAAGCTACTGCCCTTGCCCGCGAGATGGCCGGCCAGGATCTCGTCCTCGGCATCGTCGACTGCGTCCGCAAAGCGACTGATCACCTCCGCCACAACCTCTTCGTAGCATTGCAGCAAGCTGTGGAGCAGATCGAGCGTCGTTCCTGGTTCGGGCTGCATGCGCAAGCGCCGATGCAACAGTTCCACGCTCTTGATGGGTCGAAGACGCGCCGTGATGATCCGCCGCTGGTCAACGTAAACGCGCAGCACACCAAAGCCGTCGGGATCGTCATCGAAGTCGTGGTGCAAGTCCCCGAGTACGAAACCAAAGCCGGGCTCGCAATCGTCCGCTCGAATCTGCGGATCGTCCTCGAGCAAGAGTTCTTTGGCCGGGCTCGGAAGATCGGAATCCGCGAGCCAACGCCGCACACGGCCGTCGACCAAGTTCAGGTGCAACCAGAGCGGCCCAGTGTGAGCGGCATGCTCTGGGAACGAATCGGGTAAGACCTCGACTGGTTCGAGCTGAAAGGCGCAAACCACGCCATGTTCACCATCGGCGGTCCTGGGCGTTGCCAATCCATCCCGCGGCGGGACCCGTTTCGGAGTGCCCGCCCCTTTTCAGTCGTGCGTCAGCTGAACTCCCCGCGAATGTACTCTTTCGTCCGCTGTTCGGCGGGGTCGGAGAACATCTCGTCTGTCTTTCGGTACTCCACCAAGTAGCCGGTGCGACCGCCCTTCGACGTGTCCACGAACAGGAACGCGGTGCGATCGGCAACGCGTTGCGCTTGCTGCAGGTTGTGCGTCACGATGGCGATTGTGTAGTCGCGTTTGAGCTCGAGCATCAGCTCTTCGATGCGCCGCGTAGCGATCGGATCGAGCGCCGAGCACGGCTCATCCATCAAGAGTAGGTCGGGCTTGACGGCCACGGCCCGCGCAATGCACAAGCGTTGCTGTTGACCACCAGACAGCGACAGACCGCTGTGGTGCAGCTTGTCTTTCACTTCGTCCCACAAGGCGGCGCTGCGCAAGGCCTGCTCGATGCGCTCTGCATAGTCGCCTTTGAAGCCGTTGAGCTTCAAGCCGAAGGCGACGTTCTTGTAGATGCTCATCGCGAACGGATTCGGTTGTTGAAATACCATGCCGATGGTGCGACGCACCGCGACTGGATCGACGTCTGCCGCGTAGATATCCTGCCCGCGATAACGCACCTCACCTTCGAGCCGAAAGCCCGGCACGAAGTCGTTCATGCGGTTGAGGCAGCGCAAGACCGTGCTTTTGCCGCAACCCGACGGTCCAATGAACGCCGTAATCTCCTTGCTGGCGATCGGGATGCGCGTATCGCGCACTGCTAGGAATTGTCCGTAATACAAGGACTGGATCTGGCAGTTCATCACCGAGCGGTCGTCGCTCGCGTGCGTGGCCGCGCCCTCACGGGCCGAGCTCGCTCGAAAATCTTCGCCAGTTGCTACTTGGTCCATACTGTCCTCTCTTTCGGCTCAATGCTCTATCGGACGCCGCGTCAACCACTGCGCCACCAGATTGGTGACGAGCACCAAGCTGACCAGCACCAACGAGGCGGCCCAGGCCAAGCCCACCAAATCATCGAATGGGCTGCTTGCATAGTTGTAGATTAACACCGCCAGCGACGCGATCGGCTGATCGATGTGCCCTTGAAACCAGTAGTTGCTGAACAGCGCCGTGAAGAGCAACGGCGCGGTTTCGCCCATCGCGCGCGCTAGCGCCAAGGTGACCCCGGTCAGAATCGCGGGTCGCGCTGCCGGCAACACGACGAACAACGCAACTTGAGCGCGCGTCGACCCCATGCCATACGCGGCGGCCCGCATGCGAGACGGCACCATGCGCAGCGCCTCTTCGGCCGTCAGGGTCACGATCGGCACCATCAAGGTGCCCGTCGCGATGCCGCCAGCCAAAGCACTGAAACGTCCCATCGTCACGACCACGACGGCGTAGGCGAAGACACCCGCTAGAATCGAGGGGAGTCCCGTCAGAGTCTTGGCTGCGAAGCGCACCACTGATTCGAAGCGCGAGCCGTTGCCAAGCTCGGCAAGGTAGATTGCTGCGAGTAACCCGAAGGGCACACTGAACAAGGCCGCGATACCGACGACGATCAACGTACCGACGATCGCGTTACCAATGCCGCCCCCGGGCATGCCCGCGGCGGGCGGAAGTCCCGTCAACAGTTCGAGGTTGAGCAGCGGGCCGCCCCTGACGATCAACATGGCCAGCAGCGACAGCAACGGCACGAGCGCGAGGCCCGCCAAGCTGAATGCCACCCCAGTGCAGATCGCATCGAGCAGCGTGCGCCGATGTTTAAGCGAATAGCGCAAGCCGTCGTGACTGGCGCGCAGTCCGGCATCGAGCTCGGGCTGCCTCAAGCGCGGACGCACGATCGCTCGCTCGCTCATACCAATCCCTTCAAGCCGCGCGTGGCGCGCGCCATGATTGCAGCGCCCAACAGGTTTACGATCAAGGTCATCATCAGCAGCACCAGAGCCGCGTACATCAGCGCTCTGATCTCGACGGGCCCTGCCTCGGGAAAATGATTGGCGAGCAACGCGGCGATCGTGCTGCCGGGAGAGAGCAACGACCAACCGTAGACGTTGGCGTTGCCGACCAGCATGGCTAGCGCCATCGTCTCACCCAGAGCGCGCCCCAAACCGAGCACCAAGGCTCCAAACAAACCGCCCGATGCCGTCGGTATCACGACGCGGAAGATCACTTCCCAGCGGGTCGCACCGAGGCCATAGGCGGCCGCAGGCAAACGCTTCGGAACTGCCGCCAGCGCCTCGCGCGAGATGGCCGTGATCGTCGGTAAGATCATCACCGCGAGCACCAATGCGGCGGGTAAGATGGCGGGCCCGGCGAACGGCGTCTCGAACAGCGGGATGAAAGCGAATTGCTCGTGCAGGACCTTGGCCACGGGGCGCAAGATTGGGATCAGAACGAAGATGCCCCAAAGGCCGTAGACCACGCTCGGGATCGCCGCCAACAGCTCGATCACGTTCTTGAGGACGAGCTCCCAACGGCGGCTCAGGAAGCCCTGACTCGTGACCAAGGCGGTGGTAACCCCGAGCAATCCACCCCCGAGCAACGCCAAGCACGAGGTGTACAGAGTGCCGACGATCTCGGGTAAGACGCCGAACACTTGCTTGTTGGGGTTCCACTTCGTCTCGACGAGAAAGTGGGTCCCCAAATCACGGATCGCGGGCGCGGCGTGCGCCATGACTTGGTACACGATCCCCAACAACAGAGCGATCACCGAACCGGCGAGCGCCAAACTCAACCCGCGAAATGCGACGTCGAAGCCGCGTTGGAACGGCGATGGCGGGCTGAACGCCGACGCCGATGCTTTGAGCGAGTTTCGCCGCGCGGCGGAACCCGCTCCTGTGCGGTCCTCAACGGCTTGCACGGGGCAACCTCAGTTGATGCTATCGACTGCGGCCAGGACTTTCGTCGCGACTGCGGAGGGAAGTGGCACGTATTGCAGGCTCGCCGACAGCTTTTGACCTTCGGTGAGGCACCACTTCAGAGTCTCTTTCACGGCCTTGGCTTTGGCCGCGTCGTCGTATTTCTTGTGCGCCAGGATCCAGGTGTAGCTCGCGATCGGGTAGGAGGCGTCGCCCTCGGGGTCAGTGACCCAGGCGCGCATGTTGGCGGGCAGTTCGACCGCGGCGAGCGAAGCGGCAGCAGAGTCGAGCGTGGGGGCGATGAACTTGCCTGATTTGTTCTCGAGCGATGCCATCGGCATCTTGCTCAGAACTGCGTAAGCGTACTCGACGTAACCCACGGCGCCGGGGTTCTTCTTGATGTTCGCGGCGATGCCCTCGTTGCCCTTTTCGCCAACCCCTGCGGGCCATTCAACCGACTTGCCAACGCCCGGACCGCTCTTCCACTTCTCGTTGATCGCGGCCAAGTGCTGGGTAAAGATGAACGAGGTCCCGCTGCCGTCGGCGCGGTGAACGACGCTGATGGCTTGGTCCGGGAGCTTCACGCCCGGGTTCGCCTTCGCGATCTTGGCATCGTTCCAGTTCTTGATCTCGCCCAAGAAGATGCCCGCGTAAGCTTCACGGCTGAGCTTCAAGTCGGAGATGCCGTCGAGGTTGTAACTGAGCACGACCGAGCCCGCCGTCATCGGCAGTAGCAGCACGTTGTCGTTGGCCTGCTTGATCTCGTCGTCGCTCATCGCAGCGTCGCTGGCACCAAAGTCGGTGCGACCTTCGACGAAGGACTTGATGCCCTGACCGCTGCCCACGCTCTGGTAATCCACCGCGATGGCCTTGTTGGCTTGGGCGTATTCCTTGAACCAGCGCCCGTACAAAGGCGCGGGGAAGGATGCACCCGAACCGACGAGATTTACGGTATTGGTAACCTGCGCCGCAACCGGAGTCGCGCTCGCAGCAGCACCCCCCGAGGCAGCCCCGGAAGAAGTGCTCGAAGTCTCGTTCTTCGAACAACCCAAAAGAGCCAGCCCCAAGCCGGCGATCGACAACACCAAATCACGACGTGCAACGATAGACATCATTCAACTCATTTCGGTTCGATCTGACGCCTGCCTCCTAACGCGAAGCGCAGCAGGGATCAGTGCAGGAAGTCCATCGAACCGAAACTGTCACACTAGCTGCACGCGCTCGAGCGAAACCCAGCTACGGATTGGCCACCCGCTTCATCCGCGCACCAAATGGTGACGCTGCGATGATGACACGAGTGTGACAGCGCACGAAAGCGCGCGAGAGCCTCGTGTTCAGGGGCCAGCACTAGTGGGCAACGAATGAAACAACTCGCCTGCGCGACGTCGCACGTATGCCGTCGAGCCCTCGCGCGCCAAGCGCCCGAGCACCACCCTAGCCCGCTCGACTTGACCGCTGCTCAACCACAGCTGTGCCAACGTCAACTCGGCTGCGTCTCGACTCTCGCCGCCAGCGCGCACCAGACTCTGAAGTTCACTTTGCGCAGTCACTAGATCGCCCCGACGCATGGCAAGGGCTGCGCGTTGCCAACCGCTCGAGCCAGCCGTGTGGCGCGCGTCCGAATTGGGTTCGACGCTCTGGGCGGAAGCGCTTCCCGCAAGCTCGTTCTCTCCATCGGCGTTGCGAGTCACGCGCGCTGAACGTTGCGCGCCCTCCGCGGAAACGGCCGAAGAGCGAACGGCCCCTTTTGACCCCTGCGGCGGGCCCTTGGGTGCCAAGCCCAAGGAGTCCTTGTCATCCGCCAAGATCAAACGAAAGCCGCTCGCGCGGTCCACTTCGAGGCTGATTTGAAAGACTTTCGGACCCACGAGCTCTTGACTCTCGGGTCCCAAGTTTACGACCACGCGCTCGCCAGCCAACACCTCGTATTGAACGCCCGGCAACAGCCCGACCACGACTCCGTTACGCTCCATCCGCAACTCGGGCGCCGGGTCCGGTTGGGCCGCGCCTGCCCCCGGGGCTGCGGCAAGCGCCGCGCTCGGGCTGACGCTCGCAGCCGTTGCGACGGCTTGGGACTCGAGTCGAGCGCGCTCCTTGGCGTCACCGTCTCGCAAGAAGAGCTGAGCACAAACCGTGAGCAGCAAGCCCGCACCCGCTCCGGCGATCGCGAAATCGACGAGCCAACGTCGCGGCGACACTGCATGCTGCCGATTCACGTAGCGTCGATACGCCATGGCCACGTTCTCCGCGCTCGGCGCGCTCTCTTGCCAGACTGCCCGCATGCGCTCGATGCGCTGCTCGTTGCTCACAGAGCTCATGACTGCACCTCGACTCGTTCACCGAAAAAAGGATCTTGCGCGAGCAAGTCCAGAAGATCTCTTCGACCGTCACGTAAGCGTGACCGCACTGTTCCCAACTTCACGGAAATCACTTCTGCAATCTCTTCACAGGGCAACTCTTCGAGATCGTGCAGAACCACGACGACACGCCGCTTGGGGCTCAAACGCTCGATCGCTGCCCAGAGCCGTTGATTCTGCTCGCGCAACTGGCTCGGGAGCTCACTCGGTGACTCGCTCGAGGAGCGGTTGTGGGCGTTCACCTCTGGCAACTCACCGTCGTGGGTCAAGCTGAAGCGCTTGAGCCAACGCGCGTACCAACGACGTCGCTTGAGCACCGTGCGGTAACAGATCTGAAAGGTCCAAGTGGAGAACTTGGACCGGCCCTCGAACGACGCTCGCGCCAACAAGGCCTGCTCCATCGCATCTTGAACCAAGTCATCGAAGTCCCGATCAGTGAGCGCCACCAGCGACCGCATCTGCCGATAGACGAGCTGGAACAGCGGTTGGTCGTCGAGGACTGCCTCGGAAACCGCGCGTTCTTGGATGAATCGGTCTGACACTCGTGTGCTCATCGTCTGCGAGGTGAGTACCCGGCCAGACCTCGCCCAAGCAGCGTCGCACAAAGCTCGCTGCCGACCGCCCTTTTGTAGGCAAAGTCCGAGACTTGGCTGGCAAAAGCGGGGCGCTGGTCTGGCTTGGGGCACCCCTGGCTTGCCAAAGCGGATTGGATCGGGCAGGGAAAGCCGTGCTCCTGGGAGCCCCTTGGCCGCGACGACGTGTAGGAAGCGGCATGCGTCGTGAGCCGCGCCATTGGCCACAACCCCTGAGGCTCGAGGCTCGGGCTTTAGCCGCTCTGGCGTGCGTAGCTGGGTTGAGCGTCGATGCGGGAGCACAGGAGCTGAGTCTTCGAGTCGACTGCCCCGAACTGGCAGCAGAACAAGCCGCGGCCTTCGAAGCTCGCATGAGAGCGGAACTGCAGCTGCGTCAATTGCAGGGCTCGGTGGCGTTGTCCTGCACGGGACAGAAGCAACTCGAATGGCAGGAGCACGGCGCGGATCGAGCACGGCGAGTGACCTGGACGGGCACGACACCGCTCACTTCCGATGAGCTGCTATCTCGTCTTGCGACGCTCCTCGTCCCCGAGACGCAAAGCGTGGTCGGCGAGCCCAGTGCTGAGACTGAACCGGCACCGCATGGCGCCCAGCCAGCGATTGAAACAGCCGTGCCGCGCACAATTCCCCCCAAACCCCTGGCGCCCCGCTCAGCATCAGCGAGCACGCCCAGTAAACCCGAAGCCAGCAAGGATTCGGCCGCAGGGCGAGCCGCCACACAGCCGGCGGCCACCGTGTCTCTAGGCCAACGATTGACGGCGAACGTGACCACGGCGTCGTGGTCCGGGAGACCGAGCTTGGGAGCGGAACTCGGGGCGGGTATCGAGGTCGCACGGACCCTGTGGCTGTTGTTCCGCGGACGCTTCGAGGGCGCGCTCTCGGCCCCCGACGGACATCGCTTGAGCGTCTTTAGCGCGCGCTTTGGCACAGAATGGGAATTCGCGCCGGGTTGGGCGACGGCGCTCGACTCGGGCGTTAACCTGGACCGGGTAAGCTCGCAGCAGAGCGAGCCGCTCGCCGCCGAGCTGGAGGCGGGCTGCGCACGTGAAAGCTCGGCAGTGCATTGCTGGACGTTCAGCGCTCGGAGTGAACTCAGCCGCTCGTGGAAGCTGGGAGCTTGGTCCCCCCACATCGGCCTCGAGCTCGCCTGGTCCGTAGCGCGGCTACGCGTAGCCAGTACTGGTTCCGGACAAACCGTGACGCTACCCTGGTGGCGCCCGGGTTTGATCCTCGGCGTCGACTGGGGGTTGTAATCGCAACGGGCCGCGATCTCTCGAGTATCTCGCGTTCATTCGCCTGGCGGTCATTTGCCTGAGCTGTCGGCAGGTGAACAGAAGCGCGGACTATTCAGATCTCCAATCTCGAGGGCTTTGCAACTTTGCCCGTCGGGACAAACGTGGGCCTGATCGCATCCAGCCCGACAGGTGTGTGAATTCAGTTCACAAACAAAGGCAGAACTGCAGTCCGTGTGTTGGGAACACGCTTGGCCTTCATCCTGATTTCCGAAACCCTCACAGTAGCCAAAGTAGGCGCCCGAAGCGTCGCGGCCAGGCACGCAGCGCGTCCCGCCGGGACAATCGCCAGCGAACCAGTCGCAAGCGCTCATGCACAGACCGAAGTGCCCCCCTGCTAGGTTGAGACAGCGCTCGTCGGCCGCACACCCCCCGTTGGAATTGCAGAGACTGCGACAAACCCTCTCAGGTTGTTCACTTGCTACAATCCCTAGGTCGGAACAGAAGCCGGAAAGGTCACAATCGTCCTGTGCAGGCGCTTGTAAGCTGCAACTTTCGCCGATCGCAACGTCCCCGTCGTCGCGCACACACTGCGAGCGATATCCCGCCCCCTGCTCGAGAGCAACCAGGGTGCACTTGGCGGTAGGCGCTGTGCACCCCAGAGGGAACGCGGGACATCCGCTCGACGTCGTGTCGGCATCGGACGCAACCAGGCCGCCACTTGCGTCAGCCAAAGGCACGGACGAGGTGGCTGCGTCGCGGCAGTCACTGTCTCGGCATACGGTGTTCGGCGCTTCGGCGTCGGCTTGGGCGCGTCCGAACCGAATGTCGACGGTTCGGCAATGAGACGCCGTCAGTGCCACGATGATGGCCATCGAGCTCGCGGCACCCGCTCGCTTCGTTGGTCGCCCACGGACGAGCGGCTGCCGCGCCTGCGGTGGCCTAGAAGCGATGCCCCACGCCATAAGTCAAAGAGATCACGTTGGAACGAAACTCGAAGGAGGCGCCCGCATACATCGTGAAGCCCGCGTCGTCGTGCAGATGAAGGCGCCATCCGAACGAGGGAAACACCGTCTCCCTCCCAATCGCCGCCAACGTCGAGCCGACGAGCGCGATGGCTTGGCCTTCGAACATGGTCTCTTCGGGCGTGTCGATCTGAAATACCGAATAGCGAATTCCGCCGCTCAGCGCGGGCGGGACGTATTGCTGGATAGGGGCACCGTCGACTGTCGTGTGCCGGGGCTCGAGCGGTAGATCGAACAGAGCCATCGCGCTCAAGCGAGAGTAGGCCAGCCACTCTCCGGAAATACGTACCGTGCTGACGGGCAGAGTGCGGCTTCGAATGAAGCCGGTTGGGTCGCTCACCGACTGATCGAAGAACTTTTGTGCGCTCCCAAACGATACTTCGAGCCAGCGCGGCGGACGCGCTGGTTTCGAATCGTTGCAAGCCACAGGCGAGGCCGCGCTCGCGACCGGCTCGTCCGCTTTACCCTCCATGGTTTGAGCTGCTACCGGGCTGACCCACGAAGATACGACCAAGGCAGCAGTGAATCCCAGCCGAATGCCAGCTGCCCATGCACGTCGATGAGCCAGAGACAGGCACGCGCAACAGTGGCTGCCGAGAATTAGCGCGCGATGCATGGGACGAGGGTCGCACGGTCCGGATCGCATTGGAAGGGTATGGCCAACCTATCAAAGGCTGTTGCAGGTTGGCTTGGAATACGAGAGCCTCGGGCTGTGCGAATCCTGAGCGCGGCAGTGCTAGTGAGCGCGCTTCTCGTGGCCTTCCACTTCAACGAGCGCCTCGCCTTCGCAGACGATCGTGAGCTGACGGTCGCGGTGCAATACAGCGGTGTAGATGAGTGTGAAGACCCTGAACCGTTCTTTCGCGCTTTGACCGAGCGTAGTTCACGCATCTCGGCAGGTGACGCCGCGGTTGCGGAAGTGTTGCTCGACGTGCAGCTGAGCCACAGTGAACATGGCGTGCTCGGCAAATTGCAGATCACGCACTTGGGCGCAGCCACGGAACCGCGTTACGTCGAAGCCGAGCGCTGCGGCGAAGTCGTGGACGCGTTGGCGCTGACGGCCGCATTGGGCATCGACCCGGATGCGCTGACTCGCCTGCCGCCAGAACAAGCGCCTGAGCCCGAGCGCGACGCCTCGTGGCGTTGGCAAGCTGCGCTCGATGGGCAGCTCATCGGTTCAATGCCCGTCGACCTCCAGGCCAGCCTGGGTGTGATGGGCGGGATCGCCTTGCGCTCGGATCGAAACGATAGCTTTGCACCCGAACTAAGACTCAGCGCCTCGAGTTTACAAAGTGACGTGTTCGATAGCGCGGCTCTCGCACGCTTTCGCTTGCTCGCTCTCGGAGTGGAGCTCTGCCCATGGCGCTTCGGGTCCCGCGTTGCGTTCGTGCGTGCCTGTGGCTTCGCACTGGGCGGGCGGCTGCACGCTACGGGC
The DNA here is from genome assembly GCA_036263015.1 of Polyangiaceae bacterium. Taxonomy (GTDB): domain Bacteria; phylum Myxococcota_A; class Polyangia; order Polyangiales; family Polyangiaceae; genus SZUA-265. Next base: position 24,420 of record DATAHU010000019.1, on the reverse strand, counting down.
AACGTCAGCGATCCGCAACAGAGCGATCGCAATTGGCTCAGTCTGGCGCCCGCGCTGGACATCGATGTGCGCGTGACAGATGCACTGCATTGGCGGCTGGATCTCGCCGCCAACGTCACGCTCACCCCTCAAAGGTATCTGCTCGGCATAGCGCCCGAACAGATCACCCGCACACCAACGGTCGCACCTTGGCTTGGCTTTGGTCTCAGCTACGTGCTGTGAGCCAACGCCGTAGTCGACCCGTCAATCGTGCACGAAGCGCCTGAGCCGCGCCGCGACGATGCTGTTGGGGCTGCGTTCCAGAATGGCGCGCGCACGGCGCGATGCGTCTTCGGCATGACCCGAGGACGCCAGCACTTCGATGCGCAGCACCTCAGCTTCGAGACGCAGCCGTCCACGCGGAAAGCGCTTCGCGTAATCGCTCAAGTGACGAAGCGCATCGCCCACACGCCCAGCGGCCAACGCCCCACGCGCGGCGTCCAGCACAGCCACTTCACGCTGCAAATCGGACGGCGTTGCGATGGGTTCGGCGGGCGCAGCCGCGGCACTCGCGACCGGTGCGTTCACCCCGCTCGGCTCATGCGTTTCCGGACGTTCAGTCGCAGCGCGACTAGCGGACGACTCCTGCGCCTCATCGGCATTAGCGGCGCGGTTGTTCACCGGGTGCGCCACTGCTTCGTGGCCTGCTGTGTGCTCGTGGCCGAGTGCCTCGCGCTTGCGCGCTTCGGATGAACGGGCTCGGCTGCCCGCGGCCGCTCGCGATCCCACCGGGTGCCGCTCTGACTGAGGTTGGGTTTCGGCATCGCTCGAGCCTGCGGTCGAAGACGGCTGTTGCCCAAGATTGCGATGATCGGACCCGGCGCCCACGAGCTCGACGATGTCGCGGTCTGAAACCGACTCCGCCACGGCTCGCTCCGCCATTCCTATTTCGGTGCTAGCGGTATCCGTGACGGAGGGCTCGACTCGTCCGTGTTGCGACGATTGGTAACCGACCACACCAACGACGCCGGCACACCCGACTGCGCCAGCAATCAGGGCGTTCTTCCAGGTCATCGCCGTTGCAAACGACGATTTGCTGGTCGCGGTTACAGCCGTCCCAACTCCGAGGCTCACTAGGATCTTCAGGCGGCGGCGCTCCTCATCGGATGAGTACTGCCCTGCCTGTAGAATCGCTCGCTCGAGAGCGGAATCCGCCTCTTCAATCAGACGCTTCGGCTCGTTCATGCCCCCACCTTGTGGTGCAGCTTGTGCTTCTCCGAAGCCTCGAAGCGAGTGAGCCCTGCCTTGAACAACTTGCGCGCGCGGCGCAGCCGCGACGCCACGGTTCCTGCGGGGATGTCGAGCAACTCCGACATCTCGAGCATCTTCATGCCTTCGAACTCGTAAAGCGTGAAAACTAGCCGCAACTCTTCAGGCATCGAAGCGAGCAGCTGATCGAGGATCAGTCGCGCTTTCTTCTGGCTGATGAGTTGCTCGGGTGTGTCCTGCACCGACGGCAGTTGGTCATCCAGGGGCTCGAGTGACCGATGGCGAACCGCACTGCGTCGTACATGCGACGCCATGTGCCGCGCCGAGCGGAACAGAAAACTCTTTTCGGCGCCTTCGACGATGTCGTCCAATCGGTTGGCGACGACGATGAAAGTGCGCTGCGCGGCATCGTCCAGATCTGCATCCGGGACGCCAAGATTGCGAAGCAAGCGCTCCACGAACCCCATGTGCTGGTTCACGATTCGGGTAAGCCGCTTGTCGCGCTCGCGCATGGTCGATGCTGTGGAAGTGGATCGAAGCGAAGGCTCCGATCGAGGTCTTTCTACTACCCCAGCCACCGGGGTCCGGCAATCCGTGCCCGGACGGTGCGGACCGAGGCCGTCCACGTCCACGCCATCGACAGCCCGCGCCGTCAACCCCGGGTCAAAGATTGCACTCGGCTCGGTCGACGCCGAGTCCGACCCAAACGGAAGCGGACTGTTCTGGCGAGAACCGTTCGAAAGCGGGAAAGCCCCTTTGACGGCTTCCCGCAGCTGCTCCCCCAGGCTGGTGGAGTCAGACCCGCCTGCGCGCAGGGCTCCTAGGAGGCTAGGCATCAGTACACCGATGCTCACGGCGAAGTCTTCCTCCGTACACCGCTCGTCCGCAGATCCGGCACAGGGGAACGCACGAAGCGCTCCGATCCGTTTCTCACTTTCAACACCAATCCTGAGAACTCATGCACCTGACGCGCGCCTTCTCTCGCAGGAGGCAGCGCTCCGCCCAAGAACAGTTCTGCGATCAACGCTTGATACGACACGGCCAAACAGGGGACGAGGGCGAAGCTTTCGCCTGATCCATGGCTCGATACCAGTGAGAAAGCGCGGTTGCCCATGATCGATTCACACGACTGAGGCCCAGCAACGCCCGGCGCGATCACGCATTGTTGGTGCGTTGTTCCGAATCCGCCCAGCGACGCTAGTTTTCACCCGCAGCACAAGCCACGTTCGCAACCTTGAACGGCGCGAGCCCCGGGAGATCACTCTTCGGGGCTCGCTAAGTCGGTGCTCGACGCAGACTAGAGTCGGTGAAACGCGTCGGACCGCGGAACCTGCGTCCGCCAAGAGCCGATCAAACGTACTCGGATCAGTGACGTGCCCGGCGCCGGCCGAACATGGACGCGCCAACGAGCGCGAGCAGCCCCAGGGCTGCGCCAGCGCTTTGTCCGCGGGGTGCTGCGTTCGCCAGCGAGCAGGACGCCGATGCCTTGCCTTCAGCCTCCGCCTCGCACTTGTTGCCACCGCAGCTCGACGACGCGGAGCCCGACACTTTGACGTGGGCTTTGAGATACGCGTTCAACGCGTCCACGCACTTTTGGAAGTGGTCGCCGTGATCGATGTATTGGCCGTCACAGAAGATCGCTCCTTTGGGTTCTTTGCAAGCTGCTTTGCAATGCCCTTCGAGTTCGGTCTCACAGTTGACTTGCATCTCGGCTTCGCAATCCGCCTGGCATTGCGCGCGAACGCTGACGTTGCACTGGCCCTCGCAGCTGGCCTTGCACTTGCCACTGCACTCGGCTGAGGGCGGTGTGCCCTCGCAGCTCGCTGAACACTCGCCTTCGCAGTGCCCACCACAGTCGGCTTTGCAATTGGCGGTTACTGTGGCCTCGCAGTCGGCCTTTGCTTCCTTGGTCGTCCCCTCACACTGCGCAGTGGCCTCGGATTCACAGTGTGCATCACAGCTGAGGTTGCAATCGCCCTCGCATTCACCAGCACAATCGAACGACCCGGGATCGACTTCGCACTTGCCTGCACATTCGGCTTCGCAGTCCACCGCGCAGGTGCCTTGGACGTCCACTTCGCACGGCCCTTCGAAGTCGCACTCGGCAGCCGCCCTACCGACACATGCGGTCTGCAAGTGAACGCCGGTACATTCGGCAGTGCACTCGGCCTCGAGCTTCGCCTCGCAACTGGCTTCGGCTTCGACGTCGATGTTGCCGCAATCCGCGATGCCAGCTCGAGCCGGAACCGCAACGAACAGACAGAACAACCCAAGAAGGATCGGTGACTTCATTCTCACTCCGACAAATAAGTAGAGACCCAAAGTGGATCTGATGGAGTCTAACTCCCGAAACCGCATTGGGCCAAAGTGGAACGAAAGATTGAGACGGGGCGTTTTTTCCCGGGGTAGTGTTTTAGGGGATCTTCAGCTCACAACACCTACGCGCTACGCGCACGGTTTATAAAGTCCCAGACCAGATCTGGGTCTTTCTTGCGCGGATGAACCTCGACTCCGCTGGCCACGTCCACGGCCCAAGGTCTCACCTCGCGAACCGCATCGGCGACGTTGTCTGGCGTCAATCCGCCGGCCAGCAGTACCTGCCGCGCCGAGGTAATTTCGCGCGCCAACGACCAATCGAAGCGGTGACCCGTGCCCCCCAACTGTGAACCGACCTTTGCGTCGAGCAGCACTCTCGGACCGCGAAACGTGAGCGCCTGAGCTGCGTCATCTCGGCTGGCGACGCGCACGGCTTTGAAATCCGACGCAGGCAGCAGCTCGAACAGCTCCGGCAGCTCCGATCCGTGGTGCTGCAGCGAGTCCGCGCCCACCCGTGCGCGCACCTCGCGCGCCGCCTCGACAGTCAAGTCGGCAACCACGACCACGATTTCGACGCGCCCACGCACGAGATCGGCAAGTCGCCGTGCAACTTCCACCGTCACGTAGCGTTTGGAGCTCGGCACGAGATTGAGCCCCATCAGCTCCGCGCCCGCTCCGACCACTAGTTCGGCGTCTTCCTCGTTCGTAATCCCGCAGATCTTGACGCGCACCTTCGCAGCAACGTTCAGCGCGTCCACGCGTCGCTCCAATCGCGCAAGCGACCATCGATGATGCGCGGCACTTCTCGCAACTGCTTCAAATTGGCGGCGCCAACGAGCACCATCGCCGTGCGCAGTTCGCGCTCGACTTGCGCCAGGAATTCGCGAGCACCGCTTTCACCCCCGCGCTCGTAGGCCTGCAGCACTGGGCGTGCGATCCCCACGACGTGCGCGCCCAAAGCTAACGCCTTGGCCGCTTCCAGGCCGTTGCTGACGCCACCCGTCGCGAACACGCTCTGAAAACCTTTGGGCGCTACCGCCAGGACGCTGGCCGCCGTCGGGATACCCCAATCCCAAAACAGCTCCCCCAAACGGCGCGCCGCGGGCGTCGTTCGCAGTGTTTCGACCGCCACCCAGGAGGTGCCACCGGCACCCGAGACGTCCACGTGTTCGACGCCGACGGCGCGCAAACGCTCCGCCACTTTGCGCGAGATACCCGAGCCGGTCTCCTTGGCGACGACCGGTACACCGAGCTCGCGTCGTAGCCGCGCCAAGACGTCTAGGCAGCCGACGAAGGAACGGTCGCCCTCGGGTTGAACGAGTTCCATGGCAGGATTGAGGTGAATGCAGAGGGCGTCGGCACCGACGGCATCCACCAGCTCGGCCACGGCGGCGGTCGTCATTTGCGCAGCTTGCACTGCTCCCAAGTTGCCGAGCAGCACGACGTCGGGCGCCGCATCTCTGACGCGATAGCTACTGCGGGTTTCCGGTCGTGTCAGCATCGGGCGCTGACTGCCCAGCCCGAACGCGTAACCCGACTCAGCCGCGATGCGCGCCAAGGCGCGGTTGATCTCGCCTGCGCGCTCGGTTCCGCCCGTCATTCCGGCGATCAACAGCGGCGCCTTGAGCGGTTTGCCGAAGAGTTGGGTGCGAGTGTCCAGTCCGTCCACGGCCAATTCCGGCAGCGAATCGTGCACCAGGTGCACGCACTCGAACAGCGTCGTCTTGTCGCGAAATCCCACATCCGCGTTGACGGCGAGGTCCAAGTGATCCGCTTTGCGGCTCTGGATGTCTGTCATTGCGTCTGATTAGCCGCAGCTCCCGCCTAGGGCTACGAAAAACGCGCGCTTGCTGGCGGCGCCAGCGCTGACCCGCTTTGGCAACTGCTCTGCGGTTCAAACCCGTGTGTTTCTGAGTCCCCCGGTTCCTGGCCCAGCCAGAGCTCGGAAGGCAGGCAGCGGATTGGGGTTCGCACAGCTCGGCTGCTCACGACACTCACAGGGCGCGGCTGGCAGCTTGGCCGAGCACCGGGGCTTGGCCCGAGGCACAGCTCAAACGTACCCAATCCACCGAGCAAGCTTCGGGCCTTGGCATCGCATTCAGTCTGGGCGTTTGGCGGCTTCGCATTCAAGCCGTAGACAGTGAACAGCCGCCCTTGACTGCGCCGAGCAGCGTGATTGCTTCACCTGGTAAGTTAACCCAGATAGCCATCGCTAGCGGGCTGCCGCGGCTAGCGCGCGAGCTAGGCGTCGCACGGTTGCACGCTCCGCCTCGGCACGGCGTTGCGCTGGGACTTGGGTGCGGTCGCAGCTCCGTTCACACGCCAAACGAGCGATGCCTCGCGCGAGCTGGGAGCGAAAGTGTGAGTCTGCGCCCATTGCGGGTTCAGAGCGAACTGGATCCGTTCTGATCTCGCGCTCGAATGGGAGGAAGGGTTGTTTCGTGTGTAGGAATGTGTCACGCATCAGACGCAGGCGTAGCCCGGTGTTATAGGCTCAGCATCCATGGACCAGCCATTGCACGTCCTCCTGGTCGAAGACGACGCCAAATTGGCACGGCTGACTTGCGACTATCTTCAGCGTGAGGGCCTGACCGTAACGCACGTGGCCAACGGCGAGAGCGCCGTCGAAGTCGGACGACGGCCGGATATCGACGTCGTGGTGCTCGACTTGATGTTGCCTGGCAAAGACGGTTTCAGCGTTTGCTCGGAGCTGCGCGCCGTATCGAACGTACCGATCATCGCGGTCACGGCGCGTGTCGACATCGAGGATCGCGTGCGTGGACTCGAGTTGGGCGCCGACGACTACGTACCCAAACCATTTGCCGCCCGCGAGCTCTTGGCACGAATCCACGCGGTCACCCGTCGCGCGCAGGGCAAAGCGGGGCCCGTGAAGAAAGAGGTCCGTGCTGGCCATTTGGTGTTGGACTTGACGGCCTTCACGGCAACATTGGCCGGCCGCGTGTTGAGCTTGACCTCGTACGAATTTGCACTGTTGCGGGTCTTTGCTGAACACGTCGGACGAGTCCTGTCGCGCGAGCAGCTGTTGGATCTCGCCAAAGGCAACGCCGACGAAGCGTTCGATCGTTCGATCGACGTGCGCATCTCACGACTGCGGCAAAAGCTGGGCGACGATCCGCGCAGTCCGGTGCTGTTGAAGACGATTCGAGGCTCGGGATACGTGCTGACCGGGGAACTGCCCTGATGCCGACGCGCTCGTCCAAGCGAGTGCTGTTTCGGGTCTACCTCTACGGCATCCTGATGCTGGTGTTCGGGGGCGGCGCGATCTTCGTCGTCGGGGCCTACGTCGAGCGGCCACCCAGCGAACTGCCAACCCGACCGAGCACGGCCTGGATCGCGTGGCACATGAGTGACCTAGCGGGTGACCCAGAGAAGCTCACGCGCGAGCTCAAAGACCTCAAGCGGCGCTCACGCATCGAGATGAGTCTGTATGCGAGCGACGGCACGCTGATCGGCAGCAGCGTCGAGCCCCCCTTGCCGGCGCTCAGCGCCGTCGAGCTGGAACGTGCAGCTCGTGAACCCACCCACTTTGCCGATGGCTTGGGCTGGGTGACTACGACCAGCCCGGACGGCAAGCTCGAACGCTATGTGAGCTTGCGTTACCCTCAATCCGATACCCCGTTGCGGATCACCACGGCGCAGGTGATGGCGGCGCTGATCGTCCTGGCGCTGCTATCGGTGATGCTCGCTCGCTCGCTCACGGTTCCGGTCGAACGGCTCGCAGAAATTGCGCGAGCCTTCGGGCAAGGGGACCTCGCGCTGCGTGCAAGGAGTAAACGCCAAGACGAGCTGGGCGATTTATCGCGCACGTTCGACGAGATGGCAGATCGCCTGGTGGCGATGCGCCGCGCCGAACGTGAACTGCTCGCCAACATTTCGCACGAACTACGCACCCCGTTGGCGCGCATTCGCATGGCGCTGGATCTCGTGCGCGATCGCGAGACAGCGGCCGGTGCCGGATATTTCGAAGACATCGAGGAAGATTTGGGCGAACTCGAGGTTCTGCTCAACGACGTGATGACGACGGCGAGGCTCGATCTCGAGCGCCACCCCGAATCCGATCCACTGCCGCCGTTGCGGCGCGAGCGGGTCGAGGGCGAGCGACTGCTCGACGCCGCCCGCACGCGCTTCGAACGCCGTTCGGGGCGGACGCTGCGCTGCAATTTCGAGCCCGCGTTGCCCCATGTCGACGCCGATCCAGCTCTTTTGCGTCGGGTCGTCGACAACCTGCTCGACAACGCTGCCAAGTTCTCCGAGCCAGGCCAATTGATCGAATTGGAAGGAGTGCGCGAACAAGACAGCGGGTCGCTGTTGATCCGGGTCAGGGATCATGGAATCGGCATCGAGCCGGATGATCTCAAGCGCGTTTTCGAACCGTTCTTTCGAGCCGATCGCAGCCGTCATCGCACAACGGGGGGTGTTGGCCTTGGGTTGACGTTGGCGCTGCGCATCGTGCGCGCCCATGGAGGAGAACTGTCCGTGGAAAGCTCCAAGGCGGCCGGGACGTGTTTCTCGGTGCGTGTTCCTGCCCTAGCCCAAGACGCGTTGCAGTAAATTCGGTGTCCCATGAAGACCGCCCGCCCACCGCTGCTCGCCTTGCTCGGGTTTTGGGGCCTCACCGCGCAAACTCCGGTCGAGACGCCGAGCGACAGCGGGACACCAGCGGCCCTCGAAGCCAAGGAGCCTGAACCCGCTGCCCCAAGTGCGGCCTCGACGCTCGAAACCGAGGCACCCCGGCCGAGCGTCGATGATCCGATGCTGACACCGCCAGCGCGGGCGAAGCGAGAGCTGACGAGTTGGCAACAAGCGGTCGAGGCGTTCAAATCGCGTTCGATTGATCTGCGAATTGCCGAAGACGAATTGCAACGCGCCGAGGCACAGACCCAGATCGCGCTGGCAAGCGCCTATCCAACTCTTTCGGGTCAAGCGATCGCCAATCACAAGATCCTGACGCCCGCGGCGGGCAACGGCGCGCTCGGCACCACGACCACGACACCGACGGCCGGGCGCAATTCACTCAGCGCACGTATCTCGTTCTCGCAAACCCTATACGACGCGCGCGCATTCCACAGCATTGGCACAGCCAAACTCGGACGTCAGGTCGCGGAACTTTCGTACGCAGAACAGCAACGCACTCTGCTCGGCAGCTTGGCATCGATTCTGATAGCCGACGTGGCAGCAGAGCGCGTTGCAGAACTCAGCCGTCTGGGTTTACGCAGCGCTCTGGAGCGCTTGGCCTTGACCCGCGCCAAAGAACGCCTCGGAACGGGAACCGGGCTCGACATCGTGCGCTCGGAGCAAGACGTCGTTTCGACTCGCAGCGCCGTGATGAGCGCGGACGAGTCGCTGGTCAAAGCGCGTGAAGCCTTGGGTCTGGCGCTCGGTTTGACCGAGCCCGTCGGGATCGCTCGAGGCTTGGACTTGTCGGGCATCGAGCAGGATGCTCTGCGCTACTGCCAACCGATCGACACTCTGGAAGCGCGCGCGGATTTGCAACGCGCGGGCAAGTCGATCCAAGTAGCTGCGCGACGTGAACAAGAGGTCACGCAGGGCTACTACCCGACGCTGGCAGCACAAAGCAGCTTGGCGAGCAGCGCCACCGACGCTGGCGGCGGCTTTCGCACGAGCTGGGACATTCAAGCGGTGCTCTCGGTGCCGATTTGGGATGGGGGCGCGCGCGCCGGAGAGCGCGTCTCGGCGGCGGCCGATACCGACGAGAGCCGCCTCCAGTTGGAAGCGCTCAGAAGGTCCACACGCGTGCAATTGACACAAGCCGAGCGCGCGATCACGGTCGCCGAGCGTGCCAAGGACATCGCTCAGCAGGAACGCGATTTGGCCCGTGACGTCGATCGCTTGACGCTGGCCGCGTATCGCACCGGCAAAGGCACTAGTTTGGATCTAGTGGTCTCGGCCAGCGCTCTGCGTCAGGCCGAAGTCAACTTGGCTCTGAGCGAGTTCGACTTGGTGCGCACGCGCTTGGCGCGATTGCTCGAACTCGCGACGTGCTCAGGACATCTATGAAGCTCGGAAAGATCATCGTGAGTCTGGCATTGTTGGCAGGTGCCCTGGGTGGCGGCTACTGGTGGTGGTCGCACAAGGAGAATACCGTCGAGAATCCTTACAAGACGGCCCCCGTGGAGCGCCGAGACGTTTCGGTGCGCGTGACGGCCTCGGGAACGCTGCAAGCCCGCGTCACGGTGCAAGTCGGCAGTCAGGTCTCGGGGCGTTTGCTCGAACTCGACGCCGACTTCAACTCCGCGGTCAAGAAAGGCCAAGTGGTGGCCAAGCTCGATCCGCAGTTGTTCGAGGCCAGCGTCGCCAAATCGCGTGCGAACTTCAACGCCGCGCAGGCCGCGATCGCCAAAGCCGACGTCACGTTGTTGGATGCGAAGCGAACTTACGAGCGCGTCAAAGCGCAGCGCGGTGAAGGTCTCTCCTCGCAGCAAGAAGTGGACACCGCTGAAACGGCGGCCGCAGTCGCCAAAGCGGGAGTGGATGCGGCCAAGGCGTCGCTCGAACAAGCCCGTGCTCAGTTGCATCAAGACGAGGTCAATCTGTCGCTGACGGTGATTCGCTCACCGATCGACGGCGTGGTGATCTCGCGCGCGGTCGACGTCGGCCAGACCGTGGCCGCTTCGCTGCAAGCCCCCGTGTTGTTCACGATCGCCGAGGATCTGACGAAGATGCGCCTCGAGGCATCGATTCCGGAAAGCGACGTCGGCAAACTGAACGTCGGCATGGACGTTCAGTTCACCGTCGATGCGTTCGCAGGTCGACGCTTTCGCGGTGTCGTCTCACAAGTGCGCAACGCGGCAGTGACGCTACAAAATGTGGTTACGTATACCGCGATCATCGCCGTCGATAATCCGGAGCTGCAATTGCGCCCTGGCATGACCGCGACGGTGAACATCGTGACGGCAACCCGGCAGCACGTGCTGGCCATCCCCAACGCGGCGCTGCGCTTCCGTCCGCCCGGGGGCGCACCCGATGCCATGGGGTCTGGCACGGGTGAACGTGGAGGTCGTTGGCGCGGCAGTGCCGAAGGGGCCCCCACGGGCAGCGCTGCAGCGGAGCCGGCAACCTCCTCAAGCGCAAGCTCTGCGGCGGGCAGCCCTGCAACGGCCCCGTCCGACGCAGCGTCCGCAGCGGCTTCGAGTTCGGCGCCAAGCAAAGGGGCTCACAAGCACGGGCGGACGGGTGACGGCAAACCAAAATCAGACACGTCATCAGTACCCGCTGGCTCCCCGAGTGCCTCAGGCAGCACCGAAGTGCCCGCGCCTGGCGCCCTCGCACCGCCTCCCGACAACGTGGAGCGCAAACTGATTTGGACGCTGCGCGGCACGGAGCTGCAACCCCAGCGCGTGCGCATCGGCATCAGCGATGGCAGCTACACGGAGTTGCTCGACGACAGCTTGCACGAGGGGGATGCGGTCGTGGTCGAAGGCCCACCACCGACCGCAGGCGCGGCGGGACCAGGCGGAGCCGGCGCGGGAGCACCGGGTCGAACGGGAGCGACCCCGGGTGCTAGCCCCAACAACAGCAACTTCCGCATGCGCGGGATCTTCTGAACATTGTGAACACAGACCGGGGAACGACATGGCACTGATCGAGCTGCATGACGTCCACAAGGTTTACTCGAGTGGCGACGAGGTGCAGGTTCACGCGTTGAACGGCATCGACCTGACGATCGACGTCGGCGAGTTCGTCGCCGTGATGGGACCCAGCGGTTCCGGCAAAAGCACGCTGATGAACGTGCTCGGCTGTTTGGATCGCCCGACCAGCGGCAGTTACTTGCTCGACGGGCACGACGTGTCGCGCATGAACAAGAATCAGCTGGCCGAGATCCGCAATCAAACCCTGGGCTTCGTGTTCCAGAACTTCAACTTGCTGCCGCGCATGAGCGCCGTCGAGAACGTGGAACTTCCGCTGGTTTACGCCGATGTGCCGGCGCGCGAACGCACGCGACGCTCGGCCGAAGCGCTGACGCGCGTCGGCCTCGGGCAGCGTTTGTACCATCATCCAAACCAACTCTCCGGAGGTCAGCAACAACGGGTCGCGATCGCCCGCGCGTTGGTCGGACGTCCCAAGATCATCTTTGCCGATGAACCCACCGGCAACTTGGACTCGAACACCAGCATCGAAGTCATGGCCATGCTGCAGGAGTTGTGTCGCGCTGGCATAACGATCGCCGTCGTGACCCACGAACCCGACATCGCCGAGTACGCGTCCCGGGTGATCGTCGTCAAAGACGGCAAGGTTTTGTCCGATACCCGGCGTGAACCCGTGCCTGCAATCGTACCGGGCCACGCCCCGGCCACGGACCCCTCGACCACCCAGATTGGCACGACCCGATGAGCCCGACCGTCACGCTACGCATCGCGACCCGGGCCCTGCAGCGCAACGGCTTGCGTTCGTTCCTCACGGCCTTGGGCGTGATCATCGGGGTGGCGGCCGTGATCACGATGACGGCCATCGGCGAGGGGGCCAAAGCGCGGATCGTCGAAGCCTTTGCGTCGATGGGCACCAACCTGCTCGTGATCATGCCCGGCTCGACCTCACTGGGCGGCGTGCGCGGAGGCTCGGGCTCGATGGCGTCGATCACGTGGGAAGATCTGGCGGCAATCCGCAAGGAGCCGCAAGTGCGTTCCGCCGCCGCTCTGCTGCGCTCCACTGCTTCCTTGATCAGCGACAGCAGCAACTGGTCGACGACCGTACAAGGCACTTCTGCCGAGTATTTCGACGTGCGCAATTGGCCGACCTCCATTGGCACCCCGCTTTCGGCGAGCGACGTCGATTCCGGCGCCAAGGTGATCGTGCTCGGGCAGACGGTCGCGACTCAACTGTTCGGCGAGGGTGTGAATCCCGTAGGGCAAACCGTGCGCGTCAGACAAGTGCCGTTCACGGTGATCGGCGTTGCCTCGCGCAAAGGGCAATCGCCACAGGGGCAAGACTACGACGACACGGCGTTCGTGCCGCAAACCACGTTCGCCCAGAAGATCCAGGGCGGACTCGGCAAGTATTTGCAGGGCACGATCTTCGTCGCCGCCTACGATACAGGGCGGGCTCAAGTTGCCGTCGAAGCGCTCTTGCGCGAACGCCACCAAATCCGCGAAGGCGACGAGAGCGATTTTTCGATCCGAAACCTCGCCGAGATCGCCAGCGCTCAACAACAAGGCACCGAGACCATGACGACGCTGCTCGCAAGCGTTGCTCTAGTTTCGCTGCTGGTCGGGGGCATCGGCATCATGAACATCATGCTCGTGTCCGTCACGGAGCGCACGCGTGAGATCGGCGTGCGCATGGCGCTCGGCGCCAAACCGCGGCACGTGCTCGCGCAGTTCTTGGTCGAAGCTTTGGTGCTGTCGATCGCGGGCGGCCTGCTCGGCATCGGGCTCGGCATTGGTGTAGCGATGCTGCTCGGTGAACGCCTTGGGTGGCCAGTGTTGTTCCAACCCTACATCATCATGCTCTCGGCAGGCTTCAGCGCGCTGGTCGGTATCGTTTTCGGCTTGTACCCAGCGCGCAAAGCCTCGCGCCTCGATCCCATCGAAGCGCTGCGTTATGAATGACGTTGCGCTACGAATGACGCTGCGCTTTTCCTGATTCGCTGCGGGCAACTCAGACTGCGCTGAGTTTGAAGTCGATCGCGTCGAGCAGCTCGGCCTCTTCCTCGAGATCGGCGCGCGTCAGCGGGTGAGCGTCGAGCCAGCCATCGGGAAAGCGGACCACCAGCCCGTCTTCGCGTTCGACAGCGAGCTTCGGCACCGGCGCCGCCGTGCGACTGTGATGCAGACGCACTGCCAAGCGTAAGATCACCGCCAGCGCCAAGCCGATCTTGCGCTGCGGCTTCGACAACTCGCGGAAGCAATCGCGCCGGATCCTTCTGCGGTGCGTTCTGACGAGCGCAGCCAACATGTGCTGACGATCGCGCGAGAAACCCGGCATGTCGGCGTTGCCCAGAATGTAGGCACCATGTTTATGGTAACCCGAGTACGCAATACTGAGGCCAACCTCGTGCAAACGTGCCGCCGCACTCAAGATGCGACTCGCCGGTTGTTGAGCGATGCTCCAGCGCTCGCGGACTTGTTCGAACAAAGCCAGCGCCGTTTCCTCGATGCGCTGGGCCTGCGCCAAGTCGACTTTGTAGCGCTCCGAAAAAGTGTCCACGGTGCGCCGCTCCACGTCTTCGTGGCTCGTACGCCCGAGCAGTTCGTAGACCAAACCCTCGCGCAAGGCGCCGTTCGAAACGCCCATCGTCTCGATGCCCAGCGATTCGAACGCAGCGCGCAGAATCGCTACGCCGCCCGGAAATACTGGCGCGCGCTCGGGCTCCAAGCCTTTGAGGGCGAGCTGCGACACATTGCCCGCCTCGAGCATCGCTTGCTCCAGCTTCTCGAGTCCCGAAGCGGTAATGCGATCGCCCCAGCGGTTGGCGCGGATCACGGAATAAGCCGCCAAAGCCGTGCCCGATGATCCCGTCACGCGCTTCCAACCGATGCGCCGATACTGTTCGGACACCGAGCTCAACTCGAGCTGCGCCGCGAGCACGGCCTTCTTGAACGCGCCCTTGGTGATCGAGCCACTGGAAAAGAAGCGCTGCGTATAACTCACGCACCCCATGTACAAGCTATCGAGGACGATCGGCTCGAAGCGCTCTCCAATGATGAACTCGGAACTGCCCCCACCCACGTCGATCACCAAATGCCGACCACTGTCGTCGGCGCTCGAATGCGAGACGCCGAGATAAATCAGCCGCGCTTCTTCGTGCCCAGAGATCACTTCGATCGGATGCCCGAGCGCGGCTTGCGCTGCTTCCAGAAAATCAGGGCCATTCTTCGCGCGACGGAGCGCGTTGGTGCCAACGGCGCGGACCCGACTCTGCGGCAACCCTTTTAGGCGCTGCCCCATCTTGGAGAGCGCAACCAGAGCGCGCTCTGCAACCCCGGAGCTCAGCCGATTGCGATCGTCCAACCCCGCGGCGAGCCTCACGGGTTCACGGATCCGATCCAACACGTGGACGCGCCCGTTGTCTTCCAGGCGCGCCACCACCATGTGGAAACTATTGGAACCGAGATCCACCCCTGAAACGAGCTGCTCGCCCTGCGTTTCGTCGTTCTCTACTAGCTGCAACGCTCCGCTTCCTTAGGGACTGGGTGGCACCGTCGGAACGGCATTAGCGCGATTCGAACGGCTACACCAGCTCGTATGCAGTTGCGCGTCCACCGGCTTTTGATTTGGCAGCGGAGTGCGTCGCCGATACGTGCCACTTGGGGTCATCTCGTAGACCCTGCAGTTGTCCACATGCAGCGGTTCAACGCACTCGGCGATGATTTGACGACGCAGCGCTTCGTGTGTGACCGGAAACAGAGTCTCGACGCGACGGTCCAAATTGCGAGGCATCCAGTCGGCTGAGGCCAGGTAGCACTGCTCTTCTCCAGCAGGGCCCACCACCAGCACGCGCTCGTGTTCCAAGAAGCGCCCCACCAGCGAGCACACCGAGATGCGCTCGGACACCCCTGGCACGCCGGGTCGCAAGCAGCAGATGCCGCGCACGAGCAACTCGACCTCTACGCCGGCGCACGACGCGCGATACAGCGCACGGATCAGCGTAGGATCGACCAAGGCGTTCAGCTTGGCAAAGATGCGCGCGGGCAGGCCCTTGGTGGCGCGCTCGATCTGCTCGTCGATCTTGGCCATCAGCATGCTGCGTAAACCCAGAGGCGCCACCGAGAGCACCTTGTACTCCGGCGAGATCGAGAAGCCAGAGAGTGAATTGAAGAGTTGGCTAGCGTCCTCACCGATCGCCGGATCGCAGGTCAAAAGCCCGAAGTCCGTGTAAGACGAGGCCGTGCTCGCGTTGTAATTGCCCGTCGAAAGGTGAACATAGCGCCGCAGCGCGCCCCCTTCGCGGCGCACGACCAGGATCACTTTGGCGTGAGTCTTGAGGCGCGGCGCGCCGTAGAAGACGTGGGCCCCGGCCTTTTCGAGTTCACGCGCCCAAGCCAGGTTGTTCTCTTCGTCGAAGCGCGCCTTTAGCTCGATCGAGACAGCCACCTGTTTGCCGTTCTCGGCGGCTCGGATCAGCGCTCTGACGGCTTCGGCATTGGAGCCCGCGCGATACAGCGTCATCTTCACCGCGAGCACGTCGCGGTCCACGGCAGCGCGATTGAGGAACTCCAAGACCGGCGAGAACGAATCGTACGGATGGTGCAGAAGGACGTCGCTCGCCTCGATCACCGCGAACGGATCGCAGCCCGGTGACCAGCGTGCGGGTTGGCGCGCAACGAAGGGTTGATCTTTGAGATCTGGACGCGCCAAGCGATACAACTCCCACAGATCGGAGCAGCGCAAGAGCCCAGTCACCTCGTACAGATCTGCGCTCTCGATTTCGAGCTTCTCGAGCAGAAAGCTGCGAATCGAGCTCGGCATGCCGACGCTGACTTCGAGACGCACCGGCGCACCGAAGCGTCGCCTCCGAAGTTCACGATCCACGACCGAGCGCAGATCGGCGGCTTCGTCCTCGAGAAATTCGAGGTCCATGTCGCGCGTTACGCGAAACACGTGCCATGCGACGACTTCGGCACCGGGAAACAGATCGTGAATGTTGTTGCCGATCAGCTCCTCGAGCGCGATCGACTCGAAACGCGGTCCCACGGGGCTCAAGCCAAACAAGTGCGTGAAGATGAAGCGCGGCAGACTCTCTGGCACCTTGACGCGCGCAAAGTGCGTCTCCAACGTGCGCGGGTCGCGCACTTCGACGCCGAGCGACAACGACAGATTGGAGACGAAGGGAAACGGGTGCAGCGGATCGACGGTCAGCGGCGTCAATACGGGGAAGACTTCGCGATGAAAATAGCGGCGCGCCGCTTGCTGCATGGCGGGTGAGAGCGCTTGCCACGGCAGCAGACGGATCCCCTCGCGTGCCAACGCCGGTTCGAGCTCTGTATGCCAGATGTCGTTGGTGAGCTGAACCTGCTCCTGAACGCGAGCGCGGATCAACTTCAGCGTCTCTCGTGCGCCGTAACCGTCGGCCCCAGGCTCGTCTACCCCGGCCTCCACTTGCTCGTGCAAACCAGGCACGCGGACCATGAAGAACTCGTCCAAGTTCGCGGCGTGAATCGCCAAGAATTTCACGCGCTCGAGCAACGGCCAGTCCGCATCTGCGGCCTGTTCCAGCACCCGGCGGTTGAAGTCCAACCAGGACTGCTCTCGGTTTACGAACAGCTGCGGGTCCGCGAAGTCTCGCGAGCTCACTTTCGACTCTGTTTGTTCCACGACAGCTAGAGCTGACATGCCCCCGAAGTTGCGCTGATGGTCAGGGCATTCCTGTTACATCTCGACGCCGGTAGTGTGACACTTGTTCGGGCGTCAGGCTCGAAAAAGCCATGAATCCAGTGTGTTACAAACCGGGGAAAGTGACGACTGACAGCCGCCTCCGGGTCGGCAGCAGCTGCTTTGGTGCCTTTCGGCGGGTCGAACCAGCTGCGCCTCGGATTCAGCACATCGGCCTACCTGGCGCGTTCCGCCCCGGTGCGGCAAGGGCGGGTCTCAAAACCTCGAAACCTGCGACCAGTGCAACAGGTGAGCGATCGAAAAACTGCTTGGCCCGGGCGAGGAAAAACGACCGCCTCGCTCGATCCGGGCGGGCGGCCCCTTCCCAGAGCAACGGCCCAGTGGTGGCAGGTTTTGAGATCCGCTGATCTGCTCTAAGCTGCCAGGCTCAGTCAATGCTCGCTTTCGAGATCGCCAAACTCGCGTTCATCGTGCTCGGCGCAGCCTGGTGTTTGAGCCGCGAGCGGCATGACCTGCTGTTGAGCTTCATCGGACTTTCGCTCGGTCTCGACATCGTCCAAGTCGACTTGGGCCCGACGTTGACGGGGCCGCAGATCTTCGGACTGGTTTATCTGCCGAGAACACCGCGCACTGTGGGTCAACTGATGCGGACTCGCGGCGGACGCACTTTGATCTACGGTTTGGCGCTGCTTCTGGCGCTAGTCGTCGTCTACGGCTACCTCTTACCCTGGCCCGACAAGACGGGAGAACGCCCCTGGACGCAGCGAGCCGAAGGTCGCTCGATCATCAACTTCGGCGCGACGATCTCCTACATCTCGATGTCGCTGTACATCGCCGCCTGTAGCCAAGTGCAGAAGCTGCGCGAGAAGATCCCCGGCTACCTTCTGCTCGGGACCAGCGTGGCGTCCTTGGGCGTGGTTTTGGAAGTGGTGACCAAGATCGACTTTTTCTCGCTCTTGGCCACCGACACGCGTGAATGGGTGCTGGGTGAAGGCGGCCGTGCGCGCGGCTTCAACGGTGAACCTCGCGCTAGCGGCAGCTTGGCCGCGATGGGTATCGTGCTCTTGCTCAGACCCGACTCGAAGGGTGATCCGAAGACGATTGCGTTACTCTTGTTGCACGCGGTCGCCTTGACGCTCACGACCTCGACCTTGGGCTTGATGCTGCTGTTGATCGGCACCATGACCCTGCTGCTCGTCACGCGCCGGCTCGACGTGCTCGCCGCAATCGCGTTGGTGGGGGGCGTCGCGTTCGTCGCAATCAGCGCTTGGTTCGGCGACAGCCCGTTTGCGATGTGGGCGCAGTACACGGGCGAACGCGTGGCAGTGCGCCAAGAGGTGATCGGCTCGAGCGGCTTCGAGGACTCGCTGGTGCAGTCGCTCGAGATCTTCGACGCCAGCGCCCTGAACTTCTTGTTTCATCGGCCAGAGCATTTCGTGTTCGGCGCGGGCCCCGGCATGGTCAGCTTGCCCGCTTCCGACTACATTCCCCCCGGCGGAGCGCAGTTGATCTTCGGCGATCGCATCGACAGCATTCCATTCATGGGGGTGTTGAGAGCCATCTCCGATAGTGGCTTCGTGGGGCTGGGGTTGTGGCTACTCAACGTGCTGGCGCTGATCCACGCGCTCAGACGTTGCGAGATGGCATTTCCCAAAGATCGTTCTTGGACCAACTCACGAGTGTACTTCCTGGTGTTTGCAGTCCTGTATTTGGTCCAAACCAGGCCAGCCTGGTACGTGTGGCTCGGCGTGGGCTTGGCAGCCGCGTTGCAAGAACGCGAGCTCGAGTTGCTGGAACTGGCCAAAGCCAAGGAACGCCGCCGCAAGCTGACCACGCGCTCGATTCCTGCCCGCGCACCAGCCGTGGAGCACAGTTGAACCAAGCCCGGGAAGGGAGGAAATATGGGTCGACGTCTTGATGCGCGGGTGACCGAAATCACGTTCGAGCAACTGGCGGCGGCCTTTCGCGTCGCTTGGCAGAAGCAGTTGGGCCATTCCCCAAAACCCGAATCACTCGCCGTGCTGCTCGCGCAGAGCGCCCTAGAAACGGGGCGTTGGAAACACTGTTACTGTTTCAACCTCGGCAATGCGAAGGCGACCGAGGCCTGGACTTCAGACTATTGCTTCTACGAGGCGGACGAGATCGTCAACCCCGATCGAGCCGCGACCGCCTTCGCCTTGCGCAAGCCGCGTACTGACGGCAGTGCGGGCAGTGACGTCAGCCTGACGAGTTTACAGAGTGGCAAAGTGCAAGTGACCTTGCACGCCGATCACCCTTGGGCGCGCTTTCGTGCCTTCACCAGCTTGGAAGAGGGCGTAGAGGATTACTTGGGATTGCTCCACACGCGTTTTGCCGGTGCCTGGCCCGCGGTCGAACAGGGCGATCCGGAGGCCTTCGTTCGCACACTACACGAATTGAAGTACTTCACGGCCAGCGTCGAGCGTTATCTTCCCCCCGTCAAGAGACTCTTCGACGAGTTCTTGCCGAAGCTCTCGAGCTTTGCGGCCGAGCCTGCCATCAGCTCCGAAGCTCAACCCGCGCTCGAACGCGGTGACACGGGAGACGCCGTACGCCAAGTGCAACGCATCTTGCTGGCGCTGGGTTACGACGAGCTGAGCCCCAGCGGCGTCTTCGACGAGCGCACCGTGCGCGCCGTCGAGCGCTTTCAAGCCCAGCACTCGGACGATCGCGGGCTGCCGCTCGAGACCGACGGCAAGATCGGCAAGCACACTTGGTGGGCGTTGCGGCACTCATTGCCCAAGTCGTAAGCCCAGCGACAGCTGCCCTCGCCGCCGCTGAACGAGCTACCAACCGAGCGCGCGCCGACGCCGGCTCCACAGCGCAAGGGCCGAGACCCAGAGCCACGAACTGGTCGCGTTGCGGGCGCTCGGTGTCATGCCGCAGGCGCCCCTCGTGGTTGAGCTCATTTCCATGGGTGCCCTGGGCTTGGTTTTGCCATCCGTAAACTCGGGCCCAACACCGGTGGCCGCGTCGAGCTCGGAAGCAGAAACCGGCGGCACGGGTCCACTGCTCACGCCCGGGTTCGAGTTGGGTTGGGTTGGGGGGTCGATCTGCACGCCACCGGCGTCGCGTGCGTCGACAGTGGACGTCTCCGCACTGGGTTCGCTGCACGGCATTTCGTCGGTCTCGCCGTCGCAATCGTCGTCCAGGCCGTTGCACGTCTCTGCACTGGGCTCACCCGGGATACAGGTCCCGGGTTCACACGACCCCGAGAGGCGTTCGCACCAGCCCACCCCACAGCGCTCACGGACGCCCTCGTCCGTCCGGCCATCGCAGTTGTCGTCCTTCGAGTTGCACACCTCGGCCGCAGCGGGGTTCAGCTCTGGATCGTCATCACTGCAGTCGTCTGCGTTGTCGGCGTAACCCGCCACCACTTCGCAAGTGTCGCGAACTTTGGGCCAAACGCCGAAGCCGTCTCCATCGGCGTCTTCGTACACGGGATGGGGCGTAGTGCCTTCGTCGGTCTCACCGTTACAATCGTCGTCTTTGCCGTTGCACAGCTCGCTACCCCCCGGGTGGATTGTGCTGTCGTCCTCGTCGCAATCGCCGCTCTGTGCAACCCAAACGTCGTGCGGCGCGCAGCCGGGCTTCGTCCCGTACGCTTCAGAGCCGAAACCGTCGGCATCGAAGTCGTGATAAAGAGTCACCCCAGCGCAACCCCAAACCAAAGCGAATTGTGCTTTGGCAGCCGCATCTCCTCGGTTTTCGCGATCACCATTAGCGGCCACCGCTGCGACTTCGAAGAGCGTCCCGCCCGGTTCACTCGGGGTTTGCCAAGCGATTTGCACTCGCACGACGCCGTCACTTGCCGCAATCGGGGCGCTGTGCGTCACCCCATCGCCGTTCGAACGCAGCGGTTGATCCGCGGGCAGACTGAAGTCGGGGTAATCGTCGCTCCACAGGTAGAAGCCCGCGCTCGACATGGCGGGGCTCTTGATTTCGAGCGTCAAGTTCACGGCGTCGCCGGGAGCTGGCTGTTCGGGGTCGAAGCTCAAGCTCAGCACTGGCGCAGCACTTCCCGAGTGACAACCGCTGCAGTCACTGGTGGCGAGCCCATTGCTGCGGGCGAACGCAGAGGGTGCGAGCGTGAGCATGCTCGAGAGCAAGACGCCGAACGTCAGGCCTCCCGGGCCCACCGCTCCGCGCGGCGAAGCTACAGACAAAGCACGCCTCACGCGCCCCTGGCCCTCGAAACTCTCGGGTCCTCGTGAGATAACGCGGTCATGTTGCAAGTCGATCTGCGCGGCAAACGCGCCTTGATCACGGGCGCCAGCGGTGAGCTCGGGCGCGTGATGGCCACGACCCTGGCGCGCTGCGGGGCAGACATCGTCGTCCATTTTCATAGCAATAGCGCCAGCGCTCTGTTGGTATGCCAAAGCGTAGAGGCCTTGGGTAGGCGTGCGCTGGCGATCCGCGCGGATGTCGGATCGCCAGCCGATATCCAAGCTCTTGCGGCGCAGATTGAAACAGAGTTGGGCGGCGTGGAGATTGTAGTAGCAAACGCCGTCGAGCAGATCTTTCCCTGGCGGACAGTGCTCGAAACGCCACTGGACTCCTACACGAGTCAATTCAACAGCTGCGTGATGCAGAACGTGCTCTTGGCCAAGGCGTTCATCCCTGGCATGCAACGGCGCGGTTGGGGGCGCTACATCGGGATCAACACCGAGTGCACGATGCAAATGAAGGTGACCCAATCCGCGTACGTGTCGGGTAAACGCGGCATGGACGGACTGATGCGAGTGCTGGCACGTGAGGTCGGGCCCACTGGGATCACGGTGAATCAGGTGGCCCCAGGCTGGACGATCTCGGAATCGCAGCGCAACAATCCGCCCGATGATGCGAACTACGTCGCCGAGATCCCGTTGCGTCGGCGCGGCACCGACCAGGAGATCGCCAACGTCGTCGCGTTCCTCGCCAGTGATCTTGCGAGCTACGTGCACGGCGCATTCATTCCAGTTACCGGAGGCAACGTGATGCCCACGGTATGACGCGCGCCAGACTGTGCCAAACGCCCCCGAAATACCTGGTACGCAGCTTGCTACTGGGGCCTGCCAGGGAGCTCCATGGCACAAGAGAAGAAACGTTCACGGATCGCAAACTTCAAACCGTGCTTTGGTGGGTGCGTTCGCAGGCGCAGCGCTTGCCAGTGGCTGCCAGGCAACAGACGCAGTGCCGACCGACACGCAAGGCGGACCCAACACTGCGTGCCGCGGCCACGACGAGGCCTGCAAAGACGCGTCAGGCTCGACCGACACCGCTGACGGCGGAGCGTTCACTCCCGGGCCACCACAAAATCCACCGCCGATTCCCGAGGCGTCGGACGCGGCCTCGTCGCCGCCCGCCCCGAACCGGGAAGATCGCCCCGAGGTGTTGCCCAGCGACGGTCAGTCCTGCGATGGCTATCAGCAAGGCCGCCATTGCGGCGCAACGGATCCCTGCAGCGGCCCGTCCGTCGCCTGCAGCAGCGATGACTGGTGGCACGTCGACACGACCTCCTGCAACCCGCCGTCAGTCAGCACCGAATGTCCTGCGACGAGGCAGAGTATTGCTCCGCCGTGTTGACCCAGAGACTCGTGCTCTGGTTGATGCAGCTGTTGGCCCCGCTACAGTTGATCCGTATGGGCCTGGTAATCGTCGAAGATGAACTGGCTCATTCGGAGCTGAGCCATCGAGTCTACACTCAGGTCGGGGGTACAGAGCCCGCCGACTTGGGCTCCAGAAACCTCGGCACTCCCGCGCTCGACCCAAAGGGAGTTCTGCACGCCGTGGTGCGCACGGGTCTAGAGAGCTTTTGCTTGGGCGAAACCGTCGCGGTTCGACTCTTCTCTCGGCTACGCAGCGGATGCACGGAGTCGAGCGCGCGGACCGCGCTCGACCGAATCCTCAAAGACGAAGTGCGTCACAAAGAGTTCGGCTGGACCCTGCTCGAGTGGCTGCTTTCACTGCCTGCCGCTGACTCCGTGCGTGCCCTGATCGATCAGGAGCTGCCCGCCATGTTCGAGCGCCTGAGGCGCAGCTACGCGTATTCCCAATTGGGAGCCACCAGCGCGCGAGTGCCGGCGCAGAGCGAGTGGGGTCTGATGCCACCCTCTGAATACGCTGCCGCGCTCGATGAAACCCTGACGCAGGACTACATCCCGCTGTTCAATGGCCTCGGGATCGACGCAAAGCGCGCTTGGCAAGCGCGCCTGGGCTAAGGCGCTCCTTTGATCAAAATGTTCTCGGAGGAGATGAACAGCGTCGGCTCACTTCGTGGACATCGATAGCCCGTGATTGGGTGCTTGTTGAATCACTTTGAGGTAGACGTTGGCGGCGGCGCTCGTCCCAAGAGACCGCCCACTAGAGTCGGATTGCAAAGCCACCGTGAATGGGTGACCGCCATAGCCCTTGAAGGTATGGCTCACGTCGTGCATGCCCGGTCCCTGTGTGCCGCTCGACGTCGTGCCGTCGTCCCACGTGATCTGATAGGTTACCGGATCCGTGTACGGCCAGCAGGGGCGAGTTCCGAGCGAAATCGTCGCGTTCAGGTCATCCGTACCCTTGACGCGGTACATGGGACTCCAAGGGGCGTTCGTGGTCCCGGTCTTGAAGAATCCGAGATGCTTGTCGAGCAGACGATAGCTCCACTCTTTGCTCTCACCCAAAGCGCCAACCTTGGCGATCAGATCGACGCGGGCTCCCATGTCGATACTTGCGCCCGCCACGGCGTCGACGGTTCCGTCTCCGTTTGCGTCGCCGCAGGTATTGCCTGCATAGGCGCGCAGATCGAGGCTGACGCCAGGCCGGACGCCAATCTGCGCATAGGCGACCTCGGCGGTGAGAACGCTTGCACCGAGGCGTATCGAGCCTTGGACCCAAGGCTCGACGTTCACCTTTGACGCTGCTTGACCACTCGGATCACCGTTGGGAGTAAAGCCCGCACTGAAGTCCTTGGTGCCGTCGCAGCCATTGTCGAGAGTGCAGCTGTATTTGAAACTGCCCTCCGCGTGGACCTTCCCCTTGAGCGCCGCGGTGGTCGCGGCATCGACCGTAAAGCCCGTCTCGATCGGCACGCTAATCGCAAGCGCTATGGGAATCGGGCCGACCGCGAAAGGAAACTCTGCAACCTTCGGCGCGGCAATGAGCTTGGAGTAGGTCCAAGGATTTCCACCATTGATCTTGAAACTACCCGTGGCTTCCAACGTTGCATCGGCGCTGGCTTGGCCCTGAACGCCCACGTCGATCAAGCCGGCACCCCAGGGAACGCATCCGAACGGCGTCCAAAAGCGCTTGACCTTCAGCGTGATCCAGGCCCCTGCGGATGCCGACGTCGAAACGGTGGCCTTGAGCGTGGACCCGCACAACGCCCACTGGCAGACGACAGCTCTGTCGGTTCTGTCAGCTTTGCGGCACGCGCCTGTTCCATCAGATGGAAGATCGTACGGACATAATCAGTATCAAGCCTGGAACTCTGGATACCACTCTAGCTCTCGAACCGGTCGCACACATCTGGACGTCGAGCGCGCGAAGTTGGATAGAAGTGCC
>DATAHU010000018.1:0-2758 GCA_036263015.1 Polyangiaceae bacterium | reverse complement strand
AGCGCTACCAATGCGTGCACGGAACGTCGGTACGCGAATGTCCGAGCGAATGTCGAAAAGCCGGACCGAGCGTCCGCTCGCCTCAATCTTCCGGATCAAGCGCGTGGTCGATCGCGGTACGGATTGTGGATCGATCAGCGTCGCTAGTGCTTCGGGACGCACCCCGGGATTGCCCATGCCGATCTCGTGCAGCACATCGGCGTGGCGTTCGATGTATTCGCACATGGCATGACAGAGCGCGTCCTCCAAGTTGAAGCCAGAGGCCAGCCCATTGGTGCTGAATTGCTTACGCGCGGCGCGTGGACTGAAGTAGATGTCTTGGGGTAATCTCTCTGGTGTGAGCGCCGCCGTTGGAACGAGCACCGGGCGGCCGCTGATCAAGTCGTGGCAAGCGTGCCACTGCAGGTCGAGCTCGGGCTGGTAGCAAGTGTCGTACGGCAGATCGAGGCTCCTCGGATCGACGACCAAACGCCGCGCAGCGCGCAGCGTGGTGTAGCTCGCAATCCGGGCGGGGGCCGGCGCGCTCAGCGCGTACTGTTCTTGTGCCCACTTCTCCACCTCCTCCATCACGGCACCGATGCGCGCACCGCTGACGCTCTCACTCTTGCCGCTGCCGACGGTGCTCGAGAACTGCCCATCGGGGCGGAACGCTTGAGCGTTGGGAATGCCGAGATCCGACAAGCCGGTGATGGAAGAAACCCGCGTGATCCCAACGACCTTGCACAAGCGCCTGATGTGGCGCGCCGCCAGGCGCGCGGGATACGAAAAGCGCAGCTCTCCCGCGGGCTTGAGTTGGCGACGCAGTAACCCAAGACCGTTCAGCGGGCGTACTCTGTTCTTTGCTTTGGCCGTTACGCGTCGCTGGTGAGCGAGGCGCGCCCTCGCGAGCAGTTCGACGAATTGCTCGAGCTCCTCGGGTTCGCGCCCCCACCACGACAGCTCGCGCACCAGAGCGCCTCGGTCTCGCACGTCGAGCGCCGCGCAGATCGTCACGAGCGCGGCTGCGCGGTCCTGCTCTCGAAGCTCGTGCGGCGCAACCAACGCGGCAAGCTCAGTCAAGCTCGAGCAGCGCGCGGCGGCGCGTTTCAGGGCCAAATCGTCGAGGAACAGTTGCATGCGCAACGCCCGCTGAAACTCGACCGAGCCCTCGCGCACCAGAGCCATCACACGCCGCTCGGCAGCGATCTCTTCGTCGACGCAGTCCTCGAAACTCAGCGCCCCTATGCCAAAGTCGGCAACACTGACGCGGGCTTCCTCGTCAGTGAAGAAGCTCCACTCGGCGCTCAAGCGCTCGAGGACTCGCGTGCCCACCTGCTCAGGGCTCGGAGCAGTTCCTGAGCCTGCGTCGAAGGCGCCGTCCAGGCTGTTACCTTGTAACAGAAACCGTGATGCAGCAGCGCGGGCATGTTTCGGCAGTTCACCCGTAAACATCAGCAAGCGCGTGAGCTCTTCGAACGCAATCGGAGGCCCGAACTCCCAGCAATGCACTGGCGCGTTGGCAGGCAACGTCAGCGCGTTGTCGATGGTATCGGGCCGGTCGTCCTCGTCGTTCAAGCAGACATTTACCGCTTCGGATTTACACTGGGACGCACGTGGCAAGACTTCGAGCAACGTGATCGCGTCTTCACGCTTCAGATCGTGCGCGCTCAACATGCTCTGCAGCACTTTGGCGTCCGCGCGCTGGCCGAGGCCCGCCGAGCGCAAGATGTGGGGATAGGTTCTGTCCCGATAGGGCAATGCCTTGGCGGCGCGCACGATCGCCGAGCCCGCTTCGCGACTGATGGTCCCGGGCGTGACGAGGCGTTCGACGGCGTAGCGAACGTTCACCATCGGCTCGCAGAGCGGTCTGTGCGTATCAGGATCGAAGGTGATGGCGACCTCGTCGTCATCCTCGAGAGCGCCCGAGCGAAACATCTCGAAGACGCGCCCGACCCCCACCACACCCGGAACTTCTGCCGCGCGCAAGGCGCCCATGCTCGAACTACCGAAGACCCGCACCCCGCGCCCGATCGCGCTTTTGACCTCGCGTGGGCTAACGGCCAGGTCCTGATCGAACACACCGTCGATGATGCCCACCACACGCTCGGGTTCGATCTCCGTCAAATCACCACGCCGGATCGGGCGGCGGTAGTCCGCTTCGAGAAAGCGCCGCGCTTCTTCGACGGGCAACGACGGACCTACGAACACGATCGGCAATTGCATGGTGAATCTCCTTCCGATGACTCGTGGGCTTCAGCTTCGTACACTTGCTCATTGGTGAGCGATCACCATCAGGGTCTGAGCGCGCTTACGCACACAAGCCAGCGCCAGCGCGAGCGACTCCGGATCGAGGGCCGCAAAACTCTCGTCGAAGATCAACAGATCGGCGCCCTGCAGCAGCGAGCGCGCGATGAACACGCGACTCTGCTCGCCGTGCGACAACTGCCACCCCGTCTCTCCGAGCAACTGCGCGGCGCGCGACGGCATTTTGCCGATCAGTTCGCGCAGGCCGAGCTCGAAGCAGACTTGACGAGCCTCATTCGACAGTTCACCTGCCGCACCCCGCGGATCGACGTTGAATGCAAAGGTGTTCGAAAACACGTAATTCTCGTGAAACTGCGGCGACGACACGACACGCTGGCGCCATGCCGCCTCTGGCACGGAGGCGCGGTCCACGCCATCCACCAAGATCGTTCCAGAGCTGGGCTGCAGCTCTCCCGTGAGCAGCTTGGAGAGCGTCGTCTTGCCGCCGCCGGACGGGCCCGCGAGCAACACGCGT
>DATAHU010000017.1:0-16548 GCA_036263015.1 Polyangiaceae bacterium | reverse complement strand
TTCCAAATGATCGAGCGTTACACGCTCACCCGGCACGTCGAAAACCACGTCGTCGAGCACCAGTGTGGCGTGGGGCTCTTGGCCGCTCTGCCCCGTTCTCGTCAACTTCATGCGTCCAGACGACGCCGGATAGCTCGCTTCGACGACTCCAACCGGGACATCGGTGCAAACGCTGTTTTGCAGCTCCTGCCCGCGCAGAAGCGTCAACTCGACGCCAGCCATGGGTAGCTCGAAGAGCGTCTGCTCCAGGCCGGCGTCTGCGACCGCCGCTGCATCGAACGGGTCAACTTTGACGTAAAATCGCACCAACTGAGTTCCCGCGTCATCGACGGCATAGATCAGGACATCAGCGCAGCCGCCATGTCCCGTGAGTTGGTCCGCAAGATCGTTCGACGGCGCGGCTGCGGCGTAGGCGCAAACGCCACCGACGCAGCTCGGAGACCCTTGCGCGGGGCTACACATGATCGGCGGTACGGGGCAGCCGGCTCGAGTGAACGCAGCGCATTGCGCGGCGTCTATTGCAGCGAGCGCGCTGGTCGCGTCGTCGGCACTGTCGGAAGCGACCAGCGCGTTGCACTGCGTAGTGCAAGACGTCGTGGCCCCAAAAGAGGCGCAATCGTCATCGGCGGTGCAGTGATTGACGTCTGCGACCGCTCGCGAGATCTCGCGATTGGCCGACGCGCTCAAGCGATTGCACAAGCCCGAGGGCTCGATGCCGTAGAGCTCGTTCAGCGCGTCTGCCAAGGCCGCACCCGCCACACCGGTGTGCGTCCAAGCGCGATCGTCGCGAACGCCAGATTTTGCAGCCTCGACCTCGAACGCGCAACGCTCCTTCAAGGTGTTGGTACGCAAATCCTCGTTGGCTTCGCAGGCGGCCAGCACGTCTGCGGCGAACGGATACGGAACGACCCCAGCGTCGTTCACATAGAACACGAGTCGATCATGCAGAAAGCGCGCAAGCTCGAGCGCGTCGGTCGGCGTCATCCGGTTGATGGCATTGGTGGCTTCGCTCGACGTCGCTGATTCACAAATCGGGTAACGCTGCGTCAAGTCGTGCAGGGGGTTACTCGGATCCGCGCAAGGCTCTAGTAACTCGGGGTTACCATCTGGCCGCGGGATCATGTAGGCCGTGCCATCGACTTTCTCGAACACGCGGTAGTACTCGCGCGCCAAGTCGAGCTGGCAATCGGGCAAATATTTGTCACTCGGGTCGGGCGCATGGTCGCCAGCGCGTCCCCCATCGTCCGCGGGCACACAGTCGCCGGAGGGGTTGGCGACGTTGGGCCTCGAAGGACCCCCGCTTGGCCCGGGCGCAACGGGCGCCGCTGCGTCATCCGGCAGCACGGGCTTCGTCGGGTGTCCATTGGTCTTGCCGATGGCGTTCGTCTCGAGGCCGGCGTCTCCGGTTTGGCCCCGGGAGCACGCGTCGCAGACGAGCAAGAACAGAAACGACCAAGCGAACGGGGCGGAAGAGCGGGGACGAAGCACGTCGAATTCTCCTGCTCGGCACTGTGCGCGCCCGGGCCGCCCAAGGCAATACACAGAAGACACATTTCGTTACTGACTCAGCTCATTGATGTTACGTTTATGACTATATGGATTGGGAACTGCTGAGCCGTGAGTGGCTGCGCACCCTGCGCGGAAAGCGCTCGATGCGGGCTTTGAGCGTCCGCTTGGGCTTCGGTGAGAACGCGGTCTACCGCTGGGAGTCGGGGCGCTGCGCGCCGCTCGCGTCAGTCGCATTACGCCTGGCTGGCTTGTCCGGGGTGCGTGTGAACGAGGCCGTCTTCGGGTTCCTTGGCGTTCCCGCCAAGGACCGCTCCAAACAACCGAGTTTCGCTACCGCGCGAGGAGTCCAACTCCTCCTGCAGCGCGTGCGAGGTGAACGCAGCTTCGTGGAGTTGGCGAGAGAGACTCAATTCACGCGCTTCGCGCTATCCCGTTGGTTTCGCGGCTCGACCGAGCCCACCCTGCCCCAGTTACTCGAATTGATCGAAGCAACGACGCGTCGGGTTTTGGATTTCGTCGCGGCCTTCAGCGACCCGGCAAAATGCCCGAGCGTCGCCGACGCTTGGCGCGTTCACCTCGCCTCGCGTAACGCGGCGTTCGACGCGCCTTGGTCCCATGCGGTGTTGCGAGCGCTCGAACTTTCGGACTACGCGTCCGCGCAAACTCCCGAGCCGGGCTGGATCGCGCGCAGGCTCGGCATCCCCTTGACTGAAGAGGTGCGCTGCCTCGAGCTGCTGGCCACATCCCGTCAAATCGAACATCGGGGTACGCACTGGGCGGTGGATGAGAGCGCTGTCGTCGACACTGGACAGGATCCGGCGCGCGCTCGCGAACTGCGACGCTTCTGGCTCGCGGAAGCTCTGCAGCGCTTCGACCGTGGAGCGCGCGGCGCTTACGGCTACAATCTGTTCACCTTGTCGCACCACGACTACGAGGCATTGCGGCAGCTCTATGTCCAGTTCTTCGAGAACATGCGACGGTTGATCGCAAACTCGACTTCGGGGGACCGCATCGTGTTGTTCTGCGGACAGCTCGTCGAGCTGGATGGGGATTCACAACGCCAGAGTTGACGAGCTCGGGGCGGCGTAGGAACGACTACAGTCGCGAGTAGGCAAGCAAACTTGCTTTTCGTGAGCCAACACTGCGTGTTAGCTTGCGCGCCACATCATGTTCGATTCGAAGATCCTCGATGTTGCGATTGGGCTGGCGCTCGTGTTCGCTGTCGTCAGTACGCTGTGTTCGGCCGTACGCGAGGGCCTGGAGGCTTGGTTCAAAACGCGAGCGTCCTACCTCGAACACGCGATCCGCGAGTTACTTCAAGATTCGAAAGGCACAGGTCTGGCCCGCCAACTTTACGAGCACCCGTTGATTTACGGCTTGTACATGGGGGACTACAAGGCAGGTGCCACGCGTAAACCTGGCGCATTAAGCTCAGGCAACAACATGCCCTCTTACATTCCTTCACGCTTGTTCGCTATGGCCTTGCTCGACATGGTGGCGCGCGGCCCGACGACGGACGCGGCTAGCGCGCATCCAAGTCTCGGCAAACCGACGCTCGCCGCGTTGCGCGCGAGTGTCACGAATCTCCAGAACGTCTTCGTCCAGCGCGCGCTGCTATGCGCGATCGACAACGCGGAAGGCAGTCTCGACCAAGCCATCCACAACATCGAGGCTTGGTACGACGCCGCGATGGATCGCGTCTCGGGTTGGTACAAGCGATCGACACAGTGGGTGCTCTTCGGCGTGGCAGCGCTGGTGGTCTCGCTCTTCGACGTCAACGCCATCACCATCGCAGAGTACCTGTATCGTGATTCGGCAGCGCGCGACAGCATCGTGGCGGCCGCCAAGAACGCCCCGAGTGACCTCAGCTACGCACAAGCAACCGAGAAACTCGAAGGCTTGAAGTTGCCCATCGGCTGGAACTCTCGTTGGAGCGTCGGCTTCAAGGGACCCAGCGAAGCAAGCAGCGACTCCCATGTGGCAGTACCAAAGCCGAGCCAGTACGAGTATCTGCTCGAGGCTTTGGGTCTGCTGATCACGACGCTGGCGGCAACGCTGGGCGCACCCTTCTGGTTCGACATCGTCAACAAGTTCATGGTGATCCGCTCGACGATCAAACCGGACGAACCCAAAACCAGGCCCCGAGCGAGCTTGGCCCCCGTTTCATCTGGACCATCGAATTCGATCGCGGCCGCCAACAGCGTCGTGATTCAGGATAACCTACGACCAACAGCGGTTCCGATCGCGCCGGGTGTCGAGGCGGTGGCGGCCCAGGAAACGGAAAGGGATGGCTGCGACCACCCCATTACCGAGGTCACGGCAGACGCGGATTTGCCGGCCGCAGAGGGAGGCGTAGCCTGATGCTCCAGCCGCTGATCTGGCTCAAGGAAGTGCTGCTGAATGCCAAGCTCAAGGTTGCCGAAGTACCGGGTTGGGAAGAGCGGACAGCCGGAGAAATGGGCCCCGTCTTTGGCGTGGTCTGCCATCACACGGCAGGCCCGAAACACGGGAACATGCCCTCGCTCAAAGTCTTGGTCGATGGGCGCCCGGATTTGCGCGGCCCACTTGCCCAACTAGGCCTTGGACGTGATGGCACGTTCTATTTGGTCGCCGCTGGCAGAGCCAATCACGCGGGCCCGGGTGAATGGCAAGGAGTAACCCAGGGAAATCGCAATTTGATAGGGATAGAAGCGGAGAATACCGGTCTACCAGGAGATCCGTGGCCCGCAGTACAACTCGACGCCTATCAACGCGGTGTCGCGGCGATCTTGAAGCACGCGGGACTGGGAGCACTTCGGTGTGCAGGCCACAAGGAGTATGCGTTACCCCATGGTCGCAAGAGCGATCCCACCTTGGACATGCCGGCATTCCGCAAACTCGTCGCCAAATTCATGAGCGCCAATGCGCCCGTCCCGAGCGTGATCCCTAGCGTAGAGCCCCCGGGCAGCGGCGCGCAGCGCCCCACGCTGCGCCGAACCGCCACGGGCGCTCAAGTCGAAGCCTTGCAGAAGAAGCTCGCTCTGAAGTCGACCGGGACGTTCGACGCAAACACCGAAGCGGCGATCCGTCAATTTCAGCGAGATCACGACCTAGTCCCCGATGGCATAGCAGGGCCGAAGACTTGGGCCGCCCTCGACCGTTCCAATGCGTAGGCGAAAGTGTCGGGCGCACAAAGCGCTCTGAGTTAACAGCACGCGCATTGCAATCAGGGCTTGAACTGCTAGCTTAGCTGGCGCGTGAACACTCGAGCCTCAATCCTCGCCCTACTGATCGCGACCTCCGCTTGTGGCTGCAGTGCTGCCAACACGCGGACGTCAGAGCCGACGCCGAACCACGCTGTGGATGGTCCCGGGAAGCCGGGGGTCGCCGAGACGCCGCGTCCCGTCAGCTCGGACAAGGCCCCGGCGTCTTCGTCTGCCCAAACGCCGAGTGCACCGCTCGAACGCCTGCCTGCCAAAGACGAGCTCGTCGCTTTGGCGGTCAACACTGGACCTGGGAGTCTCGTGGCTCTGCTCGGGCACTTGCCCAAAGCGCCCGAGCAAGCGTTCACGCTTCAAACGCGCGTTTTCGACGTTCTCGAGCAGCTGAACGATCCTGATTCGATCGAACCATTGGTTGCGTTTCTGGGTCGTCAGCAACATGTCCACTTCCAGACGCGCGCCGCTCTCGAGCTAGGTGCGCTGGGTGATCTGCGCGCGGTGCCGTTTCTGGCACGTCGCTTGCGCTTGGACCCGTTCGAAATCTACGACGACTCGCCCTGGGAGATCGCCTTGAAGCGCGATGATGGTGAGCGCGTTTCGTCCATGCGGGTCTTGGCGGACTTGGCCGCGGTCCACCCTGAGGCCCGAGCTTCGATCAGAGCCGAAGCCGAGGCGTCCATCGAGGTTTGGATGCAGGCGAATCCACTGCCTCACGCGTACGCGCTGCGGGCGCTGGCCGAGCTCGGTTCGATGCACGCAATCGCCGACCTTCGAAACTGGTCCAACCCCACTCTGCCCTTGCCCAAAGAAGGTGAACAGCCTCCGATGTCAGCCGAATGGCTAGTGGCCCAGATGGCGCTGCGCTACGTGGGCAAGTTGCAAGACCCGCCGTCGTTCGACGTGTTGTTGCAAGCGCTGCAACGTCGCCCCAAGGGCATAGATGTTTCTACGGCAAGTCTTCAGTCTGGCACTTGGACGATGCTCGGAATGACGCTTCGCGCACTGGCGGACGGTGCAGCCGATGGCTTATCCGAATGGGGTGATCGACGCGCCCTTGCACCACTCTCGAGCTACGTGGCGGAGCCCTTCGAAAACGAGGAGTCACGCATGAGAGCGGGCGCAGCGTTGGCGTGGGTCGCGAGCGACGCAGATTTGGTCGAGCTCGCCAAGCGCCTGGCGCGCACCAAGTATACACCCCAAACAGAACTGCAAATCTTGTGCACGCTGGCAGGACTAAAAGCAAAACCGGTAACCGGTGTAGCGCCTGCCTTGATGACGCTGCTCCGCACGAAGCAGTCGCCAGCCGTGCGTCTTGCGGCAGCGATGGCGATCGGGAGCAATGCGCTCGACCCCAAGACCGAGGCGCAGTTGGTTGGTTTGTCGAAGAAGCCTGAATCGAGGACGGAGGCGACGCTGGCCTTGCTGCTGGGGGGCACGGCCGAGCGAGCAAAGCAAGCGTTCGAACGCTTCGCCGCGAGCACGAAGTCGGGCGGCGCAGATTCGTCTTTGAGCGACTTGATGGATGCCTGGTCGCACGCGCACGACTTCGTTTCAACCGACGACGTGAGCAACGGTAAGCTACTGCGCAGGGTTCGAAATGCGGACGCAGCGTCAGCCGTTCGAATCGCGGGACAACCGCAGTACTGGCTACGAGAACGACTCGGAGCGCAACTGCAAGAACAACGCTTCGACAATGGTCCACACTCCGTCACGCGGGTGGTGCTCAACGCGCAACTTTGGGCCGTCGCGCATGGCCCCGATCTCGAGTCCGCCAAGTTGGCGCTGCGCGCTTACGCCCTATTGAACGAACGTGGACACCTGCTCGCACTGGCACGCGGTACGGGTGCTTTGGCCGAAGCCGCCGCCACTGAATACCAAGCGCTGATGCCGACCGAAGCCGTCGCTCGATAGCTCCGCCGTCGAAAGTCGTGCCGCAGGTTAGTCTCACAATCGTTGCACCCCGGGTCGCGACTCGACGTTAGTCTGCGGGTGTATGGCGGATGAACAGGCACGGAAGCAGTGCACGTCCCCTGTGAGCTTTCATGCTCTTGGCGCGGCGCGCGTCGAGGCCGGAAGCTGCGGTCAGCGCACCGACCCGATCACGTGACACTCGATCGGATTGTCGGCAGGATCGGTGTTGTCCCCTTCGTTGCACTCTTGGATCTTGCGCGACGGATCGACCCAGCCCCAGAGCGTGATTTTGCGGTTGACCGGGAAGTCGGGAACCTCCACCTCGAGGGTCGTCTTGTCGCCCGCTTTCAACGGCGCATCGAGCTTGGTTTCGGCAACCAGCGTCCCGCCTGAACCCGGTTGGCCCGCAAAGATTTGGACGACCACGTCCTCAGCGTCGGCGGTGCCCTCATTGTAGACCTCGACCGTAACCGTCGCCGTCCGAGTGCTGCACGTCACTGCGGCCTCACCGAGCTCGATGCGTAGGTCGGGCCTTGGCTCACCCGCTTCGACGTCCTGACTCAAGTCGTTGTTGTCCTCGTTGCATTCACGCTCGGAGCCGAAGTCGCCGTCGTCGGAGCTGTCGACCACGACGCGCACACGCGAGGGCAACGCGTCCTTCCCCGGCTGGTCAGCGACCGCAAACGTCGCGCTCTGGGTGATCGAATGCCCCGGCTCGATGCTCGTGCCGAGCACCACGGTGAGAGGCCCATCCGGACCGCGCAACGCTTCTTCCTTGCCATCCCAGATGCCGTACAGCGCAACTTGCACGCCGGGCCCCACTCGCACGTCTCCGCGATTTTGAACCTCGAAGACGATCGTCACTTCGGATCCCAATTGACCGCAACCGACGTCGGCAGAGAACACACTGATTGCGCCAACGACCAAGTCCGGCGCCACGCCGTAGCTGCGCGGTTGCGAGCGATAAGTGTTGTAGAAGCGGCCGTTGTAATCGCGCCAACTCTCTGGCGCGTGCAGCGGAACGTAACCGCCCTCGGTGACGTTGGTCACGTGGTAGCTCTGTTGATTCCAAATCCGCCGGGCGGAGACCCAATTGTCCTTCGGATCACCCCAAACTCTGACGCCGTTCGGTCCAGCCGTAGTGTCAGCGGGATCGTCATCACAACGGCCAGTCTGCTCGGTGTTCATCACCGTCACGACCTCGGCATTGCCGTCGTTGTCCACGTCCGCCACGACGGGGTTCTCGGTGTGCGTACGGCTGCGCGAAACTTCCGAGTACAACACCGAACCCGTTGCGCCATCGTAAACCCGGAAGTTGCACTCGTCGTTGTACAACACTTCGGCTGCGCCATCGCCATTGAAGTCGAACACGCTCGATGACGTCGCACGGCTCGAATCGTCATCGGAGTCTCTCTGCCAGCCGTTGTGCAAGCAGACGCAGGTCTTGGCTTGCTTGTTACAAACAGCATTGTCGGCGCAATCGGCGTCCTTTTCGCAAGCACCCGGCACGACTGCACCGCTCGGCAGCGACATCGAACCCGTGCCCCCGGGATCGCGAACGGCTCCGGCTTGCAGGTTCGGGTTATCGGCGCCTCCCGCCGCCGGGGCGCGTGGCAGAACGACTGGCCACGCGGGACAGTTGCCATCAGCCGCCGTCGGCTCTTGCAGGTCCACCTCCACGTAGAAGTCCTGCAAAGCAGAACCGATCTCCATGTAGCCGTCACCATCGAAATCATCGACGTTGGGCGCGCCGCCACGGGGTCCGCCCCCTAGGTTTCGCAGGTTCACGAGTTTGCCCGTCTTGCCATCGAGGATCATGAGATCGCCGTTCGCGATCAAGATGGCCTCTGGTTCCCCATCCGGAGGGTTCCTTGGCCCAGGCGCCAGCGCGGGGTTGGCCCCCCACACATCGGCCACCGCGCAATAGCCGTCCCATGCCGCAGGTGTGTTTCCAGCGTCCAGGTCAGTGTTCACTTCTTGGGCTGACCAGACGACGTCCAGCGTCCCGAGACAAGGGGGATCCGCGCACTCGGGCAAGTCCTTCGGCAACGCGTACAAGGTGCTCCCCGCGAGCAGTTCCTGGCCCGGTGCTGGGCTGAGATCTGCGACGCACGACTGCGGTTCGGTAAAATCGTTGAAACCGCTCGTGACCAGACCGTCCAGACGATAAGCCAATCGCAACTTGCCTTGATCGTCCAGGTCAAAGGTATACACAGTGCTACCGAGCACCATCTCTGGAAGACCCTGGAGATCCAGATTGGCGATCGACGGATCGGGCGAATGGTCCAACGGCAGACCGCCTTCGATGTCGTGGAACGCGGGCCCCTGCCCCTGATCGATCAGCAAATTGCCAGCGTGGTCGAGGATCTTGAAGCCCAGGGACGTGGTGATGGTAACGATCTCGGGGATGCGATCACCGTCCAGATCTGCGATCGCGGCCGGGGCGCTCGAACGCCCGTCTCCGCCGTCGCAATCGCCGGGTGTCGGATCGCCCTCTTGCCACAGCAGCTCGCCACAACGCGCAAAATAGTCTTTGCCGCGATTCGGACCTCCGCCGTGAATCGCCCGCACTACGCCGCTATCGTCGACACGGCTGCGCGTGTAACTGGTGAAGATGATCTCGGGGAAGTCGAGTTCGTCAATCAGCCCGTCGCCATTGTCGTCGTCCAGGTTGGCGACGATCGGCGTCGACCACACGTGGGCGCTATCTGGCCAGGGCGCAGGGTTTCGCTCGGCTGAACCATCGTGTGCGAGGTCGTTGTCTCGGGAATCGCCGCCCCAGTGGCTCTCCACTTTGGGCTGGGTGTCCGAGAAATCGCTGGGCGGCAACGTGCAAGTCGGTGCGAACCCGGTGCCGCGGCACTGATTGACGTCGCAAACCGTGAACTCTGGACAATCCCAATCGTCCTCACAGCTGCAGGCGGCGTCGCCGCCCGTGCTTTGGCCGCACGCGCTTTCGAAATACGCGGGTGACTTGCAAGTGTATGGACTCGCTTCAGTGCTGCCGTTCGATGGGCACTCGAGCAAATCATCGCCGTCACACGTGCGTTCTCCAGGTGTACACTCATCGATCACGCACCGTAATTGACTGCCACAGTATTGCTCGGCTCGACAATCGACGTCCGTGTCGCACGTGAGATCGACGCAAACGTTACCTCCTTGATCGTCGGGGACGCACTCTTGGCCCTTGTCGCAAGCCAGATCGTCGCAACTG
Organism: Polyangiaceae bacterium; assembly: GCA_036263015.1. Classification (GTDB taxonomy): domain Bacteria; phylum Myxococcota_A; class Polyangia; order Polyangiales; family Polyangiaceae; genus SZUA-265. The sequence goes on along the minus strand of DATAHU010000017.1, from coordinate 6,714 downwards.
ATCGCGACACAAACGACACCGCCGTCCTGAGTGTCACAGACTTGCCCGGGCCCGCACCCTGCTACGTCGCAAGCATCGACCTGCGTGCCGCCGTCCAAGCTCGAGTGTGCTTGGGGCGTGCTGTCGTCTTCGCCGTCGTCACCGCCCAACACATCCGTGATCGTGTTGGTGGGCAGTGCGCCGCCGTCCTCGTCACTGCCTTCACTGGGGCCGCGCTTGGGCCCCGCGTCAGCACGATGGTGCGATTTCGTCGTCTCTTCGCCTTGCTCGACACTGACATGACTACTGCAACCAGCGATGCAACACAGCAGCACGCACGACGAAAAAGGGCTCGCATACGAAGCGCGCTTCAGCGCCCCCTGGGCTGAGAGGTTCATTGCTCGGAGAGTATTCACAATGGGCTCTACGGCTATGGGGAAACTCGCTCGATAGAGCGCAGCGAGCAAATCTGCCGAGAAATTCCAAGTTCGCTTGGCCCGCGAGCAAGCAAGTTTGCAATCTCGCTGGCAGCCTGTTTTTGGACGGGAAACTCTGACTTGGATTCCCTAACCCACGGCTGCACTAAACCGTGCACTCGGCGGCCGAGCACCCAACGCCTGCGATCCACTGCACTGTCAGCGCCAAACGTTCACTCGATACACTCCCTAGAGGTCGGAGCACCGACACCCACCTGGTCTCCATCTCCGCCTGGAGCGAAACAGGCTCGTCGCCATTTTATAGCTCGAGTGAGGATCCGGGCGCGGAGAGGGCTCCGCCTCATTTCCGTCCGGGTAGACGATTCCGCCTCGCGGCCTGCCGAATTTTCGGCTCTCCTCTACACTGGCGATCCGTTTCGCCCTGCCGCGCAACGTTGGGTTGACGCAGTCAGCGCACGAGCGCGCAATCGATCGAGCCCGGTCCGTATGTGGTCAGTGTCGGAAAAAGAAGCCCTGTTGCTTTCGCTCTCGGACGCGTTGAAGCGCGGCGAGCAGGCTGTTGCGCGCAGTTGGCTCGAGGCAATCGCCCCAATCGTGCTGCGCACCGTCCGCCAGGTGCTCGGCACTCACGACCCCGACGTGGAAGACGTCACGCAGGAAGCCCTCGTGGGTTCACTCGGCGCCATTCACGGCTTTCGCGGCGCGTGTTCGGTGTCTCACTTCGTGCGGCGCATAGCCTTGCTGACGGCCCTCAATGCCCGTCGCCGCAATCTGCTCCGACAACAGCTCGCTCCGACGAGCCACGCCGAGATGGACGAGGTGGGAGGCCCCGGTCCAACGCCCCACGATGAGCTGCAAACCGAACAGCGAAGGCGTGCTTTCATGCGCCTGCTGGATGAACTGCCAGCGACCCAGGCTGAAGTTCTTGGTCTGCATTGCATCCTGGGGCTGACGTTGGCCGAAGCCTCCGAACTGATCGCAGTACCCGTCAATACGTTGCGCGGGCGTTTGGTCAGCGCCAAGGCCGCGCTTCGCGAACGCTTGGCGCTCGATCCGACGGCCCGTGACTTGCTGATGGGGGGGCGATGACCAGCCCATTGGATCCGTGTGATCTGGCCGCATTGATGCGACGGGGTAACGCAGACCCGGCTCTTGTCCGGCGCCTCGAGATGTCGATCGGAGCGTCGCGCGTCGAACGCGAGCTGCTGGAAGTCGGTCAATGCTTCGATCGACAACAGACCACGCTTGAAAACGACTCGGCTCTGCTACAACGCGTGATCGCGCGCTCGTTGCCTGTGGTAGCACAGTCCGCGCTCGACCTGGTCACGCCCGAGAGCAATTCACCCACCGCACGGAACTCGGCGGCGACACGGCCCGCCAGCGTTCACTTCTTCAGCAAACCAGTCCAATTCGTCAAACGGCTCACAGCCGTGGCATTGCTCGCGAGCGCCAGCTACGGCGCGTGGAGCGGCTGGAAACATCACGCAGCGCCGGCAGCGCCGCGCAGCGGATCCGGTGCGCTCGCTGCGACCTCTGCGACGTCGGGCAACGCAATCGCGCCGACTCCCGAGCAGTCTCTAGCGCGACCGACCGACACGGCGGTCGTTAACTCAACACCAGTCAGTGCCGGAACCAGCCAAGCCGGCGGCGGTCCCGCACCCAGGCACGCACGCGCGTCGGCGAGGCAGACGCCAGATGATCGCGACACGCCTCAGAGCCTGTTCAGCACCGCCAACGCTCTGAGACGCGCAGCGCAGCTCTCGCTTGCGATCGACAAGTACCGGCAGCTGCAGGCGACCTATCCGCGCTCGGCCGAGGCAGAGCTTTCGCACGTGATGCTCGGGCGCTTGCTTCTGGCTCAGAGCAGATCGGCCGAGGCGTGTGCCCAGTTCGATGCCTATCTGAGGCACGCGGCCGGTGATCAACTGGTCCTCGAGGCACTGCAGGGACAGCTCACTTGTGCGCGACAACTTGGCGACAAGCGCCTCGAGGCCGCCGCATGCACGAAGCTACTGGGCCGCTTTGCAGATTCGGCTTACGCCGCCAGCGTGCGCAGTCGTTGTGAGGGCATGCGGTGAATGGGCGTCACGCGGGCGGTCTGCTGTTCACTTGCATCACCCTTCTGCCCAGCGTCACCCTTCTGCCCTGCATCGCCAATGCGGGCGAGGCCGACCGCCCAGAGGCAGTGCCTTCCGCGGCCCGCCAAACGCCCGCGCCCGCTGCTACCCTGCGTGTCAGCTTCGTCGAACCCTTGAGCCCAGACGACGAACTGGCCCAAGTGTTGCGTAGCTGGCTCGAACAGGGCAGGGCTCCAGCCGAATTCGATGCCGTGCCAGCAAGCGCGCTCCAGGATGTCCTCGCGGGTCAAGGGGCTCGGACGCAGATGCACATCTGGCTGTGTATGGTGAACAAAGCGACCCTGCGCCTCTATGCCGTCGATCCCACGACGGGACGTTTTCTCGTGCGTGACATCAGTGTGCCGGCGACTTTGGATGAACTGTCGCGGGAACGGATCGCGCAAGTCGTGGTCGCGCTGCGCGATGCCTTCGGTGAACGGCGAATCTCGTCGACGCGAATGGAAGTCGCCCAAACGGTAGCTCAAACCATGAAACAGTCGCGCGCTGCGGCCGAGCCAAGCGACTACGCGGGCCGAGCGCAAGAGCGCCACGCGCAGCAGCCAACCGACATCCACGTTGCAGCCGAGACCAAGGCAGTCGCGGCGCCGACTCCGGCAGCGACTGCGATAAAGGGAACCGCGCAGAGTTATTTAGAATGGAGCCTGGGCTACCAAATTCGCAACGCCCATCCCGAGCCCGTGGCACACGGCTTCGAGGCGCGCATCGCTTTCGGCGTTCACTCGGAACGCTCAGAGTACGAGGTCGCGATCCTGGGTCGGCAAAGTTTGGAGCGTCGACTCGAAAGCGACATCTTGCAGCTGTCGCTCGGCGAATCGGTTTTGGCCATGGCCATGGCGACTCGCTGGCTGGTGAGCGCGCACTGGTGGTGGAGTGTGGAGGGGGGTCCGGCGCTGTTCTGGCAACGCTTCAGTCCCCGCGCCATAGTCGACGGACTCGTTGCGCGCCCGGATAGTCAGCTACTGCAAGCGGGTTTGACGTTCGCGACGGGTCCGCGACTTCAAGCGACGTGGGGTTGGGCGCAATTGGGGCTCAACCTAGACTGGCAGCCGCAAGCACCGAGCTACGAAATCGGGAACGGCACGCAGGCGACGACGGTTTGGAGCGCGCGGGCGCTCGAACTCGGTGCGTTCGTGCGGTGCGGCACTGGAAAGGTACCCTTGTGAGCTCCCCGTCACCGTCTTCGAACTCCGGGCTTCGACGTTGGGTGGCTGGCGCGTGCTGCTACTTGGCCAGTCTGAACTGCAACCCGCGACACGTCGTGGTTGCCGATTGGCGTACGCTCGATAGCGATTCGGGTTCAGCAGCCAATGCTTCGCCGCGAGACGCAGGAGCCCGTCAATCGCCCTATTTGATCGGCGCAGACATTTCTTGGGTACAACAGGAAGAAGCCAGCGGCGTTACCTACTTCGATCAGGGCGACGAACTCGACGTTCTCGAGATTCTAAAACGCCATGGTTTCAACGCGATTCGCTTGCGGGTGTTCAATGACCCAAGTAGCCCGTGCCGCATATCCGCAACAGGTGATCAAACCTGTGGCTACCAGATCGAGGCAGATCGGAGCGAAACGTTCTGTGACCTCGACCACACGCTAACGATGGCGCGGCGAGCAAAAGCCCTTGGCTTGCAGCTGATGCTCGACTTTCATTACAGCGATACTTGGGCCGATCCGGACGACCAAAACAAGCCGCTGGCCTGGGAAAAGCTCGCTTTCGCGGATCTGGTAACGGCGCTGGGCACGTTCACGCGCACGAGCCTGCAGCGTTTCGTCGACGCAGACGTGGCTCCCGACATCGTGCAATTGGGCAATGGCATCACTGCCGGAATGCTGTATCCCGACGGGGTGAGCACCGACGAGAACTGGCCACGTCTGGCGGAGCTGTTGAGTGCCGCAAGCAGCGCCGTTCGGAGCGTAATCCCAGCGAGCCGCGTGCTGTTGCACATCGACAAGCCCGATAGTTTCGCCACGGCTAGTTGGTGGGTGCAGTCCGCGCTCGATAATGGCGTCGACTTCGACATCTTGGGGCAAACGTGCTTCCCTGAATCGCAAGGACCGAGAACGGGTTGGAAAACTACGTTCGAGAGCTTGGCTCGTGCTTACCCTCGGCTCTCGTACGTGATCGTGGAGTACTCAGAAGAGCGGCGCGCGGTGAACGACATCATGTTCGATTTGCCGGCCGAGCGCGGCTTGGGAACGTTCGTGTGGGAGCCCACGGAATGGCGCGAAACGCTGTTCGACACCGACGATAAGCGCAAGAGCACGAACGCCCGCATCCAGGAATTCGATCGCATGCTCGCCGACTACGGCTTGCCCGCTCCTTGACTGGAGCCGCGAACGCGCTCACAAGCGGTCGGAGTAAGCCGACACCATCTCGTCGTAGAGATCGATGTCGGGCTGCGTGTCATACCCGTCACCGGAGAGACGGAACAGATCGTGTCCGGTATTCCAGTCACCGCGGGTGGTCGGCTCCCAGTTGAACGTGCCCAGGCCCTGCTGAGCAGCCAGGCCATATACGACGTCGTTGATCTCACGCTGCATCGGGCCATACTCGGCGGCGAACAGCTTGAGTTCTGGGTACTGTTCTGCAATGCCGGCTAAGGTGAACTCCCAGCCCGTCTTCGTGTTTTCTGTGCTATTCGGATCGCCCTGATAGCGCTGGTAGCATGACTCACCAAAAGCGTCGAAGTCAGTGTACTTCTTGGCGTTCTTGATCCAGTTCAAGCTGGTCTGCAACGCTCCGCCGCCGGTGCCTCCCCCTTTGTCACCACCGCGGTCGATGTGGAACGAGACCAAGATTTCGCTATCGACCTCTTTGACGCCATCCACACCGGCCGCCAGCAAGGCCCCCAAGTTGTCCCAATTGGATGTGCTGCCGGTGACCGGGTTGTTGCCCATTGGTTGGCCGCCACTGTCGCAGCGATGGATTAACATCCCGGGCGTCGTCTCGTTGCCCACCTGGACCATGTCGGGGCGCGCGCCCCCTTCGACGAGTTTGGTGATGGAGTCCTTGGTGTAGTCGTGCAGGGCCGCCGCCAAGTCACCGATCGACGTCAGGTCCTGCCATGCAACGGGCACGCACTGCTTGCCAGGATCCGCCCAGTTGTCGCTGTAGTGAAAGTCGATCAAGAGCGCCATGCCGGCGTCTTTGACTTGCTTGCCGAATTCCACGGTGAATTCGATACCGTTGTGACCGCCGCGTTGATCGTAACCGTCCGCGGCTTTGGGATCGACGAACGTGCGCAGACGGACCGCGTTGAAGCCGTGTTCCTTCATCAGGTTCAAAAGGCTCTCACGCGTCGCTGCGTCCGCAACCTCTTGGTCGCTGATGTCAGCACCGATCCAAAAGCTGAACGGCAGCGCGTTGCCGTCGGCAGGTGAACTCGATGAACTGGGGGCCGACGGGGCGGACGCGTCGGGGGACGTCGGCATGGGGCCGGTCATGCTCGAACTGGGTGCGCTCGAGTCTTCGGGCGCGACGCTGGAGCCGGGGGACGTCGCGTCGCTGGGCGTTGGCGCTGGGCTTGGGCTCGAGCTTGGCATGGACGAAGCAAGCGTGGGCGCGCTGCTCGGCGCAGAATCACTGGGGGCGACTGTAGTCGACGGGCTAACGGGCTGCGACGGGCTGAGCGTTGGGACGTTCAGCGAGGTTGCCGGCGAGCCCGAAGCAGGGCTTGTAGGCGCGGGGCCACTCGGTACCGGGGCCGTGCTTTGAGCCGGCGCGGTCGCACTCGGGGCTTCGTGGCCGCCGAGCTGTGCCTCGTTCTTTTGGTTGGCATCGTCGCTCGCACAGGCTGCCGAGCAGAGCGATGTCCAAAGCACGATCCCGACGCAACTTAGGGACATGCGGCTCGCGCGAGCGCGCTCGGGACGGGGCGGATCTGACAGGAGGCTGTACTTCATTGGACTCGGCGGTGTTTGTTGCGCAGCAGCGAAGAACGGATCGATCTCGCGTGTATCTGAGCTGCGGTTCGTGCGGCACGCCGTTCGAGCGGGGCACTCGTTTTTGAACCAATCCCAACAATCCGACGGGACCGGATTCGTCGGCACACAAGCTCCACACCAAGGTGTTGCATGGCTTCGACTACACGGACGCAACGGGTTTCGGTATCGAAGTGAACTGCGGCCCGCTCGACGGCGTACTCGGCTATCCGCAGCCGCGCGG
>DATAHU010000016.1:0-3350 GCA_036263015.1 Polyangiaceae bacterium | reverse complement strand
TAAGATCGGTGCTGACAAGGTGACCCCGGGTACTGAAAAGCAGAAAGAGGTCACGCCTCGCAAGCAGACCGCCACGCAGAAGGTTGCCCCGCCAACCGACAAAGAGAAACGTCGCACTGCGGAAGCGGCGCCGGATAGCGTGAAGGTTGCGCCGACGCCCGACGTTCGCAAGGTCGAGCGCAAGCAGGCAAAGTCGGACTGACGAATCCGGCCAACCAAGCGGCTTGTTAATCTCACACAATGACAGCCGACGACGCCGTGTTGGATCCGCGAGTGCTGCGCGAAGCCGTGCTCGTCAAACTCGATCGACGCGTGCGCACCCAGGGCGAGCTCGTCTTGCCAGCCGCACCCTCGCTGCTCGAAGTTTACATCGAGCGCCTGAGCCAGATGTTTGCCAGTCTGGGCAAGGCCTTGAGCCATGAGGAAGTCCTCAAGCTGAGCGACCTGTTGGGCTCCCGTCTGCGCGAAGGGTTCGAGACTTCAGCAGCGTGTCGCGTTCACCTGAAGTGGGAATCTGAAGCGTGGCCCGCTACCGGCCTCGACTATCTGATCTGGCTCGAAAGCATGACGCTGCAAGAGCAGTACGACGAGTGGGCCGCGTCCAAAGAACCGCCGCTCTTCGGTGCTCATCCTGATGCCAAGGTGATGGCCGTGACGGAGACCCTCGGTCACCTGGGCCGCGAACGTATGATTTTGGACGTGGGCGCGGGCACCGGCCGCAACACACTGCCGCTCGCGCGCCTTGGTTATTCGACGCACGCCCTAGAAATCACCGAACGCTTCTGCGCCGCAATCGAGGCCGAAGCCCAAGCCGAAGCTCTCCCGATAAAGGTCGTTCGCGGTAGTGCGCTCGACGCACAAGCGGAGTTGGCAAGGGGTGACTACGCGCTGGTCGTGTGCAGCGAAGTGACGACCCACTTCTGTGGGCAGGCCGATCTGCGCAAGCTCTTCGAACAGGTTCGAGAGTGGCTCTGCGTGGGAGGACTGTTCCTGGTAAACGCGTTCGTCGCGCACGACGGCTACGAACCCGACCCCATCGTGCGCGAGATCTCGCGACTCGTATGGAGCACGATCTACACGCGCGACGATCTTGCTGCTTCGTACGCGGGGCTGGGACTCGAATTGGTGTCCGACGAGGCAGTCTACGCTTACGAGAAGCAGCGCTTGCCCGAAGCGGATTGGCCACCCACGGGCTGGTTCGAAGATTGGACGCGAGGCTACAATTGCTTCGCACTGAGCGACGGCACGCCGCCCATGCAACTGCGCTGGCTGTTGTTCCGCAGAGTCTAGTTACGCCGTTGTTCGCACGCCGCTGCGCAACTGGGCATCGTTTCTTCTTCTGGAATCCCAGCAGGTGAACCCCAAGACGTCAGCTGATCGTGAGTGCTTGGGGGCGCCCAAAGTCAGTGCAGCGGGTTTTCGCCGCAGAGGTTACCGTTCGCGACGGCATTGAGCTGTAGGGATGCGCCGCCCGGATCCGTGAAGAGCAGTGAGCGCACCAGCACAGCAGTACGTCCCGAGATATCGGAGCGCGGCACTTCCACACCCGCGGGCGTTATGCATTCGACTTGGTTCCACTCGCCGAAACCGGAGGCGCTGCCCAGGCTTTCGAACGTTCCATCGGTCTTGCCGCCGTATACATCGACGTTTGCCGCAATCTGTGAACAAGTGGTCTCGTCTCCGAATTCGATCACGCGGGCATTGAACGCGGTTGCTTCGGTTGGGATCTGGAGGTTCTCGATCTTCACCCAGAACTCGCTCGGACAGTTGTCGTCCACCGAGCTCGTGGCCTCGAGCGGGAGCTTCGTGAATTGGCTGCAATTGACGCTGCTCCAAGCCAGAGTCGCGTCGATGGCACAATACTCACACGTGTGCGTCGTCTGATTGAGGTGTTGGCCCGGGGTGCACGTCGGGTTCTGATCGATGCACTCGTCTGGGGCATTCGGATCGGGGATCTGACCATCGGGACACAGGTCTGCGGCAGCGAGGCAGGAGCCGTCTGCCGCGCTCTGACCCGCGGTGCAACGGGGCTCGATGCCGGCACAGGCAGTAGTCGCAGAATCATCCAGCGGCTGGACCAACTCGGAACCCACGATCGTCAAGAACGCGACTTGCGCACCCGCGCTCGCCTCGACGCGTTCACGCACCACGGGTAGCAGCCAATGATAAACGTTGGGCAGCTCCACCGGGCTCAGTGTGACCGGCGCCAGGGCGGCACCGGTGCGTTCGTTGTAGGCGGCTATCGAATCGTTCGCGCGCTGGTTGGCGCGATCGTAGGCTTTGCTCACGTTCGGGTCGATGCCCGCGATTTTGCTGCCAATGATGCTCATGGTATCGATGAACGACGCGTCATCGATCAACAACTCGCTGCCGTTCTTGCGGGTTTCTTCTGCGATCGCCATCAAGAACGGGCGAATCGGCAGCTTGCCCCACTCGGGGTTCGAGTCACGATAATCGCGAACCCACGACCACCAGCGAAAGCCGTCGAGCAAGATACGGCGCGCCTGCGCCAATTGATCGAGGCGCTCCGCCTCGCTGGTCTCCTGCTCCAACGTCTCGTGTTGATACAGGATCTGCGGAAACAGATCGTCTACGGTCGACTCGAACGGACCGTGTCCCCACGAGGAGGTTCCCACCACGTGCATCGGCACCGTCACATCCCCCAGCGCATGCAGCGGGTAACCCAGCGACTTCAGCGTGCTGGGATCCTGCTCGAACTGATCCATCCCGAACTGCGCCAAGTTATCGAGTGGGTTCATCTCGATGTGATTGAACGTTCGCCCCTGCCATTCGTATTTCTCTCGCGCGATGGAAGGATTGGGCGTCTTGGTTTCGTCCTGGGTGAGCTCGTAGCGACGCACGCCGTCGCTGTACTCGATCTTCAAACTCAGCCCAGACAGATCGCCGGTCAGCGCCATCGCCGTATCGATCACGCCTTCCGAGGTGCCACCGGGACCCGCAAAGTCATAGTTCAAACCCGGCACGTCGTTGAACTCGCCAGCGGGCGCTTCGAGCTGTAGGAAGTGCCAAAAACCGATCAAGTCGCGGCCGAACAGCTCGTGAACCTCACCCAAACCGATATTGCCAGTGAGCCGTTGCGTCAGATCGGCATCGTTGCCGATATCGATCCCGTCTTCGATGCCGTCCCAGCAACTCTCGCCTTTGAACAACTTGACGGCACACAGCACGGGCGCGACGAGCAGCGCGACGGCAAAGTTCGTCGTCTTGTCGACGAGGTTGTTGACGGTGCCGAGTCCAAGTGCGTCCGTCGGACGAAAGAACATCCCTGTATCGTGGATCTGGTCGTCGGGGGATGTCGCGAGGCGCCCAAGCTGCATGCCCGTAAACCC
>DATAHU010000015.1:0-89477 GCA_036263015.1 Polyangiaceae bacterium | reverse complement strand
ACGCGGAGAAATCATCACGGCGGTACTGATCCCTCGCGTCCCAGCTCCGAGGCGTTCGGCTTACGTCAAGGTTCGAGATCGCGCTGAATTCGCCTTTGCGTTGGCCTCCGCGGCCGTCGTGCTTCAAGTCAACGGGAGCCACATCGAAAACGCCAGAGTCGCGCTCGGCGGTGTCGGCACGAAGCCGTGGCGCGTCCCTGCCGTCGAAGAGGCCCTTCGCGGGCGCCCTGCGAACGCCGCCACCTTCGAGGCCGCCTCGAAGTTCGCAGCCCGGGGCGCCAAGACGACCCGGGACAACGCCTTCAAGACCACACTGGCCGAGCGCGTGGTGGCCCGCGCGCTGGCCGTTGCGATGGCAGCAGAGGCGGCGCCAACGGGAGCGACGCCATGAGCGCTTTGCTGGGCACACCGGTGGATCGCGTCGATGCGGTCGACAAGGTAACAGGCCGCGCCAAGTACGCGGCGGATATCGCGGTGGCGAGCGTGGCTCATGCCGTGATCGCGACGAGCACGGTCGCCAAAGGGCGGCTCGTGAACATCGACACGTCGCACATCGAAACTACCGGTGTGCTCGCGGTGATCACGCCTTTCAACGCGCCCCGTTTACCCCATGCCAACGACACCGAAGCCATGGAGCGCGTGCTGCAGGTGCTCCAAGATACACAGATTCTGTATCAGGACCAGCCGATCGCGGTGGTGGTCGCCGATACGTTGGAGCGCGCCCAAGAAGCTGCGTTGCAACTGCGCGCGGAGTACAAAGTCACCGCTTCCGATGCCGCAGTGGCGGTGGATTTCGAGGGCCAAGCTCCATACACGCCCGAGAGTGCGGGTCCACGCGCGGAGGCAGCCTCATCGCGAGGCAACGTGGACAGTGCACTCCAAGCTAGCGCAGTACGACTCGATCAGACGTACACCACCAGCAACCAGCACCACAACCCAATGGAGCTTCATGGCCTGACGGCTGTTTGGCAGGGCCCCAATCTGCTCACTTTGTACGACACCACGCAACATCTGTTTGGAGTCAAGAAGCGAGTCGCACGGATCTTCGATCTCGATCCGGCAAACGTGCGGGTGATTTCGCACTACGTGGGTGGCGGCTTCGGGTGCAAGGGCTCGACTTGGTCGCACGTTGCGCTGTGCGCGCTGGCGGCGCGCGTGGTGGGGCGCGCCGTGCGACTCGTGCTGACGCGCCCGCAGATGTTTTCGCTCGTGGGTTACCGCCCGCGCACGATCCAGCGGGTGAGCCTGGGCGCGAACAAAGACGGCACGCTCGTAGCCACGAGTCATGAGGTCGTCTCCGAGACCTCGCGCTTCGACGAGTTTTCAGAGCCCTCCGCCCTGCAAACCCGTCTGTTGTACGCGTGCCCGAATCTCTCGACACGTCATCAGCTCGTACGTCTCGACGTCCCGACGCCCACCTTCACTCGCGCGCCTGGCGAAGCCAGTGGCACGTTCGCGCTCGAAGTCGCCATGGACGAACTGGCGTATTCACTGGGCATGGATCCGCTGGAGCTCCGGCGCAAGAATCACGCGGAGCACAACCAAGACGAGAACAAACCTTGGTCGGCAAAGTCGCTGCTTCAATGTTACGACCAAGCTGCGGAGCGCTTCGGTTGGAGTTCTCGCGTGCACGCCCCGCTTTCCCATCGGCGCGCCGACACGTTGGTCGGTTGGGGTGTGGCTACCGCGACCTATCCTGCTCGACAGAGCGGCGCCAGTGCTCGTGCAGTGATCACTCGAAACGGCGATCTCGTCGTGCAGGCGGGCACACAAGATCTGGGCACCGGCACGTACACCATCATGTCTCAGATTGCGGCCGATACGCTGGGACTGCCGATGGAACGCGTTCACTTCGAGCTGGGTGATACGGCGTTACCCGAGACGCCCGTCTCGGGGGGGTCGCAAACGGCCGCCAGCACCGGTTCCGCAGTACGTGAGGCATGCTCCAAATTGCGTGCTCAGCTTGCGGAGCTGGCTTCGAGCGATGCCAACTCGCCGCTGCACGGGGTCAGCAAATACGAGATCGACTTTATGGATCAAATGGTCGTACATCGAACCTCTCCGGATCGCCGCGAGCTTCTATCGCAGCTGCTGCAGCGTAACCCACGAGCCGAATGGGTGAGCGTTGCACACACCGAGGCGACTGGCGAAAGCAAGAAGTACTCGTGTCATTCGTTTGGCGCGCAGTTCGTCGAAGTTCACGTGGATCCGACGCTGGGTGAAATTCGCGTGCAGCGTTGTGTCTCCGCATTCGCGGCGGGCAATATCCTCAACGCGAAGACTGCGCGCAGCCAATTCATGGGCGGCATGGTGTGGGGCATTGGCCTGGCGTTGATGGAACAAGGTCGGCGGGACTCGCGCACTGGTCGCAGCGTCGTGCGTGATCTTGCCGATTATCACGTGCCCGTCAACGCGGATATCCCTGAACTCGAGGTGATCATGGTTGCCGAGAACGACGCCCACGTCAACCAGGTGGGTGCCAAGGGCATCGGCGAAATCGGGATCACGGGCATGGCTGCAGCGGTCGCCAACGCCGTATTTCACGCCACGGGTAAACGTGTCCGCGAACTGCCCATCACCTTGGACAAGCTCATCTAGTCGACAACCATTCTTCCAACTGCATGCGTCAGAGGAGGCCCCTTGAACGAGATCACCGAATTGTGTCTAGCACTCAAACGAGCGGCGTCGGAGCAACGCCAAACCTGGCTTGCAACCGTCGTCGGAGTCGAGGGCTCGGCTTATCGTCGACCCGGTGCTCGCCTCTTGTTCGACCGCGATGGGGCTCTAGCGGGTGGAGTGAGCGCGGGTTGTTTGGAAGCAGAAATCATCAAACGCGGCCCATGGCTCACTCGACGCGGACCGGTAGTCAAGGTCTACGATTCGAGCATCGAGGAAGACGAACCAGCAGGTCATGGCTGCGGGGGCAAAGTCTCGATCTTGATCGAGCCTGTAACTCTGCTGGTCGAAGATTGCTTCGTCCGCGTCGCGGACGAACTCATGGACGAACGGCGAGTGGCTCTGATCACGGTGAGCGAGAGCTCACGGTCTTCATTGCCCATCGGGACGTACCTGTGCGGTGCCGAGCAGCGCGAGCGTGATCTTTCGCCAAGTCTCTCGGGCGCAGCCCAACGCCTCGGACAACAACTGCTGAACCAAGCGGATTGCATCCTGACCGAGGGCAATCACAGACCGAGCAACGTACAACTCGAGGACGTCAAAGCCCTCGTACAGGTGGTGCAACCGGCGCCACACTTGTTCATTTTTGGCGCTGGCGAAGATGCCGTGCCCGTCGCGCAGTTCGCCAAACTGCTGGGCTGGAGCGTGAGTATTTGCACGCGCCCGGGTCGCAACTCGACGCGCGATCGTTTTTTGGGCAAGGCGCGCCTGCTCGAAATGTCAGCCGCCGAAGCTGCTGCCATCGCAGAACGCTGCTCGCGCCCGCTCGCTCTGGTCATGGCTCATGATTTCGAGATCGACAAGCACAACTTGGGCGTGCTGTTGGAGTCGAACGTCTCGTACATCGGAGTGCTCGGACCTTCTCAGCGCACCGAGCGAATGCTGGCGGAACTGCGAGGCGACGGTCAGCACATTTCGACGGCTGACCTCCAACGCTTGCATGGCCCCGCTGGGTTACGATTGGGCGGCGAGACTCCCGCCGAGATCGCGCTCTCGATCTTGGCCGAAGCACAGGCTTTGATTGCGCGAACGGAAGTCGTGCCGTTGCGCGAATGCGTCGAGGCCATTCACACTCTACCGATTCGCGAATGGCCCCTCGCTCAGGCAGGTGCCGTATGACCATTGTCTGCGCAGTACTAGCGGCCGGGGAGTCTCAGCGCCTCGGCTTTCCGAAGCAGCTCTTGCCCTGGGCCAACGCGACGAATCTCGTGCAACACGCAGTAGACTGCGCGCAGCAGACTCAATGTGCGCGTGTTGGAGTAGTGGTTGGGGCACACGCGGCAAGCGTCAAACGCACGCTGTTCGGGCGACGCGTAGAGTTCATTCCCAGCGACTGGCAACTCGGGCTCTCGGCATCGGTCCGTGCGGCAGCACTTTGGGCACGGAGCACGCGCGCCTCTGCTCTGTTGTTGTGCGTATGCGATCAGCCGTATCTGAGCGCGGAACATCTGATGCGTTTGATCGCTCGAAGCCGTTTCGGGGGACAACTCGCCGCGTCGCGCTACGCAGGCAACGCAGCGGTCCCTGCGTTATTCCCATTGAACTACCTTGATCACCTGTTGAGACTCGAAGGAGATCAAGGCGCGAGCGCACTTCTAAGCGCCGCGAATGAGACCGCGCTGGTGGATTGGCCCGACGGTGAGTTCGATATCGACACAGCGAGCGACATCGCTCGCGCGGCCGCGCGAGCTTGGCCGGAGCGCAGAGCCTGGGCGCTGGCGAGCCTGAAGCAGTCGCAAATTTGATCTACTGCGACGCTGGTCGCAGTTTGGCATGGTTGATGCACCAGAGTCGGGGATGTGGAAAGCCTTGTACCCATGCTTCGTCGGTGTTGTCTCTGGGTTAATCATGGGATGTTCATCCGACGGCAATGAAATGACGCGCGGCGATTTTTGTGACAGCTGGGCCGAACGCGCGTGTACCAAAGACGTCGCATCGATTTGCCAAGCCAAGAGTCAGGAGGATTGTCAGGCGACGCAGGCCAAGTTCTGCATCGGGATCGTCCCGGAGACTTTCACCGCCGACGCGGCGAAAGCCTGTTTGGATGCAGTGAAAGACGCTTACTCTGACGCCGATTTGACCCGCGCCGAGCTCGACACGGTGCTGCGCTTGGGCCCGCCCTGTGACGCCCTCGCCAAAGGTGCTTCGCTCGGTGGGGGCAAATGCGAGGCAGATGACGATTGCGAGACCGCTTCGGGTTATCGCTGTGTGATCAAGGGTGGGAAACAAACCGGCAGCTGCGAGGTCCCAGAAGTGGTTGATCCGGGGCTCAAGTGCAGCGCGCCCGAACAAGTCTGCACTGAAGGGTTCTTCTGCAACGGGACCAACTGTGTCGAAGCCCTGGCGGTCGGTGAAAGCTGTGTCAATCACGCCGAATGCGGACCGCTTGGATTCTGTTCGGGAGGTGCATGTGCCGACCGCTTCGAGTTGAACGACGAGTGCAGCTCCGACGAGCAGTGCGCATCTGGCATTTGTTATGCAGGTTCCACCAAAGCCTGCGTGGACCGGGTCCGACTTTCACCAGCGGAACCCTTGTGTAAACAACTACGCTGAGGCGAGCTATGGCAGACGTCGAAACGGATGTGGCGATAGTCGGGGGCGGTGCGGCGGGACTAGCCGCAGCACGTGAACTATCCCACTTGGGCGTGAAGTCCGTGGTGTTCGAAGCCAACAACCTGGTAGGTGGCAGGATTCGCTGCATCAAGCCGCCGAATTGGCCGATGCCGGTAGAGCTCGGGGCTGAGTTCGTGCACCAACGCCCAGCGCCGACGCTGGCGCTCGTTGGCGACGCTGAGCTCGTCAAAGTTCCCGACGTGCGTTGTGAAGTGGGCGCTGCGGTTCGAAGCATGCCCAACGTTTGGTCGCGCTTCGCGACGTTGCTCGAGCCGGCGCGCGAGGCCCCAACCTCGCAGTCGATGCACGACTACCTCGAGTCAGGGCCGTTCGCGGACGACTCAGCGCGCCTCGTGCGCAGCATGGTCAACGATTATCACGCGGTTGGGCTGGATGAAGTCAGCGCTCGGGCCATCGCGCGCGATGCCGCATCGCTGCACGAGTTCGAACAATTTCGAATCACTGGAGGTCAGGGACTCTTGCTCGACACGCTCGTGCAGAGTCTGCAGCGCGCCAATGTCCCGATCCAGGTTGGGACGCTGGTACGGAACATCGCTTGGAGACCAAACGATGTGACCCTACAGGCAATCGTGGGGCAAGAAACGAAGACCATTCGGGCGCGCCGCTGTCTGGTCACGGTCTCCGTGGGTGTCTTGCAAGCCGCTGCCGCCGGAGGCATCAACATCGAGCCCTACCCGCCTGCGCTCAGAACCCATTTGAACAGCCTAGGCATGGGGAACGTGGTCAAGCTCGTGTTGCGTTTCAGTCAACCGCAATGGCCAGAGACGTCGCCTGTCCGCGATGCCACGTTCTTGCACTTTCCGGACGCAACCTTCAAGACACTGTGGCACCAGCAGCAGGACGACTTTGAACAGATCACCGCGTGGGTGGGAGGTCCTGCCGCGACTGCCTTGGCGGAGCAGCATCCGGCCCTCGTGATGGAGGAGGCACTGATTCAAGTGGCGCGTTTGGGTAACCGTTCACTTTCCGCATGTCGTCGAGACTTGCTGCAGATCCATCACCACGACTTCGTCAACGATCCAACGACGCGAGGGGCTTACAGCTTTGTGCGCCCCGCGGGAGAACAAGCAGCGCGCGCGCTGTCTGAGCCCATGGAAAAGACTCTGTTCTTCGCTGGCGAGGCTCTCGACCTCGAATACCCAGCAACCGTCGCAGGGGCACTCGCGAGCGGGACGCGCGCGGCGCGCAAGATCGCCGTGTCGCTAGCGTGACGGAGCGTGTCGCCGTGGCCCGTGTTCGTCAGTATCCGGTTTCGCCTCAGGTCGCGATCCCCTGGAACTGACTCTCGTACAAGCGCGCGTAGAAACCGTGGGCCGCGAGCAGTTCGCTGTGCGTTCCGCGCTCGGCGATCGTTCCGTCCTTGATCACTAGGATCTGAGTGGCCTCACGAATCGTACTCAGGCGATGAGCGATCACGAAACTCGTGCGACCCTTCATCAGGTGCTGCAACGCACTTTGAATGCGCACTTCGGTGCGTGTGTCCACACTGCTCGTGGCCTCGTCGAGAATCAGGATCGCGGGATCTGCAAGTAGGGTACGGGCGATGGCCAAGAGCTGTCGCTGGCCCTGGCTCAAATTCGAACCCCGCTCGGACAGCAGCGTCTGGTAACCATCGGGCAAGCGTTGAATGAAGGCATCGGCTTGAGCCAAACGTGCCGCCTCCATCACTTCCTCGTCGCTGGCGTCGAGCCTGCCGTACCTGATGTTCGCAAGCACGCTGTCAGCGAACAGGAAGGTGTCTTGCAAAACAATGCCGAGCTCCCGCCTCAAGGCAGGCTTCGGCAGGGTTCTCAAATCAATGCCATCGACGGTGATTTTCCCACTGCGGATCTCGTAGAAACGTGTCAGCAGATTGACGATCGTGGTCTTACCAGCGCCCGTCGGACCAACCAGTGCGATCAGTTCACCTGGCTTCGCCGTCAGTGACATATCGTGAAGAATCGTCTGGTCCGGACGGTAGCCGAACTCGACGTTCTCGAACTTCACTTCGCCGCGCAGTTGCAGCGGCGCGTCAGAGCTTTCCTCGAAGTCGACCTCGGGCTCCAGGTCTAGCACCTCGAACACGCGCTCTGCGCCGGCGAGCGCCGCCTGGATTGTGTTGTAGAGGTTGGAGAGTTGACGCAGCGGATTGATGAAGTTTTGGCTGTAATTGATGAACGTCGCGATCACCCCCACGCTGACCAAGCCGGCGAGCGCCAGATAGCCGCCGAGTCCCGCAAGCACGATCACGAACAGGTTGCCGAGCACCGCCGTCAGCGGCATCAACAAGAGCGCGTAGCTGTTCGCATAGACCGAGGTTCGATACACGGCTTCGTTGTGCTCGTCGAAGCGTTCGATGGTCGAATCCGTGCGGCGAAAAGCCTTGATCACCTTTTGCCCGCTTATCGACTCCTCCATGGCAGCGTTGAGCGCACCCATGTCGCGCTGCAGTTCACGAAAGCCGCGGCGGGTATACAGGGCCACGAAACGCGTGAACCACAACATCAGCGGCACGACCAGAACTGCCGCCAATGCCAGCCAGTGGTCGAGCACGAACATGGCAACGATGATGCCCGTCATCGACAGCACGCTTGCTAGTAGTGCCGTGATGTTCTGCGACACGGCCTGGTTGACCGCGTCGATGTCACTCGTGAGCCGGCTCATCAAGTCACCGGCTGGCTGTTGATCGAAATAGGCAATCGGTAGCACCTGCAAGTGCTGGAACAGCCTTCGGCGCAAGCTGGCCAGCGCGCGCTGAGAAACGCTGGCCATGATCCAATTGCCAAATAGCTGCAGCAAGTTGCTCGATAGGTAGGCGCCCAACATCAGCAACGCGGTGCGTCCAAGTCCTTGGCTGTCGCGCGTCGCTACATACCGATCTATGGCAACGCCCATCAAGTAGGGGCCGAGCAACCCTAGCAAAGTGTAAGCAACGACGCTCCCGCACACGAGCCAGAGCTCCGCGCGGAAGGGCAGAAAGTAGGTGGCTAGTCTGCGCAAGGTCACGCGCGCGTTCTTGGCACGCTCGATGCGAACGCCCGCTCTGGGGCCGCCGGGCGCCAGCGCGCGTTGCGCCGCCTCTTGGACGCGTGGCGCTTGGCCGTTCATTCCGATCCCCCCGCGCCGAGCTGCGAGTCGTAAATCTCGCGATAGGCTGCGCTCGTGTTCAACAGCTCTGAGTGTGTACCCGTCGCCACCACGCGCCCACTCTCGAGCACTACGATTCGGTCTGCTCTGAGGACGGAGCTGATGCGCTGGGCCACGACGAACAAAGTGCCAGCGTTTTGGCGTGCACGCAGCGCGTCTTGGATTTTGCCCTCGGTCTCGATGTCGACGGCGCTGGTGCTGTCGTCCAAGATCAAGATCGGTGCTCCGAGCAACAGTGCCCGCGCGATACACAAGCGCTGACGCTGACCCCCAGAGAAGTTTGCCCCGCGCGGCGCGACGCGCGCGCGATAGCCCTCGGACAACTGCGTGATGAACTCGTGTGCTTGCGCCAGTTTGGCTGCGGCTTCGACCTCTTCATCGCTCGCAGTGGGTCTGCCGTACGCGATGTTGTCGCGCACGCTGCCGGAGAACAGCAAAGCCTCCTGGGGGGCGATCGCAATCTGATCGAGCAACGACGCTTGCTGTAGCTCGCGCACGTCTCGAGTTTGGACACGCACAGCGCCCGTCGTCACATCGTAGAAGCGCGGGATCAAGTTGACGAGCGTCGATTTGCCAACCCCGGTGGCCCCGAGGATGGCAATCATCTGCCCAGCCCGCGCCTCGATGTTCACGTCTTGCAGCACGCGGTTGGTCGCCGTGTCGGTCTCGAGACGATAGGCGAAGGCAACGTCGTCGAATCGCACTTCTGCACTCTGAGTCGTGGCTAGCGTGCCAGCGTCCTTCGCATCGACGACTTCGGGCTGGGTTGCGAGCACGCGCTCGACTCTGCGCAGCGAGGCAAAGCCTGCCGCCCACATGCTAGCAAGCAGGGTCATCATGACGAGCGGAGTCATGGTGCTGAGCAGGTAATTTGCAAACGCTACGATCTGTCCGAGCGTGAGCTGTCCCTGTATGCCCTCGAGACCTCCGGCCCAAATCACGACGACCGTACCGATGTTCACGCACAACGTCAGCAGCGGCATCATCGTCGCTGAGAACTTGGTCACCGTTACCGAGCGACGCGTGAGCGAGTCGTTGGCCGCGTCGAAACGTTCGAGTTCGCGCCCGCTGCGCACCAGCGCCTTGACGACCCGCGCACCCGCGATGTTCTCCTGAAGCACGCCATTCAACGCGTCGAGTTCGACTTGCACCTGGTGAAAGAGCGGTTCGGTTCGCAGCACGAAGAAGCCGATGAGCAACGATGTGACGAGCAGCAGCGGTAACAAGACCAGCGCCAAATGCGGGCTGGTGTTGACCATCAGAATCAGGCTTCCGACCATCATCAGGGGCGCGCGTGTGCCAATCCGCAGCGACACTTGAACCAGCCCTTTGATCGCGGCCACGTCGCTGGTCAAGCGAACCAACAGCTCACCGGTTCGCATGCGATCCAAGTTGCCGTAAGAGAAACTCTGAATCTTCAAGAACAGCGCGCGGCGCAGGTCGCGAGCGACCCCTTCCCCAACCTTCACCGACGCCACGTTGTTGCCAATCGCGAACACGGTGCTGAGCGCCGAAACACCCAACATCAGAAGCGACGCGTGGATTACGAGCGAGCGGTTACCGCCGCCGATGCCTTGATCGATGATTCGCTGAACCAGGCGAGGAATGGACAGATCGAACGCGACCAGGATCGCCAATAAAACCAACGCTAGAACCGCGGGAGCCTTGTAAGGTCTCACGAAGCCGATGAGTCGCGCGAGTCGCAAAACGGGTCCAGTCTACAACGTCCATCGAGAGGAGGTCGTGAAATGCGCGCTGCTTACCAAAGGTCGAACTTGGGCGTGACCCCCAAGAACACACCAACCCGATCGCCGTTCGGCAAGAACCCCGCGAAGCCGACCAAAGACAGATCGAGAGCCGATGAGACGCTCGCGTTGAGCCCCAGTGTGACGTGCATGTCGTGGGGATCGGGGCCAAGCGAGTAGAATGCGCCGAGCTCGGAGAGCATCGCGAAGCGCCCTTTGGGATCGAGGTCGAGGCTTGCCTCGATTCCACCGAGCGCTCCGCTAGTGCGACCGGGGGTGTCGCGTTGCGAGGGCTCGATCAGAGCGCCGAGATTGGCGATCGAGTGCCAAGGTGGCGCGGCATGTGCCCCCAACAAAACTAACCCAAACCCCACACCCTGCGCACCCGGTGCCGTCGGTAAACGCGGTCCCAATTGAACGCCAGCGCTCCACGCGTGATCGC
The DNA here is from genome assembly GCA_036263015.1 of Polyangiaceae bacterium. Classification (GTDB taxonomy): domain Bacteria; phylum Myxococcota_A; class Polyangia; order Polyangiales; family Polyangiaceae; genus SZUA-265. Next base: position 78,854 of record DATAHU010000015.1, on the reverse strand, counting down.
GCCCATCGCTCCCGCGTAGCGCGCCGAGCCCCAGCTTCACTCCCGTCCAAAGGTTATCACCCGACAATTGCAGACGTTGACTTTGCGCGTCCAAGGATAGTGCGCCGTCGACGTCGATCTCCACGCGGCTCGCGAGCCCCAGATCGAGCTCGAAATCTGGGATGAAGAGCCGTGTCCGCGGTTCGCCGTCACGCCAAATGCGCCCCACCTGCAAGTCGAACTCCAACGTGCCAGGGGGCTCCAAGTCCAAGTCGGTGGGCTCGAACGCAGGCAGACGACGTTTCAGACGCGCGGCGCTGTGAGCGGCAACTGCCGTACACAGCAACCACACAAGGCCTGCGCGCTGGTACAGCAAGCGCCGCCTCGAGCTTCCAGCCCTCCGAATCAACGAGCGCGACGTCGCCACGGCCCATCATAGGGCAGCTTGGCGCCTCGTGACAATTTGCCGCGACCTGTGTGCCCCTTGCTCGAGTGGAGACGTCGTGGGTCTGCCCTGACGCCACCCGTTGTGAAGCGTGTTGGGCTGGCACGGAGAATGCTGCTTCAGGCGTCGGCAGCGCGCGGCGCGCTTCGGCCGATTCACACGCGGAGCTCGAACCATGCACATTACACGTTGGGATCCATTTCGTGAACTCGAAGACATGAGTATGCGGCTCAATCGCCTGTTCGGGGAGAGCCGTGTCCCTCGCGACCAAGACACCGGCAAGGACGCCTTGACGGCGTTCGATTGGGCACCGAGCGTCGACATTGCCGAAACTCCGACCGAGTTTCAGATCCACGCAGAGTTACCCGACGTGAAGAAGGACGAGGTCAAGGTCTCGATCGACGACCACGTCTTGCGCATTTCGGGACAGCGTCGGCAAGACAACGAACAGAAGGACAAGAAGTACCATCGTGTCGAACGCAGCTACGGCTCCTTCGTGAGGACGTTCAGCTTGCCCGACAATGTGGACGGCGCTCGAGTCAAAGCCGACTTCAAGGACGGAGTGCTGAGTGTCAGTTTACCGAAGACCGATAAACCCAAACCCAAGTCGATCGAAGTCAAAGTTAGCTGAACGGCACTCTCGCAAGAAACGACCGAGGACTCAGGACCATGGAAATAGATACCAACCGGACCGTAAGTGACATCATGACGAAGCGCCTAGTCTCGGTTAACGCCGGGGACACCGTACGGGAGGCCGCTCGCGAAATGCGCGAAGCCGACGTGGGTTCGATCGTGGTTCTGCAAGATGGCAGACTTCACGGCATTCTGACCGACCGAGATATCGTGGTGCGATGCATCGCCGAGGGCGGCGACTGCGACGAGACCCACGTGGCGGAAATCTGTAGCCCGCAAGTCGCGACGCTCAGGCCCGAGGATCGCTTGCAATACGCGGTCGAATTGATGCGCGACAAGGCCATTCGCCGCATCCCCGTCGTCAGAGATGGGGTCCCAGTCGGCATTCTATCTCTGGGCGATCTAGCGCTCGAACGCGATCCGAACTCCGCGCTGGGAAGCATCAGTGCAGCGGCCCCCAACAACTAAGCACTGACCATGGAGAGCAAAGTACAAATTCTTGGACACCCTGCGCATCAGATTGCGGTGGCGCTGCCGCTCGGAGCGCTCACCTTTGCCGTCACGAGCGACGCGCTCGAACGTATCTCGGGTCGGGATGAGTTCGGCATTGCGGCCAGATTGGCGCTCGACTTCGGCGTCATCAGCGCCATCGTTGCAGCTCCGTTCGGCGCCATAGACTGGTTCGCCATCGAACCGGGCACCCGAGCGAAGCGTATCGGTCTACTGCATGCCCTGGGTAACGTCGGCGTCCTGGGCCTGTTCGCCGTGTCTCGCATGCTGCGTCACGGCTCGAAGCAACACAGTGCCGCTGGTAAACTGCTGGCAGTGGCCGGTTTAGGACTCGTGACAATCACGGGGTGGTTGGGCGGCGAGTTGATCAATCGCCATGGCATCGGTGTTCACGACGTGATGGGGCTCAACGCACCGAGTTCGTGGACCAAAGCCTTCGGCAAAAAGCACGCACCCAACTGAAGCTCGAAGCTCTAGCTCCGCGCCCGGCCTACCCCAAAGTCGCCACTCCCGACGGCCGGGCGCGGGCTGTTATCGCCCCTCGGCGCGAGCTGACGCTCTCGGACCACGTCTCACCGAGGTGCTCGGTTCCACTCGCCAAAGTGCGCGACTCAACGAGGAAGACGCAGCTAACCCCGCCGTACTCCCTGGGTGCCTGCGGGGGTTCGCTAGTGCAAGAAGCCGCAGCCCACAGAGGTCGAGGACGACGTCGCGGCGTTCCGCTGAGAGCCGTTTCGCGCAGCGAAACGCTCACGAAACCTCGGACGCGATGTTTCCGCACGCGAGTACCATGTGTTTCGGTATCCGTTCTCGAACGTGTGCGGCGGGTTTAATATCGTCCATCGATATATCTGATCCAGCGACCCCAAAATACATATCGTTCATCGATATGTTTCGCAGGAGCTGAACAGCGCACTCCGTGCTCGATCTTCGCAGCAGGCAACCGTCGCGAAACGCCGGCTCTGCCACGCTGTCCGTGATGCTTGCAGCCGCTACAGCAACCACTCCGGTCTCGAGCGCTTCGACGCGTGTGCGTTTGCCTCTGCTGCAGAAGTACTTGGCAGAGCAGCAGGAACTCAGCGCGGTCGAGCGCTTTGCGCAGCAGCACGACGACGCGTCTTTATCAGACCAAGCTCGCCACTACGAACACCTGTTGCCCGCCACAGCCCCTGGTCCCGGACAACAGTATTCCTTTTCCGTCGATCTCGATCGCTGCAGCGGATGCAAGGCCTGCGTCACTGGCTGTCACAGCCTCAACGGCTTGGACGAGAGCGAGACCTGGCGCAGCGTGGGTTTGTTGCAGGGCGGCAAACTCGAGAACCCGTTGCAGCAAACGGTGACCACTGCTTGCCATCATTGCGTCGAGCCCGGTTGCCTGAAAGGTTGCCCCGTCAATGCCTACGAGAAGGACGAGCAAACCGGCATCGTTCGGCACTTGGACGATCAATGCATTGGTTGCCAGTACTGCACGATGACTTGCCCGTACGATGTGCCCCAATACAATCCGCGCCTGGGGATCGTGCGCAAGTGTGACATGTGCAGCTCTCGACTCAAGGCAGGCGAAGCGCCCGCTTGTGTCCAAGCCTGCCCGACAGAAGCCATCGCGATTCGCCTGGTCGATGTCAAAGAAGTAATCGAAAAAGCGGCTGCTGAACGCTTCTTGCCGGATTCGCCATCGCCGCGCTCGACGCTCCCCACGACGAGCTATCGCACCGAGCGCGAACTGCCCGAGAACACCACGGCTGCGGACGCTCACAACCTCAAGCCCGCGCACAACCACGTGCCGCTGGTCGTGATGTTGGTGCTGACGCAGCTCTCCGTCGGCGCGTTCGCGCTCGACTACTTGGCGGCGCTACACGGCTTGCCCCAGGGCGCGCATCGATTGATTGCGCTGATCGCCCTCGGGCTCGGGCTGTTGGGACTTGGCGCGAGCGTGTTTCATCTCGGCCGCCCCTTGTACGCGTTCAGAGCCCTGGTTGGACTCTTGCACTCGTGGATGAGCCGTGAAGTGCTGTTCTTCGGCCTGTTCGGCGCGTTCGCCCCGCTGTATGTGGCAAGTCTTTGGTTGACCCCATTGGCTGAGCTCGTGCACTTACCCGCATTCTCGGAAGAGCTGCTGGCGCAGCTCGAAAGCCTGCTCGGTGCCGCGACGCTCGTCAACGGCCTGCTCGGGGTTGCGTGTTCCGTTCTGTTGTACGCCGTCACAGGCCGCCGCTGGTGGCGACTCTCCGCCACCGGTGCGAAGTTCTTTGGTACCGCCCTAGGCAGCGGAACGCTCTTGGTCGCCCAAGTTTTGCTCGCACACGACGTGAGCGAGGCACACTCGGCTTCCACGTCGAGTTGGGCGTTGCTCGTGTTTGGGTCGTTACTGGCGAGTGCAAAGCTGTTCGGCGAACTGAGCGTCGTCTCGCATCGCGACGCGAACACATGGACGGACTTCAAGCGCACTGCGCTGTTGCTCACGATCCACTTGCGACCGTTGCTCGAACTCCGTATCGCGCTCGCCGTGCTCGGTGTCGCAGCGCCGTGGGTCGTGCTCATGGCAGCGCCGAATCGCGCGATCGCTCTCGCTGCCTTGGCTTGCGCAGGCTTGGCACTGGTAATGGGTGAGTTCTTGGAGCGGAGCTTGTTCTTCATGGCGGTGGCGCCTGCGCGAATGCCGGGCGCGGTTGGTCAATGAGCTTGCCTCCCAAGCGTGGTCGGCTAGGCCCTCTCGGCAAACTGTGGCTCGACAGAGGCGGGCCGCTCACCGCGGAACTGTTACGCCAACCCGGCAAGTTTGGACTGGGCCAAGTCCCGTCACGCTTGGCCCCGGAGCGAACCACGACCATCACCTGCGGCTTCTGCTCGACAGGTTGCGGTCTGAGCGCCCACTTGAAGGGCGGACATGCCGTAAACCTTTCACCAGACAACCGTTACCCGGTGAACTTGGGAATGGCTTGTCCCAAAGGTTGGGAAGCGCTAGCCCCGCTGTCGAGCCCAGACCGCGCAACGCTGCCCCTGCTGCGCGCGGACCTCGACCAAGCACCTCGTGAGATCAGTTGGGAACAAGCACTCGAAACGTTCGTCGATCGCTTCCGCTCGATTCAGGAGCGGCACGGCAAGGCCAGCGTAGCGTTTCTGGGTACGGGGCAGATCCCGTGTGAGGAATTGGCGTTGCTCGGAGCGTTCGCCAAATTCGGCATGGGCGCGGTCCACGGCGACGGTAACACGCGACAATGCATGGCGACGTCGGTCGTGGCTTACAAGCAAGCTTTCGGCTTCGATGCGCCACCGTACACTTATGACGACTTCGAACAATCCGACGTCCTCGTGTTCGTCGGCGCCAATCCGTGCATTGCACACCCCATCATGTGGGAACGCGTCGCGCGGAACAAGAAGCAGCCCGAGATCATCGTCATCGACCCGCGTCGAACGGAAACGGCAATGGCGGCCACCCAGCACTTGGCGATTCGTCCAAAGTGCGATCTGGTGTTGTTCTACGCCATCGCCAACGCGCTGATCGCAAACGACTGGATCGATCGCGAATTCATCGCGCAGAGCGTGGACGGCTTCGACGCATTCAAGGACTTCGTCGCCCAGTTCACACTCGACGTTGCGGCTGATGCCAGCGGGATCAGCGTCGACCGTCTGATGCGCGTCGTCGAGAGTATCGGACGAGGCAAGGCCGTCAGTTTCTGGTGGACCATGGGCGTGAACCAAGGCCACGAGGCGGTGCGCGTCGCGCAGAGCATCATCAACTTGGCGCTGATCACGGGCAACCTCGGTCGTCCAGGTACCGGAGCCAACTCGATCACGGGTCAATGCAATGCGATGGGTTCGCGCATGTTCAGCAATACGGCGAGCCTATTCGCTGGTAGAGACTTCGCGAATCACGAACACCGTCAAAAGGTCGCATCGGTGCTCGGGATCTCGGAGCAGGCAATCCCCACCGAACCGAGCTGGGCATATGACCAGATCATGGATGGCATCCGTAGCGGAGCCATCAAAGGTCTCTGGATCGTCGCCACCAATACCGCTCACTCATGGATCCACCAAGATGATGCGCGCGAGCTACTGAGCAAGCTGGAGTTCTTGGTAGTCCAAGACATGTATCACTCGACCGACACCGCGAAACTGGCGCATTTGGTGCTGCCCGCTGCGGGCTGGGGAGAGAAGGAGGGTACCTTCATCAACTCCGAGCGTCGGATCAGCGTGATCAAGCGCATTCGCCGCGCGCCCGGGCAAGCCCTAAGCGACTTTGCGATCATCAAGTTGTTGGCGGAAGCCTGGGGTGTCGGCGCGATGTTCGAGCGTTGGGAATCACCAGAGGCAACCTTTCAGATCCTGAAGAGTCTTTCGGCGGGCACCGCTTGCGACATCACCGGCATCGAGGGTTATCAAATGCTCGACGCACAACGCGGCATTCAGTGGCCGTTGGCCAAGGGCAGCGTCGTAGAGCCGGGAAGTGAACGCCGCTTGTTCGAAAATGGCCGTTTCTATCATCCGGACGGCAAGGCGAAGCTCCTGTTCGAGCCACCCCGAGCAGCTCCCGAGGCCGCCGACACCGAGTATCCCCTCACCTTACTGACGGGTCGCGGCAGTTCGAGCCAGTGGCACACCGGCACGCGCACGGACAAATCAGCGGTCTTGAAGAAGTTGTATCCGCAGGAAGCTTACGTAGAGATCAACCCAGGCGACGCGAGCGCTCTTGGAATCGAACCCAACGCATGGGTCCAAGTCGAATCCAGGCGCGGCCGCGTCCGTGCGCGTGCCTACGTCACGCACGTGGTGCAACCCGGACACTGCTTCATGCCGATGCACTACCTGATCACCAACAAGCTGACGTTTCCGGCGTTCGATCGCCACTCGCGACAACCTTCTTACAAGATGTCTGCGGTTCGGATCTCGCCCGCAGGCGACGCTTGACGCCGAGCAGGTCTCGAGACGCTCGAGACCTGCTCCAGGGCAACGCTTTCTCTCGGCACTACTTCGTAGTCTTGATCGAACGCGGAGCAACCGTCGAGCTACCGGCGCGGAGCTTCTCGAGCGCGAGATAAGACTTTGCGACGGCCACGTTACCCAAGACCTGCACGTCGTAGACGCAGTTCTCTCGCAACGACTTGTCTCTGATTTTGGAGCATGCCTTGACCGCCGCCGCTTCCGTTTCAGGCTTCAGCGGCGTCGTGTTGGGCAGGTCGCACGGCGGCTTTTCGGGCGGCCACTTGGCGTTGCTGAACGTCCCAGTCGAAGCGCCCGGCGCGTAGTCGAACAAACTGCTCGCCGCAGTCACTCGCCAGGCTTTGGCAAAAGTTCGATTGAGAGTGACGTAGCGATCGTGCAGTGCGCTCGGGATTGGGCCCACCGAAGTGCCATCGGGCAATGCCGGTAACCAACTACCAGCAGCCAGGCTGCCCATCAAGCCCTGAGAGGCGCGACTGTGGAGCACGCTGACGTCGAGGTACCAATTCCCCTCGTTGGTCCAAGTGTGCGGCGTGGCGATCAAGGTCGTGCCGTCAGCGAAGTCGATTTGGATGCCGTTGCCGTCGGGCGCGACACTGACGCGACCATCGGGCGTCAAATCGACTCCTTGCGGACCAAGCGCAGTCACCACGCCGTCGACGCGCAACTCTAGCCCCGTCGGGTTAGCACCGCCGCTGAGGCCGGGCTGATACGTGACGCGGTGTTTGCCGACGCGCGCCGCAAGCGCCGTGTTGAGACTCACGCAGCTGGCAAGGCCGGTCTGCGGATTGGGGGTGGCGAGGAACGCCGATGGGACAGGCGTCTGGCGCGTTTGAACCTCGAGGCCGTTGCCATCGCGCAGCGCGACGAACTCGCCCGCGCCTTGGAAGTCATAGTGAACGCCGTCGACTGTCGTGATGTGTGGATCGCCGTCATCGACGCCGTCGTTCGCCGAGCCCCAGTGCAAGACCTTGTTGACGGTATTGGCGGGCAGATTCGTGATGCCGTTCCAGTTCGCGGTCGTTCCAAAGACATCGGCTGCCGCGTTGATCGCAGTCGCGACGTCGGCCGGCGTTGCCGTTGGATGGGTTTGTAGGAAGCGCGCCGCGACTCCTGCGACGTGCGGTGCGGCAAATGACGTCCCTTGGTCGACTCGCGTGCCCCCAGTACCCGTATCGGCCGAGCGAATGTTGTACCCCGGAGCAAAGATATCGACGCAGGCTCCGTAGTTCGAGCCATAGCTGGAAAAGCTGGGGTTCTGCCAGAGCGTGTCGGTCGCCGGATCGATCGCTCCAACCGTCAGCGCGTTTGGAGCGCTAGCAGGTGAACGCCCGCAAGCGTCGACTTTGGAGTTACCGGCGCTTACGGTCACGGTGACGTTCGCGGCCACGGCTGACGCAACCGCCGTATTGATCACCGAGGAAGAGTTCGAGCCGATGCTGATGTTGGCGACAGCGGGAGTTTGGCGGTTGGCCGTCACCCAATCGATGCCCGCCGCCAACATCGAGTTCGAAGCCACGGACCCCGAGCAGTCTGCGACGCGCACCGAATGCAGAGTGGCTTCCTTGGCGATGCCAACGGTCGTGCCGGCGATGATTGCTGCGACGAACGTGCCGTGACCCGGCGTGAGCGCGGTAGAGTTGGCGACCGGGCAATCGGCGGCGCCAAAGCCGTCGTTCACGTAGGTCGTGGAAGTGCCGAGTGAGCGGCCCGTGAACTCACTGTGAGTGATGTCGATACCGCCGTCGATCACATAGACGTGCACGCCGTTGCCCGTCTCGCTGTAAGTGTACTTGTTGTCCAAGGGGAGCAAGCGTTCACTCGTGCGATCCAAGCCTTGGGGCGGGTTCGTCTGCACCGTTTCCAGCGTCGGTCGCTGATCGCGCTCGATGTAGTCGATGCCCTCGACGGCGCGCAAATACTCCAAGCCCTTGGGCCCAATCTTGACGCTGAAGCCGGTCAGAGCAGTCCAGTAAGTAAACCCAACCGTCCCCTTGAGTTGCTTTGCTTTCTCCTGGGCAGCTTGCACCACTTCACGCGATGTGCCGCCCTTGAACACGACGATGTACTGATCCGGGATCACGTCGGGAGACCCCTTGTCGCCCGTCACTGGGGCCAGTGCCGTCTTGGGGGGCACAGGCTCGGCCAACGACACGAGACACACGCCAAACGCCAAGAAGGAAATCACACTCGCGGCAAACAGCTGCCGCTGCAGAAAGAAGCCTCGTCGACCCTTCATCTCCACACTCGTTCTCCTTGTTTTCTCCTATTCGCTCTCATGGGAGCGAATTCGGTAAGCCAGGGCGACTATAGCGGCTCGGCGGGCGTCTGTCGCTCTGGTTCGAGAACGAGTTGTTTTTCCCAACGCGCGACCACGACGGATGCCAACCCGTTGCCCACGACGTTGATCGTGGTGCGTGCCATGTCCATCACTTCGTCGACCGCGAGCAGCATCGCAACCCCTGCTTCCCCCGGCAATTGGAAGCCTGCACACGTGGCGGCGATGATCACCAGGGTTGCGCGCGGCACACCGGCCACGCCTTTGGACGTCAGCATGAACACGAGCATCATCGTCAGCTGAGTGGAAAGCGGCATTTCGATCTTGGCGGCTTGCGCGATCGTCAGGCTAGCCAACACCAAGTAAAGCGTCGAACCGTCGAGGTTGAACGAGTAACCCATCGGGATCACGAAGCTCGCCACCCGCCGCGGTACACCTAGCGCCACCATTTCTTCCAGCAGCCGAGGCAGCGCGGCTTCGCTCGAGGCCGTCGAGAACGCCGTCAAGGCCGGACCCTTGATGTGTCGGGCGAAGCTGCGCAGCGGCACTCGACACAACCACAAGACCGGCACGAAGACGCACACGAAGAGCAGGATCAGCGAGAAGTAGAGACTACCTACCACGCGCGCATAGCGCCCAAGCAGGTACACCACGGCGGACCAACCCGTGGAGCCGTCGGGCGCACCGGACGCCATCTCGCTCACGTTGTAAGCCATCGCACCGAAGACTCCGACGGGCGTGAGCCGCATGACCATGTGCGTGTACTTGAACATCACGTTGGCACAAGCCTCGAACACGCTGACGAGCGTGCTCGCGCTCGGACCCGCCTGCGCCAACGACACCCCGAACAGCGTTGCAAAGATCACGACCGGCAGCACGTCCCCCTCGGCCGCATGCTGAATCACGTTCGAGGGAAACAGATGCAGCAGCAACTCCCAACCGCTCTTGGGCGTCGCAACTTGGGCGTGCGCGTGGGGATCGAGCGGTAGCCCATCCCCAGGACGCAGCACGTTGGCGACGCACAAGCCGATGCCGAGCGCGATCGTCGTGACGACTTCGAAGTAGAGTAGCGCTTTGGCGCCCATGCTCCCTACTGCCTTGAGGTTACCCGTCTGCGAGATCCCGACGATGATGGTTGAAACCAAGAGCGGCACGATCAGCCCCTTGATCAGCTGGATGAACGCCTTCGAAAAGAAGTGGAACAGGTCGTACGCCCACGGGTAGGCGTTGCGCGGGAACATCCCGCCGGCGAGCACTCCCAGTGCGAGCGCGAAGAAGATCCAAAACGTTCCCGAGCGCAGCCAGCCTAGTGGTCCGCGCGCCGGGGTTTGAGATTTCGGTAACGGATCGAGCGCGCCGGATGGTGAGGGCATGGTGCCTGGCTAAGCAAGCACCTCACGCAAAGCACTTCAACCGAGAACGCCTCACGAAAGCTTACCGGCGCCGGATCTCGACGCGGAACTCCGCATGAACGCCGGGGTCTGCCTGCCCGGCGCGGCCGTCAGCTCCAAGACCACGGCCTCGACGTTGCGCGCGACGCTGACCTCGGACTTGAGTGCCGCCAAGTAGCGCAAGATCTCCTTCTGGCGCGAAGGGCTGAGTTCATCGAACGCGCGGCGTGCCTTCGCCGAACGCCCGAGAGCCCGTTCGAGCAGCGGGTGCATCGCGACCTGGGGCGGCTCGGTGTCGAATGCAATGCTGAGTTGGATCTGGTCCCCCACGTCTTTGCCGGCGGCCTTGCGCATCGGCCCGTTCAGATACAAGCGCCACGCACCTTGGTACCGCACGAGATTCTGGCGGAACTGCCGCCCACCGCACTCGATGCAAAGCGGGATGGGCCCTCGGTCCCTACCGGCGCTCGCAAACAGCGTTGCCAGGTGAACCTTCGGCACGTACACGAACGGGTTGATCCCAATCAACTCAATCTTGGCTCGAAACCGAATCGGCATGGCTTCGAGTCCAGGCTCAATCCTTGGCGAACGGGCGCACTTGTTTGATCAGAAGTGTTCGCTCGGGGCCATGAAACTTGAACTCCATGTCCAGCGACGTCGCCGAGGGGGGTGTGCCATACAGGGGAGCGAAGTGCTGGACCACTTTCTGACTCATGCGTTCGAGCAAAGTCGTCTCTGCGTCGGTCAGGATCGATTTGCCTTCGGACAACGATGAATAGCCGATGACTTGCGCCTGCACACTATCGCCGGCTCCCGCCACCACGCAGTACGCCTCTGGGATGGTATCGCCCGTGGGGTTCGTGACCGACTCTTCGCCGACTTGAACGTTGACGTAAGTTTGCCCGTCGCCACAGGGAGGAATGCCACCGGTGATCAGGACTCCGTTGGCTTGCTCGTCCGAAATCGCGGGATTGACCGCTACGCCCATGGCAACTCGGCTCTGCTCGACATTCCACCATGCGCGCTCTTCGAACGCGCCGAAGGTCCACGCCGAGGACCACACTTTACGCACGACCCACGAAGCACGCTCTTCGCCGCTGGCATAAGCGCGATACGATTCATAGAGCCCCGCACCGTTGAAGTCTGCAAGGTCTTCGACATTGGTGCTCGAGCGCAACTTGACTTTGCCGTCTCCGAAAAGCTCTTCGACTCTCGCATCGAGCGCCTTACCAAAAGCGCTGGGCACCGGGCACGTCTCGATCAACCCACGAAAGAAGGCCAAGCCCGCGTCGCGGCGCTCGCTGTCGCTGCGAAAGTCCTCATCCTCGAGCAATCTACCGAGGTAATCTTCCAGGCTCTCATCCGCGTCGCTGGCCTGCTCGCAGCTACCCAGCGCCCACTGACACGCTTCGGCTGCGCGACCCGTGGTCGCGCAGGTCGGTAAGACTGTCTCGCAGCGCTCTTGGGTTACCAAGTTGCCGACGAGATGCTCACGATATGCCGAAAATGGGATCGCAAATCCTTTGGGCGCACTGTCGCCAAGCAATTGCCGCAGCTCGCCGAGATTCGCGGCCTTCGTCCCGACGCGCACTGCGTCGTCGAAACCGACGTCCTCGAACAAAGGTAACCCAGTGAACTCCAAGTCTGCGTCGGGAGTGAACAGAGGCGGCTGCCTCGCAGCCCAGAAGTCTTCTGCTTCGCTCTGCGTCGCCGATTCGATGCTGAAACCCGAGGTCGTCACTTCGAAACGCACGAGCTCGTCCAAGAAGGGCGCGACGCGCTCGTCCATCGCAGCGTTCGCCAGCGACAGGTTTGGCGTTCCACGCGAATGGGCCAGCAGATTCACGTGCGCCAGTGGCGTCTGCGGCTCTGACGTGATGGTGCCCCCAACCAATGGCAGTTCGGCGGGCAACTGCTCGAGCACGAGGATGTCGTGGAAAGACAACGCCGTGGTCGTCAATTGCTCGGACGTCAATGCGCGCAATGTTCCGTAGGCAACCCCCGGATTCAAATTCTGCTGGGTGATCCCCGCGTACAGGTCGCCCGTGCGTGCCCAGGGAATGCCAGCAGCCGCAAACGCATGCTGTTGTTCTTCGGTTTGTTCGAGCTGGGCCTCGGCAGCGGGTACGTACAACAGACGTTCATTCGTGCCACCTAGACGTGAAACGCCGAGCCGCTCCTCGATCAAGCGGTGAGCCAAGCGCGCGAGCTCGGGGGACAGGTCATCGCTACTGAAGAACGACAAGACGTAGGGCGCGTCGTACTTGTCGCCGTCGTCCGCCGTCACGTTCAAGTCGTGATACCACGTGACGGTGCCCGCCATGGCTTTGCGATCTTGGCCCTGATACGTTGCGCGCTCGAACGCCGCGGGGGTACCGGCGGCGCGCAGCACGTCGTGAGCGAAGTCGAAATGCGTGGAGAAACGCCGCGTATTTTGAAAATACACGACCGGCTCGACATCGAGATTCGCGATGTAGAACTTCAGTGAATCGGTGCGTCCAAGCTCACCAGTGCTTGGTACGGACAAGTTGCCGAACGAGTCTGCGTCGCCCTCGGCCAACTCGGTCGCGTAAGTGCTCGTCTGCTCGCCCTCGGGCAAAGCAACGAGTTCGAGCTTCGCCGTCGATGAATCCGCCTCCAGCAAGTCGAGCACGGGGGCGCTGACGAAATGGTAGCCTCGGGCCTTCACTGTGAGGTCACTCGGGCTGCGCGCCAAACGCAGGCCCTCGACGTCGCAGACCAGGCCCGGGGTCGGCGCACCGTCGGGACACGTGATGGTTTCGGTCGGGTAAGTCGCGCCGCGCGACAACCAAGCATAATACGGCGCGCTGCCTGCGTCGGCGGCGCGCTCGATCTCGAGCAACACATCCGGCGCGGGTAACGCGGCGTCCGGTTGCAGTGATCCAGCATCACCCAGCGCTGACGCATCAGCCATTGGGGCTGCCGCGTCCCTGGGCGACGCTGCGTCACTCGGCGACGCTGCGTCACTCGGTCGTTGGCTTGGCGCCACTTCGGTGCACGCCAAGACGGGCGCAACGAACAACAGGGCCGTCTGCAGTCTGCGCACCGACTTCATTGGTCCAGGCACTCGAGCGCGCCAGCGGCACCCTCACCGTTCACGTGATAACCTACCGCAGCCACCACTGTCAGGCTATCACCCTGCCACACGCCTGCCGGCGTGATCAAACCACCTTGTTCAGCGGGATTCGTCAACGTCACCACATCGCTCGCGGGCGAGAGCGTCGCACCGTCGAGCATCACGAAGTCGAGTTGATTGTCCGGCATGCAGCCGGCGCAGAAGTAGATCACACTGCCCTCGGACCATAGCAGGCCAATGTCGTCGCCGCGCGGGATCAACTGCGGCTCGACACGCTCTTGGTTCGTCACCGGCGTTTGCACACGCACGTCTTGGGCGAGCCGCGTACCCTCGAGACTCAAGCGGCTGAGGATGGTCGTGCGATTCAGATCGCTGTTGTCCCAAGTTCCGCCCGTGTCGGTCCACGCAAACAGGATTTCGTCACCGCGATTGAGCAGCGCTTGCTTGTAATCGAGATCGTTGGGGCTGTCGGCGAATGGCACTCGCTCACCGACTGTGCCCGCCTGATCCACGCTGCGAACGTAGAGCGCCGCCGGCATGTAGCCGATCACATAGCTGAACAAGTAACCGTCAGAAGTGGCGGTGATGGCTCCCGGAGCAACCGAGTCAACGCCGCTCTCCACGAGCTGTGCGTCGCCCACCAAGTTGCCATCGAAGTCCAGCGTCGCGAAGTACAGCCCCGGCGCGTCGCCGCCATTGCGACTGAACAAGATTGCGACCCCATCGGTTCCGACCGCGACGTTGTAAACGCCCACATCGTCAGTGCCGTCGATCGGCTTGGCAAACTGAATGCGTTCACCCGCGAGCGACGCTTTGGCCAAAGTCAGCGAGGCGCTGCTGCCGTAACGTTCACTGAAAACCCACAACTGTGACGGTGTGGCGACGACTTGTGCGCGGCTGAAGGTCTCGCTCGGACTCGAGCCCAACGACGTCGTCGTGGCTATGGAGCCATCGGGCGCCAACGCGGAGAGCTCCAAACTATAATCACCGACGTCGGGACTCTCGCCGCGCGCGTACCAAGCCACATCGCTGGCAAGCGTCAGTGACGCGTCGAAGCCCGAGGGCACGTGCAGCAACTTGGCCGCCGTGCTCACCTCGCACGCGTAGGCCGCCGTCGAAGCGCGCTCCAGCAACGGGACCTCCTCGACTCCGCTGTAGTCGTCCCCGGCACCCGCGTCGCTGTCAGCGCCAGCATCGCCCGAGCTGGTCGGCGGCTCTGTCGTCGTTGACGTGCCCGCGTCGTTGCCTGCGTCGTTCCCCGGCATAGACGTACTGGTCGACGTCTCGTCGCTGCCCGCATCGCCAGCGCTGGTCGGCACTTCGGAGGTTCCGGCTTCTACCGGTGTCGGGTTTACGGCTGCATCTGACTCGGAGCTGGTGCTCGTGCCGTCGTCGGAACTCGATTCGGTTGGCTGAGTCGTGGGCGTCGTTTCGCTCGCACCAGCTTCGGATTCCGTCAAATCGGAGTTACCAGCATCCTCGGTGCTCGTGCTCGACGCATCGTCTCCACAAGCCGTGACAAAAAGCCCCAGCGCGACGACGCGAGACAGGCCATTCCCAAACCAACGAGATCCAAAAAGCATGACCCGTGGTTTGATTCAGGCGGGTGCCTGGAACAAACAAATTCCTACACGCATACCGCAGCGGCTCCAGGGTCGAGCCATTTTGGGCATCGGCAACCCAGCGTGCGACTCAGCGTGCTCCAAATTCGAGCAATGCCTGCGCCGCGTGTTCGATACCGTTCAGCGACGACATCTCTCGCGCGACGAGCTCGGCTGCGCGTCGAAAGCTTTGATCGGCGAGCACGCGTTGCATGGCAGCGCGCAGCGTCTCGACGTCGGGGTTGTCTAGGGCTAGCCCGGCACCGGTCTCAGCAAGGCGCCGCGCGTTGTGGGGTTGATCGGCGCCGAACGGGATAGCGATCAGAGGTACCCCAGCCGCCAACGCGCCGAGCGTCGTGCCCGAGCCCGCATGACAGACGACCAAGGCTGCGTGCGGTAGGACCTGTGCTTGAGGAACCCAGGCTGCGACCTGAACGTTCTCGGGGACCTGTCCGAGGCTCGACGAGTCGAAGTCTTTGCCCGTGGTCAACAGCGCGCGCACTGGCAATCCCCCCGCCGCTTGAATGGCGACGCTGTACAGGGGTTGTCGCTCGGCAATCACGATGGTTCCAAACGTGATGTATACCAACGGCCGTCCCTGTTCATCCTTGTCCCAACCCAAGCCCGCGCTCCCCGTTGACGGCGGGACCGGGGGCGGCGCAACCCGATAGACCGGAGCTGAGCCGTTCGGAGGACCCTCGAACGACTCTGGAAAGGAAGTGAACACAGGCTCTGCCCGCAGCGCGGCCCCAGCGTCTGGCGGCAGACCCTGCGCTTGTCGCAAAGCATCGACCGGCTCGACTACGAGCGAATCGATCAGCGCTTCCATCGGCGCTTGGTGTACAGAGACGCGAACGTGAGGGGTTTGCGTCAACGCCGCAGCGACCAGAGCCGCAAACTCCATCGAATCGCGAACGATCAGCTGTGGCCGCCAACGTTGAACGGTCTCGAGAAGTGCCGGAAACGCTGCGCGCGCGATGGCACCCGCGAAGATCTCTTTGACGAAGAGTGCCGGCTGTTCTGCCAACGGGACTTCGCGCAAACGACCCCAAAGCGGAGCCAATCCCCGATCCCCCGGGTGCCCAAACGGCGCGTGGTCGAGGCCTGCATCGGTCAGCGCCGGCGCAATTTCCTCCGGACCCGCCACCAAGACCTCGTGACCCATCGCTGCAAGGGTCTTGGCGTAAGGTAACAGCGGCTGCAAATGCCCGGCGCCGCGCGTCGAACTGAAGAGGACTCGCATCGGCGCACGGTAATCGAGGGCTCGAGCTATGGCAACGCGGCGCGGCACGCCGCTGCTATCTCACCGAATACGCCCACGCAGATACAGCTCCGGACGCAGGAGCCCCCGCCGAACCCAAGCTCCAAGCGCCCGAGCAGGGTCCAAAGTGCTGGCGAGGTGCATGGAGGGAAGCCAGCCATACTCCATGGGTGCCGGCTGGCGTTCGTTGCCATACGCCCCTGCAGCCCCCCACGTGGCTCGCTCAACGAGGTTGCGCGGGCTGCACCAACGGCGCGTTGAAGTCGATGCGGTCGGCACATGCGGAAATTTCGTGCCCGCACAGCTCTTCCACGCTCAGATCCGACTCGAAGTTGTACTCGTACGTCTCGTGACCTTGAGCATCGCAATAACACGACGGGGCGCCGCCTTCGGGCCAACAACGCATACTCGCGCGCCCTTGGCGGGTTACCGTCAGATCACCGCTGACACCGCTGGCCGTACAGACCACGGTCTGTGTGCACATCTCGCTGACCGAGCGGTCGATGCTATTCTCCACGACCTTGCAACTGAGTTCACTCGTGGGGACTACCGTGAGAGAAGTTTGACACTGTGCAAGAGCCGCAGCGCACGTGTCCGCGCTAGCCGCACTAGGGGATACGGAATAACTCGAAGTGCGAGCGCCATCGTCGCACGAGCATGACCATTCGGAGCCGTTTTGCGCGGGCGCGCAATCGACGCTGTACTCGGCCGAAATTGCAGCGCTGGCGTCGCCGATCGCTGAGGGCTGCTTGCAACGCTGCGCGGCGTGACAGTGGTCGGCAGCGCTATCCAGAGCGTCTGCGTCAGGTTCACAGCTGGCTTCTCCCGTCGACGTGGGCAGCATGCCGAAGAAACAGACGTTTTGGGCGATTTCGCAAACCTCGTCCATCGGCGTGTCAGCCAGCTCGATTGAACTGTTCGCATCGCAATCGCACTTGGCGAAATCGCCGGGCGCCAATGGGTCGGCCCCGATGGGTGCATCGGGGATCGCGGCTCCCGTCAGGCAGCGTGTATCCGGATTGCCGATCTCGAGCGCGATCAAGTCATTCGGTTGCTGCTCTTCACGCCGGCAGTGCTTCGCGATCTCGCAATCGAGAGGCCCCGAATCGTGAACGGTGAGTTTGCAGTCGTAACCGCCGTGAAATTGCACGGGCGTCTCTTGACGGCACATCTCGGTGACGCGGTCACAGGTCGCGATACCGTCCAACTGATCCACCAACAAGTGATAGTGCGGCCCGTTTGCAGAGTCACAATCGCACGAGACCGTCTTGTCGTCGTCGTCGTTGGACGAACACGATGACGCCACGTAGCCCACGTCGTCACAGCGCAAGTATTGAGTGCAGTAGCCGTCGACCGCGAACGATTCGTAATCCGGATCCTGGGTGCAACCAGCGTGCGTCAGCTCTTCGAGCGGCACATGAGGAACGTCGCCCGCAGAAGCCGTACTCGATGGCTCCGTCGGATCCGTACCCGTGGGAGCGGGGCTCGTCTCGCCTGAGCCGGTGGAACCGGAACCCGATGGGGCCTCGTCGTCGGATGGCCCATTGCTGGCGCCGTTACCCCCCGCGCCGACATCGCTCGAGTCTGTGCTCGGTCCGTCGTTGCCGTCGTTCACGCCAGAGTTGGGCAGGGGGCCCCCATCAACGTCAGGGCTCGGAGTGTCCGCGTTTGGACCCGGCGAGGCCTCGGGGCTCGCGCCGCTCGGCGCGGTCGTTGGGGACGACCCTTCGCTGTCGTCACTCGCCGGCCCGCTGGAGCCCGACGCGGGATGGTTCACTGAATCACCCGTAGACGGCGCGCCGCCATTGCCTGTTTGACCCGCTTGTCCGGGCCCAACCGCGACGGATGTCGTCCCATCACCAGCATCGAACTGCCCGAGGGTACCCGCCCTTCCTTGCTGTGCGTTCGAGTCTGGGTCTTCGCTGTTTGCAGTGCAGCGGATTAGCGCGACTGCGAGCAGGAGGCCAAAGCGGCGATCACTGACATTCATTCTGTGGCTCCGGCATCGAGAAGTTCCACTCTTGGTCGTCGCTCGTATCGCAATCACCGTCGTGCGAGACGTTTACGTACACTTCGCCCGCGGCAACGCTGACTATTGCAAGCGGTGCTGCGGCCGCACCGGCGTCGAGGCTCAGTGGCAAGTTGATGTCCGCGGGTACCGCGATGCCGACGCCCGTCAAGAAGTGGATCTTGACGGTGCCCGAAAAAGCCTGCGACCCGTCGTTGACGAGCATCAAGAAGATGCTCGAATCGTCACAGCTGCTGCAGGTAGAGACCAACCCGATGTTGACATCGGCACCGTCGCAGCGGCCACCCGACGCATACTGCAGATAGCCTTGATAGCGTTCGGCATGGCACAGGCAGTGATCGTCACAGCCGCTGCGCGTAGGATCGTCGAGCGAGCAATAGCCTTCGTCGCAAATCGGTCGCAGATTCTGCTCGGGACAAGTTACCGTCTGCACGGTGCACCCGGCGGATAGGGCGGGCTCACAGTAGGCCTTCTCGAAATCTGCAAGACTGCTCGCCGCGTCGGGCAGGCCGCTGCGCATCACCGCGGTATAGTCACAGGTGTGATTGCAGCTCGTGTCCAGCGGCACCGCGATGCAGTCTTCGTCGGTGACGCACGACTCGGTGGCATAGAAATACACCGAACGACGCGCTTGATCCGCTTGGGTCAGCGTATCCAGACACGCGTCGCCATCCGCCCAGGGCGCCATCACCTGCACCGGAGCGCTTCCCCAACACCAAACTGAACCTGCTGAAATGGCGCAGGTTTGATATTGATCCGAAGCAATCGCGCTAACCGATCCCGGCAGGCCTTGGATCAAGACGGGCGACTTCTCGCAAGTGCTGTCTACGCAATTGGGGGCAGCCAGCTGTGTTTCCCCCAGGGCTTCCGCACCCCAACATCGTACGTTTCCGTCGCTGCTCAAGGCACAGCCGTGCGCATAACCCAACGCAGCTTGCGTGGCGGGTGAGTCTAGCGCTGGCTGACCGACTCCGCTGCGCGGCGCTTCGCCATTCCCGAGTTGCCCGAGCAGTCCGCCTCCAAAGCAAGTCAGCTCGTCGTTCTCGTCGAAGGCGCAAGCAAAACCCCAAGCGTCATAAGTGGTCTGCCCATCGTTCAAGACGACGTCGTGCAACGGCCCCAACGTCCCATCGTTCTCCGGCACGTCAAAGCTGCATTGCAGCGCGCCTTCGTCGGTGGTGATGCACGCCCCCTGCGGCGACATCGCAAAGCTGGTCGCGTTCGAAAGGCCGTTGGCCCAGCCGGTAATGGTCGAAGATTCACCCCAGCAGCGAACGCCGCCGTCGCTCAGTCGCGCGCAAGATTGGCCCTCTTGGACGGCGATTTCGACCGCGTTGTCGATGCCCTCCACGCGCGTCGGCGTGGGCTGGCAGGGCACGTCCCCGATCTCGTTCAAATGCTCCTGGTCTTGGTCACAAGTAAACACCGGGGCGCTCTCGGTGGCGACTTGCCCGACGTCGTTGAGACCCCAACAATAGACCGAACCGCGCGTGGAGAACGCGCAGCTGTGCGTCGTGCTAGCCGAAACACCCGCGATCTGCGGCAGACCTTCGACCTTCTTGGCCGCGAGGGTCACTGTCTGCCTGCGATCGGGGGCGACTCCGAGGCGACCGTCGCGATTGCCGCCCCAACAGTACACGTTGCCCGAGTCGACCGCACAGCCCGAGTTGTCTTTGACCGACAACAAGTGCGCCGTCGCTTCGTAGTTGGTGAGCTCGATCAGTGGTCCGTCTTCTACCGGAGTGACTACGACAGGGGGCTCGTTCGTAGCGGATGCATCCACCCCAACGGAACCACCAGCGCCACTGGTGTCCACGGCCGTCGGTGTCACAGGCGCCTCGGTGCCGCCGTCGTCGCGCCTCGCGATCGTTAACCCGGTACCAGCATCGTCCAGATCGCGCACGAACGGCTCGGTCGCGTCGACGGGCAAGCTGGGGGTGATGGCTGGCGATTCGGCCGTCGGGGGCACGGACGAACCCGACGGCGTGCCGGCCGGGCCAACTGCGCCAGGTGCGCCAGATCCGTCGGATGAACTCAGGCTCGGTGCCGAGGCGCTCGTTGCGGCGCCCCCGTCTTTGCCGTTGGCCCAATTGGTGTTGCTGCCGGTCGAGGGCGTCGAGCTATCACAAGCGCTGCTCAAACCCGCGAGCAACGCGGGGAAAACCAGCTGTAACGCGAGCTTCGCACTGCAGATCCCGATTCTTCCTTGGCACCCATCACGGAGCATCGCTTGCTTTCCCCGAGCCATCGGACGGGGACGTTAGCAGGGCTGCCCCCAGCCTGGGGAGTGTCAAGAAGTTCACGGGCTGAAGGGCGGTTACAGGCCGTTCAGAGCCACTCCGAGACGCCCTCGAGCGCCGCAAAGCAGCGTTCCAGCCAGTGCTTGGTGCGCCGCCTGGCGCTCGGGCTCAGCGCCCACTCGCCCTCGCTGGCGTTAATCGCCGCCCAGAAGCTCGAGCCATAGCGATCAATCTCGTACATCGTGGCTGAGTCCAGCGCCGGGATCTCGACAATGCGTCCACCTGCGGCGACCAGCGCTTGTACGGCCGGTGACTGGTCCAGCTGGCGAAAATCCGAGGAGCGCCCCAAGTTCTTGGCCACGACGTATTGCAAGGTCGAGCCAAACGTCTTCACCAGGCGTTCGAGTTCCTTCACCGAATCGAAGCCGCCGTCGGTGACGTGCCAGAACAGCATTCGCACATCCATGTCTTTGGCAAACTGCACGACGTCGCCCGCGTCCATCCAGCGTTGCAGGAGCCGAGCGCTCTGCGCGGGCAAATCGACGAGCACGCGGCGATCCGCCGCCAATGCGCGGTCCATGATTTGATCTGCGCTACTGAACGACTCCAGATCCACCGAGCGCGTGCAGTCACCGTAATAGCGCAGGAGCGCTCCGTGTGATGGATCTGCGTCTATCGCGGCAAACGGCAGACTCCGATCGATGAACAGTTGCGCGAGGACCCGCGCCATCACCGATTTTCCAACGCCGCCCTTTTCCCCACCGACCCAATGCACCGTGCTCATGGGGCAGCGTCCTGCGCCATGCGCGCCGCCGCGTCAATACTCGAGGTGAAGTTCGCCTCGGCTCGCGAGGCGACTCGGCCAGCCCTCGACGGGGACCTCGCAAATGGCCCATCGGCGAAACCTGTTCGAAGCAATGACGGCCCCGCGTCTCGGGCACGGGTTGCGCCCACGAATCGTGAAGGCGTTTCGCAGCGAGGCTGCGCCAACGAACGGCGGCGAGTTAACTCTGCGATGATCTAGAAAGGTCGCTCGCGCAACGAGTTCGAAGCGCTCGGGCTGGTTGACGTTCGGGGCTGGGATTCGACGCTACGGGCCTCTCCCAGCTCGACCCTGAACCTGCCAATGGACGCCCAACAGGCTGCTCGAGCCGTGTAGGTAGAACAGCGAACACGGAACACATCGATCGACCGAGCAACGACTGCTAGAGGATTGAGTCCTCCTCACTCAAGGAACTTTCTTCGATGCCCTTCTCTCCACGCCCACGCCTCGCCTGGTTCGTTTGCCTGCTACCGCTACTGGGCAGTGGCTGCTCTTCGGATGACAGTGATGGCGGCGTCGCCAAGGACGACGATCAGGTCAGCGACGCTGGTAAACGCACGCCAACCGAGCACGAAACCGATGCTGGGACCAAGCCCGGCCACGGTGACGACGGCGACAGCGACAAGGGCACCAAGCCCGATGCCCCGAGCACGAAGGACGAGGACGCGAGCGGTGCAACCGCTGACGACACTGCAGCTGCGAACGACGACAACGGCTCGAGCGAGCACGAGACTGGCGATTCCGGCAGCGCATCCGCTAGCGATGCAGGAGCCGACTCAGCCGATGACCAGCCGAACGAGACTCAGCCCGGAACAGACGTGCCGCCCGTGACGGGACCCTCACCGCTGGACGGTACCGACGGCATCGCGGTCACGGCAAATGGCACCGACTACGTGTGCACGATGAACGTGATGCTCGACGATCTGGGCACGACCTTCCCCGCGCTCGGGCTGCGCGCACAATGCGACAACGACGAATGGCAGCTCGCGTTTCCGAAGGAACCAGGAACGTACGACTGTGCCAAATGGACGCCGGTCGACGGCGCGACGTATCAAAACGCCGAGCAATCGTACGTCTTCTATTCACCGAACATGAGCGGCGTCATTGGGTCGGATCCGGAAAACGGTGGCGTCTGCAGCGTAACGGTGACGAGCACGATGGGCGTCGTCGAGGGCACGTTCTCGGGCAGCATCGTCTCGATTTTGGGCGAAGCACGAGTGCTGACCAACGGCCATTTCTACTTTGGCGACGGCTTGGGTGACTGTTCACTCGCAGACGACCCTGGTTTGGAAGACGGCGAGAACGCCGCGACCGTCGCGATCACGGACGTGCAAGGCCGTACCAGCGCCGTGAAATGTGGTCAGAACTTCAAACTCACGAGCGTGCTCACCAACTACGACGGCTCCTACTTCTCCGGCGGCAATGCCAACGAGGACAGCAAGCTCTCGATAGAAGGTTTGACCACGACTGGTACGTTCGCCTGCGGCGACCCGGGCAACCCGGACGATCCCAGCTCCAAAGCAGTGACCATGGGCTGGGGCAACGGAGTGCGCGGTTTCTATTACCAAGACTGCATGGATTCGTGCAGCATCGAGGTCACGCGCTTCGACGACGAGATCGTCGAAGGAACCTACACCGGCACGTTCCGCGAAACCTGTTCGGCCGATGCAGCGCTGGCGACCTTCGAAGGCCACTTCCGCGCGCCATCGAAGCCAATGCTGCAGTGATCACGTATCACGGACACAAGCCAGCCGTACTCCATAGGTGCCTGCTGGCGTTCGCCAATTGAAGTCTCCGCAGCCCACGCTTGAGTTGTTGCCCAGAGCTGCAAGTTGTTCAGAGGCAGCAAGTCTACCCTCTGACTACAGGGTGTCTGCTTTCCCCACCCAGAGCAGCCAGGGGATTTCTGGAACTGCGGGCGAGTTTCCGCGCGTATGCAGATCGCAAAGTGCTCGCATCGGAGGCGGACGTGCAATAGCCTCGCGAGCATGGTGGGGTCTTGGGTGGGCCGTGTACGCAGAGTCGTCTTGCAGCGGCACACACGCGATCAAAGCGAGGCCGCGTGACATCCAGCAAAGAAACGCTGACACCCGTGCTGCTCGTGCAGGCAGCGACGCGTCTGTGCGCGTTGCCACTCGCATCGGTCGTCGAGATCATGCGCCCCCTGCCCTTGCGTGCGTTCGCGGGCGCGCCCGAGTTCGTCTCGGGCATGGCCGTCGTGCGCGGCGCATCCGTTCCTGTCGTCGACTTGTGCTGCTTGCTCGGCAGCGAGCGCGCTGAAGGCCAGCGCTGGATCGCGCTCGAGTACCAAGGAGCAAGCGCAGTACTGTGGGCGGACCGCGTGCTCGGTGTGCGCGCGCTGGACACGTCGCGTTTGACACGCGCGCCCCGTTTGCTCGGCGAAGCCAACTCTCGCGTGCAGCTGCTTGGCAATCTGGATGGAGAACTGCTCGTCCTGCTCGATACCGGGCGCCTGTTGCCTGCCGGAGCTTGGCCCGAAGCGGAGCCAAAGACTTGACCGTCATGGTTCACGACAGCGACGTCAATCTCTTTCGGCAACGAATCGCAGACTGTTTGGGTCTGCAATTCGACGACGGCAAACAAGACTACCTCGCTGCAACGCTCGCCCAGCGCATCGCGGAGAGTCGTTCAGCAAGCACCGAGGGCTATTTGTCGCGGCTAGAGCCGCGAGGGCGTTGGCGCGAAGAGTGGCGTGCACTCGCCGCGACTCTAACCGTCGGGGAAACCTATTTCTTCCGGAACTCGGCGCAGTTTCGCGCCTTGCTCGAGGCGGTAGTGCCGGCTTTGATGCGCGAGCGCAGCGCCGAACGCAGCCTGCGGATCCTGTCCGCAGGTTGCGCCTCCGGCGAAGAGGCGTTCAGCTTGGCGATCGCTCTGAAAGAGCAGGTGCCCGAGTCCTTTGGTTGGCGCTTGCGGATTCGGGCCCTCGATCTGAATGCTCGGGCCATCGAGAGAGCCGTCAAAGGCAGCTACTCCGCTTGGTCGTTACGGGATACGTCGAGCGAAGTCTTGGAGCGCTACTTCGAAACGCGCGGCAAAGAGTACATCCTTGCGCCAGAGATTCGTCAGATGGTCGAATTCGAGGAGCGCAATCTGGTCGAAAACGACCCCGCGTTCTGGACGCCCAACGCCTTCGACATCGTGTTCTGCCGCAATGTCACGATGTACTTCCCGCCCACGACGAGCCAGCGCGTAGTGCAGCGCATCGCAACTGCGCTCAGTCCAGGAGGTTACCTATTTCTCGGACACGCCGAGACACTGCGCGGCGTGTCGAACGATTTTCACCTGCGGCACACCCATGACACGTTCTATTATCAGAAGAAGGGCAACCACGAGCTCGAGCCGGAGAGTTTTCCCAATCCGGCCTTGCCGCACATCGCCCTAGCAACGGAAACTGGCGTCACTTGGTTCGACGCGATTCAACGCGCGTCAGCCCAGATAGCGCGTTTGGCCGATCGAGGGGCCCGCCAAGACGGACACGATTCTTCGAGCGTTCGCGATCCCGTTCCGTTGAGCCCGCTATCTACGGCCGGCTCATCGCGCGCTGCGCAGATGGAGCCAACGAGCCATCAAGGGTGGAACAACCACTTGGCTTTGGAGCTACTTCGCCAAGAACGCTTCGCCGACGCACTCGAGCTGTTGGAGCGACACCCTCCTGAGTCGCGTCTCGATCCAGACACGCAGTTACTCAAGGCCGTGTTGCTGATCAACAGCGGCAAGTTGGAGACCGCTCAGGACGTCTGCGAACAGATCCTGCAGAGGGACGAACTCAATGCGGGCGCGCACTATTTGTGCGCGTTGGCTCGAGAACAAGCGGGTGCAGCCAGCGCAGCGGTCGAACACGACGAAATGGCCGCCTATCTGGATCCCGCGTTCGCAATGCCGCGTGTGCACTTGGGCCTGATGGCCAGGCGCAATGGTGAGTTGGAAGTCGCGCGTATCCATTTCGAGCGCGCGCTAGGGCTGTTGGCGCGCGAAGATACGTCACGCATCCTGCTGTTTGGGGGAGGCTTCACGCGCGAAGCGCTCGTGCGCCTATGTCGCGCAGAACTTTTGGCCGCAGGAGGTGATTCATGACCGAAGGGCGCGCTTCGTCTGCGACGCAGATGGCCCACGAGTTCGACGCGACGTTTGCTCGCCCTTGGCCGCAAGCGCCACACGAGCCCGATCGCTATCTGGCGTTGCGGATCGTGGACGAACGCTACGCGGTCAACTTGCTGGAGGTTCGCGCCGTGTTGCCCGTTCGTCGAATCGTGGCCATGCCGAGCAAACTGCCGGCGCTGCTCGGATTGAGTTCGGTGCGCGGCGAAGTCGTGCCAGTGTATTCACTCGCCAAGCTCCTGCAGCTGGGCCAGGACGACGCGCGTTGGCTGCTCTTGTTTGCAGGGAAAGAGCGGGTTGCCTTCGCCGTGAGCGGCATTGACGGTTACCTCCAACCAGAACCCGGCGAAAGCTCCAACGCTGGGGAGCAAAGCCCTGGCAGCGTTCAAACCTTGGTGACGGCCGACGGCGCACGCGCCGTATTGAGCCTCGCCGGATTCATACACAACATCGAACAGCAGATCGGCGTGCATCATGGCCTCGAGGAGTGAACACATGTGGACCTTTGGACGAAGGCTGGCTCTGGGTTTCGCAGTACCAGTCCTGATGCTGATTGGGATTGGTCTCGTCTCACACCGGGCCACGGACGCCTTGATCAAGACCAACGACTGGGTGACGCACACCCACGTGGTTTTGGAGCACATCTCCCAGGAGCCGGCGTTGCTCGCGGAGCTGGAAACGACGAGCCGTGGTTTCGTGATCAGCGACGATGAGAGCTTCGTCGCTGGCTCTGCGGAATTGACGGCCAATCTGCAAAGAAACCTGACCGAGCTGCGTGAATTGACGGCCGACAATCCCGAGCAGCAGCGGCGCCTCGACCAACTTGGCCCGCTGGTGCAGCGCAAGATCGACCATCTGCTGCACCTCGTCGATGTTCGCAGACATCAGGGTCTCGAAGAGGCCGAGCACATCGTCGCGTCGAAGGAAGGCTCAGAGTTGATGGGGCAGGTTCGGCGTTTGTGCTCGGAGATGGAGCGAAGCGAACGAGCGCTGCTCGAAAGGCGCGCAGCGGAGTCTGCGTCGACCGCAGAGAGCGCGAAAGCAACCATCGTCAATGGCACGTTGATGTGCCTTCTACTGGTGATCGGCGTGGCCCTGCTACTCACTCGCAGCTTGAGCAAACAGGTCGGCTCTGCCGTCAAGCTGATCCAAGTCTCGTCCACAGAGCTTCAGGCAGCCTCCAACCAACAGGTGACGAGCGCCAAAGAACAAGCCACCGCCATGAACGAGATCTCGACGACGATCAGCGAGCTGTTGGCGACGTCCCGCCAGATCGCGGAAAGCGCTCAGCGCGTAGCCCAGATTGCTGGCGAAGCCGGTAGTGCGGCACGCTCCGGCGATCAGACCCTGGCTCGCGCTCAAGACTCGGTGCTGGCGATTAAGCGTCAAGTGGACGTGATCGTGGGCCACATGCTCGATCTGGGCAAGAAGTCGCAACAGATCGGCAGTGTTCTCGAAATCATCAACGAGTTGTCGGAGCAGACTAACATTCTGTCGATCAACGCCACGATCGAAGCCGCCGGTGCGGGCGAGTCGGGTCGTCGCTTTGCGGTGGTGGCTGACGAGATTCGCAAGCTCGCCGATCGCGTGGGCGGATCGACCAAGGAAATCCGCGGCTTGGTTGATGACGTACGGGCAGCGGTAAACACCACCGTCATGGCGACCGAGGTGGGCTCCAAAGCGGTCGATGCGGGTGCAACGCAGTTCACCGAGGTCGCAACAGCGTTCCGACAGATCAGCGGTTCGGTGATGACGATGAGCGACGCGGCTCGGGAAATCGAGCTGAGCACCAAACAGCAGGCCACCGCGGTCGAGCAGGTCAATGTCGCTGTGGCCAACGTTTCGCAAGCCACAAAGGAAACCGAGTCTAGCTCGAGCCAGACATTGCAAACGGCATCTCAACTCACGCTGCTCTCGCGCGAGCTGACGCGTTTGATCCAGCCCGACCAGACTGCCTGAGGGTCATGGCAAAAGACCCGTACCGCTACTTCCGCATCGAAGCGCGAGAGCTGGTTCAAGGCTTGAGCGAAGGCGCGCGCGCGATCGCCAGCGGAGCTCAGACGCCAGAGGAGCAGGTGCGTTTGTTGCGGCTCGCGCACACGCTCAAAGGTGCGGCACGGGTCGTCAAACAGAACCGAATTGCGGAGTTGGCCCATGCCCTCGAGAGCGCATTGGCCCAAAGCCCAGGTTCGGGCGCAACACCCGACGCCAATGCCGTGCTCAGCGCGCTCGACGAGGTTCGAGGTTTACTCGATGAGCTCGACGGTGCGGGCCCCGCGACGCCAGACAACCCGCAAAAGGTTACCGCTCAGACGCAGCACGCAACCGATCGGGAATCGCTCGACACACTACGCGTGGACGTCGCTGAGCTCGAAACGCTGCTACGCGGTGTAGCCGAAGCCTCGACCAAGCTCTCGGAGCTTCGCGGTGAACTCGGTACTGTCGAACGGGCCCGACACCTGGCGCAAGTCGTCAGATCGAATTGGGAGCGCTTGTCGAGCGCTGGCGCCGAGACGGATCGCCCGAGCCCAACGCGCAGTGCGTTGGCCTTGGTTGCGGCGGCGCGTAACGCCAGTGAGGAGCTCGATTCGACACTCGAGCACTTGGGCCGCAATACCCTGGCGCGCATCACGGAGTTGGAGTTGGAACTCGACCAGCTGCGCGAACAAAGTCAACGCCTGCGGCTGTTGCCGGTGAACACGTTGTTCTCCGCACTCGAACGCGCCGCATTGGACGCGGCGGAAGTCGAAGGTAAACAAATCGAGCTGCAAACATCGGGCGGTGAGAACCGTGCCGACGCCCACGTGTTGACGGAACTTCGGGATGCCCTGTTCCACGTGGTGCGCAACGCGGTGGCTCACGGCATAGAAGCGCGCGCCGAGCGTAGCCGACTGGGCAAACCGCCGAAGGGACTCGTGCGCCTCGAAGTCACTCGGCAAGGCCGCGCACTATCGTTGACCTGCATCGATGATGGGCGAGGAATCGATGCCGAGAGCGTGCGCAAAGCTGCAGTCGCTCGCGGATTGATCGGCCCTGGTGAAGCCGCGCAACTGACGCGCGAGCAGGTATTGCGCCTGGTGTTGCGTGGCGGGCTGACGACGGCAACGAGCGTGAACGAGGTTTCGGGGCGCGGAGTCGGCCTCGACGTGCTGCGCGTAACGGCCCTACGCCTCAGAGGTAAGGTGGCGATCGAGTCCGAACCAGGCCACGGGACACGCCTCGAAGTGGTCGTGCCGTTGTCACTTTCGGCAACGACGGTGATCGTCACCGACGTGGGTGGTTCGACCGTGCTGATCCCATTGGATGCGGTCGACACCATGCTGCGAGTCTCGGACAAGGACATAACGCGGTCGCTGGGTGCTGACGCAATCTCTTACGCAGGACAAGCCATACCGTTCGTCAGCGTCGCGAGAGCACTCGGACGAAAAGGCAGTCGCGTGAACGGGCCGTGGTCGGTCGCGATCGTGCGCTGCACTGCCGGCACGGTCGCAATCGCCGTGGACGGTCTGCTCGGCACCGCGAACGTCGTCGTGCGCCCCCTGCCGGAGCTGATGGATCCAATGCCTTGGGTTACCGGAGTTTCGCTCGATGCGCAGGGCACGCCGCGTTTGGTGATCGATCCGATTGCCCTGGCGAACTCGGCCGGAAGTGAGTTTGGGCTCGTTCGCCGCGCAGCGCGCGTCAACCTCCCGATTCTGGTCGTGGATGACTCGCTCACGACGCGAATGTTGGAACAGAGCATCCTGGAGACCGCGGGCTACGACGTAGAACTCGCCACCTCTGCGGAAGAAGCGCTGGTCAAAGCACAGAACCGCCGCTACCTGATGTTCGTCGTGGACGTCGAGATGCCTGGGATGAATGGCTTCGAGTTCATTCAACGCACGCAGTCGGATCCCACACTTTGTGAAATCCCCGCAGTCCTGGTCACTTCTCGCAACGCACCAGAAGACCTCGAACGCGGGCGTCAAGTGGGGGCCAAAGGTTACATCGTCAAAGGTGAGTTTGATCAAGGTGAACTGCTCAGGACGATTGCTCGTCTCACGGGCACGGAGGCGCAAGAATGAGCATTCGCGTACTGGTCGTGGAGGATTCGCTCACCGTGCGCATGCGCTTGGTCGAGGTGCTCGACGCGCACCCAGACTTCGAAGTCGTGGGCCAAGCCAGCGACGGACGGGCGGGTATCGAGCTATGTCAAAAGCTGCGACCGGACGTCGTCACTCTCGACATGATGTTGCCGATCATGAGTGGACTGGCGGCGACCGAATACATCATGGCGTATTGCCCGACTCCGATCGTCATCGTGTCTGCCTCGACCAATCGAGGCGAGTTGTTCAAGACCTATGAAGCGCTGGCCGCGGGGGCCGTCGACGTGCTCGACAAACCGCTGGGCGGCGAAGCGAACGAGGATTGGGATCGACGATTGTTCGAGACGTTACGCATCGCGTCCCGCATCAAGGTGATCACCCATCCACGTCTGCGCCTACGGCCGGCTATGCCCGGGACGGCGCTCGAGACACCCGACCGCCTGGCGAGCGCTAGATCATCGATTCCCTCCGCGCCGGGGCTTAGCGTCGTAGCCCTTGGGGCATCGACTGGAGGACCGAGCGCGGTGCTCAACATCCTACAGTCGCTGCCCGCGAGTTTCCCGTTACCGATCTTGCTCGTGATCCACATTGGTGAGCCGTTTGGGATAGCTCTCGCCGAATGGCTCGCGGGACAAGTCGCGCTGCCGGTTCGTTGTGCGAAGGATGGTGAACGTTTGCCCGAGGTTGGCCGTCCTGCAGTGTTGATGGCTCCCCCCGAGAAGCATTTGGCATTGCGCGGCGGTCGCGTGTGGCTCACGAATGACCCCCCGCGCTTCTCTTGTCGTCCCTCGGTGGATGTGCTGTTTCAGTCGGTCGCGGCGGAAGTCGGGGCCGGCGGTGTTGGCTGTTTGTTGACGGGAATGGGACGCGATGGTGCCGACGGGTTACTGGCCATGCGGCGCGCGGGCGGGCGCACCATCGCGCAGGATGAGACGACATGCGTGGTGTTCGGAATGCCGCGTGAAGCAATTCTTCTCGGCGCGGCAGAGAATGTCTTGCCACTCGGAGAAATTGCGCCAGCGCTGCAGCGACTCGTGGGTTCCAATGGGGGAGGCGCTTCATGACACTGACGGCTCTAATCGTCGACGACAGTCTGACGGTGCGCATGGACCTGGGCGAAGCGTTCGAAGAGGCAAACTTCACTGTTCACCTTTGCGACTCCCTAGGGAGCGCGCGTAAGCTGCTCGAGCGTTCGCCCGTCGACGTCATCGTCTTGGACGTAATCCTCCCCGATGGGGACGGCTTTCAGCTCTTGAGTGAATTGAAAGCCAATGAACGAACAGCCAAGACCCCGGTGCTTCTGTTATCCTCCCGCAACGAAGTCAGGGATCGCGTGCAGGGGCTCAAGATCGGGGCGGACGAGTACGTCGGCAAACCGTACGATCGGTTCTACGTCGTAGCGCGCGCCAAAGAATTATTGCGCAAGACCGAGCAATCGCGGCCAGACCAAGCGCCGCTCGTGCTGATCATCGACGATAGTTTGACCTTCCGCGAGGAACTCAAGCAGGGCATCGAGCAAGGTGGCTACCGCGCAACGACCGCTGTGAGCGGCGAAGACGGACTGCGCGCGGCCGAACAGGTACGCCCAGCCGCGATCATCGTCGATGGGATCATGCCGGGCATCGACGGCGCAACGGTGGTGCGTCGAATCCGTCAAGACGCCGCCTTGCGCCGCACCCCGTGCATCTTACTGACAGCGTCGGAAGACATGGCAGACGAGCTGCGCGCACTCGACGCCGGAGCGGATGCTTATGTCCGCAAGGACGATGGCAACACCGTCATCTTGGCCAAGTTGATGGCCATCCTGAGGAGCGTAGGTGCGCCTGCGACCCACGATTCGACAGCGAGTCTATTCGGTCCGAAGAAGGTGCTGGCGGTCGACGACAGCCCCACCTACCTCAATTCGATTTCCGAACAGTTGCGCGCAGAGGGCTACGGCGTGGTGCTAGCGCGTTCGGGCGAAGAAGCATTGGAGCTACTGGCTGCCCAGTCCGTGGATTGCATTCTCCTCGACCTACTCATGCCCGGTCTTTCGGGTGAAGAGACTTGTCGTCGGATCAAGAATTCGCCCGAGTGGCGCGACATCCCGCTATTGATTCTGACCGCGCGAGAAGAACGCGAATCCATGATCGAGGGGATCAACGCGGGGGCCGACGACTACATCTCGAAGTCGAGCGATCCCGCGGTCTTGAGCGCTCGCCTGCGAGCGCAGCTCAGGCGACGACAATTCGAAGACGAAAATCGCAACATTCATGAAGAATTGCTCAAGAAGGAGCTCGAGGCACGGGCCGCTCAAACTCTGGCCCAGGCGCGCGCAGAGTTGATGGGCCAAATCGAGCAAAAGAATCGAGACCTGGAGTACGCCAACCGCGAGCTCGAAGCATTCTGCTACTCGGTCTCGCACGACTTGCGGGCCCCACTGCGGACGATCGACTCGTTCAGCCGTCTGCTGATCGAGGACCACTTGGCGACATTGGACGACGCAGCACAATCGCACCTCAAGCGCATCCGGCGCGCCACGGAGCGCATGTCGGATCTCATCGACGACATGCTCGAACTATCCAATGCTTCGCGCGGCATAATGCTACGCGAGTCGTTGGATCTGAGTCCGGTGGCTCAAGAGGTGGCCGCAGAGCTTCAGGCTCCCTTCTCTCCGGGCACACCCGGTGCGACCCGGCGTGACGTAACGTTTCACATCGAGCCCAACTTGGAGGCGTACGGCGACTGGCGACTGCTGCGTGTGCTGTTCGAGAACCTGTTGGGCAACGCTTGGAAATTCACCCAGAAGCGCGATAAAGCCAACATTTGGGTTGGCCGCGAGCGGAGAACGGACTCTGATGCGTTCTTCGTCCGGGACGATGGCGCAGGATTCGACATGGCCTATGCTCAGAAACTGTTCCAACCGTTCAGCCGTCTCCACAACCAGGACGAATTCGAGGGTACGGGGATAGGGTTGGCAACGGTACAGCGGATCATCTCTCGACACGGTGGGCGAGTGTGGGCGGAGTCGGGACCCGAGGGCGGAGCGACGTTCTGGTTCACCCTCCCCAAGGGGGCGATCCCGGCTTGAACCGAGAGCGACAATGTAACAGGATGGGAAATGATGACCGGGGGAGGCTCGAAGCGCGAACTGCGCGTGTTGATGGTCGAGGACTCCGAAGACGACGCAGAGGTCGTTCTGATCGAATTGCGACGTGGCGGATTCAACCCCGTGTATCGACGCGTGCAAACGCGCGAGGACATGAATCGGGCTCTGGATGAGGAGTCGTGGGAGATCGTTCTATCGGACTACTCGATGCCACGCTTCAGCGCCCCCGAGGCGCTGAGTGTCCTGCGCGCCAAGAATCAAGAGCTGCCGTTCATCATCGTCTCCGGAACCGTCGGGGAAGAGACGGCAGTTCAAGCGATGCGGCTCGGGGTGAACGACTACATCCTGAAGGGTAAAGCCGGACGCCTATGCGCAGCGATCGAAAGAGAAGTGCGCGACGCTCGCTCACGACGGCTTGCACGTGAAGAACTGGCCCACGCCGACGCTCAGCGCGTCCGCGCAGAAGAATCGTTGCGACGCACGGAAGAACAACTGCGGCAGTCGCAAAAGATGGAAGCAATTGGACGGCTCGCGGGTAGCGTTGCACACGACTTCAACAACTTGCTGTCCGTGATCTTGAGCTACTGTGCGCTCTTGCTATCGGATTTGGACCCCGAAGCCGCCGCACGCCCCGAAATCGAAGCCATCAAGCGCGCTGGTGAACGCGCCGCCGATCTAACGCGGCAGCTGTTGGCGTTCAGTCGCAAGCAAGTGTTAGCGCCGCGAGCCCTCGATTTGAATCAAGTGCTCACCGAGTCCGAGCGCATCTTGCGTCGTCTGATCGGCGAGGACATCGAGTTAGTGGCGCAGTACGCCGCTGATTTGCCACTGGTGAACATCGATCCCGGACAAATCGATCAAGTCGTCATGAACTTGGCGCTCAATGCTCGCGATGCCATGCCCGAAGGCGGCAAGCTGACGATCGAAACTCAAGAGACCCAAATCGACGAGTCGTGCGCCGAACAACTCGATCTCGAGCCCGGCAGCTACGTGCTGTTGGCGATCGCTGACAACGGCATCGGCATGGATCAAGAGACTCAAGCGCGCATCTTCGAGCCCTTCTTCACGACGAAGGGGCCCGGTAAGGGTACCGGGCTTGGGCTGTCGACGGTGTTCGGCATCGTGAAGCAAAGCGGTGGGCACATCTCTGTCTCCAGCCAACCCGGTCAGGGTGCGCGTTTCAAGATCTACCTACCCAGGGCGACGGATCGCTCGCGCCCAAGCCTTGAAATCGCTATCCAACCAAAGACTTTGAACGGTAGTGAGACGATCCTGGTGGTGGAGGACCAAGACGAAGTGCGCAGCGTGGCCTTGGAGGTGCTGCGCCGCTTCGGCTACACGGTGCTGGACGCGAGCAATGCGCGCGAGGCGATCGCGCATTGCGAAAACCAGCAGCAACTGATCGACTTGCTGCTCACGGACGTAGTGATGCCACAGATGAACGGACGCGAATTGGCCGCGCGGTTGTCCGTGCTCCGACCCGCGATGCGCATTCTGTACATGTCGGGCTACGCCGAGAATGCGATCGTCCAGGATGGGGTGCTCGATCCGGACATCGCTTATCTACCTAAGCCGTTGGTCCCGGAAGCGCTCGCGCGGCGCGTTCGCGAAGTTCTCGATGCACCCGCGCGCAATGCAGCCGTCGCCGTCAGCGCCTGATCGATGCGAGTTCGGCACTAGTCGCGGTCTCGAGGTTTTCAGACCCGCTCTAAGGGGCTTGCAGCAGACCGATCTCGGCCGCCGTCCAACGTCCGATACTCAGCTCGTCGAGCGATGTGGGGATGGTTTCTACGCCAGGTTCCACTACGCGATTGCGCGCCATCACCTCAGCCATACGCTGGGGAAACAGCGGTTGCTGTTCCGGATCACCCAGGCCCGTTGGAATCAAAGCACTGCCGTCGGCTCCGTATTTGTCGTCGGCTCCAAGCGTGTGCATCAACTCGTGCGCAACGACGAACAAGCCGAGGTCGACGGTCGTTTCGTCGAGTTGCACGCGCGCGATACCCACTCGCCCTCCCTTCTCACTGTAGCCCTCGACGAAGCTCCGCTCGGGATCACGGCTTGGCTCTAGAACGACGTAGATACGAGCGTCGAAGGCGCGGGACGGCAACGCTGTTGCAAGGTCGACCGAACGCGTGTAGCGCCACGAATCGAAACTGTAGCGCGCTAGATCCATGAACGTTTGGATCCAGGACGATCCGGTCGAAGGCGCGCTCGGGGGCGGACCGGAAACCACGGGGCCGTAGAGGCTGAGACTCAGCCTCGCTTGCCCGTCGGGGCGATAGCGGGCAAACTCGCCGTTCAAGCGATCTTCGAGGGCGCGAACCCGACGCTGCATTGAAACCAACGCCGTTTCGAACGCTGCAGTCCGGTCACTGGGCTCCAACAGCACGATCGCGACTTCGAGAGGCTTGTCGTAGTGCGTTCGGCGAGAACGCGAGGCGATGTCGTGCCAGGCATAGATGAGCACGCCGACGAAGACGGCGAGCAACGCGGCGACGCGAATTCGGAACCAATCAGAGCGCGCCACGCAGCAAGCTGCTACTAAGTGAATCTGCGAACTGCAAGTGATCGGAACGGGCCGCGGCTGACCCAAGTGGGTCCGAATGGTTAACAAAACGTCGTCGCGGGCAGATCTGCGACAACGACCAGCTACCACATCCGGCCATCCTGCCGAGGGCCGGGCTCCGGCACGGGCAGATCTGGAAACCGAGCGCTAGGCTTCCAGAATGACAGCCCAGGCGGGCATCGGCCGCGTAAACCCCAGCCGTACATCGGCGGAGGCTTCCCCATGAGACTCGCGACGCTGAGAGACGGAACGCGCGACGGCGCGTTGATCGTGGTCTCGAGCTCGGGGCATCGGTACGCGCAGGCGCGGGCCATAGTTGGAACGCTACAGGGCGCGTTGGACGAGTGGCAAGTCTGCGAGCCGCGCCTACGCCAACTGGCGACAGACCTCGAGACACGTGTCGTCGAGGGTGAACCTTTGGACACAACCAAGCTGCTCGCTCCATTGCCCCGCGCTTACGAATGGCTCGATGGCAGCGCATACCTCAATCACGTCGAGCTCGTCCGGCGTGCGCGTGGAGCCGCGGTACCGGATTGGTTGCGACACGATCCGCTGATGTATCAGGGCGGCTCTGGCGTGTTGTTGGCCGCGCGAGATCCGCTGGTGCTGCCAGACGCTAGCTGGGGGCTGGACTACGAGGCCGAGGTCTGTGTGATCGTCGGCGACGTCGCGCAAGGCACAACTGCCACGGTCGCGGAAAAGTGCGCGCGGCTAGTGATGCTGGCCAACGACGTCAGCTATCGCAACTTGATCCCTGACGAATTGAACAAGGGCTTTGGGTTCGTGATCTCGAAGCCGGCAACGGCGTTTTCACCGTTTGCCGTCACCCCAGATGAACTGGGAGACGCCTACCACGACGGATGCGTGCACCTTTCGGTGCAGTCCTTCGTCAACGACGTGCAACTCGGAGATACGCACGCGGGCGAGGAAATGCACTTTTCCTTCTGGGACTTGATCGCTCACGTCTGCCGCACGCGCGGATTGACCGCAGGCACGATCATCGGATCGGGAACGGTGTCCAATCGCGATCCTGCGCGAGGTGTTTCGTGTTTGGCTGAACTGCGCATGCGTGAAGTGTTGGCAGAGGGTAAAGCACGGACTGCGTTCCTGCAGTACGGCGATCGCGTCCGAATCGAGGCCCACGACGCCGAGGGGCGCAATCTCTTCGGCAGCATCGTCCAGGAAGTGGTGCGCCCATGACGCAACTCGAGTCGGTGCGTTTGTACTCGTATTGGCGCAGCAGCTCGGCGTGGCGCGTGCGCATTGCACTCGAGCTCAAAGCCATCGACTACGAGTTGGCGCCCGTTAACCTCAAGCCCGGGGCAGACGAACAACATGGGCCCGTTTTTCGAGAGCTCAACGCCCTCGCACAAGTTCCAGTTCTGCAAGCCCGCTGGGGTGACAGCGCGCTGAGGTTAACTCAGTCCATGGCCATCTTGGACCTGCTCGAGACGACGGTGCCCAGCTCGCCATTGTATCCAGCCGATCCCCGCGAACGCGCTTGGGCACTCGAGTCCGCAGAAATCATCAATTCCGCAATGCAACCGCTCCAGAACTTGGGCACACAAACCCGAGTGCAAGAGTTGGGCGGTGACGGCGCGGAGCTGGCGCGAGGCTTCGTCACGCGCGGTCTGGGCGCCTTGGAAACACTTGCTCGGCAGCGCGGGCGCACGTTCTGCGTTGGAGACGCTTCGAGCGTCGCGGACGTTCTGCTCGTGCCCCAGCTGTACG
Organism: Polyangiaceae bacterium; assembly: GCA_036263015.1. Lineage (GTDB taxonomy): Bacteria > Myxococcota_A > Polyangia > Polyangiales > Polyangiaceae > SZUA-265. The sequence goes on along the minus strand of DATAHU010000015.1, from coordinate 42,031 downwards.
CTTCCCGACGCCTCGGCCTCGATCTCTCGCCGTTTCAGAAGCTGCTCGAAATCGAGAGGCACTGCGCGGCCCTTCCCGCTTTCATCAAAGCCCACCCAGATAGCCAACCCGACAAGCCGCGCGACATAGCTGGCTCGGGTTAACAAGCAAGCGAACGGCACCGACGATGTTCGTAAGAATCGCACAAGGGCAGATCCCGGCCAAACCGCATACGCAGTTACGCGGTCCAAACGGCGAATTGCGGCATGAGCACTGCGTAACGCGTGACGGATTCGATGGTCCCTACTCCATCCTCTACCACATCAACCGACCTCAAGCATTCACCCGTTGCACAACCCTTCGAAGTTGGCCTGAGCCTCAGGCGGCAACGGCCGCTTCTCAGTTGCAACGCCGCCACCTCAGAACCGAAACGTTACCACTGATCGGCGATTCGATTTCGGCGCGCGCTCCGCTGCTGTTCAATCCCGACGTCGTCGTTTCGCGCGTCGCACCCGACTGCAGCGATGAACACTACTTCAGCAACGCTGACGCCGACGAACTGTTGTTCATTCAGAACGGTGGCGGCACGCTGGTCTCTCCTTTCGGTCGCCTGGAGTTCGGGGCGGGTGACTACGTGCTGGTACCGAAGGCGGTCGCTCATCGTTTCGAGCTCGGCTTGGCTCGCCAGAGCTGGCTGTCCTTGGAGCTGCACTCGGAACTTCAGCCACTGTCTCAGTTCCGCAATCGCAGTGGACAGCTGCGCATGGACGCCCCTTACACCCACCGCGACTTCCGAATCCCGGAGTTCACGGGGCCAGAAGCCTGCAACTTACGCACGCTGCTGGTCAAGCGGGCCAATGCTCTGTACTGCCTCGAGTTCGATCATTCACTGCTGGACGTCGTCGGTTACGACGCCGCTGTCTACCCTTGGGCGTTTTCGATTCACGCGTTCCAACCGCGCGTGGGCTACGTTCATCTGGCGCCAACAGCACACTCGACCTTCGTTGCCAGCGGCGTGCTGATTTGCAGCTTCGTGCCACGGCTGCTCGACTTCGCACCCGGCGCGATTCCCTCACCCTATCCGCATTCGTCGATCGACATCGACGAGGTGCTCTTCTACTCGGCAGGCCAATTCGTTTCACGCAGCGGAGTTGGCCCAGGAAGTATCACTTGGCACCCGCGTGGCATCCCGCATGGTCCGCAACCTGGACGCTACGAGGCCAGCGTCGGTGCGCAACGAACCGACGAACTCGCAGTCATGCTCGACTGCGCAAAGCCGCTCCAGCTCACTGACGCGGCACTCCCAGCAGACGACCCGAACTACGAAGAAAGCTTCCGCGCGCCGCATTGAACGGGCAGCGAGCTGCGCCCACGCAGCGAACGACTCGCTGAAGCATTCCGCGGCTCGCATGAGGCCATGCCTCCGGCAGGCCTCGTTGCGCGCCCGGAAAGATTCGAACTTCCGACTTTCGGTTCCGTAGACCGACGCTCTATCCAACTGAGCTACGGGCGCTTGGGGGCGCTTCGAATACCACGGGCGCCAATGAATGGAAGCGAGAAATCACCAAGAATATGCACCATGCATTCATTGCATAGTCCTAGCGCCCCCATGACAGCATGATCCTGCTGCGGGGGCTTCAGCTCTTTCGCGATCCCGAGGCTGCGCTGCAACCACTTGACATTGCTGGACAAAACTCGTGGCTCCAGCGGTTGGCACGGGTCCTGCTTAAGAGGGCTGCCGTAGCTTACCTACTTCGCTTAGCTTAGCCGCTTAGCTTCTTTTTGAGCCTTAGCTTATTCCAGCTTAATTCCGCTGGATCCTGCGCCTCGGCGCTCTTCTTCGCCTGGTAGCCCTCACTGGTTGTGGCTTCACAGGCCCTTCTACTAATCGATCCTTGCTTGCTTCACGGCTTAAACTCTTAGGCAAGTCGAATACTTAGCTTCTGTGCTTGCGTATTAGGCGCGCGTACAGCGCGCCCAGCTTTGCGAAACTCGCTTCCTTAGACCGCTTTTTTGGTGGACCTGACGACGGGACGTCGGGTCGCGTACAGAACAAACGCAGAACGAGCGGCTCACATTCCGTGGCCCTGCTACACAGATGGGGCGGCACTTCGCCGCCCGTCGTTCTGTCGTCTTAGCTCGATGTCCGTATCCCGCGTGATCTCGGTCCTGGTCGGACTTGCCAGCGCTTTTGGCTGTGTGACCGCATGCAGGGAAGCCGACGAGCCCCCCCGCAGCGTGCAGGCACTGCTTGTGACGGTAAATCTGCCACCGCAGCCACCAACACCGCCTCCGCAGCCCGTCCAGGAACCGCCGCCACCATCCGATCCGGTCGCGACCCGCCCTTGGCTGGGCATTGAAATGGCCGAAGGGGATGGCGGGGTTCGAGTCGCTTCCGTTTTCAGCGGTTCACCCGCCGAAGCAGCCGGGATGAAGGATGGAGACCTGTTGCACGCCGTGGCGGGGCAGAGCGTGGCCTCACCCACTGACGTGCTGCGAGTCCTAGGGCGACATCAACCCGGCGAGGATTTGCCCGTTGCGATAACCCGGGGCAACCAACGCCTCGACTTGATCGTTCGCGTCACGTCACGGCCCGACAGCACAGCGCTCTTGGAAAGCCTCTACATCGGCAAACCCGCGCCCAGTCTGAGCACGCTGCGAACCGTCGCTGGTAGCGTGGTGCCCAGTTTGGTGCAGCTGCGGGGACAGGTCGTCGTGGTGGAGTTTTGGGCAACTTGGTGCGTGGCGTGTCGCCTCTTGTCGCCGCATCTGAATCAATGGTTCGACGAATACAGTGCGCGCGGCGTTCGGATCATCGCCGTCAGTAGTGAACCCTTCGAGGAGGTGACTCGCGAGTTACCGAACCTCGACATTCACTATCCGGTGTTCGTCGACGAATCGACCGATGTCAGCCGCGCGTACCACGCAGCAGCATTGCCTACACTGTTTCTGATCGATCGCGAAGGGGTCGTCCGCGCCGTGAGGATTGGGTACTCCCCGGAACAAGTGACTGAACTTCGAACCGAGATCGAGGGACTGATCGCAATTCGCTCTGTCGCCCCTAGCGGCCAGCAGTGAAAGTCTCCACACGCTGCTAGCGGTTGCGGTTGAGTACCCAGGCGTGAAGGGGATCTGCCAAACTCGACACAGGCACAGGCATGGACAACGAGAAGCTGACCCGGTTGATGGAGGGCGCGTCCCGCGGGGGCGCTGAGAAGTATCACGAGAAGAACCTGGAGCAAGGCAAGCTGTTTGCGCGCGAGCGCATCACGCGTCTCCTCGACCCAGGCAGCTTCATCGAAGATGCGCTACTGGCCAACGTCAGTGCGGGCGACCTGCCAGCAGATGGCGTCGTGACGGGACTCGGAACCGTCGGCGGACGACAAGTGGCAGTGATGGCCAACGACTCGACGGTGAAGGCGGGCTCTTGGGGCAAGCGCACGGTCGAGAAGATCGTTCGTTTACAAGAGACTGCTATGACGCTCTTGTGCCCAGTGCTGTATCTCGTCGACTCGGCAGGCGCACGCATCACGGACCAACTCGAAATGTTCCCCGGGCGACGCGGCGCGGGGCGCATTTTTCACAACCAGGTCGCGCTGAGCGGCGTGGTGCCCCAAGTTTGCTTGCTGTTCGGCCCTTCCGCAGCTGGCGGCGCGTACATCCCTGCGTTCTGCGACATTGTCGTGATGGTCGACAAGAACGCCAGTATGTACCTCGGGTCGCCTCGCATGGCCGAGATGGTTATCGGCGAAAAGGTAACGCTCGACGAGATGGGTGGAGCAAAGATGCACACTCAAACGTCCGGGTGTGGCGATGTACTGGTGAACTCCGAACCCGAAGCCATCGATTTTGCGCGCCGTTACCTGGCGCTGATGCCGCAGAATCGCGATGGCTTCGCACCCGACGCGCCTAGTGCTGCGGTTGCCAGTGGTTTGCCTCCGCTTTCGGAGATCATCGTCCCAGACGAGAACAAGCCCTTCGACATGCACAAGGTGATCGCGCACGTCGTTGACGCGGGCAGTTTCGTCGAGCTCAAGGCGCGGTTTGCCAAAGAGATGATCACCGGCTTTGGACGCCTCGCCGGAAAAGTCGTGGGCATCGTCGCCAACCAGCCGAAGCATTTGGGTGGTGTGCTCTTCGTCGATAGTGCAGACAAAGCCTCGCGCTTCGTGCAGCTGTGTGACGCCTTCAACATCCCATTGTTGTTCCTGGCAGATGTGCCGGGATTCATGATCGGGTCGAAGGTGGAAAAGCAGGGCATCATTCGTTCGGGGGCGAAGATGGTCGCTTCGGTCAGCATGGCGAGCGTTCCCAAGATCTGTGTCGTGGTGCGCAAGGCCTATGGCGCTGGCTTGTATGCGATGTGCGGTCCCGCGTTCGAACCCGATGCCTGCATCGCTTTGCCCACGGCTGCGATTGCGGTCATGGGGCCTCAGGCCGCGGTCAACGCAGTCTACTACAATCGGATTCAGGAAGCCCCAGAAGGGCCCGAACGCGAAAAGCTGGTCGCACAGCTGCGCGCTGAATACCAGGCCGACGTCGACTTGGAAAAGCTCGCGAGCGAGATGGTGGTCGACGCCGTAATCCCGTTCCAGCAATTACGCGCCGAGCTCGAGCAGCGATTCAAAGTGTACGCCAACAAGCGCAAGCGACGCCCAGAACGCAAGCACATCGTGATGCCGATGTAACTCGCGACCTGTGCTTCACGACGTCGGCTATCGAAGATCCATGCGTTCAACGGCACTATTGGCTGGAGCCAGCGCGCTGTTGTGCGCGTTGGAAGCGCACGCGCAGCTCGACGTTACGGCGCTGGAAAGCGAACAGCCCGAACTGGTGGCGCAACTACAGCGGGCACACCCTCGGAGTTCGCTCCTCGTGCACCATGGACGCCGAAGTTGGTCTGCGCCGAGACGCTTGCTCATGGATCAGGCGCGCCGTTGGATCGGACTCGACGCGCTCGAAGCCCAAACCCAAGCGCTCGGTGTTGCTTCGGCCACCGGCCAAGGCGTAATCGTTGGAATCGTCGACGGTGGCCTCGATTTTTCACATCCCGATTTTCAAAACGCAGACGGCACCACGCGCGTCGCCTGGTACATCGACTTCACGCTGACCCCCCTCGGTTTACACCCCGATTTGGAAGCCCAGTATTGCGCAGACAGCGAGAAGCCGTGCGCGGTGCTCGACGCGGCCGACATCGACGCGTTGCTCGATACGCGCGGGCTGAACGATGCGCACGGCAACGCAGTGCAAGTCGGACTCGATCGTTTGGGACACGGCACGCACGTCGCCTCGCTTGCGGCCGGCGCCGGTCGGGGGGACTCGCGCTACCGCGGTGTGGCCCCCGAAGCCACCCTGGTCATCGCCAACGCGGCCAGCGCCGACATGTCCGTGAGCGATGAACAAGTCCAGACAGCGACCCAATTCGTCTTCGATCGGGCGCGTGAGATGAATTTGCCCGTCGTCGTGAACCTGAGTCTGGGGGGTGACTTCGGCCCTCACGATGGGACTTCAGCCATCGAGGATAGTCTGACGGAACTGATCGCAGACCAGCCGGGTCGCGCGATCGTGGTCGCCGCTGGCAACAGTGGGATCCTTTACGAGGGCAAGACAGGCTCGTACCAAGGGCCCTTCGGGATCCACGCCGAAGTGCATCTCGCACACGAAAGTGAGGCACGCGTTCCGGTCTTGATACCCAGCGCAGACTCCGTCGGTGCCGGCGCCGCCGATAGCGCGCTCTTGGTCTGGATCGAAGGTCTGGGTGGAGATGAGCTCGCCGTCGGACTCGAGGATCAGCACGGCAATGAACTCGTCGCACCCATTGCACGCGGGGCTGCGGTTTCGACCCATGACGGAGACCGCGAAATCGCCGTCGTCAATCAGGTGGCAGTACCCGAACTCGATTCCGGTGCCGAGCTGGCACGCGCTGCCGCAGTCGTCATCTCGGGCGATTTTGCCGGGATTCGTGCGTACGGGATCAAGTTGCGCGGCAGGGGGAACGCTCACCTGTGGACACAGTCGTTCGGAGCGATTGGCCAGGAGAGCGGAGGTCCGGGTGTGTTCTTTCCAGGTGCCAGTCGCGCGCATACGATCACGATCCCCGCCACCGCACCGGCGCTGATCGCCGTCGGTGCGACCGTTAACCGTACGCACTGGACAGAACGCGAAGGAGGTACGGCCCGGCTGATTGACTTCGGCGCAAACAGATTGTCCGATCCGGATGCTCCCGGCTTCTTCAGCTCGGAGGGACCGAACCTGAGCGGCAGATTGAAACCGGACATCCTGGCTCCTGGGATGGCAGTGATAGGCGCGATGGGCAGCGCCGCAGACCCCATCTACATGGGCCTACCGAACTCGCTGAGCATGTTCGCGTTGTCACCGCTCTGCGATGACTCGAGCGTTTGCGCGGTCGTCAGCGACTTCTATGGCGTGGCCGTTGGTACGAGTATGGCGGCGCCCGTCGTCACTGGGATCGTCGCGCTCATGCTTCAAGAGCACCCAGAGGCGAGTCACGCCGAGCTGTTGCATTGGCTGCAAGCGGGCGCTCGCCCATCGAAATGGTCAGACTTGCCTCAGGCCGCGCCGGGCGTGGTGAACATTCCCAACGCGCTCGCGAGCGCGGCACAGGCCGACGAAGCAGGCGAGCCGAGCTCCAAGAGTTGGGTGAGCTTTGCCGCGACGTCGATCTATCCCGATGCTCGAACGCCATTGAACGCGCTGCTGCGTGTTCGCAGCAGCGCTGACAAGCCCGTAGACGTTGATCTAAAAGCGCTACGAATCGAAGTGAGCAACGGGAGAATTGCGGCGAAGCCAAAGCGGCTCGCGCGCGGATTGATCGAATTTTCGATAGCGGCAGACGACGAAAGTAACGGACGACAGCTCGAGATTCGCGTCTCTGCACAGGGTAGGCTGCTCGCGGATCACCGACTGCCCATCGCGCTCGATCCAAACGCCCAAGCGCTGGGCGAATCGGTTCGCGGTGGCTGCACAGTGTCTCCCAGTGGTTTACGACTCGGGACGCGCGCCCGGGCGTCCGGGCTCTGGTTGTTTGCAGCCGGCGCGCTGCTCCTGCAACGCCGGCGAGCGGCCCAAAGCCCGCGCCAGTGATCACCACTTGGCTTGTGCCAGCACCTGTTCGAGCTCGCTGCGCCATTCGCGCGCGGGACCCAGCGCTGCGTCGGTCTTGCTCGTATCGAGCACGCTGTATGCCGGACGCGGTGCCGGTCGAGGAAACTCGCTGGTCGTGACCGGGTGTACGGGCGTTTGCAAGCCCAGCGTGTCGCGAATGGCAACCGCGAATTCGTACCACGTACATTCACCCGCGTCAGTGACGTGATAGGTGCCGTTCAAGCCCCGCTCGACGAGCCCAAGACTGCGTTCCGCGAGTTGTACGCACGACGAAGGACGTCCGCGCTGATCGTGAACGACCTTCAGCTCTGGCTTGGTGCGTAGCAGCCCCGCTATTGTACGCACGAAGTTCGCACCCCACGGCGCATACAGCCAGCTCGTCCTCAAGATCAGCGACGCTGCACCGCTGTCCCGCACGAGCTGTTCACCCAAAGCCTTGGATCGACCATAGACGCTTTGCGGCGCGATCGGCGCGTCAACCGGATACGGGCTGGTGGCGCGACCGTCGAACACGTAGTCCGTGCTGTAGTGCACCAAGCGACTACCCAGCGTGCGCACGCGCTGGGCCAACTCTCCGACGGCGGTGCCGTTGGCCTGCATGGCGGCGGAAACCTCTTGTTCCGCCAAGTCCACCTTCGTGTATGCCGCACAATTGACGACCAAATCCCAGTCGGCCGTGATCTTTTTGCCGTGTTCGGGGTTGGTCAGATCGAAATCACTGCGAGCCCAAAGATCGTGCTCGATGCCTCGGGCCGTGAGCACTCGTTGCCATGCGCTGGCCAACATGCCAGCGCCACCGAGGATCAGCACGCGCTTCGGAGTAAGCTCGGGCATGTTGTTCACTTGGAGCGCTGCTCGTAGTTTTGCGTCATCCAACGCTGATATTCGCCACTCTGCACTTGGGCAACCCAAGCCGGGTTGTCCAGATACCAACGCACGGTTTTGCGGAAGCCCGTTTCGGGTGTTTCTTGGGGAGCCCAGCCGCACTCGGTGCGCAGCTTGGTCGCGTCGATCGCGTAGCGCTGATCGTGACCAGGGCGATCAGCGACGTACTTGATCAAACCGCGCAGCTCGGCTTCGGTCTTGCCCGCCTCTTCGGCGACCAAGCGGCAGAGCGTGTTGACCACGTCGATGTTCTTGAGCTCGTTGTTGCCGCCAACGTTGTACGTCGTGCCCACGCGACCCTTTTCGATCACGGTCCAAATCGCGCGGCAGTGATCGTCCACGTAGAGCCAATCTCGAATGTTCGTCCCCTGCCCGTAGACGGGCAACGCCTTGCCCGACAACGCATTCAAGATCATCAGCGGGATGAGCTTCTCCGGGAACTGATACGGTCCGTAGTTGTTCGAGCAGTTCGTGATCTTGGTGGGCAGACCGTACGTGCGATTGTAGGCTCGCACCAAGTGATCGCTGGATGCCTTGGACGCCGAGTACGGCGAAGAAGGATCATACGGCGTCGTTTCCGTGAAGAACCCTTCCGCTCCGAGCGATCCGAACACCTCATCCGTACTGACGTGCAGAAACAACAGCGGCTTCTTCTGATGTTGTGTCTTGGCTGCTTGCAGCAAGTTAAAGGTACCGATGATGTTCGTCTGCACGAACGAGTCGGGACGGACGATGCTGCGATCCACGTGGCTCTCGGCTGCGAAATGAACGACCAGCTCGGGCTCGAAAGCCGCGAACGAGCGATCCACGGAGGCCGCGTCCGAAATGTCGATGCGCTCGAAAGCGTAGTTCGGCGCCCCGGCGATCGGCTCGAGGTTCTGCAAGTTCGCCGCGTACGTCAGGGCATCGATGTTGAGGAACTGGCTCTGCGAGTACCTCGGCACCGACCAGTTGAGGAAGTTCGAGCCAATGAAGCCTGCCCCGCCAGTAACTAAGACGCGCATATGAGGTCGCTACCAGAGGTCTGCAGTGTCGGCAATGCCCTGATGCAGTTCGCGGCCCGGCGAGGCACGACTCCAGCCACAGCGGGCGCGCATCTCCCGCAATCGACTGGTTGGCAGCCAAACTCGAACGGCAGATGATAGGCTACGCGCATGAGCGCGCAGGAACCTAACCGCACGGGCTCTCGGATGGGTGCAGTCGTGATTGGACGCAACGAGGGCGATCGCCTGGTGCGTTGCCTCCGATCGCTCATCGGGCGCGTAGCCCACGTGGTGTACGTCGATTCGGGTTCGACCGACGACAGTGTGAAAGCGGCTTCAGCCTTGGGCGTCGAGGTCGTTGCGCTCGATATGTCCCAACCGTTTACTGCTGCTCGCGCTCGAAACGCCGGCTTCGCACAGCTCGAGCGTTCCATGCCCGACGTCGCTTGGGTGCAGTTCGTCGACGGGGACTGCGAAGTCGTCGCAAACTGGCTCGAAGCTGCACGCGACACCCTCGAGCGACGCCCCGAGCTCGGCGTCGTGTGCGGCCGGCGACGCGAGCGTTACCCCGACTCCTCACCGTACAATCGGCTGTGCGACGTCGAGTGGGACACACCCATTGGTCCTGCACTCGCCTGTGGCGGTGACGCATTGATGCGCGCGGACGTCTTCCGTAAAGTCGGTGGATTCAATCCGCATTTGATAGCGGGTGAGGAACCGGAACTGTGCGTGCGCATTCGCGCCGCGGGCTACGGCGTGGAGCGCCTTGCACTCGAGATGACCCTGCACGATGCCGCCATGACGCGCTTCTCGCAGTGGTGGAAACGCTCGACTCGCGCAGGGCACGCCTTCGCGGAGGGAGCTCATCTTCACGGTGCACCGCCGGAACGTCACTGGGTTCGCGAAACGAAGCGTGCGGTGTTTTGGGGTGGCGTGGTGCCCTTGGCCGCTGCGGCTTGCGCTCCGGCGACGCGCGGTCTGAGTTTGCTCCTGGTTTGTGGGTATCCTTTGAGCGCTTCTCGCGTGTACGGGCACGTTCGCCGGTCCGGACGCTCGCGGCATGACGCCTTGGTTGCCGCAGGACTGATGACACTCGGCAAACTTCCCGAATTTCAGGGCGTGGCGCGCTTTCACCTGGGCAAGTGGCTGCGCCGTCGTTCGGCGCTGATCGAATACAAGGACTGATCGTTTCAGCGGTCCCGAACGCGCCGGACCAGTGCTCCGCCCCAGAGCGGGCCGCGAGGACATCGCCCGATCGCGGGCACTGCCCCGTGCTCGTTTTTCCGCGGTCCCGGGCGATGCAAATCCCGACAATTGGTGTAGCCTCGGACGCTGGCGCTCTGCCACAATCGTCGGCCGACACGCGAAGCTTGTCGTGCGAGGGTCGTTAACCTCTCCTGCACAGAGCCGACCCAAGTCGACCAGCGATGCCTATTCTACCCAGTCCGTTTGCGATGGCGATCCTACTGTTGTGGATCCCCGTCACCATCCTGTTGTTCGGCAACAAGAGCCCGCACAAGGCGGCAGCCCTCTCGCTGATCTTGGGCGTGTTCCTGTTACCGGCGGCCCAAGAGGTGATCGTACTACCGGTGATCCCGCACATGGAGCGCCGTACGGTGATCCCAACGGCGATCTTCATCGCCTCGCTGGTGCGTAAGAAGCCCCTCTTTCGCGACGTCCGCGTCGGTAAGGCCGTCGGCATCTGCTTTCTGTTGATCGGGCTCGCGGACATCCTGCAGGTGTTCACGAACTTCGACATCTTGCGTTACGGTCCCGTGTTGGTTCCGGGCACGCTGCCGCAGAATACCCTCACCTTCATGATGTACGACGCGCTGCAGATCGGCGTGATGTTCGGCCTGGGTGCGGCATTTGGTCGTGAACCAGAACGCCTGAAGTATTTCCTCATCTGCTGGCTCACGACCGCCGTGTTGTACGTGCCGCTAGCGGCGACGGAAGTACGCCTGAGCCCCCGCGTCAACATCTGGGTCTACGGCTATCTTCAACACGACATAACGCAAATGGTTCGACAGGGCGGCTTTCGCCCGATCGTGTTCATGACTCACAGCCTGGAGGTGGCCCTGACCATTGCGGCCTCGACGCTGATCGGACGCTTGCTCCAGGGCTCCAAGGTCCGGATCGTGGGCATGAGCGTGGGCGCGGCTTCGTGGTTGCTGACTGTCCTGTTGGTGCTTTGCAAGAGCGCTGCAGCGTTGTCCTACGGGGTGCTCGGGTATCTCATGCAGAAGGTGTTGAGCCCAGGGCTGCGCGTTTTGATCGCGATCATCCTGGCCGTGGTCGTACTGACCTACCCGGTCGCTCGCCTCAACGCTTGGATCACCAAGGAGAACACCGCGCCGCTGGTGTCGGGCTTCGGCGCAGAACGAACCTCTTCGCTTCTGTTTCGCCTGGGGCAAGAGGACGAGTTACTGCAAAAGTTGCAACAGCGTCCCTGGGCAGGCTGGGGCGGCTTTGCGCGCATGCACGTGTATGACAAGTACGGTCGCGACTTGTCGACGACCGATGGGTCGTGGATCATCGAGCTCGGTTCGGGCGGCACGATCCGCTTTCTCGGCGTGTTCGGCATCTTGACCGCACCTATCTTTGCAATGCGGCGCACCGTCGCGCGCGCAGCGCGCACGTCGCGCGCCGACGCGAGTATGTTCGCCTCTCTGTGTCTGCTGTCGGCGTTCATGACGCTGGACCTCTTGCCCAATAGCTTCTTCAACTATCTCGCGTTCACAGTGGCCGGCGTGCTCTGCGGGATCAGCGATCGAATGCGGCGCGACCCTGTCAACTACTGGGAAACGATGACCAGCGCAGCTGCCGCTTCAAACGTCTGAAAACAGACTGACTCACAGCGCGCCGAACTCACCCAAAAGCCTACGCAACTGTGCAATTGCGTTTTCCGTGGAGCAATAGCTGCGCGCAAACGCCAAAGCACGCTCGGCCATACGAGCGCAGAGTTCGGGGTCCGACCACAGGCGCTCAATTGCCGCAGCCAACGCTGCCGCATCCCCCGGAGGCACGCTCAAGCTGTGCTGCTCCCCGTTGACATAGTCGGCAACTCCGCGGGAATCCGTGACGATGAAGGGCTTGGCCCGATGCATCGCCGCAACCAACGTCACGTGCCCACACGGAACTTCGCTACCGAGCAGCGGCAACGCCATGAACGCCGAATGGGCCAACACGTTCATCGCTTGGTCGAAGGGCAAGTTGTAGCGAACGCGCACGTTGGCCGGCAACACTGCTTGCCCAAGGTTACCGGGTCGCGCGACGATCACGAACGGGATATCAGGCAGCAGACGCGCGGCAGCGAGCAGAGTCTCGTAGTCGCGCGCGTTGCCGCCGATGGAGCAAACATAGCGGCCCGGCTCGAGCGGTTCGCCCGGCGGCTCCTCGACGCGGTCGAGTGACCAGCGCTCCATCTCCAAGCGTCGCTTGTCGATTCCGAACGCCTGCGAATACAGATCGCGCTCCATCTCGGACGCGATGAACAGCCGTGCCGCACGCGGCAAGAGTCGTCGCGCGAGCTTCAAACGCACGCCCGTCGGAAGACGCACGTAGTTGTAAGCCACGACCACGACGGGGACGTCACAGCGCAACGCCTCGAGCTCCGCCAGGCACGGAGTTGCATACTCGTGACCGTGAGCAAAGATCGCGCAGGCATCGAGACGCTTCGCCGCCAGCACGGCTTCCGTACATGCCCGAAGCCGCACGAGTGCGCGCGGCGCTCGACGCTCGAGCTCGTTCCGAGGCGCGTCGTTGAAGAAGTGCCAATCGATCTCGGGCACATGAGCCGCATGCCAGCGCCAGCCGGGCCAACTCGGGGACAGCACTATCGCGCTACGAGGTCGATCTGCCACGCGGCATACTAGGGGGTGTCGCCAGTTTTTTTCTACTGCGATGCAGGATTTCGCGGCTGCAAAGCGCGGCCTCGTCTCTGCGCTCCTCAGCGTGCTCCAGCATGCCTCCGGTGCTCGCTCCTCAGGCGCGCTTTTTCGCTCGCGCCTCCTGCCTCTCGCGACGGAAAGACCTGGCGACACCCCCTAAGGCAGGGTGTCGAGCGCGCGCAAGCTCTGCTGCAGCCGCTGCCGAGCAGCGAGTCGCGGTCACGACCCGCGCTGCGGCTCTCCTTCACTTCGGATCCAACGCAAACCGATAGCCGACCGCCACTGATTGGATCATGTAGTTCGAGGTTCGGCAGCCGTTTGCGAAGGCGTCCGAGTCGCAATCGCAACCACGCACGATGTGGTCCTTCGGATCGGCGTCATTGTACCAGCCGTCCTTGCGGTAGACCCAATGCCAACTGTTTCCGAGCATGTCATACAGGCCCCACGCGTTTGGCTTCAGTTTGCCCACGTCGTGCAACAGGTGGTCCGAATTGGCTGAGTACCAGGCGATCTCGGCGAGGTCCGTCTCTGAATCGCCGGTGTAGAACAACGTCGCGGTTCCCGCGCGGGTCGCGTACTCCCACTCGTCCTCGGTCGGGAGTCGAACCTTCCAACCTTTGGGCACACGCTTCTGAAGCTTGGGCATCACGAGGTCACGAACCGCTTCGTACCTCGTCAACGAAGGCTCCGAGAGCGAGTCCGTCATCTTGACGAACGAGTACGGATCGTTCTCCGGGAATTCGCCCATCAGCGCGTTGTACTCGTCACGTCGAAGCTGATACTTGCCAATGTAAAACGGATCGTGGATGGCGACGGACCTCAGCATTTCGTCCGCTTCGGCGCCCGGGGTTCCGTCGGGCGATCCGAGCTCTGCCATGCCGGCCGGGATCAGCTCGAACTTCATCGTCACGTCGGTCGACAGCTCGAGCTCGAACTCCACATCGAGCCCGAGATCGTCAGCCGTCTCTTGTTGCCGGCGCTTGGCCTCTTTGGCATTGAAAGGCCAATCCTTGTAGGGGACAGAGTCGTCGCTGGTGCTGTCGGTTCCGCCTGTATCGGTGCCGGCGGTTTCCGATCCAGTTCCGCCGTCACTGCCGGTCGCAGGTTTACTCGATGGCGAGGAAGGATGAGCTTTCGTCCCGTTCGTGTTCGACCCGGTACCGATTTGGGAGCGGTCTGGACGGGTGATCACTTCGCACGAGGCGAGCATCAGGATCGGGAGAAGCGCCAAGACTGAACGCGGTGCCCTGAGATTTTCGAGTTTCATCCGGCGTGTTCTAATCAAGTCCGCAAGTTTACCGCGAATGACAGCTCAGGGGAGGTCCATCGCGAACCGATATCCCGCTGTAACCATTTCGATCTGATAGTTCGAGGTGCGGCAACCGTTGCCGAAGGCCTCTTGCATGCAGTCTCCGCCGCGAACGATGTGCGATTCACCGTCCTCGTCACTGTACCAGCCAGTGGCACGAAACGCGTAGTGCCACGCGTTACCGACCATATCGTAGAGGCCCCAAGCATTCGGCGCGAGCATCCCCACGTCGTGCAGATTGTTGTTTGAGTTGCCGTTGTACCAACCGATCTTGGCCAGGTCGTCCGCGGTATCCCCCGAGTACCAAATGGTGCCGGTCCCGGCACGCGCGGCGTGCTCCCACTCATCCTCGGTCGGTAACCGAATCGTCCAGCCCTCGGGCGCTACCGCTTGCAGCTTGGGCTTGATCTCGTCGCGAACCGATTCGTACTTCGCAAGCGCTGGCTGAAACGGCGAATCGCTCATTCTGACGAACGAGTACGGATCGTTCAGCGCATCCGTACCCATCAGTGCTTTGAATTGCTCACGCGTGACTTGAAAGCGAGAGAGGTAAAAAGGGCGTTCGCAAACCACGTCGCGCAACATCTCGTCCGGTTCCCAACCGGCGGTGTCGTCGGGGCTGCCGAGCGTGCTGTGTCCTGCCGGCACTAGCTCGAACTCCATGATCACGCCGTCACCCAGCTCGATGTAAGCCGCGGGCGGAACGCCGAGCGCCTCCGCTGTCTCTTGCTGACGCTGAGCTGCAGTCTCGGCATCGAACGGGAACTCCGTGTAGTCCGGCAGGTTGGCATCAGCGACCGCGATGGCGTCGTCCGGATTCAAGAGGACGGCGTTACTCTCAGGCAGCTTCGTCTCGGTGCTGCCCGGCGCCGGATCACCCGCAGGCTGTCCCTCGGGCTGTGGAGCGGGGGTCGGTGCGGTCGTCGGGTCCGTTGCGGGAGCAGTTGGCTCAGGGTCCGGCGCGGTGTCCGTGGGTGCGGCAGGCTCTGGCGTCGACGCGGGCGACGGCCCGGCGGGCTCAGTGGCGGCTGGCGCACCCGAATCGCCATCGCTTGCGGGTGTGGGAGAAGGTGCGGCTGGTGAACCCGCGGGCTTCGTCGGGGTCGGACTCGATGGCTTCGCGGGCTTCGTCGTTACGCTCGGCTCGGGCTTTGTGGTGACGGGCGTGCCCGCATCATCCGACTTGGATTCGGTGTTCTTCGTGGCCGCCTTGCGATCCGCTGCGGCTTCCTTCTCCCCGACGTAACTGGGACTACTGCAACCCAACTCAAACACGAGAACGCTGACTGCGGAGAGAACGGAATAGCGAGATCGATTCATGGCTGATGCCTCCTCGGGGCCACGCATGGTTCGGTGCCTGCGAGCATTGGCTAGTAGCATTCAGAAGCGCTCAGGCCAGGTTCGGCACAGTGGGCCCGAAACGAAATAGACCAATACTGGAATGAGTCGAGTCCTACCTTCGCGCTGATGAAGCATACTCACGCGCACTCCCATTCAGCGTTCCGTGCGCCTCCATTGTTGCTCGGCTCGCCCCAACAGTACTCGCACGTAGGAGGGTATCTTGCGCAGAACGTAGTAGGGTGCGTAGGTCAGATCTCGTGCGCTGAGCAGATCGCTACCTTCTGCTTTCCACGCTAGCCCAATCGCGCCAACGAACGCTCCCGCTTCGACGCCCGCGAGCAACGCAGGTCCAACCACTCCGAAGGCAACACCCAAGAGTGAAGTTGCGCCAGCCGCGCCGACGCCAAGACCGAGCAACACCAATGGCGGCACGCAAAGATCCAATGCCGTTGCCAACAACTCTGGCTTGCCCTTGGCAACTGCACCGCCGAGCAACCGGGGCAAGTGGCTCCTGATCAGACTCAAATGCCCGTGCTCCCAGCGCTCGCGCTGGGTGTCTTGACCCGCGCTGGTCTTGGCCAGATCGCTGACCACGTGCGCGCTTCGGCAATAGATTGGAGCCTTGCCGCGCAAAGACAACTCGAGGCCCAACATCAGATCTTCGGTGATGTGCCCGTCGAGCGCCGGCGCATCTCGCAGCACTTCCCAAGGAAATGCCATACCCGTGCCCGCCAAATGGCAAGGCATCCCAACCGCTGCAAGTCCCCGCGGACGCAAGCGATTGCGAACCCTGAACGCAAACGCCGAGACGCGCGCACCAACGGACGCATCGGGTGGAACGACCATCACGTAGTCGGCTTGAACCGGGCGATCCGCGGCTGCACACAGCGTCGCGAGTTGTTCGAGCCCGCCGGGAGCGATCTCGCAATCGGCGTCGACGATCACCACCACGTCCGGCGCGGAGTCGACGAGCGACTTGACGCCAAAGGCCAACGCGTAGCCTTTCCCGCGGCGCGAGGGATCGTTGCGCTCCACGACGCGAGCCCCAGCTTCGCGAGCGATGCGAGCCGTGGCGTCGGTACAGTTGTCCGCGATCACCAGGACGAAATCATTCGCCTGCAATTGCGAAACCAGCAGCGAAACCGTCTTGGCGATGCCCTGCTCTTCGTTGTGCGCGGGCACCAACACCGCAACCTGCGGTCGGCCCGAGGCTGGCCGTGGTTTGGCAGGTTCTTGGGCGTTAACTCCCAACAGAACCTCTGCCGTGAACACGGCACAGGGAGTCGCAACCAACCCGGGGAGCAGCCAAAGTATCATGAGCAACGTGACGTTGTCGCTTGCGCTTGCGCGACCCGAGTCGCTACGACCTTTCCCTGGACACGGGAGCTCAGAACTGTGCGCATCGCCTATCTTGTAAACGAATACCCCAAGGTTAGCCACTCCTTCATTCGCCGAGAAATCCGGGCGTTGGAAGCGCTCGGCGTCGAGGTCGATCGCTACACCGTGCGCGCCGCCGCAGGGCCACTCCCCGACGCGTCCGATCGGGAGGAATTGGAGAAGACGCAGCAACTTTTGCAGGGTTCGTTGCCCCCCGTCGCCCCGGCGTTGCGCTCGCTGGCCTCGCACCCCGCGGCGTTCTCGCGCGCCGTCCGGGTCGTTTCGGATATCGCCCGCAGGGGTGATCGTTCTGTCGCCCACCACCTGGCATATCTCGCGGAGGCGTGCGCTTTGTGGGAGCAAACAAAACGGCGCGCGACGGATCACGTGCACGCGCACTTTGGTACCAATTCTGCAACCGTGGCTTGGCTTTGTCGCCTGATCGGCGGTCCCAGCTTCAGCTTCACGGTTCACGGCCCCGAAGAATTCGATCGAGCGCCAGTGATTGCACTTCGCGAGAAATTATTGGCCGCCAAATTCGTAGCAGCAGTGAGTGATTTTGGGCGCAGTCAGCTGCTGCGGCTCATGCCATACGACCAATGGCACAAGGTGAAAGTCGTACGCTGCGGGCTCGATTCGGAGCTGTTGCAGCAACCCCTGGTGCCAGTACCGACGGCCCCGCGCTTGGTCTGTATCGCCCGTTTGAGCGAACAAAAAGGGCATGCGATCTTGATCGAAGCGGCAAGTTTATTGCGCGATCGCGGTGTGAATTTCGAGTTGGTGTTAGCCGGTGATGGTGAACTTCGCGAGAAACTGGAAGCCAGCGTGCGCGCGGCGCAACTGACGGACAAGGTACGCATCACTGGGTACCTGTCGAGCGAGAATGTCGTCGAAGAGCTGCGACGCGCACGCGCGATGGTCTTGCCGAGCTTCGCCGAAGGCTTGCCCGTCGTGATCATGGAGGCGATGGCGCTTGCTCGGCCGGTGATTACCACCTATGTCGCAGGCATTCCCGAGCTGGTTTCAGCGGGGAAAAATGGCTGGTTGGTTCCGGCTGGATCGGCGATTGCGCTGGCCGATGCGATGTCGGAGGTGCTCCAGGCCGAACCTGACCACCTGAACAAACTCGGGCAACACGGGCGTGAACGAGTTCGCGCGCAACACGATGCCCTCGAAAATGCGCGCGGTTTGAAAGCGGCGTTCAGTGCGAAGTGAGCGTGCGTAGTGTGTGCCTCTAGTTCGCGCAGGCTACGAAGTACGACACTCGGCGCAAACACACTCGTCTCCGCGGATAATGTTTCTTACACTCGCAAACGCGCGAATGATTGAATTTTGCGCGGGTTGCGGGTGCGGTTCATTCCTTGACCCAATGCGGCAGGGCCTTAATACTTTCCGGCGCACCGCCGATCCATCTCGGCACGGACAGTACAGCGAAGAGGTCGTATGCGATTGGGAGTTCTAGCAGGAGCAGTAGTGCTGATAGCCGGCTGCAGCAAGTTGCAAGTCGATGAACTGGGGCCTGATGAACTCGCGGCCAGCGACGCGCCAGGAAAAAAGACCGACCAGGCGAACCCGGGCGATCCGTCAGCGCCAGACCAACCAGGGAGCCCTGGTAACCCGGCTAATCAACCCGGTCAAAACACTCCAGGCAATGTTAGCCCGAAGCCAGGAGACCCGAACACCCCAAGTCAACCCGGTCAAACGACGCCTGCGCCAGAGCCGACGGACCCGACCATCACTCAAGAGCCGATTCGCCGTCTGTCGGTTGTCGAGTACAAGAACACGCTGCGCGATCTGTTCCCCAACATCACGTTGCCCCAGTTCGATCTGGCCGCTGACGAGAAGTCCGACGGGTTTACAGACTTCGTGTCCTTGCAGCAGCCCGCGTCGCTGCTCGTCGAAAAGTACTTCAACGCCTCGCGCGATTTGGCCAGCAGCCTCACCGACGATCAAATCACTCAACTCGTCGGCTGTTCGAGTGGAACGGACTGCGCCACGGCTTGGATCACAAGCTTTGGGCAAAAGGCATTTCGTCGACCGTTAACAAGCGACGAGCAAGCTGAATACCTCGCGCTCTTTCAGAGCGGACCGGGCGCGTCGGACTTCCCCTTGGCGGTGAAGCTGTCGATCGTTGCAATGCTCGAGTCGCCGTATTTCTTGTATCGCCCAGAAGTCGGTGCGCTCGACGGGGATGGACAGCCGACGGAGAATCTGAGCGACTACGAAATCGCTTCGCGGCTGAGCTACCTCGTCTGGGGCACGATGCCCGACGATGAGCTCATGCAGTCAGCAGCCGGGGGCATGCTCACGTCCTCCGACGAGGTGAAGTCGCAATTGAGTCGCATGCTCGATGACCCGAAGGCGCGCGACGGCATCGGTCACTTCATGTTGGAGTGGTTGCGCCTCGACAAAGTCTTGTCCGTTCAAAAATTGGCCGAGGACAACTGGGATGATGCGTTCCGTGCCGAGGTGTCCGAGTCGGGGCTGCGCTTCGCGTTCGACGAAGTGTTCGCCAAAGGCGGAACCGCGCAGGACCTGATGACCTCGACGAAATACCCGCTCAGCAAGCGGATGCAGGATTTGCTGAGCTTGTCGGGAGGTGACGATTGGGCCACGGTCGAGATGCCCGCCGCGGAACGCTCGGGTATTTTGACGCACCCGGAGTTCTTGGCCGCTCACGGTTACGGCGGGTACCCGTCACCGGTATTGCGCGGCGTGTTCGTGATGGACCGCATCTTGTGCTCGCCGCCACAGCCCCCGCCCGGCAACGTCGCGATCAATCTGCCGGGTCCGCCCGATCCCGACGCGCCCGCGACCAACCGCACGGGTTACACCAAGGCCACTAGTGGTGAGGTGTGCCAGGGGTGTCACAAGACGATCAACGGCTTTGGCTTCGCCTTCGAGAACTACGACACGTTGGGGCGCTACCGCACCCAGGACGCGGGCTTCGAAGTAGACGCGACGGGATCCGTCGCTGGCTTCGACTTCGACAACGCAGTCGACCTGGCGCATCAAATTGCCGATAGCGATGCCTACAAGAGCTGCGTCGTGAAAAAGTGGCTGGCTTACGCGACGGGCGGCAGCGCACTCGCGACCGACAAGACTCTGAATGCCGACGTCTTGAGCGCTTTCGAAGCCGACAAGTTCTCCCTGAAGTCCGTGGTGGTTGCCCTAGGTACCCACGAGCGCTTCTCCAGCAAATTGGTCGTGCACAACGACGAGTGAGCCGAGTTCGAAATTAACCCAGAACAGACAGAGAGAGAGACGACATGAACCGATTCTCACGCAGAACGCTGTTGGCTGCCGCTGGAGGCAGCTTGAGCGCGGTGTGGCTCCCCGAGTTGCACGTGGCCAAGGGCCAAGACGACAACGTTTCGAAGCGCAAGCTTCTGTTCCTCTACGCGAACGCGGGTTGGGTCGCGCGCAACGTGTCGATGCGCCCACCATGGGCGCCCAAAGAGTGGAGCGACTACAAGTACTACGACTTCAACACCTACCTCCAACCAGACGACATGGAGTGGGAGTTTGATCTTACGGATTCACGTCTGACCGAGGACGATTTTTCGGAGATCCTGCGCCCGCTGTACCGTCATCGCGACGTGATGACGGTCACCGAAGGCTGCGCCATGTTGACGACGCAGATCGACCCGTATGGCGACATGCACGCCAAGTGTCATCTGCAATCTTGGACGGGTGAGCCATCGATCGCCGAGCACGACGGTGTCGCGTCGTACTCGGGCTCACCCTCCACCGATCAGAAGATCAACGAATTCCTCCAGCTGACGAATCCGGATCATCGCTCGATGGACTTCTGCCCGGAGTTCGCGGTGAACCTGCACGAGTGGCTGTATCGCAGCGACGGCTCGGGCGGCGTCACTCGCGTGCCCGTCGAGATCGATCCGCAAGCCGCTTACGATCGCTTCTTCGGCGGCAGCGTCGCCCCGGGTGACGCGCTCGGCCAAAATGCCAAGTTGGCGATGGGCATCGCGCTCAAACAGTTCGACGAACTGGCCCCGCGCTTGGGAAGCGAAGACCGCGCAAAGATTCAAGCGCACCGCGAGCTGCTCGGCAGTCTGCACGAGAAGTACGGCCAAGTCGTGTCGTGCGACTCGGTAGTGCGTCCCGACAGCAACGCGGGGCTCGTACAGTTTTCACCTGAGAAGCGCGTCGCTGACATTCAAGCTTTTGCCGATCTCATCGCCGCGGGATTTGCCTGCGGGGTGACACGCGTAGCGAGCTTGGGCTCGCTCGTACCGCCCAACGATGCTTACGGCCTCGATCCCTCGGTGAGCATTCACCACGAGTACGAGCACATCATCAGCCCCGAGATCTTCTTTACGGACATGGCCACGCAGGACTGGCTCGACAAGGAAGCGACCATGACGCGTCGCGGAGTACTGCAAGCGGAGTCGGTGGCAAAGATCATCGATACGCTGAAAGCGGTCCCCGACGGCGACGGCACGTTGCTCGACTCGACGTTGGTCGTTTACATGAACGAGCTGGCGCACGGCAATCATGGCTCCGATCACTACCCGACGATTATGTTCGGAAGCGGAGCCGGCCTCGTGAAACCTGGTCGCTACATCAAATACGCGGAGAATATCCCCAATCCGTATGGCCGCAACGTAGGCAACGAGTTCGTCGGGCCAGCTCACTCGCGCTTGCTCGTAGCCATCCTGCAAGGCTTCGGCTTGGACATCGACTACCTCGGCGCACCGAGTCTACCGGGTAAAGCGCCCCACTCGGGCGTCGAAGGGACGTGCGAGCTCAGCGGCCCCTTGCCGCGTCTGCTCGGACCCAATACCTGAGAGTCAACCGCAAAGCGGCAATCGCTCCCAGACCCAATCCCCAATACGGGTGTTGACGTGTCGCCATGAATTGCGGCACGTGTAACGCATGAGTGAGAGTCGTGACTCTGGGCTCGAGGGCTTGCGCATTGGGTACTTGATTCCGGAGTTTCCGGGTCAGACTCACATCTGGATGTGGCGAGAGATCGAATGGACCCGTCGTTGGGCGGAGTTCGTTCACATCTACTCGACACGCGCGCCTTCCGATCGCGATCGAGCGCGACACGCATTCGCAAAGACGTCACAGCCGATCACGACGACGCTGTGGCCAGGGCCGGTCGTGGGTCCGGTGGTGTGGGCCGCTGTCACCCGACCTGTAGGACTGCTGGGAGCCGTTCAGCTTTGCTTCACGCTGCCGATCGACAAGCGCCCTGCGGCACTCGAGTTACTGAAGCTGGTGCCGAGCGCGTGCTACCTCTCCAAGGAAGTCGTCCGGAACAAACTGAACCACGTGCACAGCCACAGCTGTGCGAGTTCCGCGGTGTTGGCGATGATGGTTCGGCGCATCACCGGGGTGCCTTTTTCGCTGACGTTGAACGCCAACGTCGAGTGGTGGGGCGGGGCCATGGCCGAGAAGTTCAAGGACGCCAAGTTCACCCTGGCAATCACCGAATGGCTTCTCGATCAATGCAAGAAGAGCTTCCCAGAGCTCGCTCCCGACCAGCTGTTGCTTGGGAGAATCGGCGTCGATACCACCAGTTGGCCTGCCAAGCAGGAGTGCGAGCCGCTCCAAGGTCGACCGGCTCGGCTTTTGACGGTCGCGCGCCTGCATTCGAGCAAGGGGCACGACGATTTGATTCGGGCGTTGGGGTTACTCGTAGCCCAGGGCCGAGACATTCAACTGCGAATGGTGGGCGATGGACCCCAGCGCGCTGAGCTCGAGGAACAGGTGAACAGCTCGGGGCTGAAGTCGCGCGTCACGTTCACGGGGTCGCTGGCGGAAGATCAAATCAAAGACGAAATGCGTCAAGCAGACGTCTTTGCTCTAGCCAGTCACGCTGAGCCACTGGGTGTCGTGTACATGGAAGCGATGGCCTCGGGGGTTCCCACGGTTGGCACCAACGCGGGTGGTGTGGGTGAGATCATCACGAGCGGCGAAGATGGGCTGCTGGTGGAGCCCAAGAACCCCAAAGCGCTGGCAGACGCGATCGCTCACATCCTCGACAACCCGGACGTCTGGAAAAAACTCGCCCTGAACGGCCGTCGCACAATCGTCGAACGTTTCGATTCGCGGATTGGCGCAGCCACTCTATTTCGCCGCGCAACGGGACGCGATCCCAAGAACTGAATGATGCCACGAGATTCCCGTTTGCCTGGGTTTTGAAATCTGCTCTAGGCTGCGCGCGTGAGCTCCACCCGTCCGAAGGTTCTGCTGATCGCCGAAATGGCCAACCCCGAGTGGGTCAGTGTGCCGCTCGAGGGTTGGTCTCACGCGAAGGCCATCTCCGCCGAGACCGACGCGCACCTGGTAACCCAGCTCCGCAACAAGGAAGCCATCGAACGGACGGGTTGGAGGGAGGGCGTCGAGTTTACGGCAATCGACAGTGAGTTCGTCGCCGCGCCGATTCATCACGCCAACAATTGGCTGCGAAAAGTTACCGGTCTCGGCTGGACGCTCACGACGGCACTCGAGAGCCTGCCGTATTACGCATTCGAGTACAAACTCTGGGAGCGCTTCGGTCCAGCGATCCAAGCCGGCGCTTACGACATCGTCCACCGTTTGACGCCGCTCTCCCCGACGATGCCCAGCCTGATCGTGGCCAAGCGCTGCGAAGCGGCGAAAGTCCCCTTCATCTGGGGTCCCGTCAACGGGGGCGTGCCTTGGCCCAAGGGCTTCCACGACGTGCAGCACGCGGAAGGGGAATGGCTCTCCTACGTGCGCGACGCACACAAGCTGTTGCCGGGCTATCGCAACACGCGCAAGCGCGCCTCCGCGCTGATCGCTGGCTCGATGTCCGCCTACGAGCAGTTCGGCGATTACCTGGAGAAGGTGGTGTACATCCCGGAGAACGCCGTCGCGACAGAACGCTTCCCGGAAGTTACCCCCACGCCCGCGCAAGGCCCGATGCGCGTCGCGTTCGTGGGGCGCTTGGTGCCATATAAAGGGGCGGACATGCTGATAAGAGCGAGCGCCGCGCTAGTCAAAGCCGGCAAGCTCGTGGTCGACATCATCGGGGACGGCCCCGAGATGCCGGCGCTGCGCGCGCTGCGTGAAGCGGAGGGAATCGAGTCCGGAGTATTGCTCGACGGCTGGGTGCCTCACGAGAAGCTCCAGTCGCGCTTGCGGCAGTCACAACTCTTTGGGTTTCCCAGCGTGCGTGAGTTTGGGGGCGCCGTGGTGCTCGAGGCGATGGCCACGGGTCTAGTGCCCATTGTCGTGGGTTACGCAGGACCGAACGAGTTGGTGTCGGACGCGACGGGCGTGCGGGTCGCGATCGGATCGCGGGACGAGATCGTCTCCCGCGTTCGCGCAGCGCTAGAACGCTTCGTCGCCGATCCGACCCTGGTTGCCGAAATGGGCGGGCGGGCACGAGGACGGGCCATGAGTTTGTTCACTTGGACGGCCAAGGCGCGCCAAGTTCGCGAAGTGTATCGTTGGGTGCTGGGCGAGCGTGACAAGCCGAACTTCGGAATGCCCCTGCCCGATGCAGCGCCATCAGGCTGAGCGCAGCGGGCACGGGAGTTTGTTTCAGGTTCGTGCGCGCGATCACTGGGTCGCGTGATGTCTGCTGGACGCGGACTGCAACGAAGTGTTACCAGACAACTTCATGCTGCCAGCCAGTTCAGTTGGCTCGTAACGACGGAGTTGCTCATGGGGCTAGGTTCTGTTCGACGGACGGTATTGGTAACGGGAGCAGCAGGTTTCCTCGGATCGCATCTGGTCGATCGCCTGCTAGCGGACGGATTCGAAGTCGTCGGGATCGATTCCCTGATGACGGGCGACCTGACGAATCTGGCCAACGCGGCTCGCGATCCACATTTCCATTTCCAACTGGGCGACGTGCGTGAGCCGATGCACGCCTACGCAGAGATGGTCTTCAACTTCGCGTGCCCGGCTTCCCCGGTTCACTATCAGCACGATCCGTACGCGACGTTCACGACCAGCGTGCTTGGCGCTCAACGCCTGATCGAAATGGCGCGCGGGCGCACTTGCACCATCATCCACGCGTCAACCTCCGAGGTTTACGGCGATCCGACCGTGCATCCGCAACCGGAGTCGTATTGGGGTAATGTTAACCCAATAGGTCCACGCTCGTGTTACGACGAGGGCAAGCGCGGCGCCGAAACATTGCTGACGGATGCGCGACGCTCATGGGGCGTGGATACGCGCATCGTCCGTATCTTCAACACCTATGGACCACGCATGGCGTTCAACGACGGCCGCGTCGTGTCGAACTTCATCACGCAGGCGCTCAAAGGCCAGCCGATCACGCTCTTCGGCGAGGGGACGCAATCGCGCTCTTTCTGCTACGTCGACGATCTGATCGAAGGCTTTTTGCGTGTCGCGGCGCTGCCAGGCTTGGATTCGCCGATGAACGTCGGCAATCCCGGCGAGTTTACGATGCGTGAACTCGCGGAGCTCGTGCTCTCGTTGACGGACGGCAAATCGACCATCGAGCACCGTCCATTGCCCACGGACGATCCCAAGCAACGACGGCCAGACATCACTAAAGCCAAAGAGTTGATCCGCTTCGAGCCGCAAGTCCCACTGCGCGAAGGTCTGAAGCGCACGATCGCGGATTTCCGTGAGCGTCTAGCGCTCGCAGACGAGTAAGCGGCTCGGTTTGCTCCTCAGACTAGGCGCTCGGCGGCAAAGGCTACGAGAGGTTATCCCTCTGGGTGCTGAGCCGCCGCCGTTTTCGTCCACTCGATGCGGCGATTGAGCCAAATCTCTTGAGTGTTGTCGCGGGCAAACAGTAAGGCGCGTTCGACGTCCCGGGCGAGAGCTTCGCGATTGGTGGCAACGGCCGCCAAATTGCGACCCAGGGCCTCGGCGTCGGGCCACGGCGACACGTGAACCGCCGCTCCGAGCGCTTGCAAGTCTTTGTAGTAGGAAGTGTCGAAGGCCACGAGCGGTATTGCCGCAGCCGCAGCGTCGAGCGCGCTGCGCGGCGTGTCTTCCGAAAGGGGTGCGGCCAGCAGAAGATCCGACGCGTACAGCATGTCGAACAAACCTGGACCGTAGGGGACTGCGCCTACGAATTCGACGGCGCTACCGAGCCCTAGTTCATCGCGCAGTTGCACGAGCTGCTCGCGGCAAGGGCCGTCACCAATGATGCGAAACGAGATCTGCGCGCCGCAGTCGAGTGCGACTCGCACGGCTTGCAACATGCGATCGACACCCTTGTACGCCACTAGACGGCCGAAATAGACCACGCGAACGGGGCCGCGATTTGCGCGAAGGTATTCGAGCTTGTGCGCGAGCTTCTCAGCCCCAATCACGTGCTCGCCGCCGAACGCGGAATCGAGAAAGAACCTCACGTTCGAGCGCTGGGCGCCATAATCGTTTGCGTACGACAAGCCCTTGAGCAGCACGAGCGAGAAGTTGCGGACGGCATACTGTTGCTGCAAGTGCGACCATGTCGAGTGCACGGCCTTGGTCCACACGTATTCGCGCCATCCCCAGGCACCGATCGCCCTCTGCATGCGCGGCGTCGCGCGATTGTCGATGTCACTCACGCTGATCGTGATCTTGTCGTGGCGTTTGCCGAGCAGCAGCGCCGCGAACTCGAAGGGCCGATAAATCGAAGAGCACCCCGCGTGAACGATGTCAGCGCGCTCCACTTCTTCCGACAGCGCCTTCAAAATCCCCCCAAAACGGCGCCAATATCCAAGCCGCCCTGTCGCGAGCGGGAACATGGATCGGAACCGGATTCCGTCGACAGCCGCGTCCAGCTCCGCAAGCTGGTGACGCTGCTTCTGGTAGTCTTCCGCGCTCAATTCGGGACCCGCAACGACCAATTCGACAGCGACCGGTCCCAACAACGACCGCAGCAGTCGCAGGTGCGCGGCAAACGCACTCTCAATGGCGCAAACTCCTGGTCGCACCGGGTACGCGGGCACGGGAACAACCATCAAGTATCGTCCAGGCATCGGGCCATGCTCACATTTTTGCCGGGGGCTTTCCACCATAGACCCATTGGCAAATCCCCCATGCGCCGAGGGCGAGCGCACATGGAGTTGGAGCGGGGCTTCGTGGTAGCGTTGCCGCGTGCTCCAATCAACGCTAGCGAAACGATCGCTTGGTGGTCTATGCGTCCTGGGAGGATTGACAGGGCTCCTGAAGCCGGAGTTACTGGCTCATCGCTTCGCTCCCCCGATCGGAGTCGAAGACATCTCGTTGCCCGCCCACAAACTCGCGATCGCGATTGCGGTGGCGTTGATCGCCCTCGGCTTGGTGCCACTGCTCGAATCCTGGTTGAGCAGCGAGCGCGCGCGACGCTGGCTGCGGATCGTCGCAACGGTTTGTGCTTACCTCGCGCTGTGCTCGGCCTTGTCCGATTGGATGATCGACGATGCAGCCATCACCTTTGCATACAGTGAAAACCTAGTCCGGGGCTACGGGCTGACGCTGCATCCGTCGCTGCCGCGCGAGGAGGCCTATTCCAACACGCTCTGGATGCTGTGGCTCGCAGCATTGCGCTTCGCGGGCATCGCGGTACCGATAGCTGCCAAGTACTCGTGTCTGGCCGTAGGCAGCGTCACGATCCTAGCCGTTCACCTGGGGGCATCACGGTTGAATGGCGAACGGTTGCGGAGCTGGTTGTTGCCGTCGATGGTGCTGTTCGGCGCCCCATATCTCGTGTGGTCGTGCTCAGGCTTGGAGCATGGCCTTCAGGGTCTGTCGATCGTGCTGTGCGCGCTCTGGCCGCTGTTCGACGAGAAACGCGCTCCGGTAGTTTCGGGCCTAAGCCTCGCGGCGCTGGTGTTGGTGCGACCCGAAGCGCCGCTGATAGTGATGGCCTGCACGTATCTGTATGTCTACTACACGCACCAGCGCACGAAAAATTGGCTCACCGCGGCGCAAGAGAATTGGGCAGTTGCGGTCATTCCGGGAGCGGTCTGGGTCGCGCTGATCGCGTTTCGCTTGGCCTACTTCGGCGATCCGCTGGCGAATCCGTATTACGTGAAGGCTAGCGACGCGACGTTCGCGCGTTTGCTGAACGTCGTGGGCGGCGGTTGGGAGTATGTTTACGCGTGGGCGTTCGGCAGTGGCATCTTCATCGCCTTACCGATCGTGATCCGCGCCTGCGCAAAGCAGTTGCCGAAGTCGATTGCGATTGCGCTTGGTCTATCTGCGACGCACCTCGCGTTCGTGCTCTACGCGCGAGGTGATTGGATGGGCTGTTGGCGCTTCATCTGCCCCATCATTCCCTCGCTCGCATTCGTGATTGCGTGGGCATACTCAGAACCGGAGGAGGCGGCTTCGAATGGCACGCGCCTGGCGTTCGCTCACAGCGTCGCGACGGTCTCGACCTTGGTCGTGTTGGCGCTCGGAAGTTTCCGCCAGTACCTCACGTTCCTCGCCACGCCCACCACGCCTTACGAAGTCGTTGCCAAAGTGGGTCAGGAGTTCGTTGACTTGGGCAAGCGTCTCGGCCTGAACGATCCGGTGCTCGCGCACCACGACGCCGGAGGAACCAGTTACGCGGCGCGCATCAAGTTGTTGGATCTGGGTGGTCTAGGTAACCGCGCAATCGCCAAGCACATGAACGACGCAGAGTTCTTGACGCACTACATACTCGATGATGCCAAGCCCGATTTCGTGTTCGGCGTCGCGCGCAACTTTGCCGCCGGGCGTTCGCTGTTTTGGCAGCGGCCGCAATTCGAAACGGACTATGTTCGGGTCGAGTTCCCTGGAAAGCCGTACATGAAGAGTGACTTGTCGTACATAAAGCGCACCCTCGTCGAGAAACAGCCGCTGCCTCCTGGGATAGAGCTCGAGCGCCAAGGGAGCTTGCTGGCGAGCGTGATCGTCAAATGAGCCAACCATCGTTGCTGCAACGTCTGCTGACGAAAGTGAAGACCAGCCGCATGCTGGTCGCGGGCATCTGGAGCCTCGGCGGCAGTCTCGCAGGGCAAGTGGTCAGATTCGGCGCCAACCTGCTCTTGACGCGTTTGCTTGCGCCGGAGGCTTTCGGCACCGCCGCTCTCGTCACGTCGGTGGTCGTGGGCGCCGAAATGGTCTCCGACGTGGGTTTGGCGCCAGCGGTGATCAGCTCGTCACGAGCAGACGATCCCGTGTTTCTGCGCACCGCATGGACGTTGAAAGTCGTACGCGGACTGGTTCTCACCGTTATCCTAGTAACGATATCGTATCCACTCTCGCTTTGGTTCAAAGAACCGATGCTGAACGGCCTGCTGATCGCCAGCGCGATTTC
This sequence comes from Polyangiaceae bacterium, assembly GCA_036263015.1. GTDB lineage: Bacteria > Myxococcota_A > Polyangia > Polyangiales > Polyangiaceae > SZUA-265. The sequence goes on along the minus strand of DATAHU010000015.1, from coordinate 12,913 downwards.
CGCAGGTATCCGGGGCACGAATCACATCTGCGAATACACGCTGTGGCGACGCTTGGAACAGCGCACGCTGAGCATACTCTGGTTCTCCACCGCAACCTGCGGCACGCTGACCGCGATCGCACTCGCGTACTGGCTTCACTCGGCCTGGGCATTGATCCTGGGCAATGCGGTCACCGAAGTCGTTCAGGTCGCGTGCACCCACTACGTGGGACGCGATCTGCGGATGAAGTTGCAGTGGGAGAAAGAGACGATCCGCGGGCTAAGGGCCTTCGGTCGTTGGATCTTCGCCTCTTCGTTGTTGAGCTATTTCGTCGGTCAAGGTGACCGCGTTCTGCTCGGTTCGCTGCTGTCGATGGATCAGCTGGGGCGCTACTCCTTGGCGTCGAACCTCGGTGGGCTGATCCCGAGTTTCGTCAGTCCGCTGTATGGCAGCATCCTGCTCCCGCTGTTCGCCCAGCACAGTGAGGGAACGACACCCGAGCTACTCAAGAAGCTAACGCGTTCGCGCAGTGTAATCCTGCTGATGCTCTTGCCCCCACTGTGCGTGATGGCCGCCTTCGGCGATGTGATAGTTTCGCTGTTGTGGGACGCGCGCTACCACGAGGCAGGTTGGATGGTTCAGGTATTCAGCGTCGGACAACTGCTCGCGGTGTTGGGTAACATTGGACCGATCTATCTGGCGCGCAACGAAACCTGGATCTCGATGGTGCTCGAAGCCTCGAAGGCAATCGTGCTGTTCGGCGGAGTCATGATCGGCTACCACTTGCGCGGTGTGCCAGGGGTGATTGTCGCCGTGGCGCTCAGCGTGGGCGTCGCGTATCCGCTTTGGATCTGGATCAGCCGACGCTACGGCGTTTGGCTGGCACGTCTGGACGCGATGGCGTTGGCCGGTTCAGGCACGCTCATCGCGTTGCTCTTCCTGCTGAAGCACACCCTGTTTGGAGGCTCTTGACGCTCAGCCAGACCAGTGCGCGGGATCCCGCTGGACGAAGGCTCGCAAGCGCCGCGTTCGAGCCATTCCTGGAAGGGCTGCGAGGTCTCGCGGCGCTGTATGTGGTCATACACCACGCATCGCTACAGGTTTATGGTGAGTTGTCCAAACCGGCGGTTTTGCTCCAACAAGTCTGCAACTTTGGCCACTACGCAGTAGCCGTCTTCATCGTGCTCTCGGGTTACTGCCTGATGTTGCCAGTGATCCGAAATCCCTCGGGAACGATTCCCGGAGGCTTCACCAGCTACATCTTACGCCGTGCGCGTCGCTTGTTACCTCCATACTACGCCACACTGGCTCTCGTGCTCGGCGTGATGATCGCTTTCCCAGCGCTGAATTCGCCGGCGGGCACGCGCTGGGACGAAGCGTTGCCCGTGATGGACAGCGGGGTGATCGCGTCGCACTTGGCGTTGATTCACAACACGAGTGCTCACTGGATCACCAAGATCGATGCGCCCCTGTGGAGCATTGCAACCGAATGGCAGATCTACTTCGGCCTGCCGGCGATTCTGTGGCTGCGTCGACGCTGGAGTGCGGCGGCAGCTACGATCGCGTGCTTCGCGTTCGGCTATGCCATCGGTTTTGGCCTGTTTGCCCTCGGCGTGCACGTAGCCCTCGAAGCTTGTCCGTGGTACCTCGGATTGTTCGCGCTCGGCGCGGCAGCCGCGGGGCGCGCGGCAGAACTAGCTGGAGCACCCAACGTCGCTAGCTTGCGAAGGCGGCGTCTATTGCAGACTCTGGTGTGCTTGGGAGTGGCGTTGGTATTCTCGATCGCGGAAAGCAAGCTGCAACTGTTGGCCAGGCATGACATCCCGCGACGAGTCTTTGTCGATTCACTGGCGGGCCTTGCGACAGCGAGCTTTCTGCTCAAATGTTCACACGAGGCAACTAGGACTCCGCGGCTCGCGAGTTGGGGCTTGATCGTACTCGAGCACCCGTTGGTGCTTCGCCTGGGCTCTTTCTCTTACAGCCTCTACCTGATTCACGATCCAATCATCGCTTGGTCGAACCGGCTCATGTTCGTACACGGCATGACGAACGAGGCCCGCTTCTGGATGCTCTTCTTGGTGGTGGTCCCGATTTGCGTCGCTTTGGCTTACGCCTTCTACCTTTTGATCGAGCGGCGCTTCGTCTCGACGCGTCGCGTCTCGCTGGCGAGCGCCTAGCGGGCTCACGGCATGCCCCGAAACTCGCTGGAGAAGACAATCGCCGCGATGGCCGCTTTGAAGTCGCCGCCACTGGCTTCGAGAGCCCGATAGACAGCGTCGACTTTGCACCAGTCGTTGGGCTCGAGCTTGCGCTTGAAGGCTTGACCGTAGAGCGTATCCGCCACGCAGTACGCCACCTCCTTGCTGCGGGCCAGGGCACCCGACAGTTCGACTCCACCGTTCACTGAACGAGGCAACCCAAACGAGCCAAGGTTTGCTCGCGCATCGATGGGCAGCCCCATGTCTTGCGTGACGTAGGCGCCGACTCCGTCGTAGTTCTCCAAAGTGTAACCGAACGAATCCAAACTGGCATGGCATCCGCCGCAGTCTTCTCCGGCTTGCAACGCCTGCTCGAAACGTTGACGGTTGGTCTTGGGTGGGGCTTCGCTGGGCAAGGGAGGCAACGTCGTGTTCACGTTCCCGGGCGGCGGGATCACGGATTCACAGAACACGCGCCGCACGATCAAGCTTCCGCGCAGAGGTGGAGAGGCAGTAGCGTGAGCTCGGCCGGCGAGGAAGGCGACGCGAGTGAGGATTCCTGCACGCTGCGCTGGATCGAGCTCGACGGAGCGCTCCGCTCCAGCAACGGACAAGCCATAGAGCAGCGCGCTGGTGTCATCGACAATCGCGTGGTTCGACAGCAACAACGTGCTCAGGGTCGGTTTTGGGGAGGCGAAGACCCAACTCGCAAACTTGCGCGACTCCTGCAACGCGGCCTGCCCGGATTCGGGTTTCCACTGAGCAATCCTAGTGAGCGACTTGCGCTCGGTCAGGACCTTCCTCAAGTCGAGCCAGTTCTCGACATAGGTTGCGAACGCTTCGCTGGCACGCGGATCGGCTAGCATGCGCGTGAGCTGGCGCTGCAACGTCTCTGGCTTGGATAGTTCACCCGCTACCGACAATAGCTCTGCATCGGGCATCGTGTGCCAAACGAAGTAGGAGAGCCGGCTCGCGAGGCCATATCCCGCGAGCACGACGCTGTTGGATGGCGTCGGGGGCTCAGGGCTGATGGCTTCCAGGTGATAGGTAAATTGAGGGGAAATCAAGAACGCGGCCACCGTGCTACGGGCTGCAGCTTCTGGCCCCTGCGTCCGCGCGACTGAATCGAAGAAGTTCTGGAAGCGCGTCTGCTCCTTGGCTGCTAGTGGTCTGCGAAATGCTCTCAGTCCGAACGCTCGAACGAACTGCATTGCGCAGCTTCGCTGCACGAGTGAATAGCAACCGGTGAGTGATTTGATGGGCAACGGGGCGTTGCTCGCGAGCAGAAGCGCTGCATCGAGTTGCCGCTCGATCACGAGCGGCGCCCCCGTCAGCGGCTCCAACGAATTGCTGCCATCGAGTTGGCCAAGTGCCGACGGCATACTCGCCGCTGGAAATAGATCCCGCAAAGTGTTGCGGAGATCCGTCGAGCTGAGACGTTGCAAGCGTGGGGCCGCCGGGCCCGAGAGCACGCATTGACTCGTGCGATCAAAGGCCGACAACTGGGGTATCGAAGGGTCGACCTTCGGGGCGCGAGGCCCAAGTTGCGGCTGTGCGCTCGACGCACAGCTCGAGATCAGTGCGATTGTCGCCAAGGAAACCGCAAGCCACGCCTCGAATCGGCTGCACCCATGACGCGCGCGCATGCATTCGCCTGGTCGAAGTGAGGGAAATGCCATCGCGTCTTCTCCTATCAAGGCTTGGCGCCGCGTCCGGCGCTGCCTTAGGTTTTGTGCGCGCCGTCTCAAAGTCAATGGAATCGATGGACCGCTCAGCGCGGCCTGCAGCCGCTCGAGGGAGCAATCTCCATACGGGCTACTTTTCCGCGTCGAGTCTAGGCGTGTACAGCTTGTTGTCCGCGATCCTATCGCTCACGCGATAGGATTGGTCGATCGCGTTCAGCATCTCCACGGTCCAGCGCTCGTTGAGCCAAGGTCGGTCGTAAATCAGGATGGCACTGAAGTCGCGATGCTCGATCTGCCGGAGCAGCACGCGTTGATTCCAGCCGCCGCTGCGAGCCAATTGCGAAATCTCGAACGGTTGCGCAAGCAGGGGGCGTCCCTGCGCCGGCAGCGCACCCATGTATTCGTCCGCCAGGATGGCCCCCGGTATCGCCGCAACCTTTGCGTAGAGAGCTCCAACTTGTTCGGCCGCGTCGTATCGCCGACGGAGCTCCGCGGCGTACTCGGTTACGGTCGTTTGGAGCAACCTGCCGACGCCCAGCGCGGTCACCGCGACGACCAGTGATTCGGCCAGTTTGGGAGACTGAGAGCGAGCCCAAGCCAAGACGCCACCCGTCGCTACGCAAAGGGCCGCACAAGACTCGAGCAAGTAGTTGGCCTGGGACCCAATCTTACCAATCGTTACGGCGCCAGCCGCCGCGCCGATCAAATAGAGCGTTTGCAAACGCCAGCTCGGCTTACGGCGCAGCAGCGGCACCGAACAGACGGCGAGCGCCAAGATCGGAAACGTGGTGTCGCGAAACACGTGCCAATTGTCTCGCACTCGCCCCCAAGAGAATTCGTTGACGTTGGCAGTTACCACGTTGAAGTAGAAGCCGCCTCGGGTCCACCCGTCGAGTGCGAGGAAAGCCGTCACGATCAGCGCCGCGTACGTAGCAACCAGCACCAGTGCGTGCTTCAAGTTACGCCCAGCCGTCCAAGCAATCGCGGCCAATGGGGCAGCGAGGACATACGACTGCCGAGAATAGACAGCAGCGGCCAAGAGCGCGGCAACCCACGCACTGCGCAAGGCAGACTGCCTCTCGTGAACTGCAACCGCAAGCGCGCTCAGACTGAACCACAACGCGATCAAATCGATGCGCGTGAGGGATGACCACCAGACTAGGAATGGGAAAGCGAGGAAAACACCCGCTGCCACCCAGGCCGCGACCCGATCCTTGGTCGTGCGTTGAACGATCAAGCCAATCGAGATGGCAGCACCCCAGGCTGCAAGACTGGAGAGCAAACGTCCCGCATGAAATGCGTTCGACACACCAAACAACCGAACGCAAATCGACAGTAGCGCGGGGTAGATCGGCGGATAGTTCGAGATGGTGAACGGTCCGGTCGTCAAATCAGCACTATAAATGCCGCGACCACTCGCCAGGCGCGCGGCTTGGTCCACCAACGGGCCCTCGCCGTAGTCGAGCTGGAACGCATACGAAGCAGCAAACCCTTGGTACACCAAGCAGGTCAACGTCGTCGTCAACAACGCAACGCCCAGAACGACGTAGGCGCCTCGTGTCAACACGGAGAGGGTCTCGGTGTGCGTGCGGGAGAACTCCTGAAAGCCCAGCCCGAGGCGCAGCATCATCGTGCGAAAGTGCGTTTGATTGGTGGGACGCATGGCGCTGTCGCCACCGAGACACGCGAAAACCACGCCAACACATTGCGGTTGCTCAATCAGCGAGAAACGGCTCGCGCTTCGACGCCCATGCGTGTGTCGCGCCGATCACAGCGATGCATAATGCCCCGGCCTCGCCGCAGCACGATAACGCGAAGGCGCAACAACGCGACAGTTCGAACACTGTGCCTGCTGTGGGCAACCGCCCGCAAACAGCGCGTCAACCCGTCGCGCTATCGCCTAATCGGTCCGACCTTCACCAGCCTGCTGGCGTTGGTCGCCTCGGGTGCGCTGAACGTCACACTTACGATCCCACGCTGCTTCTTCGAGGCCGCACGCCTGTTGCAGGGCTAGCGGGTCAACTGCGCTCCGCTTGGTCGTGTCTGGCGCAAGCGTCGTTCGGACGATCCACGCACCAATTTGGTTGGTCCACTTTTCCACCAGCAAGAACGGCAGCGCCGCGAGAATCATCGCAACAAACGAGACCGCCACGATGCGAGAAACGGCATCATATCCGAACTGACCGCGAGCGCCCTGCTGCAAGATCAGATACGAGGTGAGGGAGACGATCACGCTGAAGTGCGTCAGATAGAGGGGAAAGGAGAGACGGCCAAGGAAGGCTGAAAGACGTGTCTCGAACAGCGTGGAAAGGATGGGATTTGTATTGAAGCAAAACACCAACGCGCCGGCAGCGACTGTATCCACAATGACAGTCCAACCGCGAGCAGGCACAGCGGCCAAGGCAACCAGAACGATGCAACAGATAATCGGTGAAAGAGCACGCCACCTAGGTTCCTGCCTGAGACGTTCGAACCCTCCCGCGGATCTCAGGTGTCCTAAGTAGACCCCGAAGAAGAACGCCGCATAGTGACTGAACAAGGGGCACATGAACAACACCAGGCCGAGCAAGACCCTGATCGGATGCCGTAAGTTGCGGAAGACGTACAGGTATAGGAATACGAGCATCGAACCAACGAGTTCGACGGGCATGGTCCAGAGGAAAGGCCCATAGGATTCTGGATCGAACGGGGAATTGAAAACCCCTGCAAGGCCGAAGCGCACGGCACGCGGTAGACTCGGTGCGAACCTCAGGAAGCCGCCCAACCATTCATCGCTATGGACCAATCGCCCTGCCTCTACAGAGAACGTGAGCCCCAAGCTCATCAACAGGTACGCGAGTAGACACGCACAGACGCATGGGAAAGCCAAGCGAACGTATCGCTTCACGACGAGTCGCTCGATCGAGGCAATGCTACCTTTGAGAAAGTAGCTCGCCGACAATGCATCGCCAGAAAGAACAAAGAAGACGCTCACCGCCAGTTGGCCGTTGAGGATAGTTCGAATGAGAGGCCCGCGTAGAGACGGCACAACTCCACCGAACGTCTCTGAAATCAGATGGAAGAGAACGACTATCACCGCCGCCCACCCTCGAATTCCGTCGATGATCCCGAGACGAGCTACGCTGTTCGCTTGCCGCACCGGCTGAGAGGTCTCAGCAATTGGATGGGTTACTAACATTTGAGGGACTCTTTTTAGGCTGCGGTCACGAGCGTTCCTGGCAAGCGTTTCTGTAGCAGTGGCAAAAGATCCCAGCAACCCCTATCAATGGCTTGGCGAATGAAGTTTTCTTGAACTGATTCGCGGCTGACCTTCAACGACACAGCAGGCAGAAGCGAGCTGTTAACGTCGGAGGTTATCAGGCTCGAACGCAGAGCTTCCCAGAGTCCGCAGTGGCCCGGGCACGACGCTACGGCGCACAACAGGCTCGCGACCCCGTGATCGGGTTGCGGTGCGCATGGCCGCGTCGGCGTGAAAGAGCATGAAGTCAGCGCCTCTGTCCGCCACGTGAGCGTGAGGACACGCTCCGTGATAGATTAACGATGTGCGTCCACGATGCGTGGTCAGTGCCAGAGAGCGTGTGAACGCGTTACCGTCGAGCGACGCTCCAGGCTCGTCAGGAGCGCGGCCTCGACGTCTGCGCTGTCGCGAGCCGCTCAGCCACGCAAACGTCGCCCCGGGGACGTAACGCTTCGATCCGATACACATCGCGCGGTTGCTCCTGGAGATTCGTCGGGGACCTTGGGCGGTAATTTGCGTCCCCAAGGACTGTACAGTCCTTCTCGCTCGACGCCAGCTCGAACGGTCTTCGCGGAGGAGACAGCATCGGCCACGACGGCCAACCGCGAACGAGTCGAGCCGAGCAGGGCGCCACCTAGCCAACCCGGGGCGGATACGGATATGTCTGCTCGATGTCAGCGATGCGTAGGATGATGGGCGTCGCCCCGACTTGAACCACTAGTCTGCGTGGAAACTATCCCTACTGACCTTCGGCAACAAACGCATCGAGTTCCCGTCTCAATTGCAAGAACGATGCCCCTCCGATTCACATAATCTCCCGGATCGGAGACGGGACGATGCCTCGAAAGCGACGGCGTGGGAGCTCCACCTGCCTTGATCCGTCGCCCCGCGGGCGGCCGATCCCCGCCAAGCCGTTGACGCTGTCGGACAGGCTTTTGCTGTCAGCGCTCCCCTGCTAGGGAACAGGCACTGAGGCCGAGTGAAAAAACAAACAAGCGTCGTCGGCGTCGTTGCGCGAAATTCCCCCGAGTTCCTGGAAACCATCTTCGAGACCTGGTCTGGTGGGGACGCAGTTGCGGTCCTGCAAGCGCCCGATGATCGGGTGAGAATCGACGCAACCGGCGCATCACGGATCCTCAAACCCTCGACGGGCCACGGTTGGCTGAATTGCCGAATGCCATCGTTTGCCGACGATCGCGTCGCGCAAATAATGTTTACCTCTGGCACTGAGGGCGAGCCCAAGGGTGTAGTCCTGACGCACCAAAACCTCGCCGACGTCGTGAGCCGACTGAGCTCGGCGATGGAGCTCGATTCGGAGATCCGCGAGTACGTGGGGGTACCCGTGTATCACTCTTTTGGCTTTGGGCGCTGTCGCGCCGTGGCCAGTGTAGGGGGGCGTGCCTACATCCCAGAACGCGGCTTCAACCCTGTCGAACTAAACGAAATGTTGATACGGGGTAAGGTCAACGCTTTCTCGGCGGTGCCGAGTTTGCTTCGCATCTTACTGCAGTCAGGGGCCATCACTGCCGAGGCTGCCGAGCACGTGCGCTGGCTCGAAATCGGTAGTCAGTACATGAGTCGTTACGAGAAAGAGCAAGTGAGTTCGCTCTTTCCGCAAGCGGTGATTGTGCAGCACTATGGCCTGACCGAAGCCTCGCGAACGACGTTCCTCAACCTGCGCGCGACGTCACCAGGTCTGCTGGACACCGTGGGTCGCACGAATGGACAAGTGGAGATACGGATCGATCCGGACGAACGGATCCAGATCCGGGGTCCGCACGTCGCGTCGCATCTGCTGCAGGGCGGACAGCGGGTGGCGCTGGGCGAAAGCGAGGGCTGGCTCACCACCAATGACCGGGGACGGTTGCGCGACGGTCACCTCGAATACTTGGGCCGTGTCGACGACATGATCAACTGCGGCGGCCTCAAACTACCGCCCGAGGCGTTGGAGGCCTCGGTGCGCGGCGCACTCGGTGCGGCGTTCGATCTAGCGATCACACGCATCCCTGATCCCGAACTCGGAGAGGGCATATTGATCGCCGTAGCGGGCGCAGCCATCCCGCCAGAACGTGAGCTGATCGACGCTACGGCAAGCGCTGCTTCAGTGTTCGGAGTAAACGCGCGCGGCGCGATCCGGGTCACACGCATCGCAGCGCTGCCCCGCACTTCGACCGGCAAGATCTTGCGGCGTGCGATCACTGACGAATACGCCGCCATTCCAGTCTCGATGCGGCTACGCCCATCGCAACAGCCGCGCGCCACGCGCACCTTACGTACGGAACTGATGGCCATCCTGAGCGTCACCAGCGCCAGCGATGACGACACCTTCGTCTCCCTGGGGGGCGATTCACTGCGCTTCATCCAAGCCAGTGTCAGAGTGCAGAAGTTCTTGGGCTATCTGCCTCCGCGCTGGGAATACCAACCCCTTGCAGCGCTCGACGCCCTGACGCCAGAGAGCAAAGCGCTCGCCGTACTGGAACCTTCGGTCGTGCTCCGCGCGATCGCAATCTTCGCCATCGTCGTGAATCATTCTGGCGCCTTGTTGAAGTGGTTCGCCATCGACGGGGCGGCGTTCTTGCTGTTGCTTCCGTCGGGCTACAGTTTCGCTCGCTTCCAGCTCCAACGCGTTCTGGAATCGGGAAAATCGTTCGTTGCGTTGTCGGGGCTTCAGCGCATTCTGATCCCCACGCTGGCGCTCACCGTGTTGTTTCAACTTCGGGCACGGACGTTCGAACCGAGCACTCTGCTGCTCTACGACAACTTCCTTCGACAAGCGACCACTCCGAGTTTCTGGTTCATCGAAGTGTTGTTGCAGATCCACCTGATCCTTGCGCTGCTGTTGTCGTTCAACTGGGTGCGGACGAACTTCAAGCAGCAACCCTACTGGGCGAGTTTGGTCTGCGTCTTGGCGGGCGCCGCGCTGCGCTTGGGAATGCCCTACCTCTGGAATACGGATCAGCTGTTCAATCTCGTGCCGCACATGGTGCTTTGGCACTTCTTCTTGGGATGGTGCGTGTTGTTCGCACAGAAGCCCTGGCAGCGCTGGCTAAACGGGCTACTGATCGCTTGTTTGGCGGCAACCCAGTGGCCGTATCCGAGTCGCATGCTGTGGATCCTGTGTGGCGGCGCTTTCATCAATTGGAGCCCGCCAGTCCGAGCGCCCTTCTGGCTCACTCGCGCCGTGACCGTAGTGGGAGCATCGTCTCTGTACATCTACCTCATCCACGGCTCGATCTTTCACCCGTTTGCCGTCCTGTTTCCTTGGGCCGGCTACGTGGGTCAGGTTAGCGCCGCGGTGGCTGCCGGAATCTGTTTCTGGTGGGGGACGGAGCAGATTTGGAGCTGGTCCTTCCGCTTGCTGGCCCAGAGACGGCGTTCCGGCGCCTGAAAAAACCGCGCGAACGGAGCGCCCCTGCTCGTCGAGCCAACGGGCCGAATGGGATAGCTCCCAGCCGCTAGGCAGTCGGGAGCGATTGCCCGTGGTGGCGTGGTTGAACGACCTAACCTCCGACAAGCAGTGCTCGCCGACGCGCAGCAAGAGTAGCTGACGCGCGCCCCATCCGACGCTAGGCTGCACACGATCTTCGCGTCATCGGGACGCCTCGAACTGCAGCGACGGCAGGTTGCGACATGACAACATCCTCGAGTCAGCAAGCAGACCTCGGCATCCGCCGTGTGTCGTCTCTACACGTTTTCGTTCGCGACTTGGAACGCAGTCGCGATCACTACATCCGAAACTTGGACTTCGCGCTCATCGCCAAGAGTAACTTGGAATACGAGGCAGAGGAGCGCGCGCGGGCCTGCGTCGTGCAAGCGGGCGGAGCCCGTTTCGTGTTCGTCGAGCCGCTTGGCTCCAAAGGCGAGAGCTTTCGTTGGCTTCAGAAGCACCCCGAGGGCGTTGGGCGGATCGTCTTCGACGTCGAAGACGCGGAACGCGCATTCTCCATCTTGCTGTCGCGCGGCGCGACTCCGGTAACTGGTCTCGAGCGGCGACGCGTCGAAGGCGTGGACGTCACGTGGTTCGACATCGCTACTCCGTTCGGCGATACGCTCTTCCGCTTCGTTTCGCACGAAGGGGACACCCCTATTCTTCCCAACTTCGACCGCGTCGCGGCGAGTCGTTCTGCCGACAACCGCTTCGGCATACGCGAAGTGGATCACATAACGTCCAACTTCTTGACGCTGAAGCCCGTAGTGAGCTGGCTGCGAGACGTGCTCGGCTTCCAAGAGCTGTGGAACATCGAGTTTCACACTCAGGACGTGAAGAAGGGCCATTTCGACGGTTCTGGCCTGAAATCGACCGTGATGTGGGACCCCGCGTCAGGCATCAAGTTCGCGAACAACGAACCTGCGGCACCTTCCTTCCGAACTTCTCAAATTTATTTGTTCTGCGAAGATCACAGAGGCCCGGGCGTGCAGCACATCGCTCTCACGGTCGATAATTTATTGGACGCAGTGAAGGGCATCCGACAACGCAACGTCGCGTTCATGCCAACCCCGGCCGCCTACTACGACATGCTCCCCGCGCGACTCGAGGGCAATGGAATCGGCGCGATCGAAGAGGGGGTCGACGCGCTGAAGGAGCTCGGAATCTTGGTCGACGGAAACGGCGACGGAAGATACTTGCTACAAATTTTCATGCGCGAAGCTTCGGGGTTGTTTGGCGACCCACAGGCGGGTCCTCTATTTCTCGAGTTGATTCAGCGCAAGGGAGACAACGGCTTCGGTGCGGGCAATTTTCGAGCGCTGTTCGAGAGCATTGAGCGTCAACAGCAGATGGATCGCGGCTGAGGAAGTGTGAGTTCCCCCTGTCCGGCCCGCGTGCGCTGGACTAGGCTCAGCCACCCAGCCGGCCCGCGGTCTCGCCGAGCCTCGTGGGAGTGACATTCGAGTTTCGTGGCAACCGGTTGTGTAAGAACATTGCATCGCTTGACGGCGCCAAACTGCAGCGATAGCAGCAGATCATTGTGCTATGCGACTCGGGGAACCTCGATGCGGAAACCTGGCGCGGGCCGGAACGATTGGGCGCTACGAGCTGCGGACGGACAGCGCAAACCTCGGATAGTCCCTCGGATATCGCGGACGGCGTGGCCGACGACGCTGAGACTGCAATCGGATCGGCCGGCCCAGCTGGAAGCCAACCGTTCACTCGAGACGTTGCATTGGTGCGTGCTCGAGCGGGTTGGTCGGCGCAAGCTCAGCGCTTCAACCACGGGCGACGCTGGGTTAACGGCCCCCAGGGCAGGTTCCTCAGCGCGCAAGTGGTCAAAAGGGCACTCCCAGCAGCGCGCAACTTACCCGGCTTCGTGGTCGAGCGGACAACGCACGGACCAAGGACCACGAGACGTGAGCACGAGGTTGCTTTGAATAGCAAACGACGTGACGAACTGATTCAGCAGATCCGCGAAGTGTTCGAACAAGTGTCAGGGTTGAGCTTGACGCTTTTCGATATAGCCACTCCCTACCCGGAATTGGGGCTCCACTCGCTGCTGCTGACGCGCGCGTCTCGAATGTTGGTAAAGCGATTCCAAGTACCAATCAGCTATCGGCAGCTGAGCGGGGAACTGTCGAGCATCGCTGCGCTCGCGGACCACTTGCTGGCCCTGCCCTCGGAAGGCCACGAGTCGGCTGCGCCTCCGAGCACCGCGTCTCTGAGCACCCGAGCTCCTAGTGTCCCGAACGAGAAGTTCGGGACGAATGAAACAGGCGCGGCCTCGAACGAAAAGAAGGCCTTGCAGCGCGAAATTGCTGCGGCTGCACCAACCCTGGTGCCGCAGCAATTTCGCTACGAACTTTGCGTTCAGGACACTAG
>DATAHU010000014.1:0-36408 GCA_036263015.1 Polyangiaceae bacterium | reverse complement strand
AACAAGTGCTCTTCGCGCGGGTGCGCCAAGCGCGCCGACGGCGCGTTCGACCATTGACGCAAGCGCTCGTTGCGCTCTTGGGCGGGCAGCGTGGCGCTCTCTTGCAGCCAGGCGTCGAAGACTTGGGCCACGGGACGCCCCGCGGGACCAAAGGCTCGCAAGTTGTGATAGCTCATGCCACTGCCGATGATGAACACGCCTTCATCGCGTAGAGGTTGCAGCGCTTGCCCCAATCTCAGGTGCTCCTCGGGCTTCAGTCCGCGGACGAGCGACAATTGTACGGTGGGCACATCCGCCGCGGGAAAAGCGAGCTTCAGCGGTACGAACGTGCCGTGATCGTAGCCGCGCTTGGGGTCACGCTGCGTTTGGAACCCGTTCTGTTCGAGCAGGGAAGCAATACGTTCCGCCAACTCTGGGTGCCCAGGCGCGGGCCACTGCACTTCGTAGGATTCGGGAGGAAACCCGTAGTAGTCGTAGAGCATCGGCGGATGCTCGCCGTTCATCAGCGTCGGCACTGGCTCTTCCCAGTGCGCCGAGATCACCAGTAGCGCCTTGATTGGGTTGTTGGGCAGGTTGCCGATTCCGCTCAGGTACTCACGCAGCAAATCGAGCTCGGCCGGCGTGCCAATGCCCATCTCTACGAAGGGCCAGGGCCCGCCGCCGTGCGGCAAGTAAACGACGGGCAAACGCGATGGGGATTTGACGCGTTGATCGCGCCCCGAGGCTTCAGCACTCGAGGTCGAACCATGAACTTGGGTCGCGACCGCGCCGGCACCGACGGTGGCGACGAGTCCTGCAGCGATGGCTTGACGACGGGTGACGGTGCTCGGTTCTTCAGGGGTCATGGCGAGGTTGGGGGAGCATAAGACTGCTTCCTCGACCTCGCCACTGTTCCAGCGTCAACCGCCCGGGCTCGTGTGAGCCCGAGTGGGCTAGAGCGAGAACGCCTCCACGCCGCGCTGGCCGAGCGCGCAATAGGCGCGATCGCCGGAGACTTCCAGCGATTCGCAGCTGACGCCCGGCATTTCTTGGCGCGAAAACGTGGGGGCCGTCGCGTCCGTAGTGTCGAAGATCGTCATTTGGCCGGCCGTGGATTGGAACGCCCGGCGACCGCGCGCTCGCAAGCTAGCCGTGCCGTAAGCGTAGAACTTGTCTTCGAGCGGGATGCTCGCGATCTCCTGGAACTCGGCATCGGTCGTCGTGCGGTAGGCCTTGAGTCGCTGCGGGGCCGAAGGCGTCGTGTTGCTGGTGTCGGTCGCGTCGAGCACTTGCTGTTGGGTTACGAACACGCGGTCGTCACTGACGGCGATTTGCAGCGTTCGCCAGTCGGAGTCGATCTTGACTTGGCCCAGCCGGTGAGCGCCGTCGTCGTCTAGCACCAACGAGTTGAGCGTGCGTTGGAACACGTTGCACTCGCCGAGCTTGTCGTCGTAGTAAGTGTACGGCGCGCGTTGGTAACAAGCCTCGAAGCTATCGACCTGCAGCGTGTCGTGGACGTAGTCCAGAGTGAGGATCTGGTTGCTCGTCGCATCGAAGTGAACGAGCGTGCCAGGGATGTTCACTTGATCCATTAGGACCGGGTTTGCCGGATCGCTGACGTCGAGGCGATCGAGGTAGTACTTGACGCGCCCCGCCGCATCCACTCGTTCATAGTGCTGACTCGCGAGCACGTCGCCCGAGACGAGCGCATTGCCGTAGCCGCCGCTCGTACCGTAGTAGTAATAGAAGTAGTACGAATACGGATTGTAGTAGGGGTAGTACGGCCCGCCCCACCAACCCCAGCCCATGTCGATGGCGCAGTAGGGGAGCGAGACGCCCCAACCATAGTCGGACATGAGTTGCGGCACGTCGAAGCGACTCGCGAGCACGGGCGCGGCACCCGAGCGAATGTCCACGACGTCGTACGAGAATTGCGGAACTTGGGTGATGACGGGATTGGGTGAACCGCTCGGATCCGGCGTGGCCACCTGAATCAAGCGCGTCCGGCCGATCAACAGCGCACTCTTGGTCTGCACGATCGAGCCGATGTATTCATTGCTCAGCGCGGGATCCAACGAGAACTTGCCGATGGGTTTCGGCTGGTCGCCCTCCGTCATGTCGACGACGTAGAACGAAAGCAGTTGCTCGTAGGTGTAGTTGCCCTGGTCATCCCGATACGTTTGTTCGAAGCGGGGCACGTAGGCGTAGTTGCCATTGACGAACACTTGGCCCGTCCAGCGCGTGGTCGTGCTGCAGTTGTATTCGTTCTCCCCGAACAACGCGCTCAGGTTGATCTCGGCCTGGGGCTCCGCCCACATCGCTTCGGACACCGGGGTCATGTCCAAGATCGTGCGGTTCGTCCACCAGTCGGAGCCGAACCTCATCAAGTGATCGCCGATCACGCGCGCGCTCGAGATGTTGCGCGCGACGTCGACCATATCGAGCGCCTTGGGCTTGTCGCGATCTTCGATGTCGAAGCTCTGCACGGCGTTGTCGGAGACCGAGATTAGCGACCCGGAGTGTGTCAGGGCGCGCCGCGCCGAGCCCACGCTCGGGGCCACGCCGCGCTTGACGAGCGAGTCGTTCGTGAAGTCGATCAGCTGAATCCCGCTTTGATAAACGCTCTGACAACCGAGCTCGTCGTACTCCCAGCCGCTGAACGGGATCACGATCAAGCCCTCTTGATCCAGCAAACGGAACGACTTGTGGATCCGATCCTGGTCCTCCGCGAACGAACCCCAGTCCCCACCGAAGTTGACGCGTTCGAGTAACGCAGGCGCTTCGAGGTCCGAGACGTCGAACAGCGATGCGGTCAGCGCACCGGCTTCGTTGGTGTTGTCGAAGCCGATGGCGTAAACGCGTTCGCCCCTGGGCTCCATGTAATAAATCGAGCCAGGGACCACGATGTCGCCCATTTGGCGAGGGTTGGCCGGATCCGACAGATCGAACGTGAAGAGCGGATCGGTCGCGTACACGGTGACGGCGTAGGCGCGCGGTCCATCGAAGCGAACGCTCTGCAAGTTCTCCTGTTGCGGCAACTGGATCGCCAGGCTGCCGAGCGGTTGAATGTCGCTCGCGCTGTTGACGTCGAAGGTTTCCACCACGGGTGTGTTCGACGAACCCCAACCCCCTGGCTGGCTGATCACGCGCAACACGCCGTCGTACTCGTCCATTTGCCAGCGATTCGAGACTTGGCCGCCGATGTCGAACTTGGCGCCCGCCGTCAAGGCACCGCCTGGATCGGAGATATCGACGACTTGGATCGAGCCCGTATACGTCGTGTCCGACGTCTGACGGTATTCCCAACCCGAGATGTAGATGCGCTGATCGGTCACCGCGATCGTCCGATCGCCGTAGTAAGTGTCCGGTGGCGAAGAGAACTGCAGTTGAGCTATCTGTTTGGCCTGGGTCGGATCGCTGACGTCGAACGAAGTCACCGTGGTGTTTGGCACCGGGTCGCATTGCCAGCAGCCCTGGTATTGCTGCGTGACGAGGTACATCACGTTACCGACGAGTCGCGAGTCGGTGATCTGCCCTGGCACTTCGAACTTACCCACGACCTTGATGTCGGCGGGATCCGTCGTGTCCAACGCTTGCACCGAGCTCGTGCTTTGCCAGCTGTAGCTAGCGGTCGCGTCATCGTAAACATAGGTCGAGTAGTCGTTGAACAGCCCAACGACGACCTTGTCCTGCAAATACATCTCGAACGGCGTGGCGAGCGTGTGATACAGCCCCTGCATTTTCAGGTCGTTCGTGTCGCTGATGTCGATCACCGACAGCCCGTTGAAGGCCGAGAGCGCGTACAGCGTATCGCCTTGGACTTGGACTACGTCTGCTTCGGCGATGGCGCGCGCCGGATCGACGGGTGTGTCCGGCGACGGAGCGGGTGTGGTGGGACCCGAGGAGTTGCCGTTCGTTGATGGGTCGCTCACGACGGGGGCTCCTGTGGTGTCACCCCCTTGGGCAGCTCCAGGTGCTGCGCCGCCCACGGCTACCCCGCCGCTGCTGCCGCGCCCCGCGGCTGCGCCGCCACTCGGCGTCAGCGCCAAGTCGGAGACGAACTCGGTTTTGCCATCCCCTGCCATCGTTGGCAGATCGGGATCCGTCTCGGGCGCAGTGCTCGTTTCGTCCGCGCCGGCGTCTGTGTCCTGTGGGTTACCATGAGCGGGCCCGGATGGGGCTGTCCCAGAATCGGCCTCTGGTCCCCCAGTTTCGCCCGCCGGGGTATTGGGTGTCTCGGGGTTCCCTGAGGTGTTCGGCGAATTGCCCGAGGTCGACGCAGTATTATTGGGCGTCGCTGCATCCGCGTTTTCTGTCCCCGCGGGCGCACCGCCATCGTCGCCGCAGGCGGCCAAAGCCAACGCCGTGCACATCGCACCCACACACGACCGAATTCGAACTGACATGTTACGCTCCTCTCGGCAGGACCCAACGAGCGCACTCGAGATCCTGCCTTCCAGTCGTGGCAGAGTGACGGTCAACGGCCCTGTGGGCAACTCCGCGCTTGGTGCGCGCAGCGAATAGCGTATTCCCGGAGTATACAGATCCCCGATCTGGCCCAGATTCCACGGCCTTGGCGTTGGGTCCCGAGGGCTCGCGGTATCTGCGCGCGCCCTCCGCGGCGGCCTTTGCGCTCCGCGCGCCCGAAAAGTGACTGAAACCGGCCCGGCTCAGCGCACGACGCAGACTTCGCGCATGGGCATGTACTCGATGGTTCGCGGCGTTGAGGTATGGCTGCCACATGGGGAATGGCTGCGCTTCGACACGGGCGCCTTTGACGGAGCCGACGCTTTTGCGAAAGCCAGTGTCGGTGTGAGCTTTCGACGCGGCGAAGGGTTACCGGGAGCCGTGTGGGCCACCGCGCGTGCCCTGTGCTGGAAAGGACTGAACAGCAACTTCGTTCATGCAGAGCACGCCGCAGCCGGAGGTATCGATGTTGGTCTCGGCTTTCCCATCGTGAGTGGGGATCGCTTCATCGCTTCGGTCGTGATCTATCTGACGAGCAACCCTCGGAGCGGAGGCTGCCTGGAAATCTGGAACGTCGATGAGGCCCGCGGCGTGCTGCGTCACGCTGGCGGTCACTATGTCGCGTGTGCAGACCTCGAACGAATCAGTCACTTGCTCCAGTTTCAACGTGGAGTTGGGCTACCCGGACAAGTTTGGCGCAGAGGCGTTCCGGTCTTGATGCCGAACATCGCGCGCGAGAGCTCCTTCATCCGCAGTAGTGTCGCGCAGCAGATCGCGCTGGAGCGCGGTTTGGGGATACCGATCGGTGATGGTCGCGACGTCAGCCAAGTACTGACGATGTTGGCGCGGGTGGACGAGCCGTTCCTGCGCAGTGCTGAGATTTGGAGACTATCGGCCCGAGACGCGACCTTGGTCGGGGCAGCGGGTTCGAGCATGCCGCCCGAAACCACCATCATGCTTGGCGAGATGTTGGTGGGTAGAGTCGCTCAGTCCTCGAGGCCATGCGTCGTTGCCGGCAGCGCCGGTGGGCCGCCCAAGGCGGCGATCAGCTTGGGCTTGCCCGTATTTGGCGTGGCGGGGTTAACCCACGTCATCATTCTCAAGTTCTGACGGGGGCCAGAGATTGGCCTCACAGGCTAACGAATCCCAACCCCGTGAGCGTTTCGTCATCGCCCTGGTTCTTGGTCGACGCGTAACCCAGTTTGCCACCGCTGGCATCACCCCAGCACTTGACGCCCTCCGAGAACAGCGCACAAGTGTGGCCCCAGCTCGACGAGATCTGGAAGGCCGGGCCCCCCAGATCCAGCGAGCTGATCGAGGCAGGGCTTTCGTCGTCGCCGATGGTGCGCGTGTCGCCGTAGCCGAGCGCCCCGCTCTGACCGTAGCCCCAACAGCGGACGGCGTGCGTGTCGAGCAACGCACAGGTGTGCGTCTGGCCCGCCACGAGATCGACCGCCGTGCCCCCGAGGTCGACGTCCAGCGCGTCGGCCGCGTCTTCATCGTCGCCGACGTTCTGACTGCTCTGATTGCCAAGCGCCCCGTAGCGGCCTTGACCCCAACAGCGCACCGTGCCGCTGGTAAACAGCACACAGGTGTGGCTATGGCCCAAACGCACGTGAGTCACCGGGGCATCGAACTCGAGGGCCGGCATGTCGCTCGGCTTTTCGTTGTCGCCGACGATGTCGGTTGCTCCCAAACCTAGTTGACCATACGCACCATAGCCCCAACAGCGTAGGGCACCTGAGCTGAGTACGGCGCAGGTGTGATAATCGCCAGCGGCGATCTCGATCGCGGTATCCCCCAGGTTTACATTGCCTGCGGTCTTGGGTGTTTCGTTATCGCCGATCGCGTTGCCATTGCCATAGCCCAAGCGACCGGTCGAGCCCACACCCCAACAGCGGACCGCTCCGGTGTCGAGCAGAGCACAGGTGTGATTCTCTCCGGCGCTGAGCTGGACGACCTTGCCGCCGACGTCGACGCTGCCAGCACTGGCAGGCGTTTCGTCGTCGCCGATCGACGTCTTGTTGCCGTAGCCGAGTTGCCCGTAGTCGTTGCGGCCCCAGCAGCGGACTTCACCGTTCGTCATTAGCGCGCAAGTGTGACCGCCGCCTGCGGCGAGCGCTTTGACGACACCGCCGATGTCGACGCGGCCAGAGCCCGCTGGAGTCTCATCGTCGCCGATCGTGAGCGTGTTGCCGTAGCCGAGTTGACCGGCGTTGCCGTAGCCCCAACAACTGACGCTGCCGTCGCTGAACAGCGCACAGGTGTGTTCATGGCCGGCCACGACCTGAGTCACGTAGCTGGCACTGGCACTGCAGCTGAAGCCGTCTCCCGTGTAACCGACGCGACACTCGCACGTGTAACTGCCACTCAGATTGCTGCAAACAGCGTGCAGATCACAGCTGCGCCCTGCGACGCAGGCACCCTCATTGGTACAGGTGCGGCCATCGCCGTGGTAGCCGTCGTTGCAGGTGCAGGTGTACGAGCCAGGGGTGTTCGCGCATTTCGCGTTGACGTCACAGTCGTGTGAACCCAGCGCGCATTCGTCGATGTCCGCGCAGCTGGTGCCGGCACTCTGGAAGCCTTCACTGCATGCACACGTGTAGCCGTCGCGCTTGTCCGTGCAGCTCATGTTGTCGCCACAACTGGCGGTGCCAAGTGCACATTCGTCGACGAGCGACGCCAAAACCGCGTGCGAGCCCGCCGGGGTCTCGTTGTCGCCAATGTCTGCGGTCGAGCCCGTGCCGAGCTGGCCGTACGTCGCGTCGCCCCAGCACTTGACCGTGCCATCGTCGAGCAACGCGCAGGTGTGCGCCGAGCCGGTCGCGAGTTGCAAGACGGTACCGCCCACATCCACGTCGCCCGCGGCCTTCGGATACTCGTCGTCACCGACGTTCTTGGTGCTGGCGTAGCCGAGGCGGCCGTCTTTGCCGTAGCCCCAGCAACGCACGTGACCGCCTTCGACAATCGCGCAGGTGTGATACATGCCCGCGGAGATCGCAGTGACGGCACTGCCGACCTGTACGGCGCCCACGGCCGACGGCTTCTCGTCGTCACCGATGCTCTTGGTGTTCGCGTAACCGAGCTGACCGACGGAGCCGTAGCCCCAGCAATGTGCGCCTCCCTGGTTATCGAGGGCACAGGTGTGGTACCAGCCTGTCGTCAGTTGCACGACGCTCGCGCCAACTGCGACGTCGCCGCCGCCGTTCGCTGACTCGTCGTCGCCAACGTCGTTGATGTTTCCGTAGCCGAGCGGAGCCCACTTGCCGCGGCCCCAACAGCGCACCGCGCCGCTCGTCATGAGCGCGCAACTGTGATCGCGGCCTGCGATCAGCTGTTGTACGGGGCCGCCCAGCGGCACCGGACCCGCAATCGAAGGCGGTTCGTCGTCGCCCAGCACTTCGACGCTGCCGTAGCCGAGTTGGCCGTTGATGCCGAGACCCCAGCAACGCACCGTGCCATCAGTCAAGAGCGCGCAGGTGTGTTCACCACCGGCAGCGATGTGTGCAGCCGTGCCGCCCAAGTCGATCACTGGTTCGTGGATCGGTAATTCGTCGTCGCCGATGTCTTCGGTGTGACCGAGACCAAGCTGACCGTAGGCATTGCGGCCCCAACAACGAACGTTGCCGTCGCTGAGCAAGGCGCAGCTGTGCGCCACGCCCGTCGTGACCTCGAGCGCGGTGCCGCCAATGTCGACGTAGCCCGCTGCGTCGGCCTCTTCATCATCGCCAATCGTCCGCGTGTGGCCGAGCCCGAGCTGGCCGTACGTGTTGCGACCCCAGCAACGCACCCCGCCGTTGTCCAACAGCGCGCACGTGTGATCGGCACGCGAGTCGATTTGGGCAGTGTGAGTCGGCGGCAATAGACAAGTCGTGCCCGAGCCGTCATAGCCCGGATTGCACGTGCACTTGTAGCCGCCAACGGTGTTGCTGCACTTGGCGTTGGGGTCGCACTCGTCGGTGCCTGTTTGGCACTCGTCGATGTCGGTACAACTCTTCCCGTCACCTTGGTAACCGGGGCCACAGGTGCAGCTGTAACCTTGGGCTTGGTCCTGACAAATCGCGTGAGCGTCGCAGTCGTCGAGATTGAGCGTGCACTCGTTGCGCAAGCAAGTATGGCCATCACCCGTAAAGCCCGTGTTGCACGTGCAAGTGTAGGTGCCAGCCGTGTTGCCGCAGTGCGCGTCCGGCGAGCAGACCGCGGTGCCCGCCTTGCACTCATCGATGTCCGTGCACTGGGTACCGTCCCCCGTATAGCCCGCTGGGCACAAGCACGAGTAACCGCCCTCCTTGTCGATACACTTCGCTCCTGGCGCGCAGTGCGCCGCGCCCGACGCACACTCGTCGACGAAGGGGACCTTGCACTGGATACCGTTGCCTTCGAAGCCGGCTTTGCAGGTGCAAGTGTAGCCGCCAGCAGTGTTGGCGCAGGTAGCGTTCGGGCTACAGGGATTGCCGCTGCATTCGTTGATGTCCGTGCAAGTGCGCCCGTCGCCGTTGTAGCCGAGCTTGCAAGTGCAACTGAAGCTTCCCTCGGTGTTGATGCACAGCGCGTTGTCCGCACAGTTGTCCGTGCCGAGAGCGCACTCGTCTACGTCGCTCGAGGTCGTACAGTGCTTACCATCGCCCTTGTAGCCCGTGTTGCACTTGCAAGCGAAGCTGCCGACGTTGTTCGTGCAAGACGCGTGCGGATCGCAGCCCGCGGTGCCAGCGCTGCACTCGTTGACGTCTTGGCAGGTCTTGCCCGTGCCCGTGTAGCCCGTCTTGCAGGCGCAGGTGAACCCTGGGTCGGTGTCGGTGCAGGCAGCGTTGGTATCGCAATCGTCAAGCGCGTTGGCACACTCGTCGATCTCCCCGCACAACTTGCCGTCGCCCGTGTAGCCCGCGTTGCAAGCACACGTATACCCGCCGGCCGTGTTGGTGCAGGTCGCGTGGGCGGAACACTCAGCGCTACCGTCCGTGCATTCGTTTTCGTCGACGCAGTTCACGCCGTCGCCGATGTAGCCCTCGTTGCATTCGCAGGAGAAGCCCGGATCGGTGTTCGTGCAAGTGGCGTGCGCATCGCAGTTATCGGTACTCGTGGCGCACTCGTCGATGTCTTCGCATTTGCCGCCGCCGTTACCTTTGAACCCCTCTTTGCAGACGCAATGCCAAGCGCCGGGGGTGTTCTTGCAGTTGGCGCCGCGGCCGCAGTTCTGCCAGCCGCGCTGGCATTCGTCGACGTCAGAGCAGGTCAGACCGCCGCCTTCCCAGCCCTCGGCGCAAGCGCATTCGTAACTACCCGGCGTGTTGGTACACGTGGCATTGACGTCGCAGCCGGCAGTGCCCTTGGCACATTCGTCGACATCGTCGCATTTCTTTCCGTCCCCCTCGAAACCATCGAAGCAGCGACAGCTGTAACTGCCGACGCTGTTCGTGCAGCGCGCGTTGGCACTGCACTCGTCGGTGCCAGTGGCGCACTCATCGACGTCATCACAGCGCTGGGTACCATTGCCTTGGTAACCAGGGGCACATACACAATCGGCTCCCCCTGGGGTGTTCACGCACAGAGCGTTGGTCACGCACTGCTTCGAGCCCTTGAGGCATTCATCCACGTCCGTGCAGATGCGCCCTGTACCCGAATAGCCCGCGTTGCAGCTGCACTCGTAGGCCCCCACCGTGTTCTTGCAGCTGGCATGCGGGTCACACGCGGCCGTCCCGCTGGCGCACTCGTCCTGATCGACGCAAGTGTGACCATCGCCCGTGTAGCCGCTATCGCAGGCGCAGCTGAATGAACCCACGGCGTTCGTGCAATGCGCGTGCGCGCCGCAGTCGCTCGCCCCTGATTTGCACTCATCGATGTCCGAGCACTTGTAACCCGTGCCAAGATAGCCCTCGTTGCAGCTGCAGGTGTACCCGCCGGGCGTGTTCGTGCACTCGGCATTGGGATCGCATTTGTCCGTCCCGCGCTTGCACTCGTCGACGTCTTGGCAGCTCGAGCCGGTGCCCTCCCAGCCCTCGCCGCACAAGCAGCCGTAACCCCAATCGAACTGGGTGCAGGTTGCTTTCTCGTCGCAAGTGGCATCCCCAGGTGAACATTCCGAAACGCGGAAGCAGAAGAAGCCGTCGCCAGCGTAGCGTTCGTTGCAGGTGCAGCTGTAGCTGCCTTGGTCGTTCGAACAGGTGGCATTGGGATCACATGAGTCCAGTCCCTCGGCGCACTCGTCGATGTCCACACAAGTGCCGTCTTGGCTCAGAGTGCCGCCGGGGCAGTCGCACTTGTAGCTGCCGACGGTGTTCTGACAATGTGCACCGTCCGGGCAAGTGTCTGCTCCCATCGCGCACTCGTCGACGTCCGTGCAGGTTTGCCCATCACCGCTGAAGCCCTGCAAGCACTGGCACTCGAAACTGCCCGGTAAGTTCAGGCAGCGAGCGTTTGCTCCACACATCACGTCCCCCGACTCGCACTCGTCGAAGTCCTGACAGTCGAAGCCATCTCCCTGATAGCCCGTCTTGCAGCTACAAACGAAGCCGCTGCTGTCATCGACGCAATCGGCGTGCTCATTGCACGGGTTCGAATTGCACTTCTGCGTGGTTTGACACGCGATGTTGCCGCCGGCGTTGGTCTGGCAGTCGCAGGCGAGTCCGCCATGATCGTCACACGATGAAGGGCCAAGCAACAGCCCCGAGAGACTCAAGCGCCCGCCGCTCGCCACTTTGCCAGTGAGCTCGGGGACGGGGTCGACCGTCTGCAGCAAACGCGTGCGCAGTTTGCGGACGCTGGCCGTCGGATCCGCCGCGATGTAGAGCGCGAGCGCGCCGGCTACGTGCGGGGTGGCCATCGACGTACCGCTCATCGATCGGTAGGCGTTGTTCAAGTACGTGCTCAGAATGTCGACGCCCGGCGCAGCCAAGTCGACACTCGTCGCTCCATAGTTGGAGAACGTCGCCAAGTGATCGAGGCGGTCGGTCGCGGCGACCGAGATCACGTTGTCCGAATCGTAGTCCGCAGGGTAAACGGGCGCGTTGTCGTTGTTGGAAGCAGAATTGCCCGCCGCGGCAACCAAGATGCCACCCGCTGCGCCGAACGCCTTGGCTGCGTCGATTTCGTACTGCAGTGGCGGATGCGAGCCACCCAGGCTGGCGTTGGCGACGCGCGCGCCCAGGTGAGCCGCGTACAACAGTCCCGACGCGACCTTCGACGTCAGACAGCCCCACGAAGCACAGACCTGAATCGGCAAAATCGAGACACGCCAGTTCAACCCGACCACGCCCGTCGCGTTGTCGCCCTGGGCGCCGATGGTGCCTGAGACGTGGGTTCCGTGTCCCACCTCGTCGTCGGGACGCGCATCCCCGGCGATCATGTCCCAGCCATGCACGTCATCGACGTAGCCATTGTGGTCGTCGTCCACGCCGTTGTTCGCGATCTCGCCGGGATTGGTGTAGAGGTTCTGACGCAGATCGAGATGGGTCGCGCCGAAGCCCGTATCCAGGACAGCGACGATCACCTGCGTCGAGCCGGTGCCCTTGGTCCAAGCGTTCGAAGCGTGGATCTTCGTCAACCCCCACAACGCATACAGCAAAGGATCGTTGGGATCGGCATCTGAGCCTTCCAAGGGGACGACGTAATCGGCCTCGGCTGCGGCAGCCACGCCGCTCTGCATCAAGCTCGTTTGTGCATCTGTGACGGATACTCCTTCGGGGAGCTGTACGCGCCGCACGCCCAGGGTCTGCAACGCCAGTTGGTCGGGTTCGTCTTCCGCCGGCAGCACGCGAGCGCCCAGATCGAGGATCGCCTCTTCGAACGCCTCGTCACTGACAGTCTCCGCTTTGGTGACGACGAGCTGGTCCAGGACGAACTCGTTGCCTCGTTCATCGGCAGTGGTTGCCGGCTTTGGGGGCTCGGGCAGATTCGGTGGCAATTGCTCTTGCTGGTCCGTCGAACCCGCCGGCAGTGCCGCGGGAGTCGCATCCTCGGAGCCATCGCATCCCGTGACACCGAACAACGACAGCAACACACCGAGTGCTGCAAGCCTTACACGCGAGCTACTTGTAGCGTATGAACACAGCTTCGGTCCTGCCATCGACCACGAATCTCCAAGTGGAAATCGAGGGGTAGATGGTTGCCCGTCAGAGTCCGTTCGGCGGCCCTTCAAACCTTGGGGTGAACCCTTTAGGTCAATGGCTTTGCGTGCTCCGCTTTCGCCGGAGGTTGCCTTTGTCGGGGACCCATCTCGCCCGTCCGTTGGGTGAACGGGTCTGCCTTCGAGATCTGAAGCAGATTTGGAGGGTGTGACATCTGCTCACTCTTGGTCACGCAGATTCTTGACCCGGTGTGTTTCCGATTAACACAGGGCCGTGTGACGAGCGGACGCAAGACCGCGGGAGTTTCCGCTCATGACAGAGCGCGAATCAGCAAAGCGAAAGAAGATCTGCACCCGCTGCGCGAGAGCGGTGCTAAATTGCTGCGTGTGCAAAGTCAGCCGATCGCGATCTACAAGCGCATGATTGCAGGCTTCAATGCCAATGATCTCAGCATCGTGCGCGAAGTTGTCTCGGAAGACATCGTCTACACCTTGCCGGGGCGCAGTGAGCTCGCTGGTACCACCCGCGGCATAGAGCCACACCTTGCGATGTTGCGTAGGGCACGTGAACTGAGCGGGGGGACGTTGCGCTTGGAGCCGGAAGCTCTAGCGGTAGACGGCGATTACCTATTCGTTTGGGGCACAATCAGCGCCGCTCGGGGCCCGCACCGGCTGCTTGCGAAGCACTGCGTTGTGTACCGTTTTGCTAATGAACGCATCGTCGAGGGCCGTACTGTGCCTACGGACCTGTACCTGTTCGACGAGTTTTGGAATTCGGCACGACTGCAGGAAGGCTAGGAAACCAAATGTCTTACATCTCTGCATCCATGGATGGCTTGTTCGCATTGCGCTGGGGAGCCAATCCCGAAGAACCCGACGTCGAGAAGTACGTGCAGGAGGTGAGGAAGGCGCGCCAGGCGCATGGCAAACCCCTGGTTGGCTTGTTCATCATGCCGCCGGACAGCAAAGCTCCCGGAGAGAGCTTTCGGAAGATTCAGGCCGCGAAGCTGCCAGAGCTGATGAAAGACCTCTCCTACGCGGTTGCGGTTTTCGAGGGGGATGGCTTCATGTCGAGTCTGAAGCGCAGCGCGTTGGTGGGTATCTTGTTGCTGGCACCCAAACACTACCCGATTCACGTTCGCGCAACCGTCGAGGACGCGCTGGTGCGTAAACCCGCTGGTCCAATCGAGTTCGATGCCAAACGCGCCCTCGCGGAGCTGAGGCGCCAGCGCCTGATCTCCAACTGACGCTAGCCGCGCAGGCAGTTGAGTCGCAGAGACGCGAGCGCTCAACGACCCCGGCCGTCACCGGATCGGCGTAGCGCTAACTCTCTGGCTGTCAGGCCCCGCGCGACTTGTGGTTGTCCCCCGCTGCAAAGAAGCGATCGAGGGATTGGACGCGCCGGATCAGGGTGGGGGCGATTTCGTTCGGATCGATCAGCACGTCGATCACGGTCGGCACGTCGGCGTTGAGCGCAGCATTCAGCGCCTCTGTGAGCTCGTCCGGGGTACGCACACTGGCGCCTCGGGCGCCGACCGCGACCGCAAACGCGGCGGCGTTGATCGGCACCCGGTAATCCGAAACACCAAGCGGTGCGCCATGCATCAAGGTGTCTCCCTGGTGCACCATCCCGTGGCCGCTGTTGTTCAACACGATCCACACGATGGGTAAGCGTTGTTCGACCGCCGTGTGCACCTCGAAACCGTGCATCGCGAATGCGGCATCACCGACGAGTGCCACGCTGCGCTTCTCACGTGCCGCAAGCGCGCCGCCAACAACGCCGGCTACGGCGCTGCCCATGCTCGCCAAGCCCAGATCCACGAAGTAGGTATTCGGGCCGCGAGCTTCGAAGTAGTGTCCTGCCCAAATGATCGACGTGCCGTTGTCTACGAACAGCATCGCGTCGTCGGGCATGGCGGCTCTGAGCTCGCTGACCACTCTCTGGGGCTTGAGCGGAACCGAGTCCGTCTTCAGCGTATCGGGCAGCGAGTAGCGCGAGCGCGCGGCTCGAATGCCCGAATCCGTCGCCTGGTGCTCAGCGTAGATCGCGCCATGAATCTCTTTCAACGCGGCTGCCGCATCACCCACCACGGCCAGGTCTACCGGGTAGTTTCGACCGATGGCCTCCGGGTCGATGTCGAGTTGAATCAATGCGGTCTTGGCCCGAACCGGCAACGTCCAAGCATTCGTGACGAATTCGTTGAGGCTGCTGCCAACTATGAGCAGCACGTCGATTTCGCCCGAACGCAGCCAATTCTCGGCCGCATCGTGACCCCCGAAGCCCAAGACTCCGAGCGAAAGCGGGTGGTTTTCGGGAAAGCTGCCTTTGCCTTTCGGTGAGGTCATCACCGGGGCTTGCAGTTGCATCGCGAGCTTCAGTAGCTCGTCGTGCGCGCGTGCCGATTCGATTCCGTGCCCGGCGAGGATGCAGGGATTGGTGGCGTTCTCGAGCAAACGTGCGGCGATCAGCGCCGCGTCCTTGTCGAAGGTCTTGCCGATGCTGCGGTATTGCGCCGGCGTCACGCCCACATAGGGGACCTTCTTGCGCAAAATGTCCGCTGGTACGCTCAAGTGAACGGGCCCACGCCGTCCCGACATGGCTGTGCGAATTGCGGCGCGAAGCAAGTCGGGCGTTCGCTCCGCATTGGGCAGAATCGTGGAGAGTTTGGTCACCGGACGAAAGATGTCGACCAGGTTGGTCCCGAAAACGGAACTCTCCTGGATCGCTCCTTTGCCGAAGACGTTGGTCCCAACCTGGCCGCTGAGCATCAGCACTGGCAGTGAGTCGGCGCGCGCGCTCGCGATCCCGGTCAGGGCGTTGGTGGCACCTGGCCCACTCGTGCCGATGCAGACTGACAAGCGACCGGAGACGCGCGCATGCGAGCATGCCATGTAGGCGGCGGCGCCCTCGTGCTTTGCCAGCACGAACTCGATTGTGTTGCGCTCCTTCAGAGCCTCGAAAAAGCCGGTGAGGGGACCACCCGGAACGCCAAACACGCGCTCCACACCCTCTTGCTCCAGAATGCGAACAATCGTGTGGGCGACCGTGAGTTCATCTGCCGCGGCTGGCGTGGGCAACCGGCTGAGGTGGGTCTCAGAACGATGAAGTTGTGTTAACGAGCGAGCGGCATCGGGAGGTGACACTTCGAATACCTTTACGCACGGATGCACCGCCTCTTAATGGGCGAGCAATCACAATTGCACGGCTATCCCAAAGCGCTCGGGCATTTCTCTGAATCCAGACTCGCGCGAAAAGCGGATAGGTCGAGTTGGTACGAAGCGAAGCGAAGGTGTTGCGACTGCGAACAATCGCAAAGACTTTTGCGATAATCTTACGCGACGACTGCGTCGGGAGCGCAGTTGGTATTCCAACGGCAGCGGCAACACCAGCGCTGCTTGGCGCCACCCAATTCGTGGGCGCGTGAACACACGACCCAAGCACTCGAGAGCGCCGTTGTGAGTGCGCAACGTGGATGTCTTTGGTCATCCGACACGGCGCCTTCTCGAAGCGCACCCTCCCACGAAGACACGCATTCGCAGGAAGTGCTCGGTATGGATTTACTGGATGCGCTGCTTCGTCGATGCGCTTGCGCGCGCCGGCGGCGCTCCACAAGAGGCGTGCGGGTTTCAGGTTCTCCGTGCGCGTCGCCGCAGGTTGGCACAGGCCGTAGTTGGTGAGGCAGCCCGAGGACGGGCGAGCCACGACGTGATACCCGCCGCCAGTGCATGCCTTGCGCACGGAGGCCCGACTGTCTTGGGTCACGGAGGCCCGAGCTACGCTGCCAAGCAGAGCGATTTTCTTGCGCCGGGCAAAGCCATGGTCGCCGCAGACCCGCGACCAGTGCAACAGGTGAGCGATCGAAATAATGCTGGCCCCAGCGAGGAGAAACGACCGCCTCGCCCGAACCGGGCGGGCGTTTTTCCCACCGGCGGCAGGTTTTGAGATCTGCTCCAAGAGCCCGTAGTGAAAGTCTCCGTTCGCCCGCTCGGCGGTTGCGGGCGCATCTGCTCGGTCTGACTTTCACCACGGGCCGCTAGCGCTTGAGGGTCGCCTGTGTCTATGCTCTCGACATGTTAGGCGGACGGACGACAGGGGAGACGTCGTGGCGCCAGGACCTCGCCCAGCGGTTGATGCGTTGGTTCTCGCTGGTGCTAGTCCTCGCGAGCGTTCCCTACGCGCTGTTGATTCACGGTCGCATGGGGTTCGGGGGAACAATCGCGCTACTACTGGTTGCAGTTTGGCTCACGCTGGCGGCTCGTCGTGGAGGTTCGAGCACTGCATGGGTTTTCGTCGCGCTCTGCCATGTGATCACGATGCTGGGCTTTGTCAGCGTAGGATTCTTGGCAGGACCTGCGGTCTCGCTGAGCATGACCGTCACGTTGGCGGGTCTGTTGCTCGGCACGCGTTGGATGCTCGCTAGTCTGGTGGTCGGCGGCCTCGGAATGCTCAGCGTTGGCTGGTCGATGTCGCGAGGTTGGCTGCCTGCCCCGCTGGCCATCGACGTATCACCCGAGCGGTTCGGACCCTGGCTCAGAACGACTGTCGTATGCGTGCTCGTGCTCGGGCTTTTCGTGCGGGTGATCTTGCAAGTGGTAGAGCGCTTGGAGCTTGCGCTTCGCCGTGTCAGAGATGAACAACAGGCGCGGGAAGCGGCGGAAGCTGCGCGCTTCGAAGCCGAGCGCAAGGCCTTGTCAGCGCAGAAGCTGGAAACCCTCGGACGTCTCGCGGCTGGCATCGCGCACGACTTCAACAACAACCTCACGGCGATCATCGGACTTTCGGAACTGGTACGCTCGGAACTTGGACCCATGGATCGGCGCCGAGAAATGGTCGACGAGATTTTGGACGCATCGACCCGCTCGGCGGAGCTGACTCGCCAACTGCTCGCCGTTTCTCGCAAAGCGCAACCCCGGGGAGTGCTGTCGGACATACAGACCGTGGTCGACGGAGCAGTCCGGTTGTTCCAACGTTCCGCGCCTCACAACGTTCGACTGATCACCCGTTGGGGTGCGATCGGAACTTTGGTCAAGCTCGACCAGGCGTTGATCCAGAACGCGATTCTCAATTTGTTGATCAACGCCAAAGACGCGATGCCAAGTGGCGGCACCCTGACGGTCTCGACCAAGCTAGAGAAGGGTGAGGGCGGCGATCAAGTCGTAATCGAGGTCAGCGATACCGGTTGCGGGATCCCCGAAGAAGTGCTCCCCCACATCTTCGAGCCGTTCTTCACCACCAAGAACGTCGGCGAAGGAACGGGACTGGGTCTGGCTTCGGTTGCCACGACGATTCGCGGTCATGGCGGTGAGGTTCATGTCGAAACGAGCGCGGGGAGCGGAACCACGTTCCGACTGAACTTGCCGATCCAAACTACGACGGCGCCGTTGACGCCGGCGGAGCGCGAGCCACGCGTTGCACCCGGGGCTCACATCCTCGTGATCGACGAAGATCCGAGTGTGCGGGCGACGGCCAAAGCGAATTTGATGGCATTGGGTTATCGCGTGACCGTCGCCGAGAGTAGCCTGGCTGCGCTTCAGCTACTCGCTGCAGATCGTCTCGATTTCGACCTTGCGATACTCGATCTGCGTGGCTCCTCGTCCGGTGCACAGGGCAGTTTCGAATCGTTGCAGCAGGCGGCACCGAATCTGCCGGTGCTACTGTGGTCTAGTTATCGAGGCAATCAAGACGTGAGTAAGCTGCTGGAGCGCGGCGCTGTCGGTTTCTTGGACAAGCCCTATCAGCCAAGTGAACTCGGGACGGCGGTGGCGCGAGCGCTCGTCGCGCGTGAACCCCACGCCCTCGTGCATTGAGGGTCAGCGCGTCGAGGCGAGTGACGGCCTCCACTATTGTGTCGGTTCGATAACCGTTTCAGGCTGCCCCAAAGGCAGAACTTCTCGGGTGGCGCATCTCACACTGCTAACTTGTCACTGCCCCTGACGGCTCAACGAAACTCCCATGTTTCGGGACTTGAATCGGGCCTCTCCTGAGCCGAGGATGGGGCATGTTTGCTCGGGTCACCTCGGCGTGGGGGCTAGCGTCGTTGCTTTGGAGTCAGGTTGCCCTGGCAGATGACTCGGAGATCAACGCCGTGCAGGGGTCGCCATCCAACAGCGCCCCCGCGACGTTGAGCGCCGGATCAGGCTTCGGGGTCGCCCTGTCGGTTTCGGGAGCCATCAGTCTTGGTGCTTACCAATCGGGAGTCAACTGGGCGTTAATCCAGTTCCTGCACCACCAATCCGACCCCGATCCGGCTCAGCACTTCAGTTTTGCCAAGGACGATTTGGGGTTGAGTGTGCTCACTGGTGCCTCGGCTGGCAGCATCAATGCTCTGATCAGCGCACTCGAATATTGCGCCAAGGAACCCACTTCGGCGTGGGACAGTCAATTCTTCAAAGTTTGGCAACCGGTCGGGCTCGAAAACCTGATCCCCGCGGTAACCAGCGACTACAACGACGGGGACGGGCTACTCGCGCGGGGCAAGATCGATGCAGTAGCCAAGTTGCTCCAGGAGAAACTCTCGAGCACCGAGGTGCGTGCTGGGTGTCGAGTGCCGATGGGTGTCGTCGTAACCCGTGCCAGACCTTTTCGCCGCATGGTCGGGCGACTCCAAGTACCGTCATCGCGCGCAAGTGTGATGTGGGCCGCAACTGCACGCACAGACGGAAAAGGCCTGGCCTTCGAACAACTGGCACCGCTTACGCGTCAACCACAGACATCGAGTCAAGATTTCGGACGCTATCTCGGTGCCGTCGGCGAGCGCATCTTTTTGCCGACCGATGCCTTGGGCATGCTGGGCAGCGGTCAGATCCTCGACGTGCTGAAGGCCAGCAGCGCCGTGCAGGGGGCTTTCGCGCCGATCGCGATCCGCACTTGTATCGTCGATGAGGACGAGAGCTCATTCGAGAAGTGTCGGTTGACCGAGGCCGAGACCCGCGTCGAGCTGTTCTCCGATGGCGGCTTGTTCGACAGTATCCCGCTTGGCCTGGCTTTTGGGCTCGACTACCAGGCCGAGACGCGCGCGCGAACGTTCACTTACATCGATCCTGACGTGCGACGTCCTTTGGTGCGTGAGGACGAGCAATCTGGCGTCGACGGCACAGGGACGGATTTGCATAGCCTGTCGACCATGCTCGAGGGCTTCATCGCTGCCAGTCGCAAGGCCGAGTTGGGAACCGTCTTGCACTACTGGCCCGAGCGCGCAGCGGAGCCCGGCAAAATCGTGACCTCGACGCGCTACCATGAGGTCGTAGGTTCGCACATGGGTTATTTCGGCGCGTTTTGGAGCCGGCCCTTTCGCGAACACGACTATATGGTCGGTGTTTACGATGGACTCCAGTTCCTGGTGGAGCAGGTGTGCCGCGACGAAGCGCAGAGCTCATGGGGCAAGCCCGTTGCGATCATCAGTCGGCAGCGTTGCGAAAATACGATGTGGAACGAGCTGCTCGAAAAGCTCGGACTGAGCCAAACCGTGGGCCCCGCCTGCGAGAAGAGCGACTGCGAGTACCCAGTTCAATTCGCAAGCTTCGTGCGCTTCCTGTTGCAAGAGGAGCGACGCCGCAGTGGCCAAGATCCTGCCCCATTGCGCCCCTGGCCCGACGATTCCAGCGCACCGGCCGTTCCGCGCGACATTCCACGAGAGGTGGTCGAGCGCGGTTGCGCCGAGGTCAGGGCCAAACGCCGCCTGCTCGGACCCGCTTCGCGCTATTGCGCGCTAGGCACGGCACCCCGGTCGCAGATTGTCTGGCGTGAACTTGGGCCGCGCAGTTTGCCAGAGACGGGCGAAGCGAGCCCGAGGGACGCCGCGTCCGAGAATTCGCAAATGACAAAGGTTGCGAGCGCCGTCGACGCGCCCCATCGCACAAAGTCGTCAGAGCCGGAAGGTTTGCGCTGGCAGATGCTGAAGACGACCTATCACAGCCTG
Organism: Polyangiaceae bacterium; assembly: GCA_036263015.1. Classification (GTDB taxonomy): domain Bacteria; phylum Myxococcota_A; class Polyangia; order Polyangiales; family Polyangiaceae; genus SZUA-265. The sequence goes on along the minus strand of DATAHU010000014.1, from coordinate 15,981 downwards.
TTACCGAATCCTCATGTTCACCTGTCGGCGTCGAGGGATTGGGTGCGTGATGGTTTGCAGGAGGATGGGCTGCTCGGAGTCCTGACGGCGGTACGCCAGTGGGCGAGTGACGCTTTGTGCCCGACCTACTTCGGCGCAACCGAGTGCGCAGAGCTGGCGCGCTGGGGTAAACAACCAGAAGCCGAAGCGCGCGCTACGATTCGACGTTTGATTTCACGGCAGCACATGCTCGAAAGCGGCACGGAGGGCAGCGGCGCGCAGGAACTCGTGCGTCTGATGAGCTTTGCGGCCCGTCAAGAGACGCTCTACTCGGTCGGTTCCGAGAATCACGATGGAAGCAGCGCGCCGCACGAGTGGGGTTGGCGCTACCTCGTGCCGTACCACGTGTCAGGTGAGATGGGGCGCCTGGGGTTGACGATGGGTTATCGATTCGAATCGAAGTGCGCTTGGGGGCACTTGTGCGCCAACTTTGGTGCGAACCCGGTGTGGCTGCAACTCGATACGATGGATTACCAGGTAGCCGCGAGTGGGGGGCTGAGCGTCAGGACGGGCTGGCCTTGGATCTCGAAATTCGACTTGAATTGGGCGGGGCGGTACCGATTCGACCCCAACTGGGAACCCCAAGAGCTGGCGGGGATCTCGGGTGTCGCGTACTTCTTGCTCGACAAATTTCGCCTAGAAGTAGTGGCATTCAAAGGCGATCCGAAACCCACCGTCCTGGTTGGCTTCGCAGATGTGCCCGGTTTGGTCAGTCTCGTTGCGGGACCGCCATGATTCTTCGAGCTGGGGTGATTGGACAGCGCGAGCAGATAGATCGCAGACGTCGTCATCGTGCTTTCGACGCCGGTCGGCGCTAAGCTGGAGGCCTTCATGTCCTCCATTTCTTGTCCTGAGCGCGTTCGCGGTGCCCTGCGTTGGTCGCGGGTGAACTACACGGTTCGTCCGGATTGCCTGCGCGTCATTCCCGTTTTGGGGTTGCTGGCGGTTTCCCTGGTCGCGTGTTCCGACGCCGAAACGCCCGCACCAACGAAGGCAATGGCTGCCACCAGCGGCAGCAACGGACCACTCGCGCCCACTGATTTGAATCCGGGTGAGCAGACCATCATCGACGACACTCCGTCGCCCGGAGCCTCAGGGGTCAGCGCTGGCGGCACGCAGACCCCCAATCTCGGCACGGAGACGCTGTGCGACGGCATGGATGACAATGGCAACGGCATCATCGACGACGTCGATGTGGGCAAGGATGGTCTGTGCGATTGCATCCACATCGGTTTTTTCGGCGACGTCGCGTCCGACGCGGGCACGGCAACGCAATCGTTCGAAGCTTGGCTGACTTCGCGCAGCGGCCAAATCCCGATCAAACACTTGGCGGCGACCGACACTTTGACCAAAGAGTGGCTCGCCGACTTGCAGGTTTTGATCGTTGGCGGCCTCAAAGATCGCGAAGCCCAGGCAGGCACCAACCCCGCATTCAGTGCGGATGAGCTGGCCGCCTTCGACGATTGGATCGAGAACCAAGGCGGAGGGGCCATCACTCTCTCCGGCTATACGACGAACATCGACGACGCGCGCCCTGCGTCCGAGTTGCTGACAGGTACTGGGTTGAGTTATGACTTGGCCTCGGTCACTGGCGCGGGCGTAGTCAACATGGGGGCTCCGCCAGTTTGGTTGACGGACATCGTCGCGCCGGACCATCCTACGGTGCAGGGCGTGAGCCAAATTGGCGTCTACTACGGTTACCCTGTCGTCGGCGATGGAACGGCAATCTTGAGCGGTGACGGATTCACACTCGCCATGGCCAAGCAGTGGGGAGCCGGACGCGTGTTCGCCTTTGCCGATGAGTGGATCACTCAGGACGCGACTTGGACTGGCTTGACGAACGGTCAACAAGATCCGTGTCAACAACCGTGCGACGAGGAAATGAGCGCGTGCATGAACGCCATGAATCAGTGCACGCAGTGCGAAAAGCAGCCCTGTAGTGACCCAAACGATACAGACACGACGACCTGTGCGAAAGGCTGCCAGCCGAGTTGCGACTCCGAGACGGCCCGTTGCACCACCAACACGGCCCAGTGCGATTCCTGCAACGCCGACGTTTCGGCGCGTGAACAGGCGACACCACGCTTGTGGCTCAACATCATCAAGTGGTTGACGCCCGATCACGAATGCAAAGTCGATATCCCCGCGAACGTGAGTGTGCGGGTGCGTTGAGCGCAGCGCCTGAGCAAAGACGAATGACAGCGTTCGATGACCGTTTCGTGCGCGAGCTTCCGAGCGACCGCGACACGAGCAACGTCCCGCGGGCAGTGTTTGGTGCAGCTTACACCAGCACGCGGCCGACCCCGGTGCGCGCCCCGAAGTTGATTGCATATTCACGCGAGGTCGCGGCGATGCTCGGTCTCACGCCGGACGAGCTGCAAGGCCCCGAGTGGGTAGCGGCGCTGGCGGGTAATCGCACGCTCGCGGGCATGAAGCCGTTCGCGGCCTGTTACGGCGGGCATCAGTTCGGTAACTGGGCGGGGCAGCTGGGGGATGGTCGCGCGATCACCCTCGGGGAAGTGATTGCGCCGACGGGGCAACACCTCGAACTGCAGCTCAAAGGGGCGGGGCGAACGCCCTATTCGCGCACTGCGGATGGACGCGCCGTGCTGCGCAGTTCGTTGCGCGAGTTCTTGTGCAGCGAAGCGATGCATCACTTGGGGATCCCGACGACACGCGCCTTGTCGCTCGTCGTAACGGGTGAACAAGTCGTGCGCGACGTATTGTACGACGGGCATCCGGCGCCAGAGCCTGGCGCGATCGTGGCGCGCGTTGCTCCGTCGTTCTTGCGGTTCGGGAACTTCGAATTGCCGGCGAAACGAGGGGACTTGCCGCTGTTGCGCAGTCTGGCCGAGCACACGCTCAGACATCACTTTGCGGAACTGGTACCGCAGTCAGGCGCGATAGGTGCCCCGGAGTACCAGCAGTGGCTGTCCGAAATTGCGCGCCGCACCGGCCACATGCTTGCCGGCTGGATGCGCGTCGGCTTCGTGCACGGGGTGATGAACACCGACAACATGTCCATTCTGGGACTCACTATCGACTACGGCCCCTATGGTTGGCTCGAGGATTACGATCCGACTTGGACGCCCAACACGACGGATGCCGAGGGACGGCGTTACCGGTTTGGCAATCAACCGCGTATCGCCGCTTGGAACTTGCTGCAACTTGCCCAGAGCATCGAACCCTTGGCGCCGGGCTCAGGCGAGCGCACGCTCGAAGCGTACGCTTCGAGCTTTCAGTCTGCGTATCGCGCAGCGCTCGCGGCCAAGCTTGGCCTCGAGCACTTGGATCCCGACGAGGGCTCACTCGACGACCGGTTGCTCGATGGGCTGTTTGAAATGTTGCACGACGCTCACCTGGACATGACCTTGTTCTTCCGGCAGTTGGCCGATTTACCAACGGATGAACAGAGCTTGAGCGAGGCTTCCGAGCTCTCGGTGTTCGCGTGGTTTGGGGACGCGCTGTACGACACTGAGCGGCTGACGCCAGGCAGCTTACGTCGAGTTTACGATTGGGTGTTGCGCTGGGCAGCTCGCACTCGCCAGCAGTCGCTCGGCGAAGCTGAGCGTCGCGCGCTGATGAACGCCCACAACCCGCAATACGTTCTGCGCAATTGGATGGCACAACAAGCGATCGACGCAGCCACGCGGGGTGATTACTCCGAGATCGAAGGGTTGCTGGAGCTGCTCCGTCGGCCCTACGAGCTGCAGGCGGGAGCTGAACGCTACGCGCAGCGGCGCCCCGAGTGGGCGAGGCACCGCGTTGGTTGTTCCATGCTCAGTTGCAGCAGTTGAAACCGCGGGCGTGGGACGTCGGTGCCATCGCGCCAGATCAGTGTGAGAGCACCAAGTCGATTCCCGTCGCAGCCGCCCGATACGAGCCCGTCCAGCTTCCGTCGAGAGTCAGCGTTAGCGCGTTGTCGCCAGCTTGGAGCTCAGTCAAGTCCAAGTCGATGACCTGATTGAGTAGCCCCGCTCCGGGCCCCTCGTCCTGATCACCGGCAAACGCGTTCACTTCGTCATCCGTCACGAAGCGATCGTGCCATGCGCCGTCATTGAGCCGATAGCGCAGATTGAGCGCAGTGGGTGGCGGGAAAACGTCGTTCCACGAGAACCAGGGATAGTCGACCGCGAGCACCAAGCGAGCACGTGTTGCGTCCTTCAACTCGACGGCAGGGATTGTGACCGTGAGCGGTTCTTCGTCGGTGTTCGGGATCACGTAGCCCACGGTATGCGTTTCGAACTCGAAATCGCACGCTTCTTCGATCGGGCACAGGTCGCCGTTGTCGGGTTCGCGTTGTTCGACTTCAGCGCGCCAAATGCACTGACCGCCGTACATGCAGCCGTCGTTGGACGTCAGTGGTGCCAAGGGATCGGGCACGCTGTACTCCCAGCTATCGTCGATCACGGGTCCGTCGAAACCGATGTTATCCCAACGCGCGAACCAGGCCGTGCCGTACCAATACTTGATCGTGGCGTGGTTGCGCACGACCAAGCTCAAGTAAGCCCGCGTGAACGGCAAGTCCAAGTCCATTTTCTTCAGCAGCTTCGGATCGCCGTAGGAAGCCCCCGGCTCTGGAACGTCCCAAGCCCAAACTTCGAGTTGCCCTTGGCCAAGGCGCAGTTGCACCCGATTCAAAGCGCCAGGTCGGGTCTTGACGAACGGCACGTTGCAATCGAAGTCGACCTCTGGAGTTGTCTCGACGTAGTTTTCGAAGGTATACACGAGCGGTTCGATCGTATCGGCCGAGTTGCAATTGAAGATGTAGAACTCGACGCCAAGGCCGTTTCGTGGACCCGAGCCGCGCTCTGGGTAATTGAAGGTCGGCGCGGGTGTCGGATCTTCCCCGAGCACTATCGCTGGCCAACCCCCGAGCGCTCTGCCCGTGAGATCGACGTCCAGGGTGATGGTGCCGACGCGATCTTCGAAGTCGAAAGGTTGGCGAATGCGATACGCCGTCATGCCGTAGTTCTGGGCGGCGGCGGCGATCAACAAGTGGGAGCTATTGATCTCGGGGTTCGGATCGCACAACACCGCATCGCGATCGGAATAGACGAGCGTGTCGCTCAAACCGTCGCGGCACGTTGGAAGCAACGCCGGCACGATCGGAAACGCTTGATCGAGATCGGGGTGGCCTTGCGGCATACCGCGCGCGCCGCTCCACTTTTGGGGATCGAGTTCACCGGCGCGCCCGCCGCTCTGTGGCTTGGCATCGAAGGTGTCACAGAAGGCTGGCGTGTCGAGCCCACAGTGGTCGTCATTCGTGGTCACGGGGGGTGCACTCGGCGGCGACAACAATGACTCGTCGGGTCCAGGCCCGTTCAACGCTCCCAGGAATGCGACGAGGTCCGCGCGCTGTGCGTCGTCGAGATCCAAGCTTTCGAGCTCGTTCGTTCCGGGATAACCGCCGGGTCTATCTCCACCGCGGGAGAAGAAGCTGACGACGCTGTCGAGCGACGTCAGTTGGCCGGTGTGCATGAAGCTCGGTTGCTCGGATATGCAACGCAGCATCGGAGTGCGGAACGCACCCTCCATTTTCGGATCAACGCTTTGCGGTAACTCTGGACGCGCACCGTCGCTGAAGCTGCCCTTGGTGTTGAGCGGATCGTCGAGCAGGGCCTCGACCCCCGTTGCCGCCCCGTGGTCGTCGGTGTCCGTGAAGGCAACGGCGACATTGCCTGGCCGTAAGCCCACGTTGTGGAATTTGCCGTCGCTCAAATTCGGTCCCGAGTGGCAGTCGGCACAATGGCCGCGGCCAATGAACAACTTCGCGCCGCGCTGTTCACTGGCAGTCATTGCGGAGTCATCGCCGTCGAGCCATTGATCGAAGCGACTCGCGCCACAGCGCAATTGACGCACGTAAGCCTCCAGCGATTTGGCGGCGTTGACCATGACGCGTGTCACGGCTTCTTGCTTGTCGGCAGCGAGTCCATCGTATTCGGCGCCATCGCCCGGCTTGCCGCGGCACTCGTACGTCACGCCCATGGCGTTCGTCAATTCAACGCAGCCGACGTCCCCGGGCGCCATGGCTGGGAACTGTTCAGGATCGTCTAGGGCTGGGGGATCACCGAACAGAGCCGTGTACTCGTCACGGTAATGGTCGACGATCTGATGTGCGACGAAGAGTCGTCCAGAGTTGAACTCGCGCTCACTCTCCATCACGCCGATGGCTTGGCTCCAAATCGAATCGCGGCGCCCGTCCCAGTTGTACAGGGGCATGGCCGCGACATCGAGCAGCGTGGGAGCCCGCCGATGGGTCCACAGCGCTGCCAACGAGATCTGATGATGCGGACTGCGGGTATCGACGAAATGTGATTCGGGAACGTGACAGCTCGAGCAGCTGACGCGACCGACGTCGCCCGCTTTACCCAAAGTGCCGCCGCTTCCGTCGTTGTCGCCTTCGAGTAAACGCCCCGACAATGACGGATCGAAGAACAAGCGCTGACCCAATAGCCGTGCGCGCGGGTCATCCGCCACGGCGTTGCTCGGATCTTGGGCGGGTGGGTCCGCGTCGTAGTGCAGAGCGCGCAGCTGGTCGAGTTCGTCGTCCTCGAACGTGGGTGGAGCGCCGCCAGCGTCAGCGTCGCTCGGCATGGACGTCACGGTCTCGGGAGCCGAAACCGTGGGCAGCGTGGAGCCGGCATCCCCGCTGACCTCTTCGGGGGAAGAGCTCGCGTCGGCTCCGCTGTCCATGCCTCGAGTTGGCTTGGTTGTCGGCGCAGGTGAATGCGGCTTGCTGGTCTTGCCGGCGTCGCCGCGCTCACTCGACTTGTCGCCGGAGCTCGGGCTGCTGTCGTCATCGGAGCAGCCCCAATCGACACCGGCAACGGTCGCCAAGAGCGCTACTGCGTAGGCTTTGCGAGCCCTGTGCTTGATGCTCGCCCGCGGTTCACTCTTCGGCGCCATACCACCTCGTTCCGCAGGGCAAGAGTGACTCGTCCCAGGGCGGGGCATCGACCGCGAGATCGATACCCATGTCGTCGATCTTGCGATCGTAGTGCACCAGACTGTAGCGATGCATGTACTGCTGGGGGGAGGTGTCCGGCACGACGGACTCGTCGATGCCGCCGTGGTAGATGACCGCGCCGAAGATCGGCGTCACGTTGCCCTCTGGGAAACGATCCTCGGGAAGGACGGCGCAACCTGCGGGCTTACCATCGATCGTCACGTACACGCGCTGGGTCGAGGCGTACACGTCGAAGCGTACGGGGCGATCGTGCCCTGCCAGTTCACCCAAAACAGGTACAGGGTTCCATGGAACCTCCCACTCGTCTTCGTAGCTGCCGGCGTGATAGCCATACAGGTTGGCGCGTGGACATTGCACGCTGACCCCCCAGCCACGTCCATCGCAGAACTCGATTTGCAGTTCGTGCGCCGAGCTGAACGGCTGCACCACGAGCGTGCGCTCCGTGCCGCTGTGCGGCATGTAGCCGTCCTCGAAGGGGAATGGGCCGAGCCGTGAGCGCACGGGGATATCGTTCTCGTTGATGCCCTCCGACGGCAATACGGGAGCCGTGGTCAGCATCAACTGCGGATAGCGTCTGAAGGTCGACGGGATCTCCGTCGTCATGCGCATGTGAACGTACTTGTCCTTGGCCATCTTGGGTTGGATGGTCTTGGGGATGATGCTCATGTTGCAGCTCGAGCCGCCGTCACCGCCGCCGAACACCAATTGTCCGAGCACGGGCCCCACGGTGTTGCTATCGGTGCAACCCGCGTATTCGATGCTCCATTCGTCGTTGCGGCGAATGAAGATGCCGTTGTTGTAGGTCTCGTAGTCGTCGAAGCTCTTCCACTCTTGCTTCTGATCAAAACCGTCGAACCAATCCATCGTTGGTGGAGCTTCGGGGGTCACGTCGACGAACGCGCGCGCAATCGGTTTGGGGCGATTCTCGGGTTCGTGCTGCCCGTTGATGAACACCTCGCCAGTTTCGAGCTTGGCGTCGTCCAAGGTGATCGACGGGTAGTAGCCGCCGTTGTCCGGATCGCCGGCGACCGCGTCGTGCGAGATGTAGCCTCCCGGGAAGGGACAGCCCTGATCGAGCGCCTCGATCACCAACGTCGTGGAATCTTCTAGATCGGGCCAGGTCAGCGACCAAATCGGTTGGTTGCCTTGGTGTAACGCCCGCTGATAGCGCGCTTCGCCCGCGGCCAACACATCGAAGGCGTTGGTCGCCAAGTAGAACACCCGATACAGTGGCACGGCGTCACCCTTCGCCTCCTCCAGCACCCGGAAGCGCTCGCCGAAGTCCGCGATTTGGTCTGCACCTTCCCCCTCGTGCGCGTCGTATTCTGGTCCGTCGACATAGTAGAGCACGTTGCTCTTGCCCCAATAGTTGTCCACGTACTGACGGCGATAGACGGGGCGCGTGCCGTCGCTCGGGGCGTAGAACGCGATCCCGTCGTCGCGGTAACCAGCCGCAATGAGACGCGCGTGTTCATCCTCTCCAATGACGTAGTCCGCGCTGTTGTATTCTTTGCCGAGGGGAACGACGTAGTCCCAAGCGTAGCCGCCGTTGCCGTTCGGATCGGCCATGCGATACACGGGCTCTCGATCGGCCCCCGGCGTGTTGTACACATAGCCCAGCAGCGCCTCGGCCTCGCTGCGCTCATAGCCGTGGATGTTCTCGCCCATGGTGAACGAGGCATCGTAGCCGCCCGCTTGATCGTCCTCGCGACGCACGAACGGTCGATCCCCGGCGCAGCGGTAGATCGCATCTTTGATCACCAACTCGCCATTTTCCCCGGCAAGAATGTCCGAAGACTTCGGCATTGGATAAATGCGGTAGTCCTTGGCGTCCGCGATCGGCTCGAACTCGATGATCGCCGTATCCACGTTCATCGTGACGCGGACGTTCTCGATCGTAGGCAATTCGGGGAGCGCAGGCGCCTCGGTCAAGCAAGCGCCGGCCGTACACGTCAGAGCCGAATCAGTACCGCAGCTCTTACCCTCGCAGTCGCTGTCGCGACAATCGACATAGCCGTCGCAGTCGTCGTCGACCTGATCCGAGCATTCGCTCTCGGTCTTGGCGCTGGCCATACACTCGGGCTCGCTGGGCAACGACGGGTTGACGGCGCCGCCAGCGTCGCCGTCGGCGCTGTTCTCCGAGGTTGATGTCTCAGGTGTACTGCTGTCGCTGGGTTCATTCGGTTTGGGTTTGGGCGTGGGCGTCTCGGGTTTCGATCCGGCATCTGCCGCTTCGGCTGCCGGCGCGGGGCGCTCGGCTCCGCTGTCGGCCTTCTTGTGATGCGTCGGACTTTTCTGATCGGCGATCACGTTCGAGCTCGAGCAGCCCAGTGCGAGCAAGACGGGCAAGAGTGAACCAAGTGCCTCTGGGGTCGACCAAACCGGTTTACGCGTTCGAACCATCGTGCCTCCAGCAGACAGGTAGCGACCCGATCGAGAACGGGTCACGAACTGAGCGAGAAATCCGACTTCACGAGTCGGCGGGCCGGCACTCGGGTTCAGGGGCGCCAATACAAGCCCAGCACGGCGGTTGGCATCACGCGCCACGGCACGAGCACTGGCGTGGTCTTGCCCGAGCGCGCGACATCGAAGTGATTACCTGCGACGTCCAGCTCCGCGCCCAGGCCGGCCGTGAGCCCCCAACCTGTGCCCAGCTGACGAGCGACTCTGCCCATCACGCCCACCACCGGCTCGAACAACGAGAACACTGGCCTGGCTTCGCTGGCATTCGATGCGAGCGGCTTCAAGCGCAGCCATTCGCTGCCCCCGTAAGCCGAGCCGCTCCAACTCCAGACGGCACTAGCACTGCTCTCGACGCCGATGCTCAATGCGGCGCCCAAGCCCTGAAAACTAGCCGCCGCTTCGGCTGTTTCCCAAGTCACGGGCACGCGATAACCCAATGCCACTCCGAGTATCGGGTGAACGTGGTTGGTGCGCCCTAGGGCGAGCTCCAGTCCCGCTTCGGGGCCGTGCCGCAAGATGGGTTCGCCGCTCAACGCGCCAACGCGATAACCGAGCCTCGCGTTCCAAAGATGGGTTTTTGGGGGGGCGCTCTGTGCCGCGGGTCGCGTCTCGGTGGGGACCTTGGGCGTCTGCTGCTCTCTCAGCGTCTTGGGCTCGGGCTGCGCGGTGTTCTGCGGCTGCAACTCTTCGGCGACTTGTTGCTCGGCCAATTCACGGCTCACGCCGATGTCGGCACCCGACAACAACGCGTCGACCACCGATTCGACGATTGCTCCCAAAGATTCACGGCCGACCTCGTCGTAGCCTTGGTCGAGCGGGATGACCCGCACCAGAAAACGATCGTGTTGGCGGTCGACCACGTACAGCAAGGCGCGGTTTTTGCTCCTCAGATCGAGCCAAATCCGCGCCAACGCGGCGCTGTCTTCGGTCGCGAATACGTCGCGCGGTCCGATCGCCGGCTTCACCGTCCAAGTCGTTTGGACCCAATAGCGCTCCAAGAGCGAATCGATCAACGCTTGGATTGCCGTGGTCGTGGCGTTCGGGCCCGAGATCGTGAACTCGACGCGTTGCACGCTGATCTCGCGAGTCGTGGCTGACTCGTTCGCACCTCGTTCGGCGGAACCTTCGGCGCCTGGGCTGCTGGCGTGCACCCGGGCCGCAGCCGGTGCTGCAAAGCTCTCGAGTAGGAGTGTCAGGATTGCGAGATTCACTGCGTCATGGACAGCCGCGAAGTAGCGCGTTGTCTGTAGATCGACGACGGGAATTGGTCCAGCAGCTGCTGCCAAGTGCCGCGTTCTTCACGCGTACGCCCCAGGCGCTGCAAGGCACTGGCACGACCGAAGAGCGCCTCTTCCGCCAAGGTCCCGTGGTCAGCGCGACGCAAGTAAGCGTCGAAATGAGCGAGCGCAGTTTTCGGCTCGAGACTCAATTCCAAGCGCCCGAGCGACACGAGCGAAACACGCGCTTCGCTCGAATCAGGATAGCGCGCTTGCAATTCGAGATAGCATGCACGTGCCGCGCTCGCATCCCCATGGCTGCGCAAGCCGTTCGCCTCGGAGAACAATGCGCGCGCCCCGCCCTCACTGACATTGGCAGAGCGGCTAGGACTGTGTGCACTCGCCGCAGCAAGCTCTGCACTTGCAATGGCGGGCGCGTCGACATTGGAAGTGATGCTGGGCGCCGGCAAGAGGGGTTCGCTGGTCACGGGTTTCGTTTCAGCGCCGTGCTTCACCCCAGCGTGTTCCCCGCTGTTCGCGTCGCTGGCAGCGTTGCTCTCGAACAACTCGCGGGTACGTTCCCAGTAGCCCTTCAGGTGCGGCGCCACGGCCGCGACTGCCACGGAACCGCCGAACAAGGCTCCCGCCGCAAACGCATAGATTGGCCACTTGCGTCGCGGCCGGCGTGTGATCGCTGCGGCAATGCGTGTTGCGATCGCATCATCGAAAGTCTGCGCTTGCAGGTCGAGATCGAAGGCGCGCCCCACGTCGAGCGCTGCGCGGCAGCGTCCGCAGCGCGCCAAATGGAAGTCCAGCCGCGCTTCGTCTCGAGGGTTGAGCGAGCCTTGGCGTGCCGCCAGCAGCAGGTCGTCGGGGCAAAGCTGCGACACGTTCATGGCGAGACCTCCAACCCGTCGAGCAGTTCTGGATCGGCTTCGATGCGTTGGCGTAACGCTTCCTTGGCCAAGCGCAAGCGGCTCTTCACGGTGTTGGTCGGGCAACTCGAGCTGGCCGCAATTTCCTCCACGGACAAGCCGAGCACGCAATGCAAGACCAGCGCTTCGGTTTGCGGCGGGGGTAACTCGTCGCACAGTGCACGCAAGATCCTTCGACGGTGCGCGGCCAACACGGCCTCGGTTGGAGATTCACCCGGAGCAACCAGCGCTTCGTCCAGCTCTTGGTGTAAGCCTGCGCCACGGATGGCCAAGCGTCTGCGGGCTGCCAAAGCCGTCAGGACGGCGATGCGCGTTGCGTAGTGGATCACGCTGCAATCCCCACGGTAATCCGTCAGCGCTTTGACGAATCCGAGCGCGGCGTCCTGGGCCGTGTCTTCGACCTCGATGTGACGGCTGCCGAGCACACCGCGTGTAGCGCGTAAGATTACCGGCATCACCGAGACCACGAGTGTGCGCGTTGCATCCGCGCTCCCCGCCTGAGCCGCCGCTGCCAGAGCGCTGAGCGGATCCGCTTTGACCCGCGGGCCGCGCGCCGGCTCGGGAACGGTTCGAAACAGGCGCAGCATCTTCAATAGGGTAGCCGCGGCCAGCAAAACGGGTCACGCGACGCCGTCTTTTTCTCTCGAAACGCATGCGGCGAGCAAATCCCTGGTGGTCACTGGGTCGGCATTCGCAAAGTCTTCGGGGTTTTGTCGTAGCGAAACGTTAAGTCGTCAGCGCACGAGTTGCAGCTCTGGGAAGCTGCGCCAAGGGAGACGCATGAGCAAAGAGTCGGAAACCGAGTTGCCCGAGACCCGTTCGAACCCTGCCTTCGACGTTGGCAAAGCGCGTCGCGCTGCACGCAGCCAGCGCCGACCGGGCGAGAAATGTCGAGCGGAGCCCGGCGTCTATCAGCCGGTGATCGACCGCAATCGCTGTGAAGGCAAAGCGGATTGTGTGGCCGTGTGTCCGTATTCGGTGTTCGAAGTGCGAAGGATCGAAGACGCTGACTTCGCGAAGCTCTCCTTCGTGGGGCGCCTCAAGAGTCGAGTTCACGGTCGGCTAACGGCTTACACGCCCAAAGTCGACGCTTGCCAAGCGTGTGGTCTGTGTGTGGTCGCTTGTCCCGAAGACGCGATTGCACTCGAGAAGCGGCCCTGATGCTCACGGGTCCGCGGGCACTCGGCACCATTGGGCGCTCTGGATCCACAGCCGCTCGGCCAAGGCGGCGTCTCGGGCAAGGCGCGATGGCGTGACGACTCGTTTGCGCTCGTAGTAGCAACCGTTGTGGTCCGCGACCTCGGAGCTGGTCGAGACGTGCAACGTGGTCGCGGCCCCCTTCTCGCTGTCGATCATGAACAGTTGAATCAAACTCTGAAACGGCTCCGGCACGGCACGCCAGATGCGGCTTTGCACGACGCCCGGATGCACCGCGTACGCGTGTAAACCTCTGGCGCCGAAGCGGCGACCGAGCTCCTTGGCGTGCAGAACGTTCGCGAGCTTGGACGCGCGGTATTCGTTCATGCCCGTGCGCGACCGCGTCGGTTCTCGTAAGGCATCGAAGTTCAGGCCCCGGCACTTGTAGTGAGCATAGGACGAGACGTTCACCACGCGGCAGCCAGCGTGTTCGAGCAATCTCGGCAACAGCAGCGTCGTCAGCAAGTAGTGTCCGAGATGATTGACGCCAAAAGCGATCTCGAAGCCTTGGCGCGTCACACCTTTGGCGCCAGCCAAGCCCGCATTGTTGATCAACACGTCGAGCCGCGGATGGTTTGCGAGCACTTGCTCGGCGCAGCGGCGTACCGAATCGAGATCGGCGAGATCGAGCTCGATCACGCTCGCCCGGTTGCCGGCGCGGGTGATCGCCTCAGCCAGGGCCCGCGCACGTCCCGAGTCGCGACACAAGAGCACGACTTCGTATCCACGTTCGGCCAAGCGCCGAGCGGTGACCTCTCCAATGCCGCTGGTGGCGCCGGTCACCAGGATAGTCTGCCGCCGATTCACGCGCGGAGTCCCCGCCCGTAAGGGCTCGAAGTTCTCGTGCTGGTTCGAGACCGGGGCCGCGTCATTCGCGCTCAGTTACCACGAATGGGCCGAAAGGCCCATGGCCCATCTCTCTCGGGGACGGCAGATTGTCTGGCGTGAGGCGCGGCTAGCGCGCTGGCACACAGCGATAACCTGAAACAGCGAGGATGACATGGAAACTACGAAGCAAAAGGTGCGCCGTTACTACGACGAGGTTTGGTGCAAGGGTAACTTGGCGATCGTGGACGAGTTGATGGCGGCCAACTACGAGAACTGTGATCCGGCGACACCCGGCATGGTGCTCAAGGGACGCGACGCGTTCAAGGGTTTGGTCACGATGTTCCGCGATGCAATGCCCGACCTGCGTCTGGATATCGTGGAGCAATACGCAGAAGGCGACACTGTGGTCTCGCGTTGGCACGCCAGTGGAACGCAGCGCGGCGCGTTGATGGGCATACCCCCCACGAACAAGAACGCCCAAGGCATCGAAGGGGTGACGATCACGACCTTCGTCGAAGGTCGCATCGTTCGCGACCGCGCGATTTGGGACTTGGCGGGATTGTTGCGCTTGCTCGGTGTGCTACCCAGCTGAAGCGCGCAATGCAACGCCATCGAAGACACGAGCCGGTGTAGAGTAGCGGGGATGCTCAACACGCGGCTCGCGGAGGTGCTCGGCAGTTTGTCCCTGGCGACAGACATGGCCGCGGGGTTGCCGAAGGAAACCGCCTTGCGCACCAGCGTGATCGCCACGCGGCTCGCGATCCGCGCAGGCATTCAAGGCTACGAACTTTCCGATGTTTACTACGCGGCACTATTGCGCTTCCTGGGTTGTTCCGCTCACGCGCACGAGATGGCAGCGCGCTATGCGGCTGGTGACGACCGCCGGTTACTCGGTGCGCTTGCATTGAGCGATCCGGCACGGCCGGCGACAGTGGTCAGTGCTGCTTGGCGCGGCATCTCGGCAGAGCGTGGAACGGGCGCTCGCTTGTCGGCCTTCGCGCGCCTGGCCTCGTCACCCCAAGCCGAAAGCGACATCGCAACGTCGCACTGTGAGCTCGCGGTCCTGCTTGCGCGGCAATTGGGGATGAGCGATGCCGTTGTGCATACGTTGGGGCAGATCTACGAGCGCTGGGATGGTCGCGGGTTTCCAGCCAAGCTCCGAGCAGCAGAGATCCGACGTTCTGCACGTGTTTTGCACCTCGCTTGGCGTCTGGCGGCTTATCTCGGCGTCGAGGGCGTAGCTGCAGCGCTGGACGAACTCGAGGCGCGTAGCGGGCGCGAGTTCGACCCCGAGCTGTGCAGGTTCGCAGAAGAGTTGGGGCCGGCGCTGTTCGACGGTCTGCTTGGGGCGAGCAGTTGGTCGACCTTTCTGGCAACCGAACCGACGCCAGGGTTCGTCGTGCACGGGGCGGACCACCAAGAACGAATCGCGACCGTGTTCGGGCACTTTGCCGACGTAAAATCACCGTTTACTCGTGGCCATTCACAACGCGTGATGGAGTTGTGCTCGCAAGCCGCAGAACGGATGGCAGTCTCTGCCAAAGTGCGCGAGCAACTGCGCTTGGCCGCACTGCTTCACGATCTGGGCCGGGTGGCGATCGCCAACGGCATCTGGGACAAGCCTGGCCCGCTCGATGCGATGGAGCAGACACTGATGCAGGAACATGCGCACGAAGCGGCGCGCATCGTGGCCCGTTGTGAGACGTTTCGCGAAGTGCAGCTGTTGGTATCGATGGCTCATGAGCGCCTCGACGGCAGTGGTTATCCACGACGCTCCGAGGCTCGTGACCTGAACATCGCGGCCAGAATCTTGGCTGCGGCCGACGTCTATGCTGCACTGTTGCAAGACAGACCGCAGCGCAAAGCTCATTCGCCCGCCGCGGCCGTCGATCTCTTGCGGCGAGAAGTGGCGGCAGGCCGACTGTGCGAAGACGCCGTAAATGCCGTGTTGGTTTCGCCAGCACGGCCGAACTCCGCTCCGACCAAAGGTCCAGGGCTATCCAGTCGCGAAGTCGAGATCCTGGGCTGCGTGGCACAGGGCCTGGCCAACAAGGAAATCGCGGAGCAACTCGGGATTTCACCGAGTACCGTGAAGCGTCACCTCGAAAACATGTTCGAGAAGATCGGGGTGCGAACCCGAGCGGCCGTGACGATTTGGGCGATCGAACACGGCTATTCCTTGGACGGCTAGTGTCCCGAACGAGAAGTTCGGGACGAATGAAACAGGCGCGGCCTCGAACGAAAAGAAGGCCTTGCAGCGCGAAATTGCTGCGGCTGCACCAACCCTGGTGCCGCAGCAATTTCGCTGCGAACTTTGCGTTCAGGACACTAG
>DATAHU010000013.1:0-3572 GCA_036263015.1 Polyangiaceae bacterium | reverse complement strand
CATCAGGGTGCTGAGCACCGAGCTGCGCAAGCGCAAGCTCCGCGCGTGGCTCCCCATCGAACGAGTGGCGGATCCCCTTGACCAAGCGATGGACTTCGAATCGCGGGATCTGCTGCGTCGCCTTCACGCTCTGTTCGACCGACTGTCGACTCGCGATCGGCTCGTGTTCATCTTGCGCCGCATGGAGGCAATGACGGTGGAGGAGATCGCGACCCACCTCGAACTCTCGCCCTCGACGGTCAAGCGCTCGCTTGCCTACGCCACCGAGCGCCTGGAACGCTGGGTCGACAGTGACCCCGGATTGATCGAGTGGCTTGCCTCGAGTCGGAGGGCTCGATGACGAAGCTCCCCACGGGACCAGAGCGCTCCAGGCTCGACGCGCTGCTCGAGCGTGCGCGCGCGGTTCAAACGCCCAGCCGCGCACAACTCGATGCCGGACTCGTCGCGGTCCGCGCCCAAACGGCGCGTGAGCGCAAGCGCGGTCGGCTTTTCACGCGCTTGGCGCTGGTCGGAGCGCTGCTGCTCATGCCGTGCGCGTGGTTCGTGGGTAAAGGTCTGCTTTTTCCGGCTTTGCCGTTGCTCACCTACGACGTGCAGGGCGGCAGCGTGCTCGATGGCGGCTACCTGCGGGAGAATGGGCACGCGGGCGTTTCTGTCGCCTTCAGCGAGGGCAGCCGCTTCGTTCTGGCCGAGGGCTCCCGCGGCCGGGTGCGAACGGTGGCCGCCGAGCGAGCGCGAGTCGGTCTGGAACAAGGCAGCGCGTTCGTCGAAGTGACTCCGCATACCGGACGCCTCTGGGAAGTCGAGGCGGGGCCTTTCGTCGTCACGGTGAAGGGCACTGCATTCGACGTCGGCTGGGACCCCGCGGCTGAGCAGTTCGAGCTGCGCCTCAGGCACGGCACGGTGGTGATCAGCGGTCCCGTTTCGAACGGAGAGCTGACGCTGCAGGCCGGACAGCGTGTAACCGTAAACCTGCCGCAAGGCACGACACTGATCTCCGAAGATCGCGCCGAGAGCGAGTCGTCAGCGAGCGGAGCGGTGGTCCAGAGGCTATCGGGAGCGAGCCCCTCGTCACGAACCGAGAGCGGCGTCCCCCAAGTGAATGAACACGGCGTGAACCCTAGCGCGGAGAGCTCGACCCGCGACGAAAAAGCGCCGGGGACCGACGCTGCCGACGGCCCACGAGGGCCTGCCACAGCCGACCTCAATCGCTCGGCGGCGGAAGCGGGCAAGAAGTCTTGGAGCGGTGAGCTTGCCAACGGGCATTGGGATGCGATCCTCACGCAGGCAGAGCAGAAGGGACTCGACGCGACTTTGCAGAGCGCCCCGAGCGAGGACTTGTTCGCGCTAGCGAATGCGGCGCGCTACAGGCAGCGGCTGAGTCTCGCGCAACAGGCGCTCGAGTCACTGCGGCGGCGTTTCCCTGGCTCGCCGCGTTCACTCGACGCACTATTCTTGCTCGGCCGCGTGCAAGAGGCTCGAGGGGCTGGCCCCACACAAACCTTGAGCTACTACGATGATTACCTCACACGAACTCCGAACGGCAGCTACGCCGCCGAGGCCCTCGGCCGGAAGCTGAGCATCGTGAATCAAACCTGGGGACCTGCACGTGCCAAGCCGATTGCGCGGGACTATCTGCAGCGCTTCCCAAAGGGCAGCTACGTGCGAGTGGCGCAGGCTGTGCTCGATGAAAACTGAGCGCCGACGACGTCTCTGTCAGGGCTGGACGTTGTTGGTGTTCGTTCTGGCGTCACCCGCGCAAGCCGGCAGCGTGGCTGTGCTGCCGCCGACACACGAAGCCCCCGAGGTGATGGAGACCCTGAACCGAGTGCATGGCGAGCTGCTCGCTGTGGGACTCTCGATGGAGATGGTTGGGGGCAGCCCAGAGCAAAGCGACGAAAGCCGCTGGGTCGCGGCGCTGCAAAAGGAGCAGCGCTTCGATGCGGCAATCGTCGTGCGCGAGGATTCGTCGCCTCCAGTCATCGACGTGTGGTTCCTGCAAGACCCCTCGGGTTCTGCGCGACTGGCCCGGATCAGCGTCGACGCTGGCACCCGGAATGCACCCGAGAAGTTGGCGATCCAGGCGGTCGACGTCTTGCGCTCTCAGTTTCTCGAGAATGACTTGCTCAACGAGAAGCGCCAGCTCGAGCCGCCGCCAGTGAACAGCCCGCCCACAGAAACACCGCCCAGCGAACCTGCAGCGGCAAGGCTCGGGTTTGCCGCGGGGATCGCCAGCCTGATGAGCCTCGATGGCGTGGGTCCACAACTCATGCCCACGGCCCAGCTCGACTTTGCAGCGACCCCGGCGTTGGCTTTCCAGGCCGCCATTGGGGGGCTCGGGACCCGTTCACTCGTCACAGCAGAGGCTTACGAGGCGCTGGTCGAGCGTTCTCGAGCGCTGCTCGGGGCGCGATACTTCTTTGCCACGGCCGGGCAACTGCGCCCCTTTGCGGAGCTGGCGCTTGGCGTCGCTAGCACCACGGTCGAGGGGCGCGCCGCCATGCCCGCCAGCGGCCACCAACAGACGGTGCGATCCTTGCTCATCGACGCCGGTGTTGGGCTCGATTGGCGCTGGCTCGGTCGCTACTACAGCACTTTGGCGGCGCAGGTCGAGTTGGCCAACCCGAGCACCTCCGTTCACATCGCAGACTCGGTCGTCGCGACGAGTGGACGCCCCGATTTGGCGCTGACGCTCGCGCTCGGAGCCTTCTTGTGAGGCTCTGGGCCTGCAAGCGCATGCTCGCGCTTTCGGTCCTGGTCCTGGCGGCCGCCGCGTGTGAACACGTCGACGTGTTCGCGGTCACCGTACCCCACGCTGCAGAGGCTAGCGTGACGCGAGATGCCAGCTTGGATCTGCACGCTTCGTCGCTCGAAGACGCGGGCCAGGGTGCTAGTTCGGCTACCGACGCTGGCTTGAGGGATCTCGTACGGCCATCGATGGGCTGCCTCGAGTCGGCACTCGGCGCGGGCGATACGGACGTCACGATCTCGGTCGGAGACTCCAGCCGCAGCTACGTCTTGCATGTTCCGCCGGCCTACGACGGGAGTAACCCAGTACCACTAATCGTCGACTTTCACGGGATTGGAGAGTCGGGCAGGAGCGAACTCGAAGCCTCACCCTATCCAGCCGTCACGGATGGGCTGGGCGTGGTCATGGCCTTGCCAAATGGTGAACCCGGGCCGCTCGGGAGTGCTTGGAACTTTGGTCCGTGCTGCGTCGCCGACGTCGATGACCTCGGTTTCACCAGGGCCCTGGTTGCCGACGTATCGACGAAGGCCTGCATCGATCAGAATCGGATCTACGCGGTCGGCGTGCTGACGGGCGGCGGCATGGTGCAGCACTTGGCTTGCAATGCGGCCGACGTGTTTGCTGCGGTGGCCCCCGCCGCGTTCGACTTGATTGCGGAGACCGCGTCCAGCTGCGCGCCCACGCGGCCCATCAGTGTGCTGTCCTTTCGCGGGACCGAGGACACCCGGGTTCCCTACGAAGGCGGGCCTTCGTCGGTCGTGCCGGGCATGCCGATCACTTTCCTCGGCGCGAAAGAGAGCGTCGCTCGCTGGGCGGAGATCGA
>DATAHU010000012.1:0-3486 GCA_036263015.1 Polyangiaceae bacterium | reverse complement strand
CCTAGCGGGCGAGGGAGGGAGGTCTCGAGCAGTGTTCACTTGCCGAGAGCAGCGTGCAGACCTTGCTAGAAGGTTGCATCGGCGAAATCGTCGCTACTTGGGAGGCAAGTGTGGCAGCGAAACCGCGAGCGACGCGCAAGTGAATCGCGTCCTGTCGCAGGTTCCTCTCGATGAATACCGCCATGCCGAGCTCGCGTGGCGGTTCTTAGCCTAGGTCGTTTCCTGCGATGCCACGCTGGCGCCCGAGCTGGGCGTCGTTATGCAGCAGGAACTCGAAGCTCAGAGCACGCTCGACATCCGCCGCGGCTATGAGCGGGACTCTGCAAGCTTACGGAGTGCCTTGACCACAACACCGCGAGCACGCTGCGCAGGGCCGCGTGACGACCCACCGCGCGTCGCGAACTCATGCGGGTGGGCGCAGGTCGGGGTCCTTCGGCAACTCGTCGCTTTGAATGCTTTGCGGGGCGGGCCAGTAACTGACCGCCGCCAATTGCCCGTCCAGTCCGAAGAGCGGCTTTGCCGAGCTGGAAGCCAGCGTAGTCGCCTGCGCGTTCGCTCCCAGGACGGATGCCAGCGTGCCCGGCACGAGGGTTGGCCACTCGGTGCCACGTTTGACGTCGAGCAACGTCGTTGGGTTCTTGTAGATGCGGGCGGTCGTGTGAAGCTGCCACAGTGCACGCGTGAGCGGCATGGACTGATAACGTTCTGGCCAGCGTTCCTGCAAGAGCTTGCGCACCGCAGGCGCGTGTCGAGTGCTCATCCATGGGTACAAGTGGTGTTCGACGTGGTAGCCGAAACCGAGCGTCAGCCACTCCACCCAACGTGGCACGGTGACCGTGAGGGAATTGGCGAGCGGATCGTTGAGCTCTGTCTGAGGGTTCAGGGTGTGGTTCGTCAGGATGTGAGCCATCACGATCGCGTTGCCGATCAACAAGGGAATGCCGAAGCCAAACAAGAACGCCAATGGCCCGATCAGGACCGCGACCAGCGCCCAGAGTGCGACACCCACGGAGGTCTCCGCTATGGCTTTGCGCCGTTGGCCAGGATCGAGCACGCCATATTCACCGGCGCAGATTAATACGTGAAGGCTGTGGACGGTGAAGCCGACGAATGCAGAGAATGCTAGGCCAAAGCCGTGTCGGCCTGGCGCGAGGTAGTCCGTCACGAAGCGCACGGTAGCGCTCTTGTGGTACGTCTCGAGGCTCGGATAAGCATCCGGATCGAGGGCGGGATCGTTGGAGTGGCCGTGGTGTACGCGGTTGTGCCACGCTACCCACAGGCGCGGCGAGATCACGAACGGCAGAAACGCAATCCAGCCTACGACGCGCTGCGCCCGACGATTGTGGATCAGCGCTCCGTGCAACGTTTCGTGCGCCACGAACGCCAGGCCCGCGAAACTGCAGCCGATTAGTACAGAAACCAGCCCGGCGGCAGACCACGGGATCCAGTTTCTAGCCAAAGCTGTAATGCCGAGCGTGATGACCAGCAGATGAATTGGCAGCCACAGCAAACGGGAATGTTCCGCGCGGTGAATGTTCTGGGGTAACGACGGCTTGAGCTCTCGGGCGTACGCCGCGGCTGTTTGCAAATGCATAGAATTCAGCTTGTCATTCCCAAGCAACCCGAGCCGTCACATGGGCATCACGCGGTGCAGGTCAGCCTGACCGGTTCGTGGCAAAGGGAACCGGGTTGGCTCTGCGCAACGCTCGTTCTACAGCCGCCGCAATGCCTCAACGCGGCGTGACGCGTTGCTGACGCAAACCGACGTTCGTGTCCACGCGAAGCCCCCCACGACCAACCTGCAAACGGGAACGTCGACGGGTTACCCACTTGCCAGAACCCGTGATGCGGGAGTTGGCGCGGATAACCCGAGCATATTGGAACAGCTAGTGTCGAAAGATGGCGATCTACGCGCCAAGTCGAACACCATCTGCGCAGAAATCTCCGCAGTGCCCCGCCAAAACACGACAAACTCCGTTGGATACAAGGCGGGGAGCCGGCGCTCTTCTGTCAAATCACTCGGCTTCTCGTCGCGTAGCCGGTAGTCTCTCGACATGGCGGAGCTGAACGCGGTGGAGTGGAGTGCGCGGATCGCTGCAACCAAGACCAAGAGCCGCAGGCGACGTGGGCCGGCGCGCGAGGGCTGGCGAATCGCAGACCTCGCTCAGCTGACGGGTCTTTCGCCGCGCCTGATCACGCACTACGTCGCGACGCACTTGGTCGAAGCTCCGGAATTTCACGCGAGCGACACGCGCTACCAGCGTGTTCACTTATTGCGCTTGTTGGCAGTGCGCCCGCTCAAAGCGCAGGGCTTGAAGATCGCCGCGTTGCGTGCACGTTTGAACGATTGGGGAGCGCCGGGCGTCGAAGAGTTCGTGCGCGGGCTGCCGCTCTCCGACGTGGTTCGGCGCGCGCTCGGTTGGGTGGAAGCGCCAAAGCTCAGCCCGCAGCCGGATCCGGCAGTTGCGGTAATTGGTGAACGCTGGCAACGCGTCGTGATCCTGCCGGGGCTCGAGCTGCTCTTACGCGATGACGCGCGACCCATCGTGCGGGAGGTTGCCGCTCGCGTGCTCGAACAGTTTCAGGCTCTCAGCTGATCGAGCTCGCCCATTGATCGGACTGGTGGTTGGGGCCGGGCCTGCACTTCGAGGCGCGTAGCGCGCGTCGGGGCGCTTTTCCGATTGTGCAACGCTCGCAATTGGCTCTATCTGAAGCAGAGGCGTGAAGTCGTTTGGCAAATGCATCAAGGTAATGGCGTGCGTGCTCGGCTTGAGCGCGTGTAGCGCGACGCGCAGCGTGGTCGTGCTCAGAACACTCACCGACGCCCAACGGGGGCCTCACGCCTGCGGCGCTTGGGACCCGAGCTGGGCGTGCAACCCAGAGCTCGACATTGCCCAGTGCACTCCGTACTGCGTTCACGTCTTGCGCAAGGGGGAGACGCTCCAAGGCTGCCGCGCGGGCTATCTTGGCGACAGTCTCAAAAATCAGGGACAGTTTTCGCGGGAGGCGGTGATCTGTGAAGTGCGTTGATCTGCGCTGTGCGAGTGAACTGCTCGCTTGGTTGCGCGCGGCAGCGCTGGGCGTCAGCGCTGCGTCGTGCACTTGGGTCCCTGCACGCGATTGGACCGTCGTCGAAGCCGCGCCTCGCGAGGATCCAAAGTACAAGGCACAGGCGCGGCTCTTCAAACCCGACCTCTGCGCCAGTGCCTGCACGGCATATCCCAACGCGCATTGTTCGGTAGCAACACTGGTTGGAAGCGATAATCCACAGCCAGCACGAGAACACCAGGTCGTCGTGTGCGATTACCATGAGCACGGTCACCTGGAGCAGTCACTGAGTTTCGTGCCTACGCCCTTTGGTCGAGTCTCTGCTGCGCAGCTCGTGAGCCGGCAGATTGCGGCGAGTGAAGCCGAGTACTTCTTCGGCTGCGCTCGCGATGAAGCCGCGTCGGTCTACGCATTTCGTCAGCTGGCATTCGATCTCGA
>DATAHU010000011.1:0-7468 GCA_036263015.1 Polyangiaceae bacterium | reverse complement strand
ATCGAGGGTTTGCTTTGATTGATCATCGGAATACCTGCGCCGCCATCACCACACTCACGCTCACTCCTAGTCGCCTGCGCGCCCGGGGTCCAGCGTGAGCTGCTCTGGGGGGCGTCACCGACGGTGCAACAGCAGGTGAAGCGTCTCAGATTGGACGACTCCGTGTACCGATTGATTCAAGACCCGGTTGGAGCGTCGACTTTCCATGTCGGGCAGCGCGCCCGTTCGAGCGCCCGAAACCACCGTCAGTGGCGGCCAAGAGACTGCACGGCAGCCTCAACGTGGTCGGCAGATACGATTCAATTCTGCTGCAGTTCGAACAGCAGCGTGTAGTCACCGGTCGCGGCGTGGCCACTCGTCGAGTCGTAAGCCAGCAACGTGTAGATCCCCGTCGTGCTGGCCGTGAACGAAACGTCTGCGACGTCTGCAGCATAGCCGTAGGTGACTTGAGCGCCGGTGGGGTCGTACACCACCAGCAGTGGTTGAAGCCCGGCGCTCGCTGTGTCCGTCATGGTCAAGTGCGCGCCTTGGCCCTCGCTGAGCGAGAGCGTATACGAGTCGATGTCCCCCTCGTCGATCGTATCGGACGTCGCAGCGCCCGCAATCAACAGCCCACCCTCGTTCGCACCGGGGCTCTTGGCGTAGTAGAGGTTGTAGTCACCCGTGGCGGCGTGGCCGCTGGTCGAGTCGTAGGCCAACACCGTGTACGTTCCGCTCTGCGCGGCTTGAAACGCCACGTAAGCCACATTGGCGTCGTAGCCGTACGTCACTTGCGTGCCGCTCGGGTCATACACGACCAACAGGGGTTGTAAACTTCCGCCAGCTACGTCGGTCATGCGCACTTGAACGGTCTCGCCCGCGCTGGCATCGAGCGTGAACGAGTCGATGTCACCTTCGTCGATGGTGTCCGACAGCATGCCGCTGGAGCCCAACAGGCCGCCCTCGTTGGCACCGGGGCTCTTGGCGTAATAGAGGTTGTAGTCACCCGTGGCGGCATGGCCGCTGGTCGAGTCGTAAGCCAACACCGTGTAAGTTCCGCTCTGCGCGGCTTGAAACGCCACGTAAGCCACATTGGCGTCGTAGCCGTACGTCACTTGCGCGCCGCTCGCGTCATACACGACCAAGAGGGGTTGTAAACTTCCACCGGCTACGTCGGTCATGCGCACTTGAACCGTCTCGCCCGCGCTGGCATCGAGCGTGAACGAGTCGATATCGCCCTCGTCGATGGTGTCCGACAGCATGCCAGTCGATCCCAACAGCCCGCCCTCGTTGGCGCCGGGGCTCTTGGCGTAATAGAGGTGGTAGTCACCCGTGGCGGCGTGGCCGCTGGTCGAGTCGTAAGCCAACACGGTGTAAGTTCCGCTCTGCGCGGCTTGGAACGCCACGTAAGCGACGTTGGCGTCGTAGCCGTACGTCACTTGAACGCCGCTTGGGTCATACACGACCAACAGGGGCTGTAAGCTTCCGCCCGCTACGTCGGTCATGCGCACTTGAACGGTCTCACCCGCAGTGGCTTCGATCGAGAACGAGTCGATGTCGCCTTCGTCGATGGTGTCCGAGAGCATGCCCGTCGATCCCAACAGCCCGCCCTCGTTCGCACCGGGGCTCTTGGCGTAGTAGAGGTTGTAGTCACCGGTGGCGGCGTGGCCACTGGTCGAGTCGTAAGCCAACACGGTGTAAGTTCCGCTCTGCGTGGCTTGGAACGCCACATAAGCGACGTTGGCGTCGTAGCCATACGTCACTTGCGCGCCGCTTGGGTCATACACGACCAACAGGGGTTGTAAGCTTCCGCCGGCTACGTCGGTCATGCGCACTTGAACGGTCTCACCCGCAGTGGCTTCGATCGAGAACGAGTCGATGTCGCCTTTGTCGATGGTGTCCGAGAGCATGCCCGTCGAGCCCAACAGCCCGCCCTCGTTCGCGCCTGGTGCGAGAGCGAAGTTCAAGTCGTAGTTACCACTCGAGAGGTAACCGGAAGAAGCGTCTGAGACGACGACGGTGTACGTGCCATTCATCGGCAGAGCGAGCCCCACAGCGGCAACGTCTTGACCGGTCTGACCGCTCAATAGTTCACCTGTCGGGCCAAAGACGTCGACGCGAGGGATGAACGAGCTGCCGTCGGTGTCGGTGACGCGCAACTGAAAATTCTCGCCCGCAATGCCGTTGAACGTGAACGAGTCCAAATCGCCCAAGGCAAGGTTACCGCTCAGAGCTTCACCGGACGCGAGGTTACCCCCTTCGCTCGTCGTCGGCACGATCACGACGTACAAGGCATACTCGCCGCCAGCAGTGCCCGCCGCATCCTCGACCGTCACCGTGAAAGGCCCACTGGTGGTCGCGCTGTAGCTCAGCGCAGCCACGTCCGCGGCACTCGCGTGCGCCACGACTGCTCCACTGGAGTCCACCAAGTTCACGACCGGCGTGAAGGCCCCGTGAGCCTGATCGACGACACGCACGAGCACCGTCTGTCCCTCTGCCAATTGCACCGGATAGGTATTGGTGCCCCCAGCCGCGAGCGTGTCGGCCGCCGCGCCGTCGTCGGCCTGAAAGAAGCCACCCCCTTGTGCCTCGTCAGGCTGGACTTCAATCGCGCCCTTGCGCCGCGGCTTGCGCACGAGCGCTTCGGCGAACGCCGGATCATCCGTGTACCCGACGTCGATCAAGCACGCCTCCATCCAATCTTCATCGACTCCAGCATCGACGCAGATCGCCGCTGCCTTCTCACGTGCCGAAGCGCTCAGACGTGCACTGGTAACGGGCTCCAGCGGAAAGCTGCGATCGGTGAACGTCTCTGTCGACTCGCCCTCGGCATAGTCGAACAGCGAGTTACTCTGCGTGACACGCCAGCTCTCGACGAAGGTGTGATAGAAGTAAGTGAATGACGGAGCTTCGGGCAATGCAGCGCCGCCGCTCGTCTGCACGTCGCGTTGCACCTCCCCGTCGAAATCGCCGAGCAGGCCTTTGACATTTCCGGCGCGACCCGAGGGCAACCACACTTCGATCCCCTCGAAGACCCCATTGACCGTAACGCGAACCTGAGAGCCATCGGGCCAGACCAAAACGTGCGTTTGGCGTGCTCGAAAGATGTCGCCCCCTTCGAACTCGTTTCGCCCCTCGGCGAGATCGGAGGGAACCCCGTCGATGGTCGTCGTTCCGTCAGCGGCGATCACCACCCGCGTCTCGCCGAGCTTCAGTGCCGTCTTGTCGATTACGGCGACGACTTGGCTCCGCCCATAGGGCTTGGTGCGTACCTGGATCTCGAGATCCTGGTCTAGGCTTTGGAGCAAGACCACTTCACCCACCGGCTGCACGTTGTAGTAGACGCCGTCCAGCGTCATCAGGTGCGGATCACCCAAAGCCGTACCCCTGTAGTTGACACGCGGCGCACCCGTCTGATCGGGTTGGCTCGGTACGGGAGCTTGCGCGTCCAGCTCGGCTTGCCCTGCGTCCGGACCCGAACCGGCGTCGCCACTGGGGCTCGCCGCGTCCTCATATCCGCCGCCGTCGCCACTGGGGCTCGCTGCATCGGGCATCTCATCCGTGCCCGCATCCGTGTCCCCACGACCGCAATTG
The DNA here is from genome assembly GCA_036263015.1 of Polyangiaceae bacterium. Classification (GTDB taxonomy): domain Bacteria; phylum Myxococcota_A; class Polyangia; order Polyangiales; family Polyangiaceae; genus SZUA-265. Next base: position 3,895 of record DATAHU010000011.1, on the reverse strand, counting down.
GGGCCAACCTCGTCGGCCTCGAAGACATTGCCCCCCACACAACACATTCCCTCGTCTGCGAGTCGCTCCATCTCCTCTGCCACCGCGTTGCGCAGCTCATCGCGCACGGTGCCCAGCATCAGAGGGCCAACCATGTCGTTGAAACGCGCGGCGCGTCCGTTGCCCTCACCGCGAATGTTGCCGTACACGCTCGTCTCGTCTTCGACGACGCACTGAGTGATCTCGCCTTTGAGGATGTGGTAGTCCTGCGTGGTGTTGGTCGCACAATGATCCCCCAACGTGACTTGCACGGGGTTGGAAGACTGCGTCAGGAGATCGAAAGCGTCTCGGAACACGCAGCCCATGGGGCCCGATGCAAAGTCAGCCCAGCCCTCGCTTGCCAGCACCCGGACGACATCGTGGAAGATGGGGCTGTCCGAACTGGGGGCGCCCAGCCTCACCTTCAAGCCATCCGTGACTTCGACGCCCGTCACTTCGGGCAACGGCGCTTGATTCTTGATGTCCGAGAGCTGCACGTGTTTGAACACGTAATCTCGATTGCAACAGCCAGTGGTATCCGAGCCCCGATCGCAGAGCGCGTAGTTGACCTTGGGCGCGTCGGGGGTGCACGTTTGCCCGTCCCCCTCCGCTGTGACGTCGTAGCAGTGTTTTCCGCTGGAAAGCAGATTCTCTCGATCGACGGAAGCTCCCGCGACCTCGAAGACACCGATGCCAATGCAGCCTTGCACGGTCTGCCCCGAGTTGACGCATTGGGCGAGATCGAAGCGGTTCCAGGCCGCCACGGCTGCGGCTCCGGTCGCGGCATCGAGCGAAGCGGCGAGCACACCGCCGATGAAGGCTTGCACCCCGACGATCGAAATCGCAGCTGCAGACCCCAATGCGCCAACTCCGAGTCCAAACGCGGCGTTGGCGATCTCGCATTGTGAACCTTCGATGGAGTCGATCAGAGCGCCGAGCTGCGCCCCGAGCTCGTCGGTCTTGACCGTCCAGAGCGCTTCCGCCTCGTCCCACTTTACGCTGACCGTGTGGAGAACCTGGTTCAGGGTGCCCTGCTGGTCATCCATGAGCACTACTGCCGTGGGCGCCGCCGCCGGAGTCAACGCCAGTAACTTCCGGCCCGACCCACTGACTTCGTCCAGCTTCCGTGAGTTCGAAACGATCAGCTCCTTGGAGCCATCGCCATTGACGTCGAGTGACCAGAACGTGAGCTCGGTCGCGCTCCGCAGTGCCGCGAGCTCTGCGTGAGGAATCTCGAAAGCACCAGCGTCAGCTGCGCCAGCGTCGACCGAACTGGTTTCGGGGCTAGCGCTGGGCTGGTCGTCAGTGCACCCGCCGCTAGCGACCGCGACGAGCGTTAGCGATGCGGCGACAGCGCGAGGACGCCAGAACGAGCTGTTGAGCATACGTGCTCGATACGCCAGGTCCGAGGCCTTTGAACAGCGCTTCGCCTCTCAGGTCGAAGAGCAACAGCAGTTCCGTCCATGAGAGTTCGCCTCGAGCTGGAACCTTGCGTGCATTCTCGTGTCGGGATAGCTCGAATAGGCGATTACCCGTGACCATCAACCCACGCGGCCCGCGCGCGTTGGATCTCGGCGCGGGTCATGGGGCCCCGCAAGAACGACATTGCCCAGCGCGGCTGCAAGAGCAACGGAGTGCTTGGATCGTGCGCGTCGCGCATCAGAAACCAACGCGGTGCGAGGCGTTGGATCAAGCGGTCGAGATCAGGGGTTGCGCGTTGGTCTTGCCAAGCGTGCTGTAAACCATCCACCACTCGCGCGCGATCAGCGTCGGTTTGGAGTCTGCCAATGCACCACAAGCCGGCATTGCTCAGCGCGCGATAGTCGAGATCCATGGGATTCTGCGTCGCGACCAGCACCCCCACGCCAAAGGCACGCGCTTGTTTGAGCAACGCGACCAATGGTGCTTTCGTCGGCGGGTTGGCTGGGTGAGGTGGCAAAAAGCCGTACACTTCGTCAAAGGCGATCAACGCTCGCAACCTGCGTGAACCCGAGAGACTGCGCATCCAAGTGAGCACTTCTTCCAGCAATACGCCGAGCACCAGAGCACGCTCGAGGTCATCCAAGTGGGCCACGCTCACGATTACGAGCGGCGTGCGACCCGTGGTCGGGGTGAGCCAACTCGCGATGTCGAGCGATGCGCCCTCACGCCAACTCGCAAACGTGCTCGACGCCAAGAGCGTGTTGAGTGACGCTGCCAACGCCGAGCGGTCGCGTTTCGGCACGAACTCGTCCACGTCGAGCGCGCCGATGCGCTCGATGGGCGGCGCTTGCAGATCTCCGATCAGCTGCGACAGCTCCGCGCTCTGAGCCGCGCGCAGACGTCGTTCAGCTAGCGCACACAACAGCGCGTGTTCTTTGCTGCGGGCCGGATCCGCGTCGCGGCCGACCAAGCGCAAGAGCAGTGACACGGCCGCCGAGAGCGAGGCGCGCGCGGCCTCGGGATCCTGGGTCCAGGATGGGCCACCGCGTTCGAGTCCCGAGAGCATGTGCAGTGGCTCGCCCGCGCTCGAACCCGGCGTGAGCACACGCGGCTCCACACCGCTGACGTAGGCCTTTAGCATCGCTTCACTGATGCCCCACGAACACAAGCTCGCCTTGCGCTCATCCGCGAACGCCTGAGCAATGGCCTCAACTGAACGATCATCATTGGGCTCGGCCAGACTCGCTGCCCACGGCACGAACGGCGCGCTCTCGAAGTTCGAAAACGCGAGCAGCAAATTGGGCAGATCGCCTTTGACGTCGATCACCAGCGAGGGAATCCTCGCTCGAGCGGCTTCTTCGAGTAGCACACTCAGCAAACCCGTCTTGCCGCTGCCCGTCATACCCACCACCACGCCGTGAGTGACGAGGTGGTGGGTAGGCATTTCGAGCTTACCGAGGCCCGTGCCGTTCAGCGCGCGACGCGCGCCCAGATAAAGCTCTGTGTGAGGGGCCATGGTTTACGCTGAGAAGGGGTTGCTGCCCGGCAAGCCAGGAGTGTTGGGCAACGTCGTGGTGCCTGGGCCCACCGGGACGATCGGGCTAACGGCTACCCCAGGCTGCGCGCTCGCGTTACCAGCATTCGCAGTCGACTGCGCAGTCTGCTGGGTTACCAGGGGCACGTCGGTGCCCGGTGCGGTGTGCGCGCTTGCGTTGTTCACCACGTCGACCGGCTTGCGCTTGCGACCCGCGTAGAGCGACGGCGCGATCGACTCGGCGTCACCGTGTTGCCAGCGCAAGTAATGAATCGCGCGCCGCACCTGATCGTAGGCGGTGATGAACAGACTGAAGGCCTTTTGACGGATCTCTGCGGACGCGCCCACTTGGCTTGGCCCTTGAGTCTTCTGTCCCACCTTGTTGAGCAGTTCGTCCGCCACGCGATTGGCTTCATCCAGCTCGGCGGCGGTTACGGCGCTCTTGCTGGCGATTTGCGGCAAATTCGCTCTCAAGAGCCCAATCAACGCGATCAGATCCATGGCGATGTTGCGATACCCGACGGTACCGCTCAAGCCACTGATGCTCTCGGGTTGCAACAGGCCCCGCGCGATCAACGCTTTGGTGTCGGCGAGCAACACCTCGCGCTTGGTCGCTCCAGCTTCGGCGAGGGCCGGGAGTTCGGCGGCGGGTTGCGCTGCCGACATCGAAAGGCCGCTCGCGTAAGTCAGAGCTTGCGTGTAGTCTTCCAGGTTATCGAGCAACGTGAGATCGAAACCGTGAAGGCCCTCTGCGATCGAAGCGCGCATGTTTCTGATTTCGGGAAGGGAGCCCAAGACCATCGTGATCGCGGTGGGGATATCGATGGTGATGGGCACCAACTGTTCGACGGGGAAGCTTTCTATCTGGGGCAATAGCCGTTTGTAGGCTGCGAAAGAGCGGGCTTCTGAGGAGGGATCGGA
>DATAHU010000010.1:0-29740 GCA_036263015.1 Polyangiaceae bacterium | reverse complement strand
ACTCGTCGCGGGGGACAACCAGGAGAGCTTGCTCCCTGCGCGGCGCTTGCGTTTGGAGTTCAAAGCCAACCCTTTGGTGGGGTGGAGGCGCACATTCCGTCTGTGGACCACGCTCGGAGCCAACGCTTTAGCGCGTCGCGTGATCGTGATCTTGGATGAACCGCCAAACCGCCAAACCGCCAAATGACTGTCAGCAAGTTCGGACCTATCTACTTCCGTCCCTGGTTCTTTGGCGGCTTTGGCGGTTTGGCGGTTCGCTCTCTGGAATCGACCACGCTCCGCGCTGAGTTGCCGCCCTGCTGGCGACGGGAGATTTTTGCTACAGGCTGCTAACGGAGCCGGGCTATCGTGCCGCAACGAAGGGGAGCAAGGGGCTCTACCGGCAGGAGCAGATTTCGATGCAGATACTCAACCCGGTCATCGTCGCGCCAATCGTCGCAGTCGTCGTCGTCATCGGCGGCATCGTGTTCGCCTTGATCCAAAGAGCGCTCTCCAAGGGCAAAGAGCAGCGCGTAGAGCGTTGGGCCCAGGCTGCCTATGCACTGTGGACAGGTGGAGAGGACTCGGCAACTTGGAACCGGGAACGCGCCCAGAACTCGCTGAGCAGCTGGTACGGGGCTGACAGCAGCAAGAAGTTCTTCGACGTGATCGACGAGCTGCGATCGGGTCAAACGGGAAACGCGGCTTGGGACCAAGTTCGCGCTCTCGATTTGTTGCGCATCGGCCGCGCTGCGGACTACGTCGACGATGAAGATTGTCGCAAACACATCGCGAAGATCGGCGCCACGTTACAGACGACGTACCGCAGTTGGCCCGAGCTTGCGCAAGCGTTCGAAGCGGGCATGAACGCATGGCAGGACCAACGCGGTATCACCGATCAGAACCAGCGTGGGCGTGTGCAGCGCAATCTGCCAAAGCTGCAGCGCGAGCTCTGGCCGAAGATCGACTACGGGGCTTCACTCACGCTCGAAGACTGATGACCGCTTCAGTTTCCCGTCAGCTCCCCGAGTCGATCGGCGAGTAGCTCATCCAGCGCTTTGCTTCGCTGTTCCCAGCGTCGCCTCGATTCGAGCGCTTCGCCGGGCGTCTGTGCGTTCATCCGACGCAGCCACATCCCTTCCGCCTCGACGGCGACCCAGCAAGCGCGCAGTGCTCTGTGCCAGCGCTTCAGCTTCTCGAGCTCTGTTTCTTTGAGACAATGCAGATGTGCCCAACCGGTGCCGGTCTCCACGCCGAGCTCGGCACCCAGGATGCCGCGTCCGCAACACTGACAGCTGTGGATGCCATGCATCGAGGCTCAGAGATCTATCTCTCCCATCAACCCGGTCGCCAAGTGAGGATTACTGAGCGCCTCGGTAGCGAGCGCTCGGATCAAGTCGTCCGCTTGCGAAGGTTCGGGCAGCCTTGCGCGCAAACGGCTCCACCCGTGCCACTGATGTGATTGCGGGACGAGCGCTGACGAGCCAACGGGCTTCGCGGGATCCGGGCAGCATTCGAGCACCACCTTGTTGGACGTCTCGCGAGGCCCCGAGGGCTGGTGATTGAGTTCGACGCTCAGCTCGATCCTGGGCGGCCAAACTGCGTGATAGCGCTCAACGCTCACGGAGAGGTGCATCGGCATCGAGGTTTGGTAGTACTAAACAGAAGTTCAGTCAATGCCCGGGCCGCGGGAGCCTTGTTCCAGCCAAAAAGAGCCGAGGAACGGCAAAGCTGCCCAGCAACGGGCGTCGGCTCGCTGGCGTCCACGGCCTTGCAGCGTCACCCGCCGAAGCGCGCGGCGAGCACTGCACGACTTGGGACGGCTAGAGCAGATCGGGCCCGCTCTAGCCGCAACCCAGCTGCGCGAGATTGCGCGCACGCAAGGCGCGGCACAGGTTATCGTCCGCGTGAAGTGAACGGGCAAGCGACGGCATCAGGGCGTGCAGGCGTGTCTGCCACGCGCTGCTCTCGTAGCGAGTAGGAAAGCAGCGAGACAGCACTTTGAGCATGATGGCGGCGGCCGTCGAGGCCCCGGGCGACGCGCCCAGCAGGGCAGCGACCGTGCCGTCTTGGCTGGTCACGAGCTCGGTCCCAAACTTGAGAATGCCACGCCCTTCGGCGTCGCGCTGGATGACCTGTACGCGTTGCCCCGCGATCAGATGCTCCCAGTCGTCGGCCTGGGCTAGCGGATAGAAGCGGCGCAAGATTTCGACGCGCTCGCTGGGACTCAACAACGCTTGGCCCACGAGATAGCGCGTCAGATCGACGTTGTGAGCCCCCGCGCTGAGCATCGGACCGATGTTATCCACCTGCAGTGAGCGAAACAGATCCAGATACGAACCGCTCTTGAGAAACTTCGTACTGAACCCCGCATACGGACCGAACAAGAGCTCGCGCTGGCCATCGACCCAGCGCGTGTCCAAATGCGGCACCGACATCGGTGGAGCGCCGACCTGCGCTTGGCCGTACACCTTTGCCGCGTGACGCTCGATCACCTCACGGTTCGTGCAGCGCAACCATTGTCCGCTCACAGGGAACGCGCCGTACCCCGCCGCTTCATCGATGCCGGTGCGCTCCAACAGCGGCATCGACGCTCCGCCAGCACCGATGAAGACGAAGCGCGCCGGCTCGATGCGTCGAAACCCCGACTCGAGATCCAGCACGTCGAGGTGCCAAAGACCGTCGTCTCGGCGCTCGAAGTCAGAGACCTCTTGCGCCAATTGCAGCTGCACGCCGTCTTGCTTCGCAAGCCAGTCGATCATCGCGCGCGTTAGCGAGCCAAAGTTTACATCGGTGCCGATCTCCATGCGGGTTGCGGCCACGGCGCCCGGTTCTCGTCCTTCCATCACCAACGGCAAGTGCTCCGCGATCACGCTCGGCTCCGCGCTGAATTGCATGCCCTGGAACAACGGCGAACGCGACAGGGCGGCGTAGCGCGCCTCGAGAAACCTGACGTCTCGTTCGCCCCAGACGACGCTCATGTGCGGGATCGCCCGGATGAAATGGCTCGGCTCCGGCAGCACTCCAAGCTCCACGAGTGAGCCCCACAGCTGCTTGCTCAGCTCGAACTGTTCGGCGATCGCGATCGCCTTGCTCGCATCCACCGAACCATCTTCGGCGGCCGGGGTGTAGTTCAACTCACAGAAGCCGGAATGCCCAGTGCCAGCATTGTTCCACGGGTCCGAGCTCTCCGCCCCGGAGCGATCGAGGCGCTCGATGATCATGATCGACAGCCCCGGATCGAGCTGTCGCAACAACGTCGCTAACGTCGCGCTCATCACTCCAGCGCCGACCAACACCACATCGGTGACCATTGGCATGCCCCCGGTCATAGCAGTGTTGCACTGACTTGCTCGCTCGATGTGTTGGGCGCCTTCGTTTTCCCGGCGAGGGCGGGCCGCTGCGGTGCACTCTCGCCGGGACTTGCTGCTGGCTGTCCAGAGAGATGACGGCAGCTGCTGCGAGCGCGCTGAGCTTGCACACGAAGCCCTGGGACGTCAGGCTCGCGCTTCGAGCAGCGCGCTCAACGCGGGCCTCACGACTCTGTCGAGGCCGCGCCGTTCCGTGGCTGCGAGCTGTGCGGGGTCGAGCCCTGCGCGCACTGCGAGCTCTCGGGTATCGAGACGTTCGCGTCGTGACTCGAGCGCAGCGTTAACCGCCGCTCGCACCTCGCTGCCACCAATCGATAGCGCCCAGTCGACAATGCGATAAGCTAACACCGCGTGTCGCGCCTCGTCGTCGGCGAGCGAAAGTAGAACTCGAGCGACCTCGGGCTCAGCGCTGAGGCCTGCCGCTTCCCTGGCCGCGAAGGCACCGAGCGTCTCGTTGACGCAGCCCTCGCGTGCCGCGTCGGCAGCGAGCTCGGCCAATGAACCATTCACCGCTATTGGTTCTCTGAACGGGAACGCCTCTGCTGTGACAGCCGCCATTCCAAAACGCTGCGCAAGAGTCCAACACGCGTTAGCGTGACGCACTTCGTCGCAAGCCGCCTCATGGGCTGCAAGCACGAGATCGGTAGGCGCAGCGTGGGCCATGAGTTGCAGCGACAAGCGCGCGAAGGATGCGACGGAAGCGTGCTCGGCCGCACCCGCCAGTGCCCAGGCCTGCGCGCGAGCAGACGCATCTGTCTCGCCTTGTGCTTGCGTTCTCGCGACCGTTATCCCCGCAGACTCCCGATACGGGCGTCCAATGACGCAGCCAGGGTTCTCGACCTTGACCTCACCGTCATAGCAGCAAACGTCGGACGTCACTCCATCCTGCCCGGTGACCTTGTCGTGCGTGCCGGCGCCGTGAGCGGCGACGACTTTCACCTCGCAGTTCCAGGGTACGAAGAGGCTTTCGAGGGGTACCTGCTCGGCTGCGACACATTGGGTAACGGCATCGTCGACACTGGCGCAGACCTTCTTCTCGATCAGGTCTGCGCCGTCGTCGCTACCGCACGAACTGAACAGCGCAGCTAGGATACTCAGCAGAAGCGGATCACGCAGAGAGGAAGGCATGCTCCGAAATTAGCAGCTCTGAGTCGCTTCGCCATTGGTAACGCTGCGCGTCCTGGAGCAGCGCGGTGAGACAGCATTGATTCACGAGAGGGGTTAATTCACGAGCAGAACTTCGAGGCTAGCAGTTGCCGCGCAGCTCGATCAGTTGGTCAAAGTTGTTTAGCTAGGGCGGGTTCACTTTCAGAAGCCCATCCGAGATGGCATAACCTCGAGCGAGGCTAGATCATGTCGATGACCCATGGAGTTTGCGTACTACTGACTGGGGTGGTTTGCGCCACCACGCTCTTGTCCGGTTGCGGTGCACGAGCCACGTCAGGCAACTCGGGCAGTGATACAGACGACCCCGTCACCCCGACGACCAGCGTGACCCCGACGACCAGCGTTACACCAACTGCACCGGGCAGCGGCCCCGAACCGGTGCCGCCGCAGCCAAAGGAGATCTGCGACGGCAGTGATGCTGTGCGTTTCCTTTCGAACACCGACGGCGGCTTCGTCGATCAATATTATGCGTTCATGGAGTACGGCCATCAGCTCTTGGCGATCGACGGCCATTGCAACTACTGGGTGACCGCTGCCGCCGACGGCCAAGTGCGAACCGGGGTCGTGACCGAGGCCGAAGCCCAGGATTTGGTGCTGCAAGCGAACTACGGAAACTGGGGCATGTTCAATGGCTACGTCGGTGACTTTTGCTCGGACGGCGCGGGCACCGTGCTCTGGGACAGTGAAGAGGTCTTGTTGTGCGCCTGCTCGTGCAATGGCGAGGGAGCGCCGCCAGGTTACCCCGAAGCATTCGTTGCGGCTCGCACGTTGAGCACGGAGCTGTACTCGATGGGTGAACCCAGCACCGATGCATTGCAGCTGTTGGTCGTCGCGGCCGGAGCGGACTCCTTTCAAGACGAGGGGGTGGCCTGGCCTCTGGAATGGGACCCGGCGACCGTGGCGATCGAAGACCAGCAGACTTTCGCGATCACGGCCGAGTCGGGTATGCGGGTGACCGATGCTGAACAATGCGCAGCGCTGCGTCGCATGCGCGTCGAGTACGCAACTCAGGGCGGGCCCGCCAACTACAACGCCGTGCACGCCGTCAGCGCTGCGAATGACGGCGGTGTCGCTCAGCACTACCTCGTCTTCACGCGCGACGACGTGCCCGCGTCAGTTCGCGCCGCGCGCGTCGCGGCTCATACCGCCGAAAGTAAGTCGCAAACCGGCGCGCAGTGACTTTCCGCGGGCAGGGCGGCGAATTGGCCCAACGCGGTTTGTTCAATTGGGTTGGGGCCGGGCTGCCGCACAGCGTCTCGTAGAGGCAATTCGGGGCGCGGACGTCCTGGACGCTCGTGTAAACCTGCGTCACGTAGGCGCTCTGCGCTCTGAAGTCACTCGGGACGGCGCGGACCCGCACTTGCCGGCACGTCAACACTGCCCCCCTGTCGTCCTTGCCGCCGAGCTGCGCGCACGGCGTCCAAGTGCTGCTCGAGCCAGCGCTCGACCCGACCGTTCGCCGCGGCTGCCGACGCGCTCGGCTCGTTCTGACTCCGCTCCGAACTCGTCGTACGTGGAGGAACGCTCGGATTCATCTCGATCGTCCCTAGGACCGTCAAAGGCATGACACTCTCGCGCTCGGGATTTGACTCCGGATTGGGCGGAAGCGTGAGCGAGATCTTTGACATGACGTGAACTGGACCCCCTGGAAAAGGCGCCGTCCATCGACGACGCGTTGTTGGAGACAGTTCAAGGCAAAGCCCGCGCCAAGCCCGACGCGCTGTGCCGTTTTGCGTCGCACGTCTTCAGAAGCGGGCGTTCGCGCCGAGCCGTCTCTGGCCGAGGTTCAACGCTTGTAGTAGCCCGCGATCCCGTCTTCGCACAGCAGTGACTGCCACTCGCTCTGCGAGTACTTGCAGTTCATGTCCAGCATGATGGGCTCACTGAGGAACAGATTGAATTCGTAGTAGCTCGTCAGCGGCTGCAGATCGTACGTGAGTACCCCATTGTCTTCGTCGCAATCGCGGATGTTGACGATCAGGCGAGCTGCCTCGGCGTCTAGACGCGCGCCGCCGATGAAGTGATCCCCTTGGCCGCCCACGTCCTGAGTTACACCGAAGTTGGCCGTGCCACGCTCGTAGTAGATCAGGTCTGTCGCGCAAACGCCCTCGGTGTTCACGTTTTGCAGAGCGACCGCGGTTTCGTAGTTTGCGTTGTCGAAGCGGATCCAGCGATGCGGACTGCCGTTCAGCTCCGGCAAATAGAACTCGCCAGTGTCGGGATTGAAGAAGTCGACATCGGTGCCCGAGTCCGCTGCCCATAGACCCTGCAACTCTGCGTATCCGCCGCTCTCCACTGCCGGAAAGTCCGCTGGCGTATCGGGTTGGAAAGGCTCGTAGTCTGGGACGCGGAACAACGAGACCAGGTCGAGCGGGTGGGCATAGCCTTCGAGCTCGAGGCGATACATGCGCATTCCGCCGTAAACCTGGCGATCTTCGGTCAAAGTCGCGTCCAGCACGAGCGGGTCCAGCCCGGCGTCGAACTTGCTGCTGTTGCTGCAGTTCGTGGCTTCGATTTGATGGACTTGCGGGTAGAGGGTGAGCGTCCCGCCCGAGAACACCGCACTGCCCACCGCTTGCTCCAGTTGGCTCACGGCCGCACAGTTGGAGCTCGCACCCGAGGAGTAGTGCGCAAAGTAGAATTGGCCGTCAGGTGTCAGTTTGAGTTGGACGCTGAAGCCCGAGGTCAGACTGAACGTGCCACCGAAGCCATCGTCATATTCGTAATCCGAGGCTGACGCGCGGGTCTCTTGCCAGACGCCCGTGAGCTCGGACGGCACCGAACCCGGCGGCACTTCGGGAAGTTCACCCGCATCCGCTACCGAGCCGCCGTCGACGTCACCGTCCGCGGTTGCGGGTTCTGGGGTTTCCGACTCGCTAGTGTCCGCGCGTCCTGCGTCGTCAAGGGCGTCACTGCCCGCGTCTGCGAGCGTGTCCTCGCTCGTGCCCGGCGCGTCGTGATCCGTCTTTTTCCCGCCGTCCGTATCGGCGGGGGCATCGGGTCCGTCTGTTTCGTCGTGACCCGGCTGCGTTTCTTTCACACCGCCGTCGCTCTGACGACCCGACGTCGTAGCAGCGCCCGCATCACTCGTCGTCTCGGTTTTTCCCGAGTCGGGATGTTTTGCGCTGTGACTCGGGTTCTCGTCCGTAGCGCAGCTTTGCAGCATCATCGCGAGAAGAGCAGTGCAGAGGAAGATCCCATTCGACGGCGTGGTGGTCATTGCAAGAACAACTCCGATCTAGGCGGTTTCGCACTGTATCGCGCGTGTGACTCTGCCCGACAAGCTGGTTCTTGGCTGGTACGCGCGCCAAAGCGCGAGCCTTCCCTGGCATGTCTGAAACAGGGCGGTCTCGAACGAAGAGAAGGCTGCGCTGTGCGGAATTGCTGCGGCTGCACCAAGGCTGACGCGGGAACAATTTCACTAGGGACTTTGCGTTCAGGGCACTAGGGCGAGGGCGCGTCGAGTCGCTGAGCGGCTGTGAAACCGAGCTCGAGCAACGCCCTGAACTCGCTGTTAGCCTTTTTCACTGAGCCTCGGTGTTCGAGCACGCGCAGCGCTTCGGCGTAGGCCGTGCGCCAAGTGAGTACGATCATCCCCGCCAAGAGCCGCGTGCGAGCGTCGAACTTCGGGCCACCGAGCTCGAGCGCGAGCCCCTGGGTCACTTCGTCTCCAATTTCACGCAAGCGCGCTTTGAGCGACGCGCTCGCCGCCACCACCCGCCACCAAGCGAGCGCTTTGTCGTCGATGTGAGCGAACGGATGTTTCTGTTCACTCAGCTGGTCCACGAGCTTGCGCAGCGCGGCCAATTGCGCCACCCCCTTGGCTTTGCTTTCGGGTGCACTGCGACTCTCGAGTGCACTGCGACTCTCGAGCGCACGGCGCAACAACGGCATCACCTCGGCTTCGCGATCCAAGAACAAGTCTTCTTTGCGCGTGAAGTAGTTGAACACCGTCACTTTCGACACGTGGGCCGCTGCCGCGATCTCTTCCACCGTCACCGCGTCGAAGCCCCGCTGGAAGAACAATTCGGTCGCGACGTCTGAGAGCCGTTGCCTCGTCTCACGCTTCTTGCTTTCACGGAGCTCAGCCATCTTCCGATGTTAACTCAGTAAAAGATTTTGGGGGCCGAAAGCGCGGCGCACTCCCGAGCACTGAGCTGAATCGGCAGGCTTGACCGTCTTTCGAAATATGCCGAATTTCTCGATGACCAAGCTCGTGCGCTGGCTTGCTCCCGCCCTGCTCCAGAGCTGCGTGTCCTCCCAGGCTCCGGAGACTCGGACCGCAAGGCCGAGCGCAGCCAACGAATCAGCATTTCGGCTCGGGCTGTGCACTGCCCGGGCGCAGCGGCTCGATGGGCCGCCGGGGGCTCATCAGTCGCAGGGGTGCGTCGTGACCTTTACCCAGCAACTGACCGACGCTGCGACGCGCGGTTGGCTGGGTGTGAGTCAGCTGCAGCGACGCTACTTGGTGTACGCGCCGGCGAACTTGCCTTCGACACCGGCCCCCGTCGTAATGGTGTTCCCAGGGTCCACCGCCAGCGCGGAAGCTGCGGCTTTCTACTATACGCATGCGCGCTTCGAGGAGCTCGCGGACCGTGAAGGTTTCGTCGTCGTCTACGGCAATGGAGTGCCAGAAGCCAACAGTGGCGATGGCCAAGTGCCGATGCGCAACGGCGGGTTCTTGCCTGGTTGCTTCCCGGAACATGCGGGTGAGGGCTATGACGTAACGTACGTGCGGCTGCTCTTGGCGCAGTTGGAAACCGAGTTGCCCATCGATCGGTCGCGCATCTACGCCACGGGGCTATCCCAAGGAGGCGGAATGTCCCTGCAACTTGCTCTGGAAGCGCCCGACTTGGTCGCTGCGATCGCGCCTGTCGAAGGTCTTCCCTTCCATCCGAGTGGCGTGTGGTTGCACTCCTGCCACCCAAAGCCCGGCTACGACGACGTATCGATCGCGATGTTGGCCTCGACCCATGACCGCTTCATCTCCTACGCGCCAGGCGCTTCGCCGCTGTATCCGGCTGCAAACTATCCTGGGATGGAGCAAACGCGTGACGCTTGGCTCGCCGCGCTGCAGCTTCAAGGTCCGCCCGAGGTCGACGCCATACCTGACCTGGTCAGCGGCGATTCGTATACGCCCGATACCGGCCTCGTCAGCAGCAGCGTGGAACGCCAGCGTTATCCCGTCGGGGCAAACGGCCAGGAACTATGGTTCTACAAAGCCGTGGGCATGGGGCACTGGTGGCCAAACCCCGTGCAAGTTTGGAATGGGCTTTGGCCTGAAGTGGGCAAAACCAACCAGGATATCGACTTCGCGGACGAGGCGTGGTCGTTCTTCAAGCGCCACCAGAAACGCCCACTCCCGCCAAGTCAGTGACCTGCCGAGTGGGCGTCAGTGCTGACTGGGTTCAGGTGCTTCAGCACCTGAACGAGCCAGTCTCACAGGGAGGCCGATGCGCGAAATCCTTCGCGGCGCGGCTCTCGTGCCGCGCTGGTACCCCTGCGCTGCTCAGCTTGAGGGCGCGCGGGTCGCTTGCGGCGTTGTGACTTCTGCTTGGACTTCGACCCGTTGCCAGAGGCATTGCCGGCAGAGCCACCACTGCTGCTCTTGCCCGTCGCTTTGAGCTCCTGCGGCGTAACGTGATAGGGGTGGCTATCGTTTACGGGGATGCGCTGCTGAATCAACTTCTGAATGTCGCTCAAGAGCGGCGTTTCTTCAGCATCACAGAAAGCCCAAGCGATGCCCTCGGCGCCGCCTCGAGCCGTGCGCCCGATGCGATGCACGTAGCTCTCGGGAGCGTTCGGCAGATCGTAGTTGATGACGTGCGAGATGCCGTCGATGTCGATGCCGCGAGCCGCCACGTCGGTCGCGACCAGCACGCGCATCTGGCCGCTGCGAAACGCGCCGAGCGCTCGCTCTCTGGCGTTCTGCGACTTGTTGCCGTGAATGGCGTCGGCATGGATGCGCGCTTGCTGCAGCTGCTCCGCCACCTTGTTGGCGCCACGCTTGGTGCGCGTGAAGACCAACACACGCTCGACCGCGTCGTCATTGAGCAGGTGCTCGAGCAAGGCTCGCTTCTGGCTCCTCGCGACGAAGTAGACCGACTGAGCGATACCGTCTGCGGGTGCCGAGTCCGTCGCAATTTGAACCGACGCGGGGGAGTTCAAGATCTTCCGAGACAGTTCGCGAATCGGCCCCGGCATCGTGGCCGAGAACAACAGCGTTTGACGCTGCTTCGGACAGGCAGAGATGATCCGCATCACATCGGGCAGGAAGCCCATGTCGAGCATGGTGTCCGCCTCGTCGAGCACCAAGGCCTCGAGCGCGTCGAAAGAAACACGACCCTGTTTCATCAAATCGAGCAAGCGTCCGGGCGTTGCTACGACGACGTCCTGGGCCCGACGCAGCGCGGCCATTTGAGCGTTGATGCTGACCCCGCCAAAGATGACGGTGCCGTGGATCCGCAGATTGCAGCCGTAGCCGGCAAAGTTCTTTCCAATTTGCGCAGCGAGTTCACGCGTTGGCGTGAGCACGAGAACGCGGGGTTTACCCGGCGCACTGTTCTTGCCACCCGCGCTCAAACGCTGAAGAAGGGGCAATGCAAAAGCGGCGGTCTTGCCCGTACCCGTTTGGGCACAAGCGAGCAGGTCACGACCAGCCAAGACGAGTGGAATGGCTTGTTGTTGAATGGGCGTCGCTTCTTCGTAGCCTTCAGCGGCAACGGCAGCGAGGAGCGGAGGGATCAGGTTCAGTTCTGTAAAACGCATGTGTATCTTGCTAAGCTCGCGGATAAAGACTCCGCGCGCGCCCAACGCAATTAGTCCATAGACGTCGGTACGTCGAGGTAAGTCGCTGTGTTTCCGGCGGCAGCGGACGCGATCCGGCCCAAATCAGGGCGGAATCGTCGAATTATGGCGTCGAGACGTTTTCCGCTCAAAACCCGAGACCCGGTAGCGCTTTCGCCGGTTCGAGCGTGAGCGCTTTCAGGCTGGCGGCGGAAAGGCCCAAGGCCTCGAGCACCGTAGGTGCGATTTGTCGCGTTTCGAGCGCGTCGTCGCGCTCAACGGGGACGTCCGCGCCGCCCACCACCAACAGCGCGACGTGCCGGTCGTCGTCGCTATCACCGCCGTGCTCGGCGATCTTCTTGCCGCTATCGGTGTAGATGGTGCCGTCTTTGACGACCACGACGACGTCAGGGATGCGCGAGTCGCCCGCGTCGCCGAACATCTGACTCAGGTCCTTTCCGTACAGGACGTGGTCGATGCCAGCCAGGTCAGCGTGATCGCCGAGGGTTTGGGCGACATCGCCGGCCCGCGACGAGTCGCTGAGCCAGAGCAACGCCACTGCGTCTTGCGTGATGGCGCTCAATAGTCCCGGGCTGAGTTGTTCGACCAGGTCGGGAATGGTCGAGGGTGACAGTCGCTGGGTGAGCGCCGGATCGATGGGCGATTGCCCGTGGCTGGCCGTGATCACGAGCAGCGTCGAGTCCCATAGCTTGGCCGCATACAGCTGGTCCACCAGCGTCCCGAGCGAAGCGTCGACACCATCGATGGCGCTCGCAAGCGTATCGGAGGGAGCGCCACTGCTGTCGACGTAGCCGAACACCTTCTGCATCGTGCTGACGGCTTGAAAGTTCATCCCGAAGAAAGCGGGCACGCTGGCCGCAGCACCCGCGTGGTCGAGGCCGTGAATCTGCTGGATCAAGGCCTGCACTTTGCTGTCGTCGTAGTCCTTGACGGAGCTCAGCGCCTTGCTGTCGATGGCCGCGATCTCGGGGTTGAAAGCATCGTCGACGCCGACGCCCGAGGGTCCGTTCAGAATCTCGTAGCTGAGGTGCTTGTCGGACCAAGCCGTGCGCTTTGAGGCTTCGTGGAGCACTTCGAAGATGGTGTTCGTGCGCAAATAGTCGTGCGGATACACGGGAGCGCACTTGCGATCGGGATCTCGCGGCAGCGCGTGCGGATTGATCCCGCCGCCGTCGAGTCGGCTCGCGTCGACGTCGACCACCTCGCTGAAATCAACGACGGTTCCGCGCACGGAACAGTCCGAATCCGGAGCGGCCAGACTGCGGTCGAACGAGATGTCGTAAAAGACGCCCGTGGAGCGCGGGGTGCCGCCAGTCGCCCAGGCCAGCACGCTCGGGAACGAGTCGGAGGGGAAGGGCGCACGCACGTTGCTGTAGTGCGCGCCCACTGCCAAAAGGCGCGCCAACGTCGAGTCGGGCTTGTCGTTCACATAGCGCGTGAGGTCGCGCTCGTGGAAGCCGTCGATGCTGAGCAGCAAGACGTGTTCGATGGGCTTCGACCCAGCGCGGCTGCCGTCCCACGCACCCGACGCGTCCGCGTAATGACCAGCATCCGAGTCACTCGCGCTGGTGTGAGGGCCGCCATCCGACTTGCTCGGCGCGCTCGTGTGATGGCCACTGTCGGACTCACTCGACGACGCGGCTTGATGCCCGCCGTCGCAGGCGAACAGCAGCGCGCTCGCGCAGAGCAGGAGCTGAATCGAGTTCCTTGTATTGGGTTTGACAGTGGCTCGAGGCGCCGGAAGTCGGAGAGTGGGGAAGCGCTGCATTTTTTGTCCTGTGTGGTCAGAAGTCACCACAGCGGCGCTCTACGTCGAATGCTCGATGGCTGTCCACTGTTAGCCTCGTGCTTGCACCGGCGGCAGGCGAACCGGGTTCATTCAGCGTCCTAGATCAGGCTCGAACGTCTGCCGCAAGCGTTCTAGGTCGGTATCCGAAAGCGAAAAATGCAAGCTCGCGAGCCCTTCTTGCATGTGCGTCTCGTTGGTGGTGCCGGTGAGGGGCACGACCCCGAGCTGGATCAGGCCGCGGAACAACACTTGTGCCGCGCTCACCCCATGCAGCTTGGCCAGTTCGAGCGTCGTCGAGTGCGCGAGCAAGTGGGGATTGGCGCTGAGCGTCCAGAAGCTCTGATACACGACGCTGTGCGCCCCGCACCACAGACGCAGCTCCGTGTCGTAAGCGGTGTCCGCATAAAAGCGATTTTGCAAGATGCTGGGCTTCACCTCGGACGCAGCATGCAGCGCCGTCAGCGTTTCGAGGTCGTAGCAGTTGCTGAGCCCGAGAAGGCTCGGCCCGCCGAGCCCGCCGCTGGCGCGCAGCGCTTCGAACTCGCGCCAGACCTTCAGCGTTTGCTCGAAGCGGGGCAGAGGTGAGTGCAACAGGATAGCGTCGAGGTACTCGGTCTGCAGGTTCTTCAGCGATGCTCGCACCGACTGCCGCACTTGCTCGGCTAGGTTTGCTTTGGGATCGTACGGCACACGCTTCGGATCTTGGCCGCGCAGCGGTGTGAACTTGGTTTGGACGTAAACCTCGCGCCGCTCGAGCCCGCGTGCGAACGCCGCTCGCAGCGCGGCCCCAACTCCGGCTTCGTCGTAGTGCTTGGGTTGGCACGCCGTATCGATACCCCGGTAGCCGAGCGCGAGCGCGCGCTCGACCAAGCCCTGCGTGCGCTCTTTCTTCCACGCCGTGCCGTAGATCAGCGACGGCATCGGCGCGTAGAGCGCGGGTTCTCGGTTCGAAGGGGTCACGGCGTCGCGCTGGACTGTGGCTGATTGCGGCTCTGCCGTCGAGGGGAGCGAGTTCGAAGCGTTCGCGGGCCCGACTTCAACGAGGCGTTGCGCCTCACAGCTCGTAATAGGCGAAGAGCCCGCGCTCGGCGTTGGCCGCTTCGTCCAGCGCTGCCACCAGCGCGTCCAGTTGCGTGGGCGCGAGCTTGCGCCTCGCATAACCACCGCGCGCACGCAGCGCTTTGAAGCGCTCGGCATAGCGCGCCGCCGAGGTCGAATCCTTGTACGTCACTGCGGGCACGCCGTGGGGCGATAGCGGCAACTGCAACGCATCACTGGGTTCCCATTCGCTCCAAATGAAGTCCCACAGTTCGGGCGTCTCGTCTTCGTCTGCGTGGAGCTCGATCTGCTGCGAGCCGTTGCTGAGCAGCGCGGTAACCTCGCGCAGTGCCTGGATGAGCAAGTCAGCGTCTGCGTGCTGCCACGTCTTGGGATCTCGCTGATAGTCGCGCTGCGCTAGTCGCAGCACTGCCGGTCGTACCGCTTCTGTGACTCGCTCGACCGTCTCGGGCCGTTCGAGCGACGATACGACTTCAGCCACCGAACAGACATCGAGCGTGAGCCACTGCGAACCCATCTGACGCTCATACCACGCCACGCAACAGCGCCAGAAGCTTTCACTCACTCGCCCCGATGCATCGAGCTCCGTAGGGTCGAGCGCGGCGCGTGCGGTCCGCTAATCCCAGCGCTGGGAGGCACCGCACCTCGACACCAAGTGCTCGACCCAAGGAGCTCGACCCAAGGAGCTCGACCCACCCAGCTGTCTACTCGAGCACGTCGAGGGCATAAGGTGAACGGGATCCCTCCCTGGTGAACGCTCCCACCTGAGGCTACAGACTCAGGTGCGGTATTCCATGTTTCATTGCTGAGACATGCCGCAATTCGGCTTGCGGACATCGACGATCAGGCCAAGGGTGGGGAACCCCCAATAGGAGACACTCAGTGGCATTGCCCAAGGTCCAATCAGAGCCGACACCTTCTTACGAACGCAAAGTGATTCTGGACAACGAGTTCGTGACGCTTTGGTACTACCCGCGTTTGCGTATCGTGCACCATCAAATGCTCAAAGCGCCTTCGTCTGATGCCTTCAGAGAGTTGCTGACGCGTGGTGCGGATCTCGTAGAAGCGCACCGCGCGGCCAAATGGATGTCGGACGATCGTGCCAACACCGTGCTGCGCGAGGCGGATGAACAGTGGTCTGATAGTGTCTGGTTACCCCGGGTTCTGGCCGGCGGTTTCAAGTATTGGGCCATCGTGCTTCCGCACGCAGCAATCGGAAAGCTCAACATGCATCGACTCGCGGCCGATCACGCTCGCCGCGGAATCTTCAGCCACATAGATACTTCGCCCGACGACGCGTTCGAGTGGCTCCGGACGCGTTGAGCCCCCGTCCGAGCTGCGACTGAGCTCCCTCGGCGCAGCGTCTTGGGGGGCCGCGCAGGAAAGCTGAACGTCGCACCAACTTGGTCTATGCTGCGCACCACCCGCGCGGGCGCCGGCTGGCTCCCCGCTCGACGACGGCTCCCGAGGGCAATGGACCTGCGCTTTCTCGAAGATGTTCCGGTTTCTTGCTACGTGGTGCGCCGCGTCGAGGACGAGTTCGTGCTCGAGTCCTTGAACGCTGCGGCTCGCAGTCGTAGTCCCGGATTGACGGCGTTCATTGGTCGCACTCTGACGGAGCTCTACAACGATCAACCGGAAGTCCGTCTGGCGGCCCTGCGCGCGGCCGAGCAACAGCGCGTGATCGAGCACGACGTCCCGTTTCGGATGCACGATCGCACCGAGCCCACCGAGTGGCTGCGTCTGCGCTACGTCCCAACGCCGCCCGATCTGCTGCTCATCTACGTGGTGCACTTGCATCGACCCGAGATGGCGCAGACGGCGCTGAGCGAGAGCGAAGCGCGCTACCAGAGTTTGGTCGCTTCCTTGCCGGACGCGGTGATGTTGCGTGGCGCCGATGGACGCGTGCTGTTTTGCAACGAGGTAGCGATTGCGCTCTTCGGAGCGGCGAGCCATGCAGATCTTTTGGGCAAGCGAGACGTGTTGGCGCCGGAAGTGATGGTCTGTGACGAAGCGGGGCAGCCCATCGACGTCACGGACGTTCCGAGCTTGCGCGTGATCAAAACGGGCAAACCCGAGCGTGGCCAGATCTACTCCTTCACTCTGCGCGGCGAGCTGCGCTGGATGCGCGTGGCGGCGCAACCCATTCGTGCCACGGATGAACGCATCACGGGTTCCGTCACCACCTTTACCGATGTCACCGAGCGCGTCGTGGCACAGAGGGCTTTGCGCGCAAGTGCCGCGCGCCTCGATCTAGCGCTCGCCTCGGCGCGCATGGGCGTCTGGGAGTACGAACCGGCGGCTGACCACGGCTGGTGGTCGCCGAACCTCTCCGAGATTTTTCGGCTGGACCTATCTGGCGGTGGCGTCGCGGTGTTCTTGGAACACGTGCACGCAGACGACCGCAAAGCGTTCTTGGAAAAGCTGGCGGCCACCAGCGCCGGAGCTCACGGGGCCACTTCAGAAGCGGAGTTTCGCGTTCTGGGCGAGGATGGCATCACCCGTTGGGCGCGCGTCTTCGGACGCGTTTCAGAGTCTGGTTCAGGGCGCATGCTCGCCGGCACCATGATGGACATCACCGAGCAGCGCCTGCTCGAGGAGCGGCTTCACCTCGCCAGTCGTCTCGAAAGCATCGGTCGGCTCGCGGGCGGCGTCGCTCACGACTTCAACAACCTGCTCGCCGCGATGCTCGGCTCTGTCGACATGATGGACGGTCTCGTCCACGACGACGCGCGCGAAGATCTCGAGACCATCCGCCACAGCGCGTTGCGCGCTCGCGATCTGACGCGCCAACTGCTCGCCTTCGCGCGCAAGCAGCCGGTAACTTGGAGCACTGTCGACTTGAGTGTGCTCGTTCGCGACGTGCAGCTGCTGTTCCAGCGACTTGCCGGTCCGCGTATCGCGATCGCAGTCGTGATTGAGGCCAGGCCGCTGGTCAGCGCCGATCCAACGCTGCTCGAGCAGGTGCTGGTCAACATGGTGGTCAACGCGCGCGAAGCCATGCCCGACGGGGGTGAGCTCGAGATTCGCATGGACTGTGGACCTGCCGATTCATCGGCCCCGCATGGCACTGCGCGGCTCACGGTCACGGATTCGGGCGTTGGCATGGACGAAGCGACGCGCAAGCGGATTTTCGAGCCATTCTTCACGACTAAAACACTGGGCACTGGACTGGGGCTCGCCAGTAGCTACGGCATCATCCAACAACACAAGGGCGACATCCGGGTCGAGAGCGCCCCCGTCCGCGGCACGCGCTTCATCGTGACTTTGCCCCGCGTCGCGCCCGGAGATGACGCCGAGCCGAAGCTGCGCTCGACCTCGTCGTTCAGTCCGCCCGCGCAAGGCACCGTGCTCGTCGTGGACGACGAAGACGCGGTGCGAAAGACCGTGACGCGCCTGCTTCGCAGTCTCGGCTACGAAGTCCTCGACGCGAGCAGCGGTGCGCAAGCCCTCGAGCGTTCGGCGACGCACCAGGGACGTATCGATTTGCTGATCTGCGACATCGCCATGCCCGGCGAAGACGGCCGCGACGTCGCGGCTCGGCTGCTCAAAGCACGTCCCGGCCTCAAAGTGATGCTCATGTCCGGTTACTCGAGCGACATGCAAGCGCTGCGTGTCGAAGGCGCGTCGTTCTTGCCCAAGCCGTTCGGTCGCGATGAGCTCGCGCTCAAGCTGGGGCAGATTCACAGCAAAGGTTGAGTCGCCGTTTGCAGGCGGTCAGAGGGCAGCACCCTGCTCCCAAACAGTATTCACTTCTCGCTCG
Organism: Polyangiaceae bacterium; assembly: GCA_036263015.1. Lineage (GTDB taxonomy): Bacteria > Myxococcota_A > Polyangia > Polyangiales > Polyangiaceae > SZUA-265. The sequence goes on along the minus strand of DATAHU010000010.1, from coordinate 11,805 downwards.
CTGGCTGTTCAGGCGCTTCGGCCGTGAGCAAGCCCTTGCTGCCTGCCAGGGAGAGCAACTGCTGTACGGCGGCGCGCTGGTCCCCGCTGACCTTTTCCAAGACTTCGGCTTGGCTCTTGTGCACGAAGAACATCCCATTGCGCATGCCGAACTGAAAAAGCCCGGCCAGGACTGCCCGCTTCACTGCTGAGACGAATCCGCCACCTTCGAGCACGGCATGGTAACTTGAGCAGTTCTGTACGAAAACGGGCAAGAGTGCGTTCATGTGCGCTCGCGCGTCCCCCTCCGGCGCAGGCGCGCTGGGCGGGATTCGCGCAACGTAGACGATCGGATGCCCGCTCGCGTTTGCTACCCGAGTGACCTCGGCAACGACGCGGTCCATATCCATGGAAGAGGGTTTGCCCCACAGCGCAAAAACTGCACCTTCGACACTCAGAATTTCACAGGCCACTGGGATGCTCCGTAGCATGCTGCTCAGTCGCTTCGGTTGCCACGAACCCATGAACGCTCAGTTGTGCCTAAGTCCTTAAGGCGAACAGAGGCCTACTCCGAACTTCGTGCCGATTGCTAGGCGAGCTCGTCCCACATCTGTCTCGATGTGACCTCGCGCGTTTGGCCTGCTCTGCCGCATGCATGCGGTGTGCAGTCCCGCTTCGTATTCCGTCCGCTGGGTGACGTCGTGAGCAACGCCCTGCGTGTCGGTGCCCGCGAAAGCCGTGACTGAGGCAATGCTGCTCTGGAGCGGGGCGAATTGGTCGGCGTGGCTGTCGGCGAGGCAACGTCACTCGCCAGTAGCCCCTGCGATTGCTCGCATTCGCGCCGAACGCCGTGTTGGCACATGCCTTGCTCAACGTGCTGTCACAAGTGCACGCGGAACATCCTGTCTCGCGCAGCAAAGCCCGAGGAGAATTCGAAATGAACAACAAATCCCAGAAGAGCGAAGGCAAGGCGGAAGAAGTCGGCGGCAAGCTCAAGAACCTTGCTGGCAAAGTCCTCGGTAACGAGCGGATGGAGGCCGAGGGCAAAGCCAAGGAACTGGGCGGCAAAGGCAAACAAGAGGCTGCCAAGGCCGCAGAGCGCAGCAAGGGCAAGACCGAAGAACTAGTCGGCAAAGTCAAGAACCGCGTCGGTGCCGTGATCGACAACGAGAAGATGCAAGCCGAAGGCAAGGCCAAGGAATTGAAGGGCCAAGCGCGTCAAAAGATCAATCAGCGGTCGGTTTGAGTATCCAGCGTCATTTCGAGCATCGTCGGCCTGAAGCCAAACTCCGTGGCTAGGCGTTGTGCCGCTTGGTTCTGCACCATCGCGCGCAGCAAGATCTGCGGAGCGCCCAGGGCGCGCAGCTCAGCGATCATGGCGCGCATCAACGCGCGCCCGACGCCCTTGCGGCGCGCAGAAGCTGCAACGCAAATGTCGTGCAGCGCGCCGTGAGTGTCCGCCAAGATCCCCCAATCGCGCTCTTCGATCGCGCCGTAGGCGTAGCCCACGACGGCGCCTTCGAGCTCTGCCACGAGCACAACCGCTTCTGGTCGTTGGACTTCGTGAGAGAGCCACATCGCGTAGCCGGCCTCGACGTCATCGAGCATGAAGAAGCGTTTGGGATCAGTCGCGTGATGCAGGCGCACGATCTCGGCGCCAAGTTCTGCGGCGGCCTTCAAATCGGCGCTGACGGCCCGCCGAACGACTAAATGGGACACGAGGGCCGTCTATCACGTTTTTCCCATGAACTCACTGGGGTGAGATCGACTGCAGACAGATGTCGAACGCCACTGACTCCATTGCGCCCGGCACTAGCAGCATGATCGACTCGAGCGGAGTCCTTCCATCGTAGCTCGTGCCCGAATCATCCCAGCACTGGGTGTTGAAACGCGACCAGCTGAGCGTCCCTCCACCGTCAGTGACCTCCGCGCAATAACGGAGATTGGCGTCGCTGTCGCCGCCCGGTGCCTGAATTTGGATGCGCAGCGGCACGCTCTGAAAATTCGAGATCCGATAACCGATGCCCAGGCTGCCCGACGGGGGCGTCCAGGAACCGGGCGTCGGAGCAGGATCGGTGTTCGGCTGATTGAGACTGATGCCGATCATTGCGACGGCAGAGTAGTCGGTCGTGCCGACGACGGTGCCCGTGGCGCAAAGACTCTGGCCGGGATTGGCGTTCGAATAGTCTGCGGGCTCGATTGTGCTGCCCGACGTCGTGTCGGTGCTGGTCCAAGCGAAGCCTTTCCAGGTACCCGAGGTGACATAACCTCCGGCCGCTACATAGAACTCGGTGCTCGCTGGAACCTCACTAGTCGGGGTACTGGTGGGAGTATCACCGCCCGAAACGCAATCAGCGACGCAGGTGGTGAACGTATTCTGTGTGCCGTTGGCTGCCGCTTGGTAGTCCGCGCAGCTGCTGTCCACGATGCAGCCTGCCATGCACGTTTGCGTCGCGTCCAAGGCGCTGCAATCGGGGATCTGGCCACTGACGTCGGCGCCGCAGTTCGCGGCCCAATCGGTCAGCTGCTGACACAGGTCCCCAGAGCTTGATGACGGATCCGTTCCCGAGCCCGGCGTTGGACCGTTCGTGCTCGCAGATGCGACGCATTCGTTGGGACAGTGCGAGGTCGCGCAGGCGATGAAATTCGCGCCGGCGACCACCGCTGCACTGTCCTTGGCGGCCGCCGCAGTGCAATCGGTCTTGCACTGGGCATCGGTCGAGTCGCAGTCCAATGTGCAGTCGCGCAAGGTCGCGCACACCGGTAACTCGTCGCACTTCATGGCCTCGTCCGGACACGACTCCACGCCGCAGCTGTAACAATCATCGGCGTTTGCGCCGCCGCTCGGCGCCTTGTCGGAGCCTTTGGAATCGTCGTCCCCGTCGGACGACTTACTACAGCCTGACAGCGCCCCCGCTAGCGCCAGCCCGAACACGCAGATGTTGGAACCCAAAGAACCCCAGACCGCGCGCTGCTTCACCATGGTGGTGGCCATCTTGGCGAAGATTCACCCGCAGGGCAACGCGCTACGCACTGCGTCTCCTGCCTCGTGCAAGGAACGGAAAGCCTGGGTCTGCCATCAGCGGAACACCATGAGCCGCGTACGCCGCGGTGGAACACCGAGCGGCGCGGTCGACGGTCAAGGTGATGCGCCAACTGATGACGCGCAGGGCGTTATCCCCAAACCATCCCCCAGCCGCTAGCCTCCAGTCACCGGCCTCGAGTCACCGGCCTCGAGTCACGGCCCTCAGTTACCAGGAAGTCCGTCCGCGAACACGACGTCCACTTCATCTGAGCACCGAGTCTCGGCCGCCTCACACGCGGCGCTCGCGTCGGTGGCATCGACGGTCACCTGGGCTTCGTTGCTGACGAACCCGTCGGTGCTGTTCGACGTGCAGGCGCACTGCCAGGTGGAGTCCGCGCTCGAATCGCAATGGACCGTCAATGCGCCAAGCAGATCGACTTCGGTGTCGCCCACCGTCGCTGGTTGGCGGCAGTTCAGGTTGCGGTCACAACGGGTACCCGCCTCGGAACGACTCTCGAGCTCGCACTGGTACGAACCCATTGGTTGGTACTGTGCGATCTGGCCGCACACGTCGTTTGCTTCCCAGCACGCGTCCAGGGTGAGGGGGCTCGACGAATGTTCGAATCGTTGTAGGTGTCCATCGCGATCGGTGCAGGAGCAAGAGGGGCGGTCGGTCATGTACGCGTCGCACGATGCTCCCTCGGCCAAAACGACGGTCGCGATGCTCTCGTCACTGAGCTGCATTGCGTACTTGCACTCTTGGCTCACGCTGCAGCGGTCGGCCGCAGCCTCTTCGAACACGCTCGTGCAGTCGGGCTCCTCGATGGGCGTTCGAGTTTCAGATTCGCAGAAGGTTCGTACGAAGCCACAGCCCATTTCGAGCTGCACGTCCGCAAACTTCCACACCCAATCATCGCAGCGGCAAGCAGCGAGACCTGAGCCGTCGCGCGTGCACGAATAGGTGCGACCGACGTCCTGGAACGTCACTCGCACGTCGTCGATCGTCCTGGAGCGTCGGCAAATCTCCGACAGCGAGCACGTACTGGTGTCGGCTTGTTGATCGCTCGAACAGTCTTCTTCCGTATCGTCAGTTGGTGATGCCGTAAGGGTGGGATCAGGGCCAAGGCACGTCAGCGCCGTGACCGACGCGGCACGCGCTGCGCTCGGCGCGTCGAGCTCGTAAGTCTTGCTTTCGCCGGTGTAGTCCGCAAACTCAGTGTGGCACTCGCAACGCCAACCATTGGGGAGTTCGGAGCAGTGCACCGTGTGCGGCTGGCCGTCGCAAGTAAACAAGAGCAGCCCGTCGCCAGTCGTGAACTCGCTCGTTTGCGTGCAGCCCTCGGGAATGACGATGGCGGACAGTGCGTCGTTGCCCGGAGATGGCGTGCTCGTGGTTACGGGCACTGATGGTGTCGCTGGGACGGACGTGTGAGGCGGCGATGGCGTGGGCGAAACGGCTGCGGAAGCGTCAGGGGACGTCTGATCGTCGCTGAACGTCGCCGTGACTGCTCCGGCGTCTGCAGCGCTCGACGCGGTGCTCGACGTGCTGCTCGAGGCCGTACTCGATTGGGCGCTCGACGCATCGCTCGACTGGGCGCTCGAAGTGGAGACGACGGGTGTATCGCCCGTCATTGACGCAGTCGTGGGGACGCCGCTGGTGTCTCCCGGCGATTCGTGTGTTTCACCGAGTGATGCTTTGTCGTCAGAGCAGCTCAGCGTCAGCAGTGCGCCGAGTCCGCCCATCACCCAGCTTCGAATCCGACGTTCCACGGCGCGGACTATAACTCCCCAAGTGGCGGGGGTGTGCCTTGCTGACGCCGAGCGAAGAAAACGGGGTTTGGCGTTGCAAAATTCGCCGCCAATGTTCGACCCTCTCGAGCCGCACGCAGTCGTATCTCGCTATGCGGTCCAGCTACAGCACCGAACAGGTTGAAACCCGAGCAAAGACAACGGAGACCGAAGCGAGCCGCACGCCTGAGGCGCGAGCACCGGAGAACTGCTGAAGCAATTTGAGGAGCGGAGCAACGAGGCCGTGCGGCGCAGCGAGAGGATCTGCAGCATTTACCGGGTTTTCAAGCTAATCGGTGCTTTAGCGACGCGCCGTGCAGCGCGAGCCAGCAGGAACGCAGCAACCAATGCGCCCGCAAAACACACTGCGTAACCCGCGAACCCGAGCACCAAGTACACCAATTCACGGGCCGTAAATCCGAGACCATCAGTCGGTCCAGCCACGCGCACTGGGCCTGACGCAAAATGACAAATTGAGCTCGCTAGTCGCCCTTTGCCAGCGCCGAGTGAATAGCGCACGAGTGGCTCGCTCGTATGTGCGAGCTCCTGGCACGAGGGCTCCATGACGAACGCACCGATCGGGCCGTCCAATGCCGTGCCAAAGACGAAGTTCATGCCTGCCCACAGGGGCACGAAGAGCGCGAGTCCGAGCAGCCCGCTGAGCAAGGGCCGGAGCAGCGCTCGCGCCGACTCGCGCCGCGTGTTCTGTGACGGAGGCGTGCACTGCACCGGCCTAGCTCATCCGCGCACCCACTTCTCGGTCAAGCCATTCGTCGAGTATTTGCAGGGGCGTCGAGCTGCTGGGCTCCAAAGGCCAGAAATTCCACCGGATAATCGCGCTGGCGTTGCCGTTGCCGTTGGCACCCCGCAGCTTCAACGCACCCAGCCGCCGTGATGCGGCAGCCCGCTCGGGATGATCCCGCTGGCGTCTGCGTCGGAGCCCCCAGCCTCTTCTTCGTTGGTGTTCACGCGCGTGGGATCTATGTCGAGCCATTGCAGCGTGTGAACGTCGAGGGACTCGAGCCACGCTTCGTCTTCGCTGGCCAGCACCAGAATGTCCGTGCTGCCCTTGAACACGTGGCGCGCACCGAGGCGGATCTGATTGTGCTCCAGGAGAGTCTTGAATGGCTTCGGGTTTGCCCAAAATTCGTATCGGATACGCAGGGCAGCGGTCACGGCGCCGCTCTGTGGATCGGTCCAAATGCTCAACGCGTCAACGGCATCTTCGCCCGTCATATCCGGCATTGCGCGTCTTTGCTCGGAGGCAAGGCGCTCGAAAAGTCCACGCATCACGAAGTAGCCGAGCGCGTCCACGTCGAACAAGTGCCAGCCACGGAGCAGCGGGACGGAAACGCTGTCCCAGTGCCTCTTCGATCTGCAGAGCGATGGATCGATGGGGGAGGAATTGCGAACGCCAGCGTCAAGTCCCGCGTCCCCCGTTTCAGTGTCGCCACCTGCGTCAGCGTTGTTTACTTCGAGCACTCCCGCTTCGAGCTGTTCGCAATCCGCTTCGGGCTCGGTGTCGAACGAACCGTGCGGACCGCCTCCTTCCCCCGCCCCGAAAAAGAACGTACTCGTTTGGCTCGGGGGGTACCGCAAGAGCCGATTGACTGCGGCCTGGCCTTCTGCGTGCCGCACTCCGTTCACGTAGTGCGCGCCATGGGCGTACACGAAGCTGCGCTGGGCCAGGGTCACTGGCAAAGCCTGTAGTGGATATGCCCCGTCAGCGTCGTGCGACCAGTGCTCGTACAAGCCCTCCCAATCAATGTCATCCTGGCCGAAACCCGTGAACAAGGTCACCGCTCTGTCTTCAGTCAACGCCGCGTCACCTTCGATGACGGCGCTTTGAGCGAGCGCTTCGTCGAAGGTTGCCGGGCGCGGGCGCTGTGCACTCGGAACGATTTGCTCTTGCAGAGCATGCGTGAACTCGTGAACGAGTAGGGCGTCGCTGCTCAGGTTGGCCAGCTTCGACGTGTCAGAGACGACCGTTACGTCATCCGTGGTCGGGTCATAGTAAGCGCCGACCGTTGCGGCAAACGCTTGCGCGACTTCATCGGGTTTTGCCAACCGCTCGAGCCCGAGCAGCGCATAAGCACGTGCGCGGATGTTGCGACGCTCGAGCACGCGTTCGCTAGGCGCGGTTTGCACCTGCTCGGCGAGTTTACTTGTCGACGAGAAGTGCACCTCGAGCGTGCGGGCCTTGCCACCGTGCAAGCACACCGCCATGTTCATCAACCGCTGCTGGCAATCGCGATCGTGAATGTCGCAAACCTCAGTATTGCAGTGTTCATGGCACGCAGACAGTAACCCGCTGCCGAACAGCAGAGTCAACAGGAGACGGAGCCCGAGACGAGGATCAGAAGCGTTCACAATCGCCACCCTATGCCCAACTGCCCGCCACTCCCCAGATGAACCCCATCAATCAGCGTCGCCCCGGGGCCGAGGCCAATTCGAGCAAAGAACCCAATTGCAGTCAGGTACTCGTACCCGAACTGCAGAGAAACGCCGTAGGCGGGCCGCACGCCCACTTCGATTCCGTGCAGGTGCAGTACGTAAAGAGCCACGGGTTGAAAACCAAAGTCCAGCAGCGCGCGGTGGTGGTGGCCTCCCCAAAACCCGATTACCCCAGCGCAATAGGTGGTGTACGGCTTGCTGTACTGCCCACCCACGGTTCCGATGCAGGCGTACGGCTCTAGGTGATCGACGCTAGGGATGTGATGCAAGGCCCACCCGAGCTGCAGGCCAACGAAGCCATAGCTCGTCCCAATCCCGACTGAAGCCCCAAGGTCACCGCGCTCACCTGGTAAGTTTCGCTGGTTGGGTTTTCCGCTGGCTGAAGCTCCTTCCTTTTTCGCGTCGGGGGAGGGTGCCGGAGCACTCGGCGCAGGATTGTCGTGAAGGGTGTCGGCTCGCGCGGAGTTGCCGGAGGCGAAGAGTGAGGCGACGAGGGCGCCGATCGCGAAAGTGATTCCTTTTTGCAGCATGATTCGGAGTCACTCCCCTACGAACCTATCGCGGTGCGCATCGTTGCGCGGCGTGTGGGGCGACGGTTTGGCGTGGCGGACGTGCCCGCTCTACCGCTCCCGCCTTGATTGCTCGCGGCGTTCTCATCGCATGCACACAGAGTCAGCATAGCGCCCCGATACGTCCCTCTTCGCATGCGCCTTGTCTACTTGTGGCAGCTATTGGAGTCAACGCGCTCATCCGTCGCGATCCTTACGCAGGTATCAAATGAGCGAGCGACGATATCGTCACGCAACGCGTCGGTGGTGAGACGGTCACACGGTCCGGCTTTGCCAGCAAGCGACATAGCCCACGAAGAAAAGACGCAACCGGCCGCGCCGTTTCCTTTGAGGGGCGATAGGGACAAGTCGTCTAGCCATGTCTCCGAACCGTCTCGAATCGTCGCGCTCACTTTTGCACGATGGGAGTTGTGTCGGCAGTATCGGTTACGGGTTACCAGTTGCAGAGTAGGGCTCGGAACTCTGCTTCTCCTGTTCGTGATGCCCATCAACGTCGCGCAGGCGGCACGCGCCTGAGGCGCGCGCGGAGCTGCAGAACGCGCAGGGCGCGGCGAGCAGGGCGACGCGGGCCCACGTCCTGCGCCATGTCGGTGCGCCAGCGCGAGCCCAAGAGGTGTCTAAAGCACGGCGCGGATTTGCCGTAGGGCTTCACGGGAGGCTCGTGCTTCGCGAGCAGAAACACAAGGTATGACCCCGTCGAGCAGCCACCGCGCTCCCGCTGTCACCCGCGGGGGGAGCCTCGGAGCGTGGTCCATGGCGCAGCTGGAGCTGTGGTTGCCAAGCGGGCTTCTGGACGTTGATGAGCGGCGCCGTGCCCGAATCCTGCTTGGATTCTGCGCACTGGTGCTGCTCGCGGTCGCGATAACCTTGCCCCTGAATGTTTTGATTGGCGCCCATCGTGCCGTGGCCTTCTCGCCGCTGTTGGCGCTGGCGGCGTTGGTGGTTCCGCTGCTGGTGCGACGGCAGCAGACGATGGCCGCCGGGCTGGTTCTGAACGTTTGCGTGTTCGTGATCGTGGAATACATCGCCGCCACTCGAGGTGGGCTGGACTCGACGACGCTGGGTTGGTCTCCCGTTTGTGTCGTCGTGGGGACCCTCACGCTGTCGACGCGAGGCGCCAAGCTCATGGCTGTGCTGTGGGCCGTGTCCCATTTCGCTCACGCCTGGCGAGTGGATCCCGCGCACTGGGATGCGCTGCGTTTGGGACCCCCCTTCGCCTACGCGCTGCCGCGAGCGCTCGGGTGTCTGGTCACGTTGGGACTTGTGTCGGTCTTCGAGACCGCGCGTAGAAAAGCCACGGCTGCCCTTTGGCAGGAGCAAGACCACATTCGGCGGCAACGCGACGAGATCGCTGCCGTCAACGATCTCTTGGCCGTACGCAATGGCGAGCTGAGACTCGTCCTCGATTCCATAGAACAGGGGTTGCTCGTCCTGAACGAACGCGGGGTCGTGCTGCCGGAACACTCGGCCGCACTCGAGGCCTGGTTTGGTCCTGTGGTTCAGGGCGAAACGTTCCTGCAGTTGCTCCAGCGTTCCGACCGAAGGGCTGCGGAATCCTTTGAGTGCGCATGGATGATGATCGAAGACGGCTTCATGCCGCTCGAGGTCGTGCTCGGCCAAATGCCGGCCCGAGCGCGTTGTGGAGAGAAAAGCCTCGGGCTCCGCTACAGCCCGCTTCAGAGCGCTGAACAGGGCCTTCGGATCATGGTCGTGATCACCGACCTGACGCCGAGTATCGAGCAAGCGCGCGTGACAGCACGAGAACGAGAAACGCTCGCGCTGTTCGGGCATTTCATGAAAGATCGACGCGCGTTCCACAGCTTCCTCGATGAAACGCAAAAGCTCGTCACGCGGGCGACTGCAGCAGTACCCGAGGGCGACCTGCGGCTCACGTTGCACACGCTGAAGGGTAACGCGGCCGTATTCGGTCTGGAAGGGCTCTCCGCCTTGGCCGACGATCTGGAGGAAGAGTTGCTCGTGGGCGGTAACCTGTCGCCGGATGCCCGCGAAGAGCTCAGCCGTGCTTGGGGCCTGGTGTGCTCGCGGGCGCAAAGCTGGTTGCAGGAAGCCAGCGGGCGCATCGAGGTCAGGCAACGAGACATCGATGCGCTAGAGCGGGCGATCAGCGCGGGCGCCAGCCCCGAGAAACTCAAACGACTCATCAGCGAGTGGGGCCTGCAGGACGCAGCGGTTCGGCTCGAGCGCTTGCGGAGCAGGGCAATGCGCGTCGCGCAACGCCTTGGAAAGGAAAACCTTCGGGTCGAGCTGCGGGGTGAGGAGGTGCGTTTGGAAACGAACGAGTTCGAGGAATTTTGGGCCACCTTCACGCATGTGGTGAACAACGCCGTCGACCACGGTCAAGAGCCACGCGAACAACGCTTGGCGCGGGGCAAGGATCCGATCTGGACGCTACGCCTCGAGGTGCGCGAGACGCCCACGGAGGTCTGTGTCTGTGCCTGGGATGACGGCTCGGGTATCGACTGGGAGCGGCTGCGCAGCAAAGCCACCGCCCGTGGGATCGCGATCCCGAAGGAGGACCCTCCGACTGAGCTGCTCTTCGAGGCGGGGCTTTCGAGTCGGGATGCCGCCAGCGAAATCTCGGGCCGCGGGGTAGGCATGGCTGCGGTCAAAGAAGCGGTTGCTGCGCTCGGCGGCTATGTCCAAGTCGAGTCCGAGGGCGGTCGCTACACGCAGATCGCATGCCATCTACCGCGGCCAAAGCTGGGCGCGTTCACACATCGGACTCATCACGCGTGAAGTTCTGCACTGCCTCGTTGATTTTCGGCTGCTTGCTCGCGGCGAGGCCCGCGGGGGCCATCTGCCCTGCGCTCGCGGACACGAACGCTGCCTTGGCCAGGCAGTCACTGCAGTCGCGAGTGACGTTCCTGCGCACGACGCTCGAAGATCAACGCACGCGCACGAACTGGTGGAACGTCGGGTTCGTCACATTGGGCTTCGCTGCTGGCGCTACGCAAGTATCGCTCGCGTTCGCAACCGATCAGGACGGTGAGCCTGGTGAGTCCAATCGCCGCGCGTTCCTTCTCGTCAATGGTGGACGGGGTCTGCTCGCGGGCACCTGGACGTTGCTCATGCCGCTGCGGATCGCGGACGCTTCTGTTGCGCTGACGCCACGAGACGACTGTGCTTGGCTTGCTCGGGCCGAGGCGGATCTACTGGCGACGGCGCAGTTCCAACGCCAACATCGCTCGCCTCTGGGCCATCTCGTCGTAGCGGTCGCTGCGCTGGCATCCGGCCTCACTTTGGGCCTCGGCTTCGACGACTGGAGGCTGGGCGGGGTTTCCGCCGCCTCCGCTATCGTCGTCGGCGAGGCGCAGTTTTGGTTGCAACCCATGGGTGCGGTCGATGCCCTGCAGTCCTACACACAGGGGCGGCTCGCGATCGCCACCTGCTCGGGCCCCGTATTGAGCGTAGGTCCAAGCAACGCCGGAATCGGTATCGGGACGCAAGTGAGGTTCTAGAAGCTACCGCCAAACCCAGCGGCGTCAGTTTTCCAACGTGCCTTCTCAGCTCACCAAAAGCTCCAGCTCGCCCAGGGCTTGGTGCCTGCTGAGAACTGGAAGTAGTAAGTCGTGCCGTTCACTGGTGGCGGCAATGGCATCTGGCCTGGCGTTGCTACGACGCCGTTGACTCGAATCGTGCGACCCGTGTTTTCGGAAGCTTGCCAGCCGTTGATGCTCTCGTTCACGACGAACCAGCGCTCGCCGAGCGTGTTGAAGGGACCCGAGTTTTGGAAACGCGTGAGCGGGGTCGCGCTGGTGCAGCCCCCTGTGCATTGGAACGAGCCATCGAGCGCGAACGATACTCCGTCGAGCGAGATCCCGGATTGAGCCAGGCCGAGCGCAGGGCTGACCACCACGATGGCCCCGCTAGGATCGATGCGCAAGGTCGCGGGTTGAGCCAACACCGGCGCATCGGCAACGACGTAGACGGTCTGCGCCGGGATCATGCTTTGCGGCAGGGTCCCAATGGT
>DATAHU010000009.1:0-10660 GCA_036263015.1 Polyangiaceae bacterium | reverse complement strand
TTTGGCTACTTGTTTGGACCCAAAGGGATCTCTCCCAAAGGCTACAGCCAAACGGAGCTCTCGCGCTCGTGGGAATTGTTCGGGCTGTTGCCCGCACAGTGGTTGGCGACCAACCGCTTGAGTGTGATGGTCGGATTGTTCGTGACTTGGGTGCTCGTCACACTTTGGTTCACGCTCGGCTACAAGACGCGCTGGGCCAGTGTCGCGCTCTGGATCACTTCGGGGCTGATGCTCGGTCGTCACCCTGCCTTGCGCAACGCCGGTGACAACGTGCTCATGAACGCGCTGTTCGTGATGATGTTCGCTCCGAGCGGCGAAGCGCTCTCGTTGGATGCCTATCGGGGCCGTAATCCCGACGGCACCAACAAGTTCATTGGTGAGCTTCAGAACCCATGGGCCGTGCGGATTTTTCAGCTGCTGTTGTGCTCGCTGTATACCGGCAGCGCGGTTCACAAGCTGCACGGCGGATTGCACGGGACTTGGCTCAGCGGCACCACGCTGCACTACGTCTTCAACGATTTCGGTTTGACGCGTTGGCCTTTCGCCAAATTCCCGGTACCGGAGTGGATCCTGACGCTGGGCACTTACGCCTCGTTGTTCTGGGAAGCCTTCTTCATCCCGTTGGTTTGGTTCAAGCCGACGCGCCGGTGGGCGTTGTGGTTCGGAATCGCCTTCCACTTGATGATCTACTTGGTGGTCGAGGTGGGATGGTTTTCGTTCTATTCGATCGCGTGCTACGCGGTGTGGGTGCCTGAGGGTTGGATCCAAACCCGGGTGAACAGTTGGTTTGGCCGTTGGCTGGCTCGGCCTACGCAGATCGAGTAGACTTGCTCGCGATGAAGGTTCGCGCGATCTTGGGTTGCACTTGTGTGTCGCTCGCCGTTGGCTGCGGCTCGAGCTCGAACGGCGCGGACGAGCCTGCGCAAACGACCAAGCCTACGAGTTCCACGAAACCCACGGGGCCCGTAAAGCCATCCAATCCGTCGACTTCGCCGGAACCCTCGAGCTCAGCGGAACCCTCGAAGCCGGGACAGGATCCGACGCCAGTAGAGGATCCTTCGCCCTCGACGGTCACCCCAGACACTACCGATAATCCCCAACCCTCACCCAGCGAGCCCGAACAGCCGGCGAAGCCCGTAGAACTCGGCGCGCCCATCGAACCCGACGTCCCAAGCGGAGTGGATCTGAGCTTCGAAGTGCGTACGGATCGCGATCTGCATCCGATCTCGCGGTTAATCTACGGAGTCAATGGCGGCGGTCTCGATTGCAGCGACACGGCGATTCGAGCCACGCTGTGCCGCTTCGGCGGCAACCGCTGGACGAACTACAACTGGGAAAACAATGCCTCGAACGCGGGCAGTGACTGGTGTTACGAGAATGACTCGCTGCTCGGCGACACGGATGACCCCGCAGCACCGGCAACCGAGCTCGTAGGACAGCTGGGCTCGGACGTCACTGCGCTGATCACGATCCCCATCGTCGACTACGTCTCAGCCGACAAAGAGGGCGGCTCTGGTCCGCCGGAATGCTCGGGCGACGTGCGAAACTCGGGCGATGATTATCTGAGCACCCGCTTCAAGAAGAACCACGCAAGCAAGGGTGCAGAGCTCGCCGATCCGCCCGACCCGAGCGACGGCGACGTGTATCAAGACGAGTTCGTCGCCTACTTGAAGACGCGAGCGGGCGAGACCCACGTTGCCTTCTCGCTCGACAACGAACCTGATCTCTGGTCGTCTACGCACGCTCAGTCGCACCCCGATCCGGTAACCTATGCCGAGCTCGTGTCGCGCAACGTCGAGTATGCGACGGCCATTCGCAGCCAATGGCCGGAGGCAGAGATCACGGGCTTCGTGAGCTACGGCTTCAACGGTTACGTCAACCTGCAATCGGCGCCCGACGCCGACGGCAAACCCGAGTTTGTCGACTACTACCTGGCAAGCATGAAGCAAGCCGAGGACGACGCGGGCAAGCGCCTGGTCGACTACCTGGATTTGCATTGGTACTCGGAAGCTCAGGGCGATGGCCAACGCATCACGAACGCCGATTCGTCGCCGGGCGTCGTGGCGGCACGCGTTCAAGCACCGCGTTCACTTTGGGACGACACCTACACCGAAGACAGTTGGATCACGAGCTACACCGGCGGTCCGATCCGTTTGATCCCCTGGCTGCGGGAGAAGATCGACAGTAACTACCCCGACACCAAGCTAGCGTTCACCGAGTGGAACTACGGCGGTGGCAGCGACATCAGCGGAGCCGTGGCGGCGAGCGACGTCCTCGGGACCTTTGGGCGTCTCGGAGTGGGCCTCGCCAGTTACTGGCCCTTGTCCGACAGTGAAGACTACGCGATGGCGGCCTTCGCGGCGTTTCGCAATTACGACGGACAAGGCGCACACTTTGGGGACACCTCGATCCATGCGTCGAGCAGCAACGTGGAGCGTGCTGCGGTGTACGCCAGCGTCGATTCGGCGAATCCGAACCGCGTCATCGTGATCGCACTCAACCGTGACACGGCCCAGATTCACAGCGGGCTGAGCATTGCCCACCCTGCCGAACTCACGCATGCCCAAGTGTTTCGCTTGGACGATAGCGGTCCGAGCTTGCATGCCGTAGATCCCATCGACGCAGTGGGCACGAACGCGTTCGAGCTCGATCTCCCGTCGATGACGGTTTCGGTGATCGTCGTCGAGTGAACGGCGATCACTCGATGGTGCTTGGCAGCCCTGCCTCGGCTTGTCGGCTCGCGCCAGCATCCGCCGTGATGCTCGGGGCCTCGGTGGGGCTCTCGGCACCGGCATCGCCTGCGTCGTAGCGATACTCGAGCGGCGTGTCTTCGAAGGGCACCGCCTTCAAGCGCTCGAGCAAGCGAGCGATGTTGCCGCGGGTAGGTGCGTACAGATCGTTTGGGAACGCGAGTGCACTCTCGTACGCGGTCCCCGGGGCGGGTTCAGCGCCCCAAGCGGACAAGACATCCGCCTTCCAACAGATGGCCGTGACGTCGCATTGGAGACGTTGGAGTGCACCCTGGAAGACCTCGAGGGCAGCGATCCCGCGGTCCAGCTCCGCGCGGATGGAATCCGTATACACACCCCAACTCTCGATCATGGCTTCGTTCATGATCACGTACTCGCGGTATTCCGAGCCCGCCGTGCGGGACTCGAATCCACAATAAGAAGCGTTGCGCGAGTCGAGGAAATACAGAGCTGCGATGCGCTCGGGGGTTTTGAGTGCATCCTCCACGCTGATCTCGGTGCCGTCCAGATCTTGAACTCTCCAGCTGTTGCCACTGCTCGTCACCTCGAGCGCAACCGTCAGCGCCTCGGGCCTCAAGTTGATCTCGAGCAACCTGTCGCCGTAATCCTCCCCCGTCCACCCCAGTCGCGTTGCCCAAGGGTTGGTCCAGGCGTAACGCTTGTTGAGGTACGCGGAGCGATTCAGCTCCGCTGCCATCGCGTCGGACGCGGGAAGTGCTGCGATTACGCCCTGAGCTCGCCCTATTTCACCTTCTGCAGAGACGGTTCGCGTCAACAGCTTCGGATCTCGCCCCAACTCCGCGACCTGGTCAGCGGTCGTCCAAGAGTAGAGGGTACGGCGTGCGTAAGCGGTTGGGCTAACCGCGAAAGGACTCAGGGCGCTGGCAACCTGATCGTACTCGTAGTCGCCCATCGAGCACGTGCGCAACCCGGTGTTGGGGTCGGGTGCAACCGTCACTATTGTGGGAAGGAACGTCTCATCGGGAGCAACCGAGACAGAGGCCACGGGCGCAGTGCCAGAGGGCATCACACTTCCGACGGTCGTTGGATTGAAACTCGATGCACTGAGCGTCGAGCGCGCCGTCGTTCCGTCGTCGGAACAACCCAAGGCCGCTAGCAATCCCACCGCGCGGACCCAAACCAAGGACGCCCAACGAAACTCTACGCGGCACAACAACGACCGCCCGAACACGCGACCCGTTCTCGCCCTGAACATCACAATGACTCCAGGTACTGAACCAACTGTGCCTGCTCCGCGGCGGTGAGCGTAGACATGTCGCCGTGACGCTCGTCTCCGCCACACGAACCAAAGCGATCCAACAGCGTCTTGGCGCAGCCATCGTGCATCAGAGGCACCCGATAACTCACGCCGAGCAGTGACGGCGTTTGGTAGTCACTGCCAGTGCCAACGTCGTGATTCAGGTTATCCGTGAAGTTGGGGCCAGTGTGACATTTGTCGCAGCCCAGACGCTGGAACACGTCCAAGCCCGCCTGGACGTTCGCCGCTGTACCCATGGGTTTTGGCAGTGCGAGTCCGTCCAAGAAGGCGGTAAGCGAACTCGTGGTGGTCCACCCCGGATCCGTCCCCCCCATGCGACTGACGAGGGTGTCTTGCAAGAGCTCCCCCATGTCCTGGCGCTCTCCGCGCCAGTGCAACGGCGCTGTCGCTGAAATCCGTCCCGCCAACGATTGCGTGCGGCGCAGGCCGTCGGCCGCAAAATGCCACGTCACGCCATCCTCCTCGCCCTCGGGATGACAGTGCGCACAAGCGATGCCGCGCGCAGTGGTCGTGTAGAACAATCGTTCTCCTGCAGTCACTGAATCGGGAGGTTCGCCGGCGCCGTAATCCGTGGTCTCGAGCGCGATTGGAGTTTGTCCGAGGACCATCACCGCGGCGGGGTCACGGAGCTGTACGACGACTTCACCCGCGGGCGTCATTGCAATCGCTGTGGCAGTTGCCGAGATCGGAGTTTGGTTGCCGCCATCGAGGGGGTCGCACGGCTCGCCTTCGAAGACCTTGCCCAGTGTGAAGACGTCGACCCTGCTCTCTGTCATTGGCATGTCATTCGCCGTAGGCCGTGACAGAATCGCGACGTTATTGCCATCGCTGCTCAGCGCCATGTCGAGCATTAGCCCCGACGGAAGAACGCCGGCAGTTTCGACCGTCGTGTTCGTCGTCGACATTACCGATAGTGAGTTGTGGACCACGCCACCAGAACAGCCCGCGACGGCGTAGTACGCCGGCCCGAGCGCCTCCTGCTCTGCGCGCTGATGCGAAACTACGACACTCGTCCCGCTCAAACGCAATGCGCGGGTAGCAACGTGCGGCTCATAAACGCCGCTGGCGGTCTCCGCTGTGATGGTCGGCGGAATCAGCGGCACGCTCAGTTCACCCTCGAACGTCGAACGCACGACGTTTGCTTGACGGAACGTCGTGAACCACAGGCCGTCTTCGTCCGCCACCACGTCCCGCAAGTCGGGAGCGATGAACTGTGTCCGCTCCAGTTCCGCGGCGCCAGGCTCGAGCCAAACGGCGTTGCCGCTTCGACATGCAACCACTACACGGTCGACTGCACTCGCATAAGTGATCCCGCGCGGTTCGACGCACACGGGCAACGTGATTTGCGCTGAGCTCGCGTCATCGGGCACGAAGCTCGTCACTTGACCAAGGCCGCGCAGCACGACGTAAACCCGACCCGCTGAGTCTTCGGCGAGCTGCGTCGGGCGTGACCCAGACGGCAGCGCAATTGAGCGAACCAGCTTTTGCTGTGTGAGGTCGACGACGCTGATGCGCGCCGCCGCAGGTTCCGCCGCGACCAGCAAACCACTCGCCGTGACCAGCAGCGTGCCACCGATGAGCGGCGTGGTCGGCACCACCGTTTCTGTTTCTGCCGGCTCCGTCACATCAGCACTCGCCGAAGGAGCAGCGAGAGTAGTCGACTGTGTGACGACCGGTGGCGTCCACGGGGGCACCGTTGCCCCCACCGCCGAGAGTTGGGGCGCGGGCGGATTACCGCCGATCTCGGACCCCGCCCCGGGTGCCGGATCCGCGGAGCAGCCGTGAAACACTAGGAAGCCCGAGGCGCATAGCCCGCCCCACACCTTCTTGGCTTTGCAATCCATGCGGCGTGGGGTCCCGCTAGCCTGAAAGTTGAGCAGTGGCTCGTGTCATCGGCGCTCGCCCACGAGTCACAGCTGCGCCGTTTCGATCCGGCGCCCATGCCGAAGGCGAGTAATCGTGTATAGTTCGCGCATGGCAAAACGCAGACTCCAGCCAAGGAAGCTGCTCGTCGCGTCGAGCGGAGTGGCCACCATCAGCTACTTGATGAGCGGGTGCGATGCGCCTCGATATTCCTCGGTCGCCAACTTGATGGCCCCCGTTAGTTCGACTCAACAGGAGGCAGGCGTGGGCAACCCGCCCGATGCAGGGGGTCCGCCGCATCCAACCGGTGTGATCGCTAACTTGCCAGCACCACCCGCCATGCCCGTGCCGAGCCCGGTGATTGCGAACCTCCCGGCCCCCCCTTCACCGATGCCGAGCCCGGTCATCGCTAACTTGCCGGCACCACCCGTGATGCCCGCGCCGTTCCCGAGTCCGGTCATCGCTAACTTGCCGGCACCACCCGTGATGCCCGCGCCGTTCCCGAGTCCCGTGATCGCCAACTTGCCGGCCCCTCCGGTAATGGAAACCGGCGGCACTGGCGGTATGGGCGGCGGCACTGGCATGCCGGCGTCCGATGCTGGACTCGGCGGCAAAGCTTCGCTCGATGCATCGGTCGACGCCCCAGATGCACAAGCTCCAGATGCCTCAACCGACGCGAGCACGCCCTGATGGCCACCTTCGAACTGGAGATGCTCGGCGGAACCACGGAACGACGCTATCGGCGCGCGCGTCCGGAGGTAGAGAGTTTCCCTTGGGGCACCATCGATCTGACCGGCGTTTCGGAGCAGGACCGAATATTGGCGCGCAAAGCGTGGACAACGGCGGCCTATCAGGAGCACCGCACGGGCGTCGGAGTCACCGAGGCTTTGCGGCTGCTCATGGAAGCTCAGGCGCCTATCGATCTGATCGCCGTGGGAGCGCGATTTCCACTCGACGAAATGGTTCACGTCGAGATGTGCGCACGACTCGCGATGGAAGTCGGCGGTGGCACCGAGATCTTTTACGACCCACAAGCCGTCGTGCTCAAAGCCGATCCGACGTTGCGTCCTCTGATGCAGGCAGCCGAGTTGATGGTGCGCTTCTTTTGTGTGGGTGAATCGCTCTCGATTCCGCTTTTGCGTGGAACGTGGAAGGCCGCGCGTCACCCGTTGCCCAAAGCCGTCCTGGGTCGCATCGTCAAAGACGAAGCTGCGCATGGCACGTTCGGCTACTTGTTCATGGATTGGGCAGAGCCGAAGCTCGATCGCAAGGACCGTGAGATTTTGGGTCGCGCCGCAGACATGGCGATCGATGCCGTCGTTCAGCTGTGGGACGATCTGCGGTCGCGCCCGAAGGTCGAGTGGGAAGAAGGCAACGCCTTGGCCTGGATGAGCACGGACGCCTATTTGGAGCTCGCCGCGCAATCGATGAACAAGAACGTGCTCGACCCCTTGCGCGAACGCGACATCCCAGTGTCTCGCTTCCAGTACGGAGTTTGAAACCGTAAGCGCGCCTCGGGCATCGCCTCACGGGGTGCCTCAAAGACGCAGTTCGAAGAGCAAAACGCTCGAGACGATGTCCGACCAATGACCAGGTCGAATGTCGACGTCGGCGCGATAGAAACGGACCGCTCTGCCGCCAGCGAGCGCTTTGCCACGCTCGGCAGAGCCCGGCGCCAAGAGCAACTCGAGATACGCTTTCAGCGCACGCTGATCCGGCCTGCCGTCGTAAGCACCCAGCGCACGCCACGCGATGCCCCACAGGTATTGCGTCCGAACGCCGCCCGAAGCGGGCCCGTCCACGACCGGGTGTTCACCATCGTCGCGCACGACGGTGATCAGCAAGTCGGGCATGCGATCCGCTGCCAACCATTGGAACGTCGGATAGCAAGCGAAGGGATAAGCGCGCATCTGACCACGCGCACCTTGCACCCAAGTTCCAACGACGACGACCGCAGCGACCAGGGCCAACGGCCAGGCGCGCCTGAGCCGAAGCGCTGACTTACCGATACGCGTCAACACCGGTGCAACTGGCATTGCAGGGGGCAAGCTGGCCTGCCTGGACCAAACTCCACGCCGCAACCAGCTCGACAAGGCGCTCCAGTCGACCAGGGCGACATAACACCAGGTCAACGCGGAGAAGCCCAGATACATCGTGCGCGCCGCAAGCTCGTGGAAGACGAGCCCACCAACCGCGGCGAGCAATCGCGTTGCGCGAGTCAGCATCAACAATGGAAACGCGAGCTCGAACAGCACGACGCCGGCCGCACCCCAATGCATCAGCCACGGATGACGATCGGGTCGAAGCTCCGGCACGACGCCGAACTGTGCCCATTTGTAGTACATTTGGTTCTGCAGGTTCGAGCTGAACACCCAGGCGGGACCGGACTGCACGAGCTTCCACAGACCAGGAAAGAAATACACGGCCGCAAGACACGCCCAGATCGCCCCCAAGGCAAGCTGAGTTTCCGCACCGGAAGAACGCTGGCTGGGCCAGCTCGGCCAGTGGCGTCGGGCACAGCAGTCCAAGCTGAACACGCGCGCGCAAGGGCTCAAGCACAGGATCCAAAACAGCCACACGATGTGCATGCTGTGCCGTGGCGCGCCGGCAAAGTGGGGCAAGGCAAAGACCAAAGTCAGGGGCAGCGCCGTCAGGCACAAAGCCCAACGCGTAAAAA
This sequence comes from Polyangiaceae bacterium, assembly GCA_036263015.1. GTDB lineage: Bacteria > Myxococcota_A > Polyangia > Polyangiales > Polyangiaceae > SZUA-265. The sequence continues at coordinate 2,091 of DATAHU010000009.1, read as the reverse complement.
GGCCGAGTGCCCCAAGCACTGCCCCGAGCATTACCGCCCACTGCAACAGTACCGTCGATTGGTTCACGCAGGGCAACGCGTTTACCAGCCACGACAAGCCTTGCGCCGGGGCGCGGACGACGGACGCGGTCGCAGCAAACGAACGCGCTTGCTGCAGCTCTTCCGAGCCGAGCACCAAGCAGCACACCACTACGCGCGTCAGCGCAAGCGTCAAGACCGAAGGCGCAGGGGCGGAGCGCCAGCAGCGCGCTCCGTTCGCCTTCGACCACAGCCGCATCAATGACGGATCATTCGCCGTCGAAAGCGCGCTGTAAAGCCGCAATCTCGAGCTTCTCCATCTTCATCGTGCCTGCAAGGCACGCCCCGCCCTTCGCCCGATCCGCATCGATGGTGAACGGGGAGCCAACCCCAAGACTTGCAGGGCGCAGCCTCAGAGCTCCAGACCCCACACGGGTAACTTTGGCTCTCTTGCCTCAGTCGGAGCCGAACCCGGTTCTCGACACGCGGCCGCGATTTTTTCTCAAGCCTCTTCTAGGGCGCACTCCAAATCGCGCTCCAGGTCGGAAGAATGCTCGATCCCGACGCTCATGCGGATCAAACCCGCGCTCACGCCGTGCAGTTCCAGCTGCTCGGGCGGAACATCGGCGTGGGTCATCGTCATGGGATGCTCGACCAGGCTCTCGGTGCCGCCCAACGAGACTGCCAACCGAAACACCTCGAAGTTGTTCAAGACGCGAAACGCCGCGGGCTGACCGCCGTGCACCTCGAAGGCGATCAGCGAGCCTGGGCCCGTGCATTGGCGCTCGTAGATCGCGTGTTGGGCGCTGCCCTCCTCGAGTAGGCCGGGGTAGTACACGCGCTGCACTTTGGGATGCTCGGTGAGCAGCTTTGCGATGCGTCTTGCGGTTTTGGCTTGGCGGCGCATGCGAATGCTCACCGTTTCAAGTGAACGCAGCAACAGCCAGCCGGTGAACGGGTTCGTCATCGTACCCAAGATGGTGCGATAGACCTTGAGTTGATCGAGCAGGGCTTTGCCACCGGTAACGACGCCGGCGATCAAATCGCTGTGACCCCCGATGAACTTGGTTGCCGAATACAACACGAGATCCGCGCCGAACTTCGCAGGTCGCTGAAAAACGGGGCCGAGCAAAGTATTGTCCACGATGGTCAGCACGCGTCTGCCATGCGCCTGTCGCAGCTCCTCGGCGACTCGAACGCAAGCCGCGATGTCCACCAATTCGTTCGACGGATTCGCTGGCGTCTCCAGAAAGAGTGCCTTCACGCGTTCGGGCCCAGCCTCTTGCGCGGCCGCACGCATCAGTTCCGCAGTCGTGCTCCCGGCCTGCACTTGTCGAGTCTTGATGCCGAACTTCGGCAAGATGTGCTCGAACAGATAGTGCGTGCCGCCGTAAACCGGTGCCGTCGACAGGATCACATCGCCGGGTTCGAGCAAGCTCAAGAAGGTCGTCGACGTCGCAGCCATGCCAGACGCGAACACCGCGCCCGATTCGGTACCGTCCCAGGCCGCCAAACGATTCTCGAAAATCTCGAGGTTCGGGTTGTTCAATCGACTGTAGATCAAGCCCGGCGCTTCACTGTTGCGCTGGGCCCTGAGACCGTAGGCGATCTCGAAGTAGCTCTTGCCTGCCTCGGCGTTCTTGAACTGAAAAGTCGAGGTCAAGAACACCGGCGGCTTGACGGCGCCTTCGGACAGGAACGGGTCATAACCGTACCCGAGCGCTAGCGTTTCGGGATCGAACTCCTTGCCACCCTTCGAGTGTCTGCGCCGCATGGTCCTCGCGCTTCACTCTAGCAGCAACGAAACGACGCGCTCGCGCCGCTCGATACTTTGGGGCGAACAGGTCAGTCCGTCGACAATGACACATCGAAGACAGGACGCCGCGTTATCCCACCCGCAGCACTACGCACACTGCGCTCCGGGCCTTTGATGGCATCGATCAAGTGCACGATCTTGGCGAAGGGCACGTCGTTGCCAGCGTGAAGCACTGCCCTATCAATCGCCAAATCGGTCTCGCTGACGTGGCGCGCGGGATTTTGACTCCAAGCTGCGGCTATTTGCTCCGACAAAGC
>DATAHU010000008.1:0-8127 GCA_036263015.1 Polyangiaceae bacterium | reverse complement strand
ACGCTGATCGATCCACAATCCGTACCGCGATCGACCACGCGCTTGATCCGGAAGATTGAGGCGAGCGGACGCTCGGTCCGGCTTTTCGACATTCGCTCGGACATTCGCGTACCGACGTTCCGTGCACGCATTGGTAGCGCTCTGGATGGCCCCGAGCAGTTGTTCGGCGTAGGCCAGCAAATTGCGTTCGGCAAAGCCACCCATCCCAATCCCGAGGTCGCGTTGAACATGGCTCTGCTCGAGGCCGTGCAATCGGTCATGACCGTTACTGCCGGCGCCCGCGAGGATCTCACGGTGCGCTCGCGCAGTCTGGGACGTCACGAACGCACTACGAGCATGACGCGGCGCGCTTTCGCCGTAAGAAGTGGCGACGCCGAGGCCGAGCTGATGGCGTTTGGATCGATTGCAGGGTTCGTATCCCGCGACGCGCGGCGCGACATTGCCTGGGTCGTGGAGCGGGTGCGGGATGCGGGTTATCCGCACGTGCTGGTCAGTGAGTTGGGGCCTGAAGTGATCGCGCCGGCGCGTGTCGTGCGCGTGCTGATCCCCGGGCTCGAGACCGTAAACCCGTTCCATACAGGGCTCGAGGCGCGTACGCGGTTGATCGCGGATCTCTTGCCCCGCACGAGCGCTAGTGTGCGCGAGCCAACGAGCGGTGGACGGCGCGTGCGACGCGCCCAGCGTGCGCCAGCACGCTGAGCGTTGGGTGAGCGTCGCCCCCCGACGGGAACACCGACGCGTCGGCGATCCAGACATTGGGTAGATCGCGCACCGCACCATTGGCGTCACAGGGCCTGTTCGCCTCGCGTCCCATCGCGCAAGTGCCGGCAGGATGATAGATAGCAGGGTGTACGAAGGGATCGCGACAGCGCACGAGCTCTGCCCCGGGTGAGGCAATGACCGCTGCGATCTGGCGGCAGGTGGTCTTCATTTCGGCCACCATGCGTCGTTCTTGGCGCGACCAGGCAAAGCGCACACGCGGTAACCTGCGGCCCACTGCGTCCAGAGCGCGGGGTGCCAAGTCGAGATAACGATCGGGATGGCGCCACTGTTCACCGATCGCATTGATGTAGGTAACACTGCCTGGGCTGCTAGGGCGGATGCCCAGCGCTTCACGCTGCAGGGCACTGGCATGACTGGTCGGAAACGGGCCCATCAGCTCGACGCTGAAGCCGCCCTTGTAGCGCCGTGCGCCACTCTCACCGAGGTTGACGAAGCGGGGGATGAAAGCCGTGGGGCGCGCCACGGGGCCAGCCAGGCGAACCGGTTGGCGATTCGGCTCGTACAGCACGTAGCCCAGCATCGAGTGATCCGTTAGTCCGCGGCCAACCTCGGGGTGGCAATGCCCACTCTCTAGCAACAGGCGCGCTGTCTCTATCGGCGACGCGGCGAGGATCAGCTTGCGTCCCAAGAGCGTGTGGGGGCGGCCGTTCACCAAAACCTGCAACGCGCAGCGCGCCGCGCCGGTTTCGAGTTTCGTAGCGATCGTGTGCGTCTGAACGCTATGGGCGAGTGGGCTATCTAGACCTGGGCCCAAGCGCGTCGCGAAGACTCCGGCCTCGACGCGAACACCGAGCTCGTTCCTCAAGTTCGCAAAGCGGGGAACCAGTTCGCCTCTCAACGCGCCCAACCAACGCTCTGCGTGTTCGTAGTGAGGTGCCAAGGCACGGGGTCCATAGGGCCAGCCGCCCTCGGTGAACACCCGAGGTCCGAAGCGCGAAAGCCAGCCGCCCCAAAGGTTACCTCGGCCGCCAACCGCATGCGCGCGCGCCCACCAGCCGTTCGCGCCGAGCAGTTGGTGACGCCACGTGTCCGTACGAGCAACGTTCTGTGCGGGCGCGGCATCTGCGTTCATTCGATGCGCGCCGTGTGACTCGTTCGGATCGTCCTCTCCCGGCAACAGCGACCGATTGGGATAGTCGCGAGAGCCGGCATCGATCAGCAGTACGTCGTGGCCCCATTGACGCAGTAGATCGCCTACGAGCAATCCCGCTGGACCCGCTCCTACGACGATCACGTCTCTTGCTTCGCACGCTCTCACACTCGAGCTCCAGCTGAACTGATACCACGAAGGGCTGCGAATTCTTCCCTGTTTTTCAGAGTCCGACGCGAGCTTCGTGCTCGGGAAGAGCTCCCAGAGAACTCACCACGTGGCACTACGAAGGCGTTGCTTGCAACGACGTTTGAACAAGGGCTTTGTCGTTCGTTCGTGGTTCGATACACGGGATTTGCTCCCACAAGTGGACAGTGGGTGTTTTGTCTGGGTTAACGGCATACAAGTGGGCTCTGGAGGTGGACACTGCCGTGTGTGTCTGTTAGATGTAGCGTCTCGGGCAATGGTTGCATCGAGACAACATGGGAAGGAACGCAATGAAGAAATCACAAGCGTTGAAGGAAAAGCACGTCACTGATCTCAAGATCAAGAAGCTCACCGTGCGCAGCGGCGTGAAGGCTGCAATGGGGTGCAACCCCTGTCACACGCCGCACGATGGCCTTGCCTTGATCGGCTCGAACGCACTCAACGTGAGTGCGCTCGCTGGCGTCTCCGCATTGAAGATCGGGTGAGGGCGGGTCTCGAAGCAGAGATCTGCGGCAAGAGCGGTTTCCAAGACTCGTGAGAACGCGAAAGGCGCTTACCCGGCCGGCATAGGGTGAGCGTCTGCCCCGCGTTCCCTGAGGTTCGTACGACCGCTTTTTCCACAGCGGGGGGCAAGCGGGCACGTTGCGTGCGCTCTGCTTCGTCCAGAGCTCACTGACCGAGCAGGCGAGGGATCAATCTGGTCTTGCCCTGCCCACGGTCGAGATCCGTTCGAAAGCCCCGTGAACCAGTTTGCGCGTTCAAAGGGGGGCGCTCCCGTAGGGTGCGCCCCCTCTTGTTTTCACAGTGAGGCGAGAACGAACGGTCTCGGCGATCGTTCACTTGTTGCGGTGTCCTCGGGTCTCGAGGGGTTAAGGGCTATCAGTCGAGGGCCCCGTTGAAGCCCTCGGGCACGAAGTGAAAGAAGGTCGCTGTCGTGAAGTTGCCTGCGGGTTGCTTGTTACGCCAATGGAACAACTCGGTACCGCGATACAATAGACCGTCACCCATTCCGAGTTTGATCCGGCGCGTCTGCCCTCCGACCTCGAGGTAGATCGGCCACGCATCGCGTCGCTGGCGGTCGGGTCTCGTGTCCCAAATCAACGACAAGTTCCAGCGGCACTGCGGGCGATCTCGGTGGCGCTCGAGCACTGCGCCTGGCAAGTAAACACCGAAATAGGAGTAAGAAGCTTGCAGGGGTTCACACGTCACTCGCGAAAGCAGTGGCGTCAGCAGCCGGTGCAGTTCGTTCGAGAGCGGCTCACGGTACATCGCAAGGCGCCGCTCCACCTGGGAATCGCCGCGGCTCAAGTACCCCTCCTGCTCCAAGCCTCGGAAGTAGCGGCGCAAATGTCCGAGCTGCAGCGGCGAAAAGAGCTCACTCAGCACCAGGTACTGCTGCTCGCCCAGTTTCCGATTGAGCCCACTGTAGCGCTCGCCGAGCGTGTGCTCAGCAGGTTCGGGGAGCAGAATGCCGGCCTCCGAGAGCAGTCGACGTTGGCGTTCACCGAGCGCGCGTATGCTGACTTGTCCCGTCTGCAGCGCTTGGATGCAGGCTTTGACGTCGGGTTCGGGCCAATAGGGGAAGGGCAGCGCGGTGCGCGGATCTTCCACCCACAGCTCAGGGGCGGCGCCGAGAACTGCCTGCGACCACGCGCGCGTACGCAGCGCGGTTGGGACTCGCGTCGAGGATTGCCAATGCAACGCCGGGTTCAGACGCCAATCTCGCGAGCTTGGGCTGGCTTGGCTGGCCGGGCTTGCGGGCATCAGCACGGGCCTCTTGAACGACAACGGCGCGTGAAACTTCACTTCGCGCGGCAAGTCCGTGGCGCGCACGAAGAGCCCTTCGCGGATCAACGCTTCGGCGACGTGCGGATTCGTTGCGCGGCCCTCGAGCAGCGCGTCGATCAGCGCGGGATCATGGACCTCCTTGATGCCCCAGCCTCGGACGCGAAAGCGCGCCACGGGCTTGTGCTCGATCACGATGGTCGGATTCTGAAGCCAACCGTTCTGTGGCTTCTTGCGTGGCCCCTGCTTGTGGGTGGGCCGTGGGATCACCTTGTGTTGTGGCATCGGGTCCTCACTCGAAGAGCGGCAGCAAGAAGGGTTGCTCGCGCCAAAGTTGGCAGATCGCCTCGACGCCGCGGTACTGTTTGTTTGCCTGGGCGATCGCCTTGTCACGCTTGCCAGCGAGCTGAGCTCTCAAGATCGCGAGCGCAGGCGCCTTGACGCTGGGATCGCACCCAAACTGCAATAAGTTAACGAACTGCCCGTCACCATTGGGCCGAGCGGTCTCCCAGAGTTCCCCAACCCAAGCGACGATCTGGTCCAGCGCCGGCCGCTCTGCAAAGCGCGCTTCTACGAGCTCGATGATGCGCGAGCGCTCCCGCAAGTTGAGCAACAGTGCCAGAAAGAAGCGCAACTCAGGGCTCTTCACGTACTCGCGTCCCTGCACAATCGAGCGTTGACGTTCGTGAGTCGAAAGCATGCGCTGAAGCGTTTCGCGCCATAGTTCGCTCTCGGGTCGAATCAACGCCTCGATTTGGGGTAGCGCCCGAGCCCACTCGGGATCGCCGAGCAGCTGTCGGTATACGAGCAAGGCGTGCAGCGCGGTCTCTGCGTCGGCTCCCTGCAGGGCGGCGCGTGCTAGCCGGTGCACGGAACCATCACCGAGCTTGTGGGCGGCCACGAGCGTCTCCTTGATCATGCGCACGCGCGGCGTCACGTGAAACGAGTTGTACGCTATCCCCGGCGGCAAATACGAATAGAGGGGGCCCGCTTCGACGTCGTTGTGCGTGCGGACCAGGAAAGACACCGACGGATGATCGAGGTGAAAGAGAGAGTGAACGAAACGCTGTCCTGCGAGAATCGGCCGCACCGAACCTTGCCGCAAGAGCTCTGCGTCTCGAAGCTCGAGTGCCCCGAGCTGCAAGTGCTCGCTGTAACGCTCCTGCACCGCGAAGTCGTAACAGGTGTGGAGACTCGAGCCCGAGAGCACCTCGAACGCGCCAGAGAACGAATGTTGATGGATCGAGGTCGTGCTCTCGAACCAGAACAAAGCTTGGATGAAGAAACGACCATCGTCGAATAGTCGTATGGAGGGTTCGCCGAAGCGATTGCCGAGGTTGTCCTGCGGGGGTAACGGATCGGTGGTGGCTGCCCAGTGCAGCAGCTGTTTGGGCGTGAGGGCCGTGGCGGCGGGCATCTCTTCGAGCGCGCGCGTTGCGATCTCGGGGAAGGCACGCGCGTCGTAGTTGCAACGTCGCCAGCGCTCGCTCACCAATTGTCCCAATTGGTTTACATATCTCGTGCACGCCCGAGTCGACGAGTCGGCGCGTGTTCTCTGAAGATCGGCGCGACGCACGCTTCGTGGTCCTGAGTCTGGCGAGGAAACAGCGATCGGAAGCCCCATCGAGTTCGACTATAGCACGCGTGCGCTGTTGCCAAACTCAAACCGAGCAGCGGTCGATGCAATCGCCTTACATCATCTCCCAGAATCGGGGAGTAAACTTAGGGCAAGCAAAGCGTGGGTCGCAGCGGCCAGCGTTCCGGAAACCCATGGGAACTTCGAGCGGCTGAGTTCCCATGGTTGCAGCGCGTGAACAGCTGAGGGCTGCTCTGGCTTTTGGCAGCGAACGCCGGGCAGGCACCTAGAGAGTACGGCCCGGCTCCTTCGTAGCGCACTTCGGTGTCACCGAGATGAGGGCAGGGGCAGAGCCCGGCAAACGGTCACGAAGCCACGGGTTCTGTGAACTTGCTGGCGATCAGACCGCGCGCCCGAGTGACCCGTCCGTACGCCCGATACCGAGAATTCAGAGCGCGTGTTCGAGTTGATGCGTCGTTACAACCGTGAGCGCGCAACCGCATTCGTGATCGTGACGCACGACACGCGCATCGCGGAGCGTTGTGAACGAGTGGTCGAAGTGATCGACGGCAGAATCCGACGCGACCAGCCCACTTCCCAATGAGCAGCGTCGGAGGCGCTGGCTGGTCACGTCGAGCTCGCCTTTTCCTTCAGTGGTCCCCCAGGGGAATTGTTCGGCTGTCGGCGGTAGAACCAGCGCTTCACCGCTTCGACGGCGAGCAGATACGTTGCCACGAGCGGCACGAGAACGACGAAGAACAGCAGCGGGAGCGGCGCGAACCCGAGCATCGTGCCAAGCGGCGTGAACGGCAAGAGTAGCGCGACCAACACGACGGCCAATGAGGTGAACACGAGCGATCGACTGGGACGAGTGCGAAAGGGATTGCCCTGTGTGCGGATGACGAAGATGACGAGGACTTGCGTCGCCAACGATTCGACGAACCAACCGCTGTGAAAGAGTCGTTCGTTGCCGCTGAACAGATGCAAGAGAAGCAAGAACGTCGCGAAGTCGAACAGGGAGCTGACGGGACCTATCACCATCATGAACTTGCGGATGAAATCCATGTCCCAGCGATGAGGACGCGCGAGGAACTCGTCGTCCACCGTGTCGGTGGGGATCGACACCTCGGATAGGTCGTAGAGGAAGTTGTTCACCAGGATCTGCATCGGGCGCATCGGTAGGAAGGGTAGGAAGAGCGATGCGCCGGCCATGCTGAACATGTTGCCGAAGTTCGAACTGGTGCCCATCAGGATGTATTTGACGATGTTGCCGAGCGTCCTGCGCCCCTCGAGGACCGCGTCCTTCAGAACGGACAGCTCACGCTCGAGCAAGATGATGTCCGCTGCAGCCTTGGCCACGTCGACTGCGCTGTCGACGGATACTCCGACGTCGGCTGAATGCAGCGACGGGGCATCGTTGATGCCGTCTCCGAGGTAACCTACGACGTGACCGCGCTTCTTGAAAGCAAGGATCACGCGGTTCTTCTGCGCGGGATTCAAGCGACAGAATAGATCGGTAGTTTCTACGCGCGCGAGCAGCGCTTGATCGTCGAGCTTCGCGAGCTCCGTGCCCGTGAGCACACCCCGTATCGGCACACCGAGTTGCTTGCACACGTGCTCTGCGACGAGCTCGTTGTCTCCAGTTACGATCACCACCTTCACACCGAGCTCGGCCAGATCGCGCATCGCGGCAGCAGCCCCCAGCTTGGGCGGGTCTTCGAAGACCGCAAAGCCGGCAAACACGAGCTCCATTTCGTCATGGATGACGATGTGCGGACAGTCGGGAGCCTCGGCCTTCCACGCGACACCGAGCACTCGATACCCCTCGCGTCCGAGCGCCTCGAAACGATCACTCAGCGCCCGCCGCTCGGTTGGTCCAAGGGGTCGTGGCTCGGGCGAACCGCTGACCTCGTACTGCGTCGACAATGCCAGAATGTCTTCGAATGCGCCCTTGATCACGAGCAAGCGCGCGCCAGCTTTGGCAACCAGCACCGAGACACGCCGACGCTCGAAGTCGAAGGGAACCTCGTCGATCTTCTCCCAGCCACTAAGATCGACCTCGTCGTGGAGCAGTATGGCCTGATCCATGGGACTCTGAAGGCCCGACTCGAAGTGGCTGTTCACGAAGGCGAGCTCGAGCAAACGCTGGCTGTCCTGGCCCTCTGGATCTAGATGGCGATCGAGCGTGATCCGCGCCTCCGTGAGTGTTCCTGTCTTGTCGGTGCACAGGACATCCATGCTGCCGAGGTCGTGAATGGCAGCTAGGCGCTTGACCAGCACCTTCTTCTTGGACATGCGCATCGCGCCTTTGGCCAGCGCCACCGACACCACCATCGGAAGCAGCTCTGGTGTGAGCCCGACGGCTAGCGCAATGGCGAACAAGAAGGTCTCCATCCAAGGTCGACCGCGCGCCAGGTTAACCAGGATCACGAACAGGACCATCAACAGCGCCAGCCGCAAAATCAGCAGGCCGAAGTTCTTCGTTCCAACCTCGAAGGCGGCCGGTGGCGGCCGCTGGGAGAGCGCGTGACCGATCTCGCCCACCGCGGTGCGTGAGCCTGTCTTGGTGATGAGCGCCTTCCCACTGCCGCTCACGACGGAGCTGCCCATGAACACGGTACCGGTAGCGGTAGCGACTTCACTGGACTCGCCAATAGGGCCTGGTCGCTTCTCGACGGGGTAGGCC
>DATAHU010000007.1:0-18621 GCA_036263015.1 Polyangiaceae bacterium | reverse complement strand
GTGTAACAGCTACAACGCCAGCCATTGGCGCCCACTGGCACGCAAGCGATCTGGATGTCGCCGTAGACGACGATGCCCTGATCGCCGAAGCTCGCGTCTCGTTCGCAAGTGAGCCGTCCGTCGCAGCCCGTGCCCTCCTCGGCTTGGGCCGTCAGCTCATAGTCGAGGCAGCGCGCAGGCTCGGGGAGCAGTTCGATCTGTTTGGCGTCCGCGCACACGTCGAGAGCAGTATGGCATTGGTCATCCAGGTTGGCAGGCACGGCAAATCCAAAGCTCAGCGTGTAGTCGCGCGTGTCGCACTCGCAACTCCAGCTTCCGTCTTGCGCGCTGCTGCACAGCGCGCTGTCGTGTGTCGTGACGGCGATGCTTTCGTCTTCGTTCCACTGCTTGCACTCACGCGTGATGTCGCAGTCGCCGTCGCTGCCGACTTCAGGATCCTTGCAGTCTTTGGGACCGTCGAACGCGATGACGTCAGCGCTGCACAATGCGGCGGTGAGCTCGCAGCCGTCCGCCGCGTTGGTTGAACTGAGCTGGAAGTCCACGCCGGGCAGGCTTGGATCGTCTCCGCACTCGCACGTCACAGCGCCTTCGGTTCCAGCGCAGTAGATGCTGTGCTCTGCGCTGAAGCTCAGCGAGACCTCCGAGTCGAGCGCGACGGATCGCGTGCAGTCTTGGGTCATGTAGCAATAATCAGCGTCGGGGTTTGGCGAGGTCAGGTCACAGGTTACTGGTTGGGACGTGTCATGACGATCCCCTTTGCCGCACGCCTCCGACGCGACTTCGCAGGCCGCGGCTCCTTCTGCCCCACTGACGCTGAACTCATAGCTGTAGTGGTTGGTGGTGCAAGCGCAACCCCAGGTGCCGTCGTCGTAAACCGCGCAGTCGACGTTGTTGGCGTCGTAATCGTCGCAGCTCGTATGCAGGCCACAGCTCTGCGCGTCGGCGTAGTCGACTTCGCGAACGCAGTTCTGGGGGAGTCGAGGCAGTGCAATCGGGAACACTGGGATGAGATTGGTCGACGCGGGGCCAGCCTCGACGCCCGAGGGTTCGGACGCTGTGGGTCCAGAGTTAGCACCGGCATCGAGGGCATCGACGTCGCTGGTCTGGCCGTTCATCTCAGGCGTCGACTCGACGCTCGAGTCACCGGCTCGAGCGCTCGTTTGCTCGGGATTTGCGCAATCGGAGCCACCCGCTCCGTCGGCGCTCGTCGGGTTCGGGTTGCCTCTACCGCCCACGCCAAGCTCGGCCGCTCCGCTGTTGGCCGTGGTTTGGGCGGGCCCGGCCTCGGGTGACCTTGTGTTACCCATATGCGCGCCGCTGGTCTCGGGCTCGGTGACGTTTGCGGGCCTAGTGCCCTTCGCCGCGTCGACTGGCTCGTCGGACCCACTGCCTAGGCCGGGCTCAGGAGCAACGGAATCGTGCGCGGATTCACTGCCGCAGGCGCACGACACGAGCGCAGCGAGAACGAGCGAACGGACCCCTTGCATGCCGACAGGTTAATTCGCAAACGCGCCGCTGTCGACCGGCTTTGCTTTGGCGGCCTTGCTTTGGCGACTATGTGGCGCCGGGCTCCGGCGCCACATAGTCCATCAGCTGATGGCCCTTAGGCCATCGTAATTCAGATCACCAAAAGCTCCAGCTCGCCCAGCTGCGACTTCCGGCAGAGAAGTCGAAGTAGTACGTGGTCCCGTTCACCGCTGGCGGCAACGGCATCTGACCGGGTGTCACGACCACGCCGTTGACGCGAATGGTTCGCCCAGCGGTTTCCGAAGCCTGCCAACCATTGATCGGTCCCGTAACGACGAACCAACGTTCACCCAACGTGTTGAACGGACCCGAGTTCACGTTGCGCGCGAGAGGCGTGGCGCTCAGGCAACCGCCGGTGCATTGAAAGGGGCCCGGAGCAAAGGAAACCCCGTCGAGTGAGAGCCCGGGTTGGGCCACCACCAGCGACGGACTGACGACTTCGATCGTGCCATCGGTGTTGATACGCAGCGTGGCTTGCTGCGCAAACAGCACGGCATTGGCGACCACGTAGATCGGGTGTGAGGGAGCCATCGACGCGGGCAATTGTCCGATCACCGTGGTCGAGCCGTCCTTCACCGCGCCTTCGAGCCGAACGACGCCGTTCACCAGGCGCGCGCGCACGAGGCGACTCGAGTACGAGGTCCAACCATTGCTGAGCGGGAAGGCCGAGCCGCTCGCTTGCGACACGGAGAAGGAAGCTCCGTCCAACGAGACTCCGAGCTGCGCGCGTTCGATTGCGCCCTCGACTTCGACGTCGCCGTTGGTTTGGACGACGATTCGACCCGCCAGCGTGTCGCCGAACGGGGAGAACACGACTGGAATATAAACCGGATTGCTCGGGATCATACCCGCGGGCAACTTGAACAGGACGGGGTCGAAAGGATCGGGTCCGATGTATCGGGACTCGCCCTGGAAGCGAACGAAGCCATTGACGAGCTTGGCGTGCCAACCTTCGCCGCCCGGAAGGCCGGAGTCGGTACCGCGTTGTGGATAGTCCACGGCCCAGTTCTCACCGCCCGGAAGGTTCGTCAGGTTTACGGCATTCTGGGAGACTCCATAGCCGCTCTTGGTGAACGAAACACCTTCGAGTGAAGTCAGCAGTGCGCCGTTGGGCCCTGGGTCGGGTGATGCCGAGTCCTCGGAGACCTGAAAGCAATAAGAGCCGACGAGCTCTTGATCGGGGACGTAGCCAGGTGGCTGCACCACAGGGCCGAGCAGCAACGAGCCGGTCGCGCCATTGGCGAGCGCGGCGCGGGTCGTGAGATAGCCGACGTCCGCCGGGCGATACTGCGTGTAGTCCGGACCGGGCTCCACGTGGCCATCAGTGAGGCAGAACGGCATGTTCGACGTCGCGTGTTCGCCGTTCAGGGCCCCTCGGAACGTCACGATGCCATCGACTAGTCCGACCGCGGGTGGGTTGCTGTCTGCAGCCGCCACCCAGCCATCGCGCAGGATGAGATTGGTCCAGCCACCGCCGCAGCCCACGATCACCTTGTCGACGTACAGGTTGCGGTCCTGCCCGCTTTGATTGTAGTCGTTGTCGAAACTGACACGGATCTGACGCGTTCCGGCGGGCACGTCGACGTTGAAACTGTAAGCCGTCCAATTGGTGGCGCTGATCGAGTAGTGATACTCGTCCACGCCATTGACGCTCACGACCATGTGGGCAGGAACCCCGACCGCGCTCTGTCCGCGCGTAACGACGGTGATGACTTTGGTGCCACCGTCGAAGTTGTGGTTGGTGCTGATGTAACCGTTGGTCCAAATATTCCAACCGCCAGGCGTGGAACCGCCTGTCGAATGGAACATGTTCTCTGCCTCGTAGGTCGCGCCTTGACAAGCTTCCTGGGCCTGTCCGGGGCGGGTGATCAGCACCAGCCCAGCAATCATCAAACCAAGTTGTACCCTCATATGGGTTTGCTCCCTTTCGGAATGTGCGACGCCCTCCCTGAGCGTTGCGCGAGCTGCTTAACACGCGGAGCGTGAAGCGTGGACGACAATGTCTTCAGGGGCTCCAGAAATGCCGGGGCGTTGAGTCACAGTTGTCTGTTTCACCGGGGTGAAGCGGCGCTCTGAGTCCAAACTGTAACGGAGCAGTGAACTCCCATGCTGCGAGCTGCCAACTCATAAGCCCGTGCACCAGGGCACGGGCACGGGATCGACACATAGGCTGGCCTGACACGAACCCGACGCGCACTCGTCGTCTTGGGTACAGGACTCGCCATCGACGCCGCGCGGGGCGCAGTGTCCGGTGCTTTGGTTGGGCGTCAGTTGCCCGGCGTCGCTCCCGCCATCTGTCTGATCCATTGCAAAGCTTGCATCTTCCAGGCTCGCACTTTCGAGACTCGCATCGAGCTCACTCGCGCCTTGCGACCCAGCATCGACGAGTTCGACGCCACCATCTAGCAACAGTCGAACGAGGTGGTCCTGAGCGCAGTAAGCGCTCGCACACTCGAAGTCGCTGATGCAGCCTTCACCCTCGGCGGCTTTGCCCGCGAAAACCTCGGCACACGGAATGCGCACCGGCTGCGCCTTCAAACCGTCGCAGGCCTGATCGTCGAAGCGCTCCAAACACTGCCTTGCCTGGGCTTCGTCGTACGCGAGCCGTCCGCTCGCAACGCTCTCGAGCGCGGTCGACAACACCGCCCCGTATGCCAAGCCGAGCAGTGCGGCGCATTGCGACAGATCCTCTACGGGCACCTGACTTGCCGCGCGTTCGTCGTAGGAACAACACGCCGCCAAACGTGAACACTGGTGTTGCGCTGCGACCACTGGAAAGTCCGACGCCGCAATTTGGGACCCAGCATCGATGAACTCCGCGCCCGCTTCACCAGCGTCAGGGGTCGTCGAGTAGTTACCGCGTCCAATCTCACTCATCGCGTCCCGGAGCTTTGGCAGTGCTTTGTCCATCAGCGCTCGCGCGGTCTGAAGTTCCGCTTTGCTGTCGTTCCAACCGTCCAGGAACAGGACGGCGTGTGCCGAGAGCGGTGCCGCGAGGAGCAGGTTCGTCTCACCGCACCCAGTGCGCGCCTTGCGATCAGGGAGCTCGACGAAGGCGTGAAGCTCTCCCGCAGGCGCTTCAGGTTCTTCTGAAATCCACAATCCCCCGTCCGCGCACTTCAGATCCGAGACCGACTTGGGGGAATACCCCTGCGCCTGTAACAGCCGTCGCGTTTGCGACTCGCTGCGATCAGCAGAGCCGGAAAGGCGCGCTACCAGGTCGATGTTCCGGGTAACACCGTTTACCTTGGCCGAGTAGCTGCAGCGAGAGATCGCAATCTTCCGCGTCCACTCGGTGGCGTCGGTGCTCCAGTCGAAGTCGACCGGATTGGTCGTCTTCGTCAATTGGCCGGCGTCGACCGCGCCGATTGCGCTTGCGACCTCCGCGTCATCGAGGAAAGTGCACGCGTCCCAATGCCGCAGAGCAGGGGCCCCTTCCTCCCCCGCCGCGCCGCAGCCCAGCAGGAGTGTGCACAAGGGCCACGCATGACCTGCAGCGCTGAGCCGGGATCTCACTGGTCCTCCTTGACGGCGCCGGTGCCCGCGTCGCTGAGCGGTGTCCCAAACCACAGGGGCTCCTGGCCGATGTCTTGGTAGAAGTTCTCTAGCCGTCGACGGCTCAAGCCGTCGCGAGTGACACCCAGAAAGTCGAGAGCATTCCCACCAAAGAGGCGCTCTTGTTGTTGGTCGTCCAGCAGCGCCCGCAGTTCGGAATACCAACCGCCCAGGTAGTTCGGATACGCAGGCAGGTAACTGTCGGGCAGGCTTTCGATCCCGAGCATGATCCAATCACTGCCGTACATCATTCGCTCGAGCGCGAGCTGATTTCGCTCGAAGAAGTCCTTCAGTGCGGGGCTGACCTTCTTTCGGAATGCTTCGTCGGCGATCAGGTTTTCGTCGGCGATGTCAGTGAACACGTTTCCGAGCTTCATCAGGCTTCCGATCTCGTCTTGCTCGGGTGTGGGTTTGCTCGACGCGAAGTTGCTCGCGAAGTCCGCCACTCCCCCAAAGTGGGCCAGATTGATGCGCAGTTTTGGATACAGCTCGATCACACGCCGCCATTGCTTCGCAAGGTAGGTCTTGCCAAGGTCGGCGGTCTGCGTGCCGTTGGAGGCGTTGCAGTGGGCCATCAGCGGCACATCGAACTTTTGGCAATAGTCGTAGAGGTTTTTGAAATTGGTTTCCACCAGCGCCTGCAGCTCTGGCGAGATGCTCTTCAGATGCGAGTTATCCCAAGGCGAATAGCCAAGTGGAGGGTAGAGCTTTACTCCGGCAAACCCGTTGCCCTGTTTGCCATGACCATCCCGATTGAAGCACTGGTCGAGTAGGTCTCGGCTCTGCTCCCATGCGTGGCGCGGGTCGAAGGGGACCATGGGGTGCACACCAGGACGCAACGCGATAATCTTGGCCATCAAAGGCACCTGCTTGTCCAGGGTGACCTGAGGGTGGGCGCTCAGGATTGGATCCCGTGGGTCAGGAAGCCAGCGATGGAAGTCGACCAGTGCTGGCACCAGGATTCCGACACCCAACCGCTCCTGCCCGTACATCTCCAGCAATCGATCGATGTTGCGAATGCGATAATCACTCAGTTGGCGACACCACGATAGCAACAGATCGAGCAGGGCAAAGACGCTGCCCGGGAACTTCGACGCCAAACCCGTCAACTGCATGGTCGCGAACTGAGAGCGCGTATCCAGATCGAGATCTTGGCGCAACGCTGCACCCAAGATCTGTCGTTCTGACTCTAGTTCGGGAGGAAACTCGTTGGTCCACGCGCGGACGCCGCGCGGCATCTCGACGGCAAGCAGATCCTTGACGAAACCGCTGACGCTAGCATCCCACAGGTCCAAGGGATCTCTCTGCGACTCGCCGTTCAAGAAGCGCTGTTCAGCTTGCTCGTCGGGCGCTGCGATCAACAACTTCGTAATCGAGTCTGCGATCAAGTTTGCACTGCGCGCGAGTAACGGGTGTCGCGATAGATAGCCTTTGATCGGCGACCTGGCGCCCAGCAAGAAAGTGCTAACCGGTAAGTCTGCGGCGTTGAACACATGGCAGTGGGCGTCGATCGCGACGCCGCCGCGTAGCCGCACCGGTACTGGGTGTGGGTGATGGGGTCCACAACCGGGCAGCGCGGAAGCGAGGGACCCCAGGCCCGCGCTCGTCAGCCATTGCCTCCGAGTAAACCGGCTACGCGCAAACCGGGAGCAACTGGTTGGAGTTGGCGGGCAAAGGGGCGCACTTCGGAGGGGTCGAGTCATGGACGCTATGGTTCTCCCATGGCCATGCTCGCGCTGATTGGCCGTTGACTTCAAGCCCTACCAACGGCTGCAGAAGTTACCAAACGTGGTCGCTCCCAATGGACTATTGACCATGGCGAGCGTCGGGCGATGAGGCTAACGTCCGTGCCGAGCACCGAAGGAGCGCCGGATGCGAACTTTGCAAAGTGGAAGTGTGGGCGAAGACGTCGAGCTTTGGCAGAGATTCTTGAAGGGTAGTGGGCTCTACGAGGGTCAGATTGACGGTAAGTTCGGGCCCCTTTGCGTCGCTGCAACCCAGGCTTTTCAAACGGCGCATCAACTCGAAGCGGATGGCGTTGCTGGCAACAAGACACTAGGAGTTGCCATGCAGGAGGGGCTCGAACTCGCGCCGCCAGACGTTCCGCTTCCAGGAGGCCCGCGCGACGGCGTCAGTTCGATCAATGACGCTTGGGTTCCACCCCCGCCGCCGACGACGGAGGTTCTGCAGATCGCACAAGACCCACGGGTCATCACGAACCACGCGATCGGCGTCCCGCCTTGCCCGCCAAACCCCCCGCCACCCGTGGGTTGGGCTTACTGGACCGGCAGTGTGCCCGAGCACGTCGGTAAGTTCGCCCTGAAGGTCGAATTCACGTCCGCGGAATTTCCGATGGGGTCCTTCGTGCAAACGCTGATTGACGGAAAGCTCGTCGCGGCACGCGTCGAATGGCACGACTTTCAAGGCGCGACGGGGCGGCACGGCGTCTTTCGTGGCACGAACCTGCTCAGACCCAAAGCGCCGGTGGCCTGAACTCGATCTCAACGATGCGCCGCGGGCAGTGCACCTTTGCCCGCGTCGAGCGTGTTCCATGCGGGCAGCGCTGGCACCTTGCCCGCCGCTAACTGCGCCTTCCACTCCTCGTCCGTCATTCGGCCGCCCACGAACTCGCGGTAACTCGAGACGGGCCCCACGAACAGCGCTGGACCGCTCTGAGTCTCGAAGGCCGTCACTAGCAGATCGGGTCCCGTGGTCGCTACGTCGAGCACGCTGCCCGAGTTGGGATCGGTGAACACGTCGGCGACGACTGGAGCAAAGTCGAACATGTCGCCCTCGGGATAAAGCAAACGATACCACCCGGTCCATTCCGTGGTCGGTCCGCCACAGCCCTCGGTCCCGGTGAGCTGCAGTTTGACGAGCTGCTTCAGGAATTCCGCGTCTTCTTGGTTGCGGCCAGAGTCGTTCAATTGGCGGCGCGCGATGTCGGACAATTGGCCCATCAGATTGACGAAGCCGCCAAAGAGCTGCGGGCTCTCCAAACGTTGTTGTGCCTCGAGCGCCATGTCGTGGATGCGGTCGTAGAAATCGGGGTAGGGTTCCAGATATACATCTGGAAATTTGCACATGATGCTGGCGTATACTTGGGACGCATACAGGATGGTGTCGCGGCGGAGTTCGGCCCAGGAAGCCAACTGATTGTTGAGTTGTTTCCTTTGCCATTGCTGAGTCCGAAACAGCGCGGGCACATGGGGACCTTGGGGCGCGTCGTCCAAGCTGCGCAGTGCGTCGAACCAACGCGTGTAGATGTTCTGTTGCCAGTAACTCGCCGGCAGTTGGCTGATGGTGTTGTAGAGCGCGAACATCTCACCGCTGAAGCCGTAATTCTCGAGCTCAGGACGCAGCAGCCGGGTCGCCTCTGGGTTGCCCATGGCTGCGAAGACGTCCAGACCGCTGACCATCGTGCGCGCTTCGATGCGATCGAAGCTGACCTTCTCGTGCACGAAGCTATCGAGCGTGAAGCGTTGGCTCGACAATTGGAAGACGGCAGGCACCGGTGTGGCGTGGCCTTGACTCAGCACGCCTTGCGACGTCACGCGGGAGCTCGGTACCGACCCCAACAACTCCGCCGTCAGGCTGTTGACGATAGTGTCATCCTCGAGTTGGGCGAGCGTCAGCTTGTGCTCGCGCACGATCTGGGCGACGCGCGTCAGTGGTATCCCATTGCTCGTGCCGACGAAGTAGTCGATGGCGCCTTGGGTTTTGGCGAACGCCGGCAGCTTGTCGGAAGCGTTTGCAAGCACCCCCAGCAGCAAGGCAGCCCGCGCTGCTCCGGCGTCGGCGAGATTGAACCCCGTATCTGCTCGGCCCATCCACATCACGGCGCGAAAGTAACGCGCCAGTGGGACCGAGTGCGTGTAGTGCCCCCGCGGTTTGAATTGAGTGAAGTCGACTTCGCCGAACGCCGGCACCGTCGCGACCTGCATGTCGTAAACGGCTTTGACGATGCCGTCGACGGCGTCCGCATCGGCGAGCAGCGGCGTCACGCTGGACGGTGGCTCCGTGTCGACCGCTTCGCGCGAGCTGCCTTGGTCGTTGGGGTCTCCCAGTAGAGTCTGCGCGACGCACAAATAGAGATCGAGGCGGCTCGCGACGGCGCGCAACTTGGGCGAGGGTTGCGTGAGTTGCCGCTTCATCACCGCGCGTACGCCATCGAGTAACTCACGGTACGCGGGGCTGAATTGGCGCACCTCGAAGCCCTCGAGCGCAGAGTCGTAACTCTTGTGCCAAGCGTGCAGGATCGAGTCGGTCGTGATGAACACGGGTAAATCGGCTTGCCACAGCGCGGCGTAGATGCTTCCCATGGTCGGTTCATTGGGCAAGCGCAGCGTCAGCGCGCCGCTCTTCCGAAGCTTGGCCAGCTGTGTGTCGTTGAGTTTGAGAGCCTTGCGCACGAGCTCGAAGTAGCGTGCATCTTCGAGCGCAAACCCGGGGGCGGTGGTTGGCGCCGCTGGCCCCAAGGACTGTTCCAAGTGCGTGTAATCCCGCGGCGCGTCTTGCAGTTGCTGCGCATAGGCGCTTGCGATGGCGTAGCGCTGGGCGCTCTGGGGGCCGGCCTTGGACGCGATCCTCATTTCATTGGAAGGCTGGGATACCGCGACCTGCGGCACGCGATAGTCAGGGCCGGACCAGCGTGCTTCGCGCTGGCCGCAAGCGCCCAGAGCGAGCGCTGTGCTGCAAAGGGCTACCCAGAACACACGACTCTGTTTCGGCAAAGACATGACCGGCCAATTCATTACGCCCCCGACGTCGAAGAACTACCCTGCAGCATCAAACGGTGGGACATGAACGGCGCCGCTCACTCACACGCGCGGGCTTGAACACGCTCGGTTGGGGCAACCTTGGGAAAGAAAAACCGGTAGGGGCAGGACCCTGAGGGCGGCTGGGCGCGTTCACTTGTGACGTGTCTAGAGCGAGTCCGTCGCAAAACGCCGCGCGGGGCTTGGGATTAGGGACACCCCGGTGAGCCGCGCTCGACCCCAACCCCAAGGGCTATTCGGGGTCGTGAACGGAACCGAAACAGAACAAGTCTGCCGCGGCTTTGAGCGGCCCTGAGACAACGGGTCAGCCGACGGCCCTGCGCCGCGTCAAAAACCTGCCCCGCCGCAGCCTTCGGCTTTTGACTTGTCGATTGGCGCAGTACATCTTGCGGCCACGTATGAATTTTCCGGCGCCTTTCTATCGCTGGCGACCCCATCCCTGGCATGGACTCGAAGTGGGGCCGAACCCGCCCGAGTTGGTGACGGCGTACATCGAGATCACGCCGTTCGACTCGGTGAAGTACGAACTCGATAAAGCCACGGGCTACATCCGCGTGGATCGCCCGCAGCGCAGTTCGGCGCAGCCGCCGGTGTTGTACGGCTTCGTGCCTCGCACCTTTTGCGGTCCGCGCACCGCCGCGCTGGCGGGCGCTGCCAAAGGCGACGGCGATCCGCTCGACATCTGTGTGATCAGCGAACGACCGATCACTCGCTCCGACATCATTCTCAATGCGCGCGTCGTGGGCGGTTTGCAGATGATCGACGGCGGGGAAGCCGACGACAAGATCATTGCCGTGCTCGACAAGGATTTGTTTTGGGGTAACGCCAGAGACGTGAGCGAGCTGCCTCCGACGATGGTCGAACGGCTTGGGCATTACTTTGCGACCTACAAACTGACGCCCGGTAGCGCCCCCAACGACTCGAGAGTCTACGGTTACGATCACGCCAAGACCGTGATCGAGGCCGCCATGCAAGATTACATGGACGAGCACGGCAGCTGAGCTCCGCTCAGCGTCGCGCACGCGTGGCGCGCGGGCGCTTCAGCGGTTCATTCGCCCGTGCGTGGGCCGTCTCCAACGCCGCCCGCAGTAGGTTTACATTGGCCTGCTTCAGATCGCAGCGTGTGGCGCCCTTGCGCCCCCAGCCATTGTCCAGCGCTTGGAAGGCGTGCGGCGCCAGTTTGCAGAAGTACTCTTGCTGATCGAGATCGAACATCAAGTTTAGATCACTGCCATCGCTCGCGAGCGTCGCAAACATGCGCCTTGGAGTTCGGAACGCAATCCGGTCGAAATGAGGGACCGCTGTCGCATCCGGTAGCGCGAGCGCGAGCGACTGTACGCGTCGTGGAGTTACCGCCATGTTCGCATCCGCGCCGTCAATCTTCCAGGCCGTCAATCTTCCAGGCCGTCAATCTCCGATGGCTGCCAGCCCCCGATGCTTTCCACGAGGTGATCCGCCGCAGCCGGTCCTGCGCTGCCTGCTTCGTATTCGAACAGGGTATTGCCGCTTGCGAGCGCCGGCTCGACGATGCTCCACGCCGACTCCACGATGTCTTGGCGAGCAAATAGCGTCGCATCGCCGGCCATGGCGTCACCGAGCAGCCGTTCGTAGTCACCCAAACGCCCAGCTTGCCCTTGCGCGGCTTCTTCTACCACGCGCAGTTCGATGGGGCGCCCAACCATCGAGTCCCCACCGCGCTTGGCGCGCGCCCCGATTCCGATCAAGACGCTGGGGCTGAGGCGAAAACGGATGTAGTTGCCCAAGTTGGGCTTGGGCTCGGAGAACACGACCGGCGGCGCTTGCCGCAGCTCCACCGTGACTTCGGTGTGCGTATCTTCGAGCGATTTGCCGGCGCGCACGATGAACGGCACGCCCTCCCAACGCCAAGAATCGACGTATAACTTGAGCGCCGCATAGGTCGGCACTTTGGAGTCTTTGTCGACACCCGGTTCGTCGCGATAGCCGCGGAACTGCCCGAGCACCAAGTCCTCGGCGGCGAGTGGACGCACCGTGCGCAGCACCTTCATCTGCTCGTCGCGGATCGCCTCTGCGTAGGTGCCCGAGGGCGCCTCCATCGCGATGTAACTCACGATCTGCAGTAGATGGTTCTGAATCACATCGCGGACCACGCCGGCCTCTTCGTAGAACTTGCCGCGGCCTTTGACGCCGAAGCTCTCTGCCATCGTGATCTGGACGTTCTCGACGTAGTGGCGGTTCCAGATCGGCTCCAAGAACGCGTTGGCGAAGCGGAAGTAGAGCATGTTCTGCACTGCTTCTTTGCCGAGATAGTGATCGATGCGAAAGATGTTCTCCTCGGGGAAGACCTCGTGCAGCGTCGCGTTGAGCGAGCGGGCTGAGGCGAGATCGCGCCCAAAGGGCTTCTCCACGATCACACGCCCATTGTGAGTACAACCTGCGTGATGCAAGTTCTGCACGACGACCGGGAACATGCTCGGAGGGATCGCCAGGTAGTGAATCGGCAGCTTGGCGTCGTGCTTCTGCAGAATTTCCGCTAGCAGTTGGAACGTCTTCGGATCGTTGTAGTCGCCGTCGAGGTATTCGATGCGCTCGGCCAAGATTGCGAACGCGGCCGCATCGTAGCCGCCGTGCTCGGTCACGCTGGCCTTGGCGCGCTCGACCAATTGCTCGCGATTCCAACCCGAGCGACCGACGCCGATCACCGGGAAGTCGAGCTTGCCGCGGCGGGCCATGGCTTGAAACGCGGGGAAGATCTTCTTGTATGCGAGATCACCCGATGCGCCGAAGAAGACCAGCGCGTCGGAACGAGGGCGTGAACTCTTGCTCATTTCTTCTCCACATGGCCGCCAAAGCCGAAGCGCATGGCAGACAGTACTTTGTTCTGGAACAGATCGAGATCGCGCGAGGCGAAGCGCTCGAACAACGCAGCGGTCAAGACGTGCGCAGGGACTCCAACGTCGTTGGCCGCTGCGACCGTCCAGCGACCTTCACCCGAATCACTGACCTTGCCACCAAACTTTTCGAGCGTTCCATCACTGGCCAAGGCTTGAGCCGTCAGATCCAGCAGCCACGACGTGACCACGCTGCCTCTGCGCCAAAGCTCGGTGATGTCGGCCAGGTCGAAGTCGTATTGGTAGTGCTCCGGGTTACGCAGCGGGGTCGTCTCGGCGTCTTTCGCGTGGCTCGCATGCGCTTTGCCGATGCCGGCGTTCTTCAAGATGTTGAGGCCTTCGGCGTACGCGGCCATCAGCCCGTATTCGATGCCGTTGTGGATCATCTTGACGAAGTGCCCAGCGCCGCTGGGACCGCAGTGCAGATAGCCGTTCTCGGCCGTGCTCTGGCGCTGTTCGCGACCGGGTGTGCTCGGGATCTCACCAGGACCGGGTGCCAGCGCTTTGAAGATGGGATCGAGTCGCGACACGATCTCCACTTCACCGCCGATCATCAGACAATAGCCACGCTCCAGACCCCAAACACCGCCGCTGGTGCCCATGTCGACGTAGTGCAGCTGGCGCGCCTGCAGCCGCTTGGCGCGCGCAATGTCGTCTTGGTAGTTCGAGTTGCCGCCGTCGATGATCGTGTCACCCGCTTGCAACAGCGGCGCGAGTTCTTCGAGCGAGGCATCGACGTACGCCGCTGGCACCATCAAACACAGTGCGCGCGGCACGCTCAGCTTCTGCACGAACTCGGGCAGCGTGCTTGCCCCCTTGGCCCCCTCCTTGATTAGCGCTTCCACCGCTGCCGGCGCGCGGTCGTAGACGACGCACTCGTGACCTGCGCGCATCAGTCTGCGCACCATGTTTGCGCCCATGCGCCCAAGACCAATCATACCGAATTGCATGTTCTCTCCTCATTCATGAACGGCTGCAGGGGTCGCCAACAACGCCCCTGCCAGGTCATCGACAAACCATTGGGCACCTGTTTCGGGGCGCACGAGCTCGGCCGGAAAGGCAGGCCCCGAGTGTTTACCTGAAACGACTTCGGCCAAGCGCTGCGATTTGTCTGCCCCAGCGACGAGGAACATCACGTCCCGCGCCGCATTGAGCAGCGGCAAAGTGAAAGTGAGCCGCGTGGCCGTGACCCCGGGCGCCAGGCCCTGGGCCTCGTTCACTACCACCCAGCGCTGTGATTCTTGCAACGCGCGCGTGCCTGGAAACAGCGACGCGGTGTGGCCATCGCCCCCCATGCCGAGCAAGATGCAGTCGAAGCGTGGCGGATGGTCACTTTTTGCGGCCTGGAAGACACGCTCGAGTTCGCGCTGATAGCTGTCGGCGCCGGCACTCGGTTCGAGCTCGCCGTGCATACGGTGCAGATTGAGCTCTGGCGGTTGCACGACGTCGAGCAAGCTTTGCCTGGCCATGCGGTAGTTGCTCTGGGGGTCATCCGGAGCGACACAGCGCTCGTCTCCCCAAAAGAAGTGCACGCGCTGCCAATCGATGCGCGGGCGATAAGCCGAAGTGGCCAGCAACGCGTATAGTTGCTCAG
The DNA here is from genome assembly GCA_036263015.1 of Polyangiaceae bacterium. Taxonomy (GTDB): domain Bacteria; phylum Myxococcota_A; class Polyangia; order Polyangiales; family Polyangiaceae; genus SZUA-265. The sequence goes on along the minus strand of DATAHU010000007.1, from coordinate 4,297 downwards.
GGGTGCTGCCGCCGGCCAACGCCCACGTGAAGCGACCCCGCTCGGCGATGGCGCTTGCCGCAAGCCCGACGATTCTTTCCGCCGCCGCAACCATCAGAAGGGCTCGGTCGGGCAGCACGAACACGGACCCACCCGTGGGCGTCGTCAGCGAGGGCTTGGGAGCTGCAAAAGCGGCGGGAGGGAGGGGGCTTTGCATGGGCTCGCTCGCGCCACGTGACATCGCGTCTATGTGGCCGATGCGCAAGGGTGCAATGAGCGGGCCAGGCGCTAATACCTGGGGCGGGACGGTGCGGGCAGAGTCAATGCGTGCACGCGGCCTCGAACAGACCGCGCATGGCAGAGGGTTGGCAGATGCCGTCCACGCAGGACGCGGCAGGGTAACAGCCGTCGGGGGCGTCACTGCAATCGCCCCCAAACGCGATCGGTTCTGCGGGTCCAGTTGGCGCCGTTGGCCCGGTCGCGCTGCAGAGCTCAGCTCCATTGCTTTCGATGCACTCGAGCCCGTCGGCACAATAGCCCTGCTCGCTGGTCGAGAACGCGAGGTGGAAGCACGGTTCACCCGCAGCAGGTAGTTTGACACAGCTTCCCTCAGACTCGCTGGTTTGTGCGCAAACCAGGCCAATCGCGCACCACAGGGTTTGGCCCGTGAACGCATCCGTGCCGCAAGGCTCTCCTTCGAGGGGGCGCGCGCTGCACACCGTACCCTGTAGCTCGCAGTAGCTGCCGTCGTCACCGCAGGCGCGGGTTTGCTTGCAGTCTTCCCCGAGGAGCGGCTGGTGCCGGCACACCGCTGGCGTGACTTGTTGGTCGCAGAAGTACGACGAACAATCGGCAGGCATTGAGCAGGGCTGTCCGTCCTCAGCGGGGCTCGGAGCCATGGGCGCGGCGCTGTCCGTCGAGGCGGGCGCGTCTTGGTAGTTGAGGCAGGTTCCGTCCTCGAGGCACTCGGACATGGCAGGACAGCTCGTGAGCGGCTCGTTGCAGTCATCGTCCGGGCCTGCGATGCGCAGACATTGGCCGCACTCGTCGATGCTGGCGCTGCTGCAGGCCAACGACTCGCACTGGGAGGCAAAGACGCAAGCGTCACCGGCTTGTCGCACGCCGGGCGTGATGCAATCGGGAAAATCGCCGCGCAGCAATGCTTCGCAATCGAAACTGGGAAACAGCTCCGCGCACTCGACCAAAGTCTCGACACTGCGGGTCGAGCCGTCGGCAAACGCGAGATCGGGACACAGGTCACCCACGTGAGCGCAGCTGCTGGCCGCGACCTCGGGAGGCGAGCCATCGCACTCGACGAGTCGCATGCAGTACGAAGTCGCGTAGTCGAAGCACGCTTCGGCCTCGCTCGCCGCGGTGGTCGACGCACCGGTGCCGGCGTCATTGCCCCAAGCCGTCTTCGTCTCGGATGCTGCGAGCGCGACGCCCGCGTCGTTCGTCGGCGAGTCGAGCGTAGCTTTGCCGGGACTCGCCGCGTCTCTGTCGGCGAGCGTTCGCTCGGAGCTCGGGGTCGAGGGCGTCGACTTTGCGACTTCAGCCCCGGGCGACGAACTGCAGCTCACGCTCCAAAGGGCAACCGCGCCGACGAGCAGCTGCCCCAAACCGAAGGCCCTCGCATCCCGCATCGCTTGGAGCCTGAAAGAAACCGCGCCCGGCTGCAACGACATCCGCGCTCGGCGTCGCGCCTGAGCGCGGATTCTGACTGAAATCGACTATGCCGGGGTGCGGCGCTGCCATCACTTGAACAGCGTCAAGTCGATTGCGTCGCCCATTGCCTTGTAGCCGTCGGGGCCGGGGTGCAAACCGTCACTTTGCGACCAAGCCGCGAACGTGGCTTGCAACTTCGGTGGGTTGCCACCGTCGGTGAGCGCTTTGTCGAAGTCGATGACGCCGTCGAAGACCCCGCTCTTGATGTAGTCGTTGACTTGTACACGCACCTGCTCGTGGCCCGCGCTGTAGTAGCTGTTGCCGCCGAACGGCGCGATCGTCGCACCGATCACCTTGAGCCCTGCATCGTGGCCAGCTTTGATCAGTTGCTCATAACCGCCCTTCATTTGGTCGAAGCCCGTGCCGCTGCTGCCGATGTCGTTCACGCCGTCGTAGATGATCGCGTACTTGACGCCGCTCTGATCGATCACGTCACGCTTGAAACGCGCCACTGCCGCGGTGCCAGAGCCGAGCAGGTTCGTGGCGCCGATGCCTTGGTTCATCACGGCGACGTTCGAGGTCGCAGGATCGGCCTGCAAACGCGCTGACAGGTTATCGGTCCAGCGGTTGTTGTGGTTGGTGTCCGTGCCGCGGCCGTCGGTGATCGAGTCTCCGATCGCAACCACGCCGAACGCCGAAGCGGGCGCCATCACGTCGATGCCGGAGATGAAGTACCAGTGATCGCCTTTCGACGCGGACGTCATGTCTGCAGCGGTGACGTCACTGCCCGATGCGACGTAGGAAGTCGTGCGCGAGCCGGCGTGCGCCGTCAGATTGCTGGGCACACTGTCGATGGCCGCCGTGATCGAGATGTTGCCGAGCGGAGGCACCGTGAAGTCGATCGTGTCGGACCAGACTTCCATGCCCTGCGCGATCGACACCGCTTCAGTGCCGGAGAAAGTGACCGTGGTATCGGTGCTGGCGTCGATTGAACCATCGACTGCGGGGGTGGCGTTGCAGATCGCCAAATGCAGTGACTTGATGCTGACCGGGCCATTCCCCGAGAGGTTCGAGAGTTGCAGCCGCAACTGACTGCCCCCGATCGAGACGTGAACCACTTGACGCAGCGTCGAACCCGATAGCCCCATGGGCGGCTGTGCATCCGACGCGGCCAGATAGGGCGAGGCCGTCCAAGTGCCGACCCAGTGTTGCGGGCCATCGTCTGGGCCGCCGCCCATTGTGCCTCCGGTGCCGGTCGGGGCCGACGGGTCGCCGCCGCTGCCCATGCCGGCAGGGGTGGTCGGTGTCGTCGAAGGGCCGCCGCCCGTGCCCAACGGACCGGTCGTGACGGTCGGAGCGGGCGGCGGTGTGATGGGCGTCGACGTCGTTTGGCCCGGCGTGGGGTTGGTGTTCGGCGCTGGGGTCAACGGCGTCGGCACTGGGTTAACGACGGGCGTTGGATTCGTGGGCGGCGGCGCCGCCGGGGGTTGAGGTTGAGCGGCCGTCGTCTGAACGGCGGGAGGTTGAGCCGGTCCGACGGGCGAGGGGGGGACCGAGCCGGTGGCGCTGTCCGTGGCCGTGGTCGTCACACTCGTCATGGCGTTGGTCGCGCTCGAGTCGTTCTGGGAACTGCAACCCAGGGCGGCGGCGATCAAGACGAGGGGGGCGATCTGCTTCGAGAAAGCTCGCATTTCGGTACCTTTCAGAATCCTACGGACGTGCATCCCTAGAAAGCAGCGAGGCACCGGTGTTCTATTTCGCTTTCCTCAGCCAGGGTGAATTGCCCCAGTTGGCGCTGCCGTCCCGGCGCAAACCTGAACTCCAGGTGGACGCAGCGCTGGATCGGGAAGGCTCCGCGATTTGGGCGCTCGGCCCGCGGCCGCGAGCGGCCCCCAGCCCAAAAACCGAACGCGTGGCTAGCGACGCGGGGACCGAGGCGGCCGCGTGCAGCGACCGAGGCCGTGGTCTCGTCTTGTCCGTGCTGCGGGCGCACATGTTCACCTGATCGGACAAGAGGACTCACACCCGAGGTCAAGGTTTCGCTGGTGTGTCGACCCATCTGGGCTGTGCCGATTTTGGCCGCCATAGAAAAGTTGCGCGCAACCTGGGGCGTTGCCTTGCGAGCCGTGCCTACTACCGCAAGACTTTCGAATGAGGATACCTTGGGTTCGCCAATAACGAGTAATGGTCGCCGCGTGGCCTTGCACGAACGAAAACTGATTCTCGACAAAGAGTCGGTAGTGCTTTGGTACTACCCCGAGTTGAAGATCGTTCACCACCGCATGCTGCAAGCCCCGGACTCCGCGTCGTTTCGTGAGTTGCTCACCAGCGGGGCAGAGTTGCTCGAGCGTTTCAGAGCGGTCAAGTGGCTATCCGACGATCGCGCCAATACCGTATTGCGCGAGCCCGATACGGACTGGGCCGATCGTGAGTGGCTTCCGCGCGTGGTCCGCTCCGGTTTCAAGTACTGGGCGATCGTGCTGCCGACGGCGGCGATCGGAAAGCTCAACATGCGGCGTCTTGCGAGTGAACATTCGCGGCGAGGCATCACGAGCTCCGTGTTCGAGGCCCCAGAGGACGCGTTCGACTGGCTCAAGAACAAATGAGCCGAACGCCCTGACGCGCTCGTTTCTCTAGCAGGGCCAGAGCGCGT
>DATAHU010000006.1:0-3465 GCA_036263015.1 Polyangiaceae bacterium | reverse complement strand
ACCAGGCGTCCGTAAGGCTTGCGTCGCTCGCGCCAACCAGTGATCATGGCCCCATGGGGACTTTGCGATCCGAAGCGTTGAAACACGGGGAACAGGCCTGGGGCGCGAAATACGTGGTGCGCGGCTTCACGCGCTCGCTCGAAACAGATCTGCTTTTTGGGCTCGGGTTTCCTCACCTGCGCCGTTTGGATGACGATCACCCTGACAACGCGCTGTCGCCCGAAGAATTCAAACCGAAGCTGAGCTCCATGTCGGGCCCCGATATCCCGACGCGCCATGCGGCGCGTGCCGTACGCGCCATGGGGGTGCTGGTGCTCAATCCCGATGCCTCGTGGCGCCAGCCTGCGCACGAGGCGTTCGAAGACGACAGCCCGTTCTCGGCCGAGAGCGCGGCCGTCTTCGTGAAGGATCATCTCAGGAAATCGGTCGATTTCGGCTTCCAGCAGCTGGACGTGGCGTTCACCCTCGAGGCGCTCGTCGGTGCCGACGTGATCGCGACGGCGGCGATTGAAGCGTTCGAGGGCATGTCGGATGCCGAGCTCGTTGCCGACGTTCGCCAACAAGTTGGTTGGGCCGTGGCAGTGGGGATCATGCTGCTGCGCACTTCGAAAACCATCGGCGATGCGCTACACGCGCGCGTGCAAAAGCTCATCGCCCGCGGTCGAGCGTCGGGGCCTGCTTTTGCCGCGTCGATCGTTCAAGGCCTCGATGCTCACGTCAACGGTCATCGTGCTGGAGGACAACCCAGGTATTACACCACCCAGCTCACTTGGTGGAGTGAGGCGCCCAAACAAGCGCTGCTCGATGCTCTCGTCAAAGCGGAGCCCGAGATCAACAAATGGAGCTTCAGCGTCGAGCCGCGCCTGGCCATGTTGGGGGGAGACGCCGTCATCGATCTGTATCGGCGCAAGTGGTCGGTGTTGAAAGACGCCGAGGCGCAGACGCGCTTGGTCGAGTGGTTCGGCGAGATTGCCCACCCTGCAATCGAGCCGCTGATCAAGGAGATGGCAGAGAAGTCGAAAGCCAAGAAGGCAGCGCGTGCCTGGCTCTCGGCCGTTGGCGCTGCAGCGGCACTCGCACCCGCGCCCGCCAAGGCTGTGGAGAAGAAGCCTACGAGCAAGAAGAGGAAAGCACCCGTCCAGTCGAGCCTGCCGTTGCTCGATGCCGACGTCATCACGGCGAAGCTCGACGCGGCCGTCGCGAGCAACAACTGGCCAGACTTTTTCGAACTCAATCCAGAGGACGTGTTGCATGGGATGCGGCTCGTCGCAGCGCGCGCTGGTAACCAGTGGGGGCTAGCGATCGAGCGCTTGCAAGGCGACTCGGCTGACTCCCTGGTTACGCGCACTTGGTTGTTCGGCAGTGCCGATCCGGGCAAAGCCAGCTACTACGACGACCAGCCCGTTTCCTTCTCGTTCGAGGACGGAGTTGCAACAGGCCCCCAGGGTGAGTTGCAGCTGGAGGATCAGACGGACGCCACGTTCGTGGCTCTGGTGAGGGCTTACCATGCTCATTTCGACGGCGGCTTGTGGCCAGATGCCATGGCGACAGCTCGGCTTCTGGGGCTGGGCGAAAACCCCCAGCTCGTCGTGGTGAGCGATGCGTTCGCCCACGTTCGGCTCACCCCCAAAAAGAAGCAAGCCTTGCCGAGCCAATCGAAGACGTATCAATCTCTTGCGTCGGCGCTTGCCGCAGCTGACGGCTCCATGTTCAAGCCTGGAAAGTCGAACGTGTGAGGCCTGGGTGCAGCAAGTCCTCGAACCGTTGCCTGCGCTCAAGCCGAGCTTCGAGCGCCGAGTTTGCGTTCGGGATTGGGGCGGCAACTTCGTACCGTAGCGAACGCTGGGCAGGCACCTAACGAGTACGGCCCAGCGGAGGTCCTGGGTTACTGCCACCCTGGCCGCTGGGGGTCGAGCTGGCCGTCGTCGACGGACTCACGGAACCGCCAGCGCCACCCAGCGCGCTCGACGAAGGGGCTGCTCCGCCGTTGCCGACTGCTCCCGTCGCAGTTGCCGGAGGGGGCACCACCGTTCCCCCCCGCGGACGGCGAGGAGTTACCAATCCCACCCGAGGATGTCGGTATTGGGTTAACCGAGTGGTGGCCGATAGCGAAGGGCTGGCTGGGTTGCTCGGCGAGGGCGGGCTCGGCGAGAGCGGAGCCACTTCAGCCCGAGCTCGCTGTAAATCACGTTTGGTGGCCGCGGTCGAGATCGCTACGGGGCCGTTGCCACGAACGCTTCGAGCACTTGCATGCATTTGTCGCGGCCCATGTCGAGCGAGGTCGAGCAGACGATGGACCTGTGACCCACGATGACGGCGTGGTTCGTGGAGTACGTCTCGCCGGTGTGGGGATCCACAGCTGTCACGCTCACTCCGCGCACGTCACGCCCGGCGATTGAAGCAATGGGTAGCACGACGATCCGGGCGTCGTACCTGTCGCGCTGCGCCTGCAAGCCCGCTTCGAAGCCGGCCTGCAGCGCCCGTAAATCTGCCGCCGCGTCGATAGCCTGCCCGTCGTCAGGCTCATCGCTGACCCCGACGGCGAAACCTGCGCACGCGTACACGTGATAGTTGGCCTCGGGCATGCTGTGCGGGCAGTCGCTCACGACCGGCAATGGCTCACTAGTGGCCGTCAATGGTTCACGGGATGGACCACAGCCGGCGGCGCAGGCTGCGAGCAGAACGATGCGGGCACGAATTGCGAACACGGTCCGCGACAGTAGCATCAAGCGCGAACGAAAGTCAGCCGACTGCAAGCCAGCCGTACTCCATGGGTGCCTGCTGGCGTTCGTAGGGCTGCGTCAACGCAGCCCTGCAATTCTGGCGTCAAGTGAACGTCTCTCGAACACCCTGCGAGGCCCGCAGCCACGAACCTGAGCTCGCGATGTCGCGACGCGACATCGGCCAAGACGTCGCCCAGTGCCTGTAAAAAATGAACGTCCTGACGGGTTCCTGATTGTTGGAACAACGTCGGTGCGGGTCTTACTTCGGCGAACTTTCTCGACTACGGGGGCGGGTTCCGATTCCGTTGCCTTGCCCGGTGACCCGAGCGCCTGTTATGGCAACAGGAATGAGGGTGGTTGACGGATATGGCGAGTACGCCTTTGCCCGGCACGTGAGTGGTGCTTTCGAGGCGCCGGATCTCGGTGCGTTCCGGCTTGCCTACGGGCTTGCCCACGCGAACTCGCCGCAGAAACTGGTTGACGCAGGACGACGGGAGATTGCCAGGGAAAAGGAGGATCCAGGAGGCGCTCTGGCGCGCACCACGGAGAGCCTCCAAACGTCGCTGACGACGCGCTACGAAACGATCCGCGCTGGCCTGAGCGCGGGGCTCCAGCCTATCTTCATCCCCAGGACACTCTACGAGCTGATCTATCTGAACCAGCTGCTCCGGCAGGAGCGCGAGACGGCGTTTGACCAGTGGCTACTCAAACCTCTGCCACGCTGGGAAACGCTCGAAGCAGT
>DATAHU010000005.1:0-147315 GCA_036263015.1 Polyangiaceae bacterium | reverse complement strand
TGAGGAGCCCCAAACCGAGATCAGTCGCTTTCATGCGGACTCCAAGAACCCTGGGCCGAGGACCCTGTGCACCTCGAGTGCAGCCCCGATCACCCGGTGCGCCAGACTATCTACTTCCGTCCCTGGTTCTTTGGCGGTTTTCGCGGTTTGGCGGTTCACTCTCTGGAATCGACCACGCTCCGCGCTGAGCAGCGAAATTCTCTTCCCCAACGGAACATCGCGCGTCGACGGAAAGACCGAGCGCGCTTCATGGGCGCTCCGTAAGTGGTCCACCACGCGTCACAGGAGACGCAGCATGAGCCAAGTTTACGGCATCTGGGCGCTCCGAGTGGGTGCTAGCTTGCACCTGGTTCAGCTACCAGCCACGCTCGCGCTCGGCGTATTGGCGCGACGTCATGGACTGCAAACGAGAATCCCTGTTTTCGTGCAGCGGGCCTTGGGGGTCATCGGTGGTGGCATCGTGCTGGCCGTGCTCTGGGGAGCGCTCTGGTGCTGGTTATTGCCTGATGCGCTCTTGGGCACGCCCTTTGGCGTGATGTTCACCTCGGGCTGGCTGATGTTTTGGGGTTACCGCCTTGCAGCACAAATCTTCGTCTATGGCCCCTGGGTGCCCTCGAACTACCGTTGGGCGCACTATCTGTTGATCGGCGTATTCAGCTTGAAGACGGCCTGCTTCGCCTGCGCAACCCAAAGCGCGTGGCTAGCGTTCAGGTAGGATACTCACAACGACTTGACCAAAGCCTTGGGTTTGATACCAGTGAATGAAATGCCTCGGGACTCTGAACAGAAGGCGCATGCGCCGCGCCATGTCGCGACGGGAATACCCGGAGTCGTGCTGTTCGAGGAACGTGAGTCGAAGCACCACTATCGTGTGTGGCACGAGGATTGGTATGCGTTCTGTATCGTCGAAAGGGGCAGCGCCGATGTTCGCTATCGAGGACGAGTGCTCCCGGTTCGACCTGAAACCGTGACGCCCTTCATGCCCGGCGAAGTCCACGAAACCCGGCGGATCGAAGTGCCGGGCACCTATCGCGTCCTGATGTTACCCACGAATTTGGTCGAGGACCGCGCCGAGAGCATGGGCAAGCGCTCGCCTGAGCTCGCCGCGACCACTTGGACCCAGAAGGCGACCTATGGCGCGTTCGCCGCTGCTTGCAGCCGCTTGGAGGGCCAAAGCGTTTCGACGTTCGAGAAGGAACTGCTGCTGCTCGAGCTCGTGGATTTGGCGCTCACTCGCGACGATGCTGCAGGTCCCGATGAAACAAGTCCGCACTCGGATTGTCAGCCCCGCGTCATCCAAGCCGTGCGCGATTATCTGGTGGAGAACTTCGATCGCTCACTCGCGCTGGCCGATGTGGCGCGCGACTTGGGCTTGAGCTCTGGCTACGTCTCACGTGCATTCTCCACGGCGGAGCGCTGCCCGCCCAAAACGTTGCTACGACTGTTACGCGTCGAACGAGGACGCCGTTCTCTGCTCTCGCCCGACGTGAGTGTGAAACGCGCCGCTTACGACGCTGGATTCACGTCACCCCAGAAGTTCAATCAGGCGTTTCAAGTCGCGTGGAACATGTCTCCGAGCCAATATCAACAGCTGGCCCTGGCTCAGCAAACCGTTCGCTGAGAGTAGCTCGCTATTTGACGTCGAGCACGAATTGCTCGAAGGCTACGCCGCCGCGATTGTCTCGTAGAACGACCCACAGGTTCACTTCAGCCGCACGTAACGGCGCCGTCCAGGTGTTGTCGACGTAGTTGATCTTGGCTTGGTCTTCGGCTCGCCCAGAACGATCGTGTTCGAAGGCCCCGTTGGTCGCGAACCATGACACGCGAATCGACTCGCGGTGCTCGACGATCTTGCGCTCGATGGCATCGAGCTGCACGAACGACTCTGCACCTTGGCAGCCGTGGGGCTCTTTGCAGTCCGCTTCGCACTCATCGACCGTTTCGCCGGAACCGCAAACTCCATCGCCGCACGTTGAGCGCGTTGGGCACGCGGGCCACTCTGCGCGTAGCTCGATGCGTTGACCTCGCTTGACACGCCAGGGCGTCAGCGGATCCAACGTCGTCTTCTTTCCGCTCACGCTGGCGATCAATTTCTCGAGTGCCGGATTCTCGTTGCGATGATGCCGCAGAGAGAAGTCGACCGCCTGCTCTTGCGTAGCGCCAGCGAGGCCACAGTCGAGACGCGTCGCGCCGACCGCAAACCCGTCCTCCGTGTGCGGCGCGAGCACCCGCAAGAGTTGATAATAACCGCCGCTCGAGTCCGGATCTGCAGGGCGGGCGCTGGATTCACCTGGCTGGGCCGCGGCAGGATTGGGCCCGAAAGTACTGCAACCCTCCTTCGGCAACGTGCCGTTTACCTGTTCGCCGCTGCCTAACTGCTGCAGGTACTTGCCTCTGCGCTCGAGGCACCTGAGAGAGATTGGGCCGGCCGTCGTGAGCGGTTTGCGCTGAGTGCACAGCGCCCAGTCGATCCTGGCCGGATCTTCTAGACCGTCGGGACCCGCAAACAGCGCACTCCAAGTCACAGCCTCACCCGGCGCTGCCTCGGCGGGCTCGGAGCGTAACGCCAGCACGCGCGGGGCGTCGATCAGCGAGGCTCCACCCTCAGTATCGGGCGCGCAAGCGGTGATCAGTGCGCCGAGCGCGAGCACCCCCAACATCGCACTGCACCTGGTCCGCGCCGCAATCCGCCGCACTGTGTACCCCCAACCCAAAGGTCGCCTCACCATGACAAGCGCGCTCCAAACACCGGCAAGATCGGCAGTCCAGTGATGTAAGATTTCTGGCTGTAGTTGTAGTTGTAGACGATCTCTTCCTGGTTGGGATGATTGGTCACGTTCTGCACGTCGAGATAGACCTCGAGCTCCGTGCTGTCACCCCAGCGGAAGCGCTTCGTTCCGCGCACATCGAACGCGTAGAAATCCGGAATGCGAATCGAGTTGTGTTTACCGAATACCGGCACGAAGGCATCGGTGCGAGCGTCGTACGTCGCGCTGATCACGGGCGTGCGCGGGAAGCCCGTCGAGTAGCGGGCACGACCGCTGACCTCGAAGCCAGCGCCGAGCTCAAAGGTGCCAACTGCAGTCAAGACGTAGGTCTGATCGAAGTCGAAAAGACGCCAAGTGCCATCCGGGTCGGTGCGTTGCGAGCGAATCACGCTGGCGCTGGCCCAACCGAAGAAGCCCTCGGTCGAATCGTAGCGAAGTAACCCCTGACCGCCATAGGCGCGCCCTCGGCCTTGCGCAACGAGCGCTTCCGCCGTCGTGGGCGTCGGCAGAGGACTACGCACCGCCAAGTCGTCGGAGTGCGAATAGAACCCGGTAAGCTCGAGCGACAACGGCTCGGTGATGTGATACGCGGCGCCCGCCAAATAGTGGCGTGCGCGCGACGGGCCGAGCGTCGGGTTGCCGAACACTGCGCTGAGATCTTCCGCAAAGGGTGGTTGATGATAGATGCCGACCGCGGCCTTGGTGGAAAGACGGTCGGTAATGCTCCAACGCAAGGCGAGCCGCGGGTCGATCGCCGTATCTTGGCGCGCCGTGCCGACTGCCGGAATGTCGCCCTCGGTCGGCGTACTTCGGCTGACGCGCACGACTTCGGGTTCCACGCGAAAGCCGGGGATGACGTGAAACCTGTCGCCGAACGGAGTCCAGTCGCCTTCCCCGTATGGGGCCAAGCCGGCGATCAACACAGACCACGTGTCCGCGTTGATCAAGTCCTCCGGTAGTTGTCCGAATACGCGCAGATCACCCTCGCGTGGCGGCGTCGTTACCGAACCAGCGCGCGAAAGCGAGTTCGAGGTCATCTCGGCATCCACACCCATGTTGAGCGCGAGCCAGCTGCTGGCACGGGTTTGATGAGACGCGCGAAAGCCAATCACGCTGGCGCTATTCGAGAGTTGCGCGGGCACAGCACCGAAGCGACTCACGACTTTGGTCTCGTCGAAACCGAAGTAGGGCGTCACTGTCGTGGTGTTGCCGTCTTGCTCGCTGCGGTAGCGCGCATAGAAGCGGTTGAAGCGCGTGGTCTTCGACTCGTGCTTGGTTTCCGCCGGATCCGAAGCGCGCAAGTTGCGTTCGATTTCGTCAGAAGAGAACAGCGTGCCGGCTTCGACGCTGATGCCTTCTTTCGGCGTCCAGCCCAAGCGCGCTTGAGCGTCCCAGTACTTGGGGATCGGAACGAAATCCGCGACGTCTTTGCTGTTTACCTGCCGCAGAACTTGATCCAGATGACTGCGACGCCCAGCGACTTGTAGGTGCCACTTGTCGCCGAGGTCCGTGCGCAACGCCGCAGACGCGTCGATGGCATCGACTTGAACCGAGCCATGCGTGCCCTGTTGATTGATGGGCTTTAGCCCCACGGTGACCAAGCCACCGAGACCGCGGCCATAGGGCGCACCGTAACCGCCCGGCTCGAGCACGACACTTTGAACCAAGTCCGAGTGCACGACCGAGCGAAAGCCGCCCTCGTGATACAAGACCGGCACGTGCACGTTGTCGATGTAGACGCGCGTATCGGCGCCGCTGGCGCCCCACACCACGAGCTGACCCGAACCGACAGAAGAGCGGGCGACACCCGGTAAGTTCTCGACGACTTTGACGACGTCGCCACCGGTGCCTGCAACCTTGCCGCCTTGATCGGCGCTGATCTCGGTGGCAGTAACCTTGCTGTCCAATTTGGTCGCCATTACGACGACTTCGAAGTCAGCGCGCTCATCGTCGGGGACGGGCACCGCGCTGATCTCGATCTCGTACAGCGCTTCGTAGCTCTTGCCGGCTTCGAGCGTTTCCTCCGTGCCGATAGGAGTGAACATCGCGCCCGACAGAGACACCAAGTGAGCGCCGGGTTCGACACTTTCGAAGTCGAAGTGCCCTCGTTCGTCGGTCGTCGCGGTTTGGCCAGAGTCCAGCTCGACGTGGACACCGACCAAGCCCTGATGGGTGTTCTTGTCGCGCACCACGCCGCTGAACCGTGCGGCCAGGGCAACCACTACAGCGGGGGTCGCGGGCTTGAATTCGTAACGGTACTTGATGCGGACGGCGGAGGGCACCCCGTCGATCTCCGCGGGCTCGAACACGAGACGCATGCCGGCCTCACGCGCGTTCGTATCGTAGGGTTCGCCGGACGAACTCACTATGTCGACGGAGCTCACGTGGCCGTCACTTCCGATGCTCAACTCGAGCAACACCGAGACGGGCTCTTTGACGCCCTCGGGCGGCAGAGCCGGCTCCACGTATTGGACGAGCCGCGGAGCCTTGGTGAGCGTCCCGTGCGGTGCGCTAGGAGCGTCGCTCGACGGACTGGGCGCGCTCACCGACGGACTGGGCGCGCTCACCGACGCGCTGGGCGCGCTACTCGCCGCAGGGTTAACGCCACTCGGAGCACTCGACGGCGACTGCCCCACAGGCGCGTCCGTTGCAGGGGCCGAACCTTGAGCGTGTGCCGATCGCAGCCAAAGCAGGGTGAGCGCCGTGGCAATTCGGGATCTGACCAATGCAGGGTTCATGAACCGAGAACGAAGCGAATCGCCAACACGAACGGTGCGGCTACCGGCTTCCCGCAGCGCGTTGCTGGCGAGAAGCGCATCTTCTTTGCGGCAGCCAGAGCTGCCTCATCCAGCCCATAGCCGAGGCCGGCCTTCGTTCTTGCGTTGATCACGTTGCCCTGTTCATCAATGTCTAAGATTAACTGTACCCGGCCCTGGATGCCCGCGCTGCGCGCAGCCTGCGTGTAGCCGGGTTGCTCGACCTTCAAGACCTTGGCCTTGACGATCGGCTCTTCGCACGCCCCACTCACCGCCTTTGCCGCCAAGACCTTCGCCTTCGTTGGTTCGGCTTTGATCACTGGTGGCGGCTCAGCCTCGACCTTCGCGGCCACGGGCACGACGATGCCGCCGATCGCGTTCGAGTCGAGTGAGATCCCGATGTCGGTGAACGCGGCCGGTGCGGCCTCTGCTGCAACTGCTGCCGGCGCTGCGGGCGCCGGTGCCGAGCTGCGCCGACCTGCTGCCGCCGGACGCGGCGGTGGCGGCTCGTTGGGTCGCGGCGGCGCGGGTTTCGGCGGTTCTGGTTTATCGGCATCCACCATCGAGATGCCGATCACTTCGCGCAACTTCTCCTTGGGGATGAACGCCACGGCGCCGCCCAACACCACGTGGAACGCGATGCTGGCAATCAAGATCGGTGAGCGTCCCTTGCGTCGAGCCATCGGTGCCTAAGCCTCAGTTACGCTCCACGTTGATCGCGAACTTGGTGATGCCTTGGCTCTTGGCCAAATCGATGACGTGCACGACGTCACCATGCAGTGCCGCGCGGTCGGCTGTGACGACCAGCGCTGGGTCGCCCTTGGCGTCTTTCGCGGCACGCAGCTTGGCGACAAGTTCGTTCTCTTCGATCGGTTTCTGCTCGTACAGGTAGCCGCCCTCTTTGGTGATGGTCACCGCCAAGGGTGAATCTGCGGGCGCATCCGAGTTCGCGGTTTTCGGCAGCTCGACCTTGAGACTCTGCGAGACGATGTAAACCGCAGACACCATCATGATCACGAGCAACACCAGCACCACGTCCACCATGGGGGTGACGTTGATGCCGACGATTGGTCCTGCGCGTCGCCCGGACGCTGATGAGGTACCGGCCATGACTCAGTGCTCCCCGCTGGCGATTGGGCGCAACATGCTCGGGTGCGCGACGTCTTCGCTCTCCTCCGGCAGACTGTCGCGCTGTTTACCCGTTAGACCCACCGTCGCCAAGCTCAAGCCGTCCGACTTGAGGAAAGCACTCAGGTGCTTGGTGATCGATTGCACGTTGCTCTCGACGTCGTTGATCTTCTTTTGAATGATGTTGTAGGCGACGACTGCCGGCAGTGCGACGAATAGACCCACGCCAGTGGAGACCAAGGCTTCGGCGATGCCGCCCATCACGTTGCTCATGGCCGACGCGGCCTGGCTGTTGCCGAGCTGCTGGAACGCGATGATCACACCGATGACGGTGCCCAACAAACCGACGAACGGCGCGTTGTTACCGAGCGTACCGAGCAGCACGCTGCCTCGTTCCATGTCTTGCCGGAGTTTGATCAACTTACCGTCAATCGCGTCCACCACCGCGTCGACGCCAGAGTCGAGGTACTCGAGCGCGGGCAGCAGTGCTTCGGCTTCCAGAGATCGTTTCTGCGAGTTCTCCAAGAACTTCTTGGCACCGGCGCGATCCCCAGATTTGAGCTGCTTCAACAGCCCCTCTTGGAGATCCTCGGAATCCATTCGGCGCCGAAAGAAGAACGCCCAACGCTCGACCATTGCGCTGATCGAAACGACGCTAAGGCCGATCATTAGGTACATGACCCAGGTCGACCCCAAGAGTGCGACTTTAAGTAGTTTCTCGATGATCATGTTCCGCTCTTCCTTTCCTTTTCAAAACCGGTACTCAGCAACGAACGAGCCGAGCTCGTTCTCCGTGTTGACTTGAGCCTCGACCAGCTCGCCGTATCGCTCGAGCTTCTGCACGAGCTTGGCGCCGTCCTTGGTTGCCTTTTGCGTGTAAACCGAAACGTCGAAGGGGACTGCACTCTGACGGCAAGAGTCGAACAGGTTGACGTAGATCTTGTAACGACCTCGCGGCATGTCAGCGTTCCAGATCAGGTTCTCGTGGCGCTGTCCGTCGATCACGCAACCTGCGTTCGAGTCGCGATCAATTTTCCCATCCGCCACCTTCCCCGGTTCATCCGGATCGTTCGTCGTCGGATGTTTCGGACTGATGATCTTGCCGTTCGGAGCAACGACCTGCAGATCGAGGTCGGCGTTCACACTCCAATCGAGTGAGATCACGGCTTGGGGTGGCGCTTGAGTGGGCACGCAGGAATTCAGGTTGTCCGGGACGCGACTAGCGATGCACAGTTGCTGTTCGAGGCGTGCTCCAGCGTGGCCGTCTTCATCGATGGCAACGACCCAAAGGTTGGTCATTCCCGATTCCAGCCGCAGATCGAAATCGGCGGTGACGCTCCAGGTGAGTTCATTGGTGGTCGGATCGGGATTGCCGGCTGGTATCACCCAGTAACCTGAGCCAACGTCCTCGAGCGCGATGCCCACCGAGCGTGAATCCGTACTGACGCGCCCACTCAAACTCTTACCGCCTTGTCCCTGATAGACGACGCGATTTTTGAGCTCCAGGGCGGTGACGGTTGGCTCGCCCTTTTTGGGCTCTTTGCGTGGCGCAGTCCCGGGAAAGTCACCTTCGATGAACTGCGCGTTGCGCACACGAAACGCTTCGCTCGGACCAAAAGCAGCCACCTGGCCATCCCCACAGCTGACGCTGAGCAACGTCGTCAGCAACAACGTTGCGCAGCTTGCCGAGGATGCGAGTCGCAGGTTCATAAGTTCACCTGCAGGCGCAAAGTCCATTGGTTGTTGGAGAGATCCGCCGGCACGCCGAGCTTGTCGCGCGCGAGATAGTCGCGGATGAAATCGTATTGAAACGCGAGACGCGCCCGATCGGGCAAGTTGAGCCCTAGCATCGGCGAAACGGCCCAGACGGTGTTCTTCGCTGGCATGGTCTTGCCCGCGCGGCGATCCGTCGCGTCGGCATTGGGATCGTAGAATTCGATGCGAGCGCCTACGATGCCGTAGCGAGTGATCTGCTGCAGCAGGGCCACGTGCCAGCCGAACTCGCGCGCGTCCAGCTGAGTTTGGACGGGATCGGCAGGGAAGAAGCTACGGTCCAGGTTTTGGGCCAAGATGAACTCGCCGAGCAGAGTCGTGGTACCCAGGGCGGTGTCCAAGCGCAGCTGCAGATCTGCGCCCATGGCCCAGCGCTTGAAGTCTGCAGAGGTGACCTCTGCCGTCGATGGATTACCGATCAGCTCGGCAGGTTGAACGACGCCGTCTTCGTTCGTGTCACTCCAAGTGACGATGCCCTTGGTGGCGTCGGTACCGCGATGGAATCCCTTGCCGGTGTTCAGAGACACTCCTCCGTCGATACCCAGAGACTTTGTCGGACGAGTCACGGCACCCAGACGCCAAGTGATGTCTTTGGATTTGTTGGGATCCTGCAGTGGGAACCCACGCGAGCCGAGTGGCTCGCCATTGGTGAGGGCGACGGCATAACGGAAGACGGAGTATCCGCCCGAGAGCCGTGCGCCGACGTCGATTTCACTTGGGAACAGTGCCCGCGACGTTTGAGTCCGCTCCATGAACCAGCGCGTGCGCGACGACTCTGGAGTTTCGAAGCCGAAGGGCAAGCGGAACATACCGGCCGTGAGTTGCAGATACGGCGGCGCGTCCTTGTCTTGTTTCGGAGCCAAGAAGAGCGATGCCTCGGCGCGATACAGACCGATACTGGGACCGCTCGTCGTGTTGCCGTCCAACTCGACTTCCAGCGAGCTGTATTGCCAAACTCGTTTCAGGTTGACGCGTGCCCGGCGAATCAAGAAACGATTCTGATTGAGTAGTGCGCCACCCTGACGGACCTGATTCTCGGAGTCCGCGTGAGATTGATATTCTGCCTGCACGTACCCGCCCAAATCGATGAACGGAGCTGCCTCTGCGACCGCAGGCGCCGCGCTAGGGCTAGCGACAGGTCGAGGGTCTCCCGGGGACGCATTGGCGGCTTGGGTGCTCGCGGCCGTCGCGAGGTCTGCGCTCTTGGAGCCGGTGGTCTGGGAGGCGGGGGCTGTCCCGTTGCTGCTAGAGCTTGCCGCAGGAGGTGAACTAGAAGTGTCAGCCGGACCCGGCGCGGCCGCCGGTGAAGGGCTCTGCGTCGCTGTCGCGGAGGGAGTTGGCGCGCTCGCGTCAGTTGCTTCGGCGGTGCTCGGTGGAGCGGGCGCCGCACTGATTTCCGCATCTGCCGCCGGGGGCACGGTACCCGTACTGCTTGGCAGAGGGGGCTGTTGGGCCCAAGCGTTAGGGCCCACAGCAAGCTGAACGCCGGCTGCCGCCAAAGAGAATGCGATGATTCGTCTGAACATGAAAACAGGGCTCTGCTCCGCTGCTACGTCGCAGGGGTAGGCGTAGTGGTGCCCGCAGCCATCTGGTGGAACGAGTTCAGTCGCGCACGCATTAGCGGCCGCGCATGTGTTAACTCGAAACTAATACCAGGCGCCTGCGGGCGTCTCGTTCAACATCTAACTGTGCATGACTCAGCGAACGCGCATTCCGAGTTCGCTGAGTTTTTGGCGATCAGGGCAGTTCGGGCAGTTCGCCGTCGGGACCCAACGCGCTGAGCGTCGAGTTGTCGAAAACGAGGCTGTCAGCGGTGGTGCAGGCGTTGAGGAATTGTTCGGAATCTTCCGTCTCTTGAGGCAGGCACGCTTCGTAGCAGCCGTCAGAGTTCTTCTGTTCGCAAGCAGGTAGCTCGGTGGGGCCTTCGCTGCCGCCGTCCGCCTCGCTCGTGGGCTCCGTTGGGCCGCCGCCGTCTTCGCTGCTGGTCGGACCTTGATCATCCGCGCCGGCATCCTCGGTGCTCGTCGGACCTTGATCATCCGCGCCAGCGTCCTCGGTGCTCGTCGGACCTTGATCATCCGCGCCGGCATCCTCGGTGCTCGTCGGACCTTGATCATCCTGATCGTCGGCGGTGGAATCGTCCGTGCCAGCGTCGTTGCCTACGGTCGAGTCGTCCTTGGTGTTGTCGTCCTTGGTGTTGTCGTCCTTGGCGTCGTCCTTGCCGCCCGCGTCGGTCTTACCACCGCCACCAGCGTCTTCTTCGCTCTCGTCGTCCGGCGAAGCGTTGTCGTCGCTCGAGTCATCACCACAGCCAGCAATCAGGCCAGCAAAGAGTGCCGCGAAAGCACAGATTCTAAGTTTCGTGAGTGCCATGATTACTGAACCTCGCAGTATCCGTAGTTGCAATTGGGTGCGGCGTCGGAGCAATCGGCATCCGTGTCGCAGGCTTGGCAAGAGTCGGAGATCTCACCGGTGGCTTCGCTGACGAACTTGCATTCGCAAGAACGCTCGGGAGCAAAGCTGCTCAAAGGGCCGACCTCTGAAGAGCGCGTGACCTTCATCGCACAGCTGGGAACGACGCCGCCCTTGGCTTCGATGGCGATCAGGTCGAGATCAGTGGCTTCGACTTCGCCACTCAACAGGCCGATGATCGCAGCTGCCGCGGGGTTGACCACATCGCCCGAGCCGTCGACGACTGCGAGCATGTGCAACGGGCCCCAGATCATGTAGTGACCGTCGCGCACGTTCTGCTTGTCGAAGGAAGTGACCGTAGAGTCGGGCCAGAAGCCAGCGTTCTGCTTGTAGTGCTGGTAGGCGAGCGCCTTGACGGCATCGCGGTGCTTGTCGACGAAGTCCATCGCCAAGATACCGAGCGTTTGGTTCGCGGTGTCTTGACTCGCGCTGGCGGTTTGCAGCGCGGCAAGCACGCCGTCCGACTTGGCATTCTCGGTTCCGACCCACTTGGCCGCCGGCACGCCAATCGCGGCCGAGATCATCTGCTGGGTCCCGCTCGTTGCGCTGCGGCGTTGTAGGCCGGCTGCGGGCCACGCGGTGTCCCCATCATCGCCAAGGCCACACGTGAGATACGCGGCCTCAGCGCTGATGACGTTCTCGGTGGAGTTGGCGGGCACCACGAAGGCCATCGACTGGATGGGGCCGGTGAAGTCGGCCACGTTCTCTGGCAGCGGGTCGCCGCCACAGGAGTCGGCGTAGACGTCGGAAAACGCTACGTCGACGCCGTCGCCAGCGATCGAAAGATCACAGGCCCCTTCGACGCCGCTCTCGTCCCAAATGGCGGCAGTGCCAGTGATGGTGCCGGCGGGGTCGGTGGACATCAGTTGAACGCCCGCACAAGAGCCGCCGCTTTGATAGACGACGGTCATCGGTTCATCGAGTTTTGCCAACGCGCCGGCAACGGCTGCGAGGAACGGTTTGACCGCGGACGATCCCGCTACGTACACGGGGTTTGGCAACTCCGAGCACGCGGCATTCTGAGCCCGAGCGTCAGTCACGGTCGTCAACTGTGCCAAGAGCGCAGCTGCAACACCGCCGGACGTCAGGAGACGTGACAGTAAGATTCTCATTGCTAGGTTCCTTTCAGCGCCCAAGCACAAGCGAAGCGCAGGCGCCCTTGTTAGGGGCCCATTGCGTCTTCCACGCGGTAGCTTTGTTACGGTTCGGTGAATTCAGGAACCCGATCTAAAGGCGCAGATCTGCGCGCGCGCCAGAGCGGACACAGGCCCATACGGGCTAGATCGAAGTGGAACGCAACGTCGGGCGCGTGCGCGATGTTCACCCGTCGCCATCACCTCGAACTGATCCCCTACCGGCCGTGCGTGCTCGCTAGGCCAATCGCCGAGCGCACGCTCGACCGTGCCGTTGCTGAGTTCACCGAACCCCGCTACTCCTCGATCTCGAGAAGACCGCCGCCGGGATACTGGGTCGTCACCGGCAAGGGATCGCAGCCGACACCTGGTGGAGGGTTTTCACACCCTTCCTCGGAGTTGTTGAACGCGCCCCAGAGCACGCGTCTTCCGTTGGCCCAGGTGTCGAGCGTCCACAGGTAAGAAACGGAATCGCTAGCTGCCGACAATGCCGGCGGTACGGACTCGAAGCTCAGGCTCCGAACCGTAGCATTCGCAACATCCAGCAGTTGAGGCACGGATCCGAATGGGGCCTCGACATAGTTGCCCTTTGGAGTGATCGCACCTCCGCCTTTGAGCGAGTCCCCTCCTTCCACGGGTCGCCACGCGTCGGTACTGGGGTTGTACAGCGCCACAGGTGTACTTCCGAGCACGACGACTTCGGTCCCGGTCCAATAGCCCTTCATCTGCAGGCTCAGGGTGTAGATCGGTGTGGCGTCCTCGGCTTGAGCAGGCGCATCGACGTCGCTAACGCTCGTCCAAGTATCCGTGGCGGGATCGTAGATGGCGCCGTCGCTGAGCTCACTCTCGGCGACCGGAAGCATATCTCCCGCCTGCGCGTAGCCACCCCAAACCAAGAAACGCTCACCCATGGCGATCACCTTTGCTAGCAAGCGCGCCGACGGAGCACCGACCGAGCTCGTGGCACGAAACTCACCATTGTCGTTGTCGAGCAAGCGTCCTTCTCCCATCACCAGGGCGTCCGGCATGCCCGCGTCGCGCTCCGACGTGAGCGTGCGAATCGCGCCACCGAAGTAGAGCGTGTAGCGTCCATTGCTCGCCGAGGGGGCATATCGAGTTGCTTGACTGGGTGGATTGGGCCAATCGATCGTCAACGGTGACACCCCCCCGATAGCGCCCGGCAGAGCTTCGATGCTGCCGTCCACCGGATTGAGCGCGCTTCCAAGACTGGTGATGAAGCGCCCCTCGCGCCACGCCGCGCTCCCAGCTAGGGCATCTGCCCATTGCACGTCGCGTTCGCTCCAAGTGGCCGTGCACGTATCGAGCGCGAACAGGCGTGCCGTGCTAACTTGCAGCGCGTAGAGAGTGTCGCCGATCACTCCGCTGACCAGGCTGGGCGCACCTCCCGAAATATAGCCGCTTTGCTGCGTGTCGGGCCAGCCAATGTCGGGTGCGTCGAGAGACACCCATTCACCTCGAGGCTCCAACGTGCACTCACTGCCGGGCGCCGAGTTGCCGCCCGCGTCTTGGCTTTGGTCAGCGTGCGTTTCGACAGCCCCCGCATCGGCGCCGCCAGAATCGGCGCGCGGACTTGGCGCATCGCGATCGAACTCGGCGTCACCGTCACCCGCATCGGCGACGGAATCGGTCGTGTCGGAGGCGCCGTCGGCGCTGGCGTCAGGGGCGCCACTCGCAGAATCGGAGCGCGGACTTGGCGCGTCGCGCTCGAAGTCCTCACCGGGACCCGCATCTGAATCCGTGCTCGATGCGGAGCTTGCGGCGGCTGCGTCCGGCACCGAAACGGGTTCACCTTCGGGGTCCACGCAACGGCCATCCGCGGAACAGGTGCTGGGCTCGGGCGTGTTCTGACATTCCGCGTCTGATTTGCAGTGAAGCCAATTGCTTGCGCTCGAATCCTTGGGGTGACCGTCGCCACAATTCGTGGTCACAGCACAAATCCAGAGCAAGACGAGGTTGTGCGCTCGCCTTGGGCTCACTCTATTGCTTCGACTCATGCTCTCATCTCCACGAAATTACGATTGGACGTATTGACCCACATAGAAGACGACACGCAGTGGTTCGGCATCGGGAGCAGCGGTCTGATTGATGGCGTCCACTTCCGCGCGCAGCTCCTCCATTTGCGTACGCGTGCGCGTCAGCAACGACAACACGCGTTCCCGCAGGGGGTGGTCACCAGGGACATCGAAAGAATACGTCGCTCCGCCCGTCACTTCCCCAAAGCGTGAGCCGGACGCCCCCGCCGATATCTTTGCTGCAATAGCGTTAACCAGTGCCTGATAGTGATCGAGAACCGCTGCTTCCCAGCCAAGACTCTGCCCTACGGGCACTTCGAAGCTCAGGCTGTGGTAGCGATCGTCGCTGCACTCGACATTGCCCCGGCTTTGGAGAGCAGCCAGGGCTCGCGCGCACGTTTCTGCAGGGAGCTGGACGACCTGGCTCACCTCTGCCAGTGACAACGGCCCGCGCCGGTATACCGAAAGCCAAATCAAATGCTCGATAGCCGCCTGGTGCGTCGCATCATCATCCCCGAAGTCGCTAGCTAGTGCTGGTCGGTAAACAGCAGAGTCGCCGCGACCAGTGCGGTAGGCCAGCGCCGAATCCACGAGGTCGTTCAACACGCCAGCTACTACTTCTTGGTGGTCGTACTTGAAACGTAAGTAGATCCTCGAAGCGCTCACCGGTCCGTCGTCCCGGATGAACTCGAGGACGGCCTCCCAAATGCTGCGGCCCGGTTGCGAACCGCTCTCGGCCACTTCTTTGGCTCGACGGTGATAGGTTCGCAGCGCCATGCCGAACATATCGGCGATCACCTTCTTGCTGACGCCTTGATTCTGGAGCTCACGTGTCAGCTCGAGGAACACCTTGTCGGCAACCTGGGCCAGGGGTGTCTTGACGCCCCCCGCCGTAGCAAGACGGGCCACGAAGATCATCGTCTGCTGAACCACGGCGTTGATGAGCAGTTCCGTCTTCACTTAGTTGCAGTCTACCGGGCGCCGTGGGTGGCCGCCAGTGCCAGCCTTGGCACTGGTTGGTCCCGATGGAGGCGCTCCGCAGGGCCCTGGGACCGCTGCGTCGGAACCGTTCGGCCGCTGCTCGTCAGCTTTTGAGTGTGTTCACCTGTTTCACACAGACTCGCGCTGACGTGCTGCGCTACGTTGACCCATCGTCGCGGCCCATTCGGACTTTGCTCGCAGCAAGCACCAGCACGGATCCGGCAGCCACGCCGACCGCCAAAACGATAAAGGCTTTGGCGAAGCTGCCCAGCGTCCGCTGCAACGCCTCGGCAGCAATCGGAGCAGCCGCCCGCGCAACCAGCGCAAAGACCGAGACGAAGCCGCTATGCGTCCCGTAGTTGTCGGCGCCACACCATTGCAGCACGACAACCGCTTTCTCCAACGTGAGAGCCCCGGTCGTGGCCCCAAACACGAGTATGGCGACCACGACCAGCGGCCAAGGCCCGGCAGCAATCGCAGCAAGCGACAGTGCTTGAGCGATGAAGAGCAGCGGAAGTCGTACCTCTGGACGTGCGCTCCTTTGCAAAGGGCTCAGGAACAGGCGACCTGGAACTTGAGCTGCTCCGGCGAGTCCAGCAAAGAATGCAGCGCGAGCCAACGGCTGGCCGAGTTCGAGAAAGTGTCGCGTCAAATAGAGCATCGCGCCGGTCGAGGCGAGCGACTGAAGGCCGAATGCGCCGCCAAGCATTCCGAGCACACGGGGCTCTTCAATGCGTCTCGCTCGCACCTCAGGACGGTCCAGATCATGTCGTGCATCACGTGGCAACTTGAACCGAAACGGCACGAGAACGAACGCCAACAAGAGCGACAGGACGACAATCGTCGAACGCCAACCAAGTCGCTCCACGAGCCACGCCGTGAGCGGCAAGAAGACCGTGCTGGAGAACCCCGCGATACAGGTTAACAACAACAGCGCTCGACTGCGCTCGGCATGCGAGGGAAACCACTCGACGACCGCTTGAAATGCGGGTTCGTAGAGCGCGAGCGCCTGGACAATGCCGAGCGCTCCGAAGATGCAAAACAACGACCAAACGCTCGGGGCGAGCGCCAACGCTCCAAACGCCAACGGGCCAATCCAAGCGCCAAGCAAAAGTATGAAACGCGCTCCACGTCGGTCCAAGATCCTACCGACGGGAGCGGCGAGAAACCCCGAAATGGCGAGGCTCAGCGAGAAGGCCAACGCAATCAGTCGAGTCGAGACGTTGAACGCGTTGGCGAGAGGCGTGCTCAACACACTGTAGGAATAATAGAGCACACCCCAAGCCACGACCTGATCAACGCCCAAACAGGCGACGCGAAACCAAGGCCGTGCGGCTTTTGAGTTACCGACCTCTGTCACGCTAGCAGCAACTCTTCTTGGCCGTCTTTGCGGGTGGGCAGCAGCCACCACTGCTCGGTTCGCCGACATCGGCCAAGTCGCTCACGCACACGCCAGTTGCGGGCAAGTCGAGTTCGACTCGGGACGCTGCGGCAAGATCACCTGCGATCATGGCAGCGATCGAGCGGACCTGCTCGTATCCAGTCGCCAGTAAGAAGGTCGGCGCGCGACCATAGCTCTTGCTTCCCACCACGTAGAAGTTGGGCTCGGGGTGACTGAGCTGCAGAGCGCCGTGCGGGCGAACCGTGCCGCAACTGTGTTCATTCGGATCGATCAGCGGAGCCAAGGCCAGAGCGCATTCGAGCGCAGGATCCAATGACAAGCGCAGTTCGCGTGTCATTGCGAGCTCAGGCCGTTGTCCTGTGGCAGCGACGATCGAGTCGATACCAGTCAACGCATGAGGCTGACCGTCCTTCGTTCCAGAAACGGTAAGCTTGCCCTCGGACTGCCCAACGGCTTCGATGCGAAAGCCACGAGTCAGCGTCAACAGGCCCTGGTCCATCAGCTGCTGCAGATCAGAGCCCAACTTTCCGCGAGCAGGTAGCCCATCGTTCTCGCCGCCGCCCAGAACGCGCGTCAGGTTATCACTGCGGGTTGCCCAATGAATCTTCGTGTTCGGAGATTGGCGAGCAAGCTCGGCCAATCCCAGAATGGTATTGGCTGCAGAGTGACCAGCGCCCACCACGAGTGTAGTTCGCCCAGCGTAACGGTCGCGCTGGGCACCAACCACGTCGGCAATGCCGTAGTGGATCAAGTGCGCGAGCTCTGCTTCGCCCAAGGCCGCAATGCCAGCTGCCCCCAGGGGGTTCGGACTCCACCAAGTTCCGCTGGCGTCGATCACGGCCCTGGCTCGAAATTCCTCGACTTGCCCCGTAGATCGCTGGGTGCGCAGCAAGAAGGGCACTGCCTCACGCCCTTTGGTGCGGATCTTGTCCAAGCCGTGGCGAGTGATCGCAATGACTCTGTGATCGACTCGTAGGCTGCGCTGAATTGGCGCAATAGCCGCCAACGGCTGTAGGTACAGCTCACTGAGCTGGGCACCCGTGGGTAACAATTCTGGATTGGGCGCTCGCCAGCCCTTGGCCTCGAGCAGGCGCGCGGCCGCCTTGTCCACGTTGTAACGCCACGGGGAGAACAATCGCACGTGCCCCCATGCGCGCTGGCTGGCAGCAACTTCGGCCGCCGCCTCGAACACCACGACCTCGATATCGCGTTCAATCAAGTGAGCCGCTGCTGCCAATCCGATCGGGCCTGCACCCACGATGGCAACCGGCAAATTCGAGTCAGTCATCGACGTTTACCTCCAACATCCCACATGGCGAGTCAGCAACATCCAGAGCGCGGGGTGGATTGTGCATCGGACGAGCAACCGCAACCGCTGCCAGCGTTGGCTTTTAGGGCTGCATCGAGCGCACAACACGCATCGGATCCGGCGGGGGCCGCTCCTCCGCAGCACGTTTGGTCGGGTTGCAGCGGCTCGGGCTTATCCGAACGTTGATCGGGTTGCAAAGGCGTGGGTCGAGACGACGAGTTCATGAAATTTCTCCTTGGCACCGCGCTCTGAATCACGCGGCTCGTCCATGGAGACGGGAGCAGTCCAAAAAGGACGCAAGAATTCGGCGTCAATGCGGCGACCGACAGCACGCGGGATTGACCGTTGGTGGCACACGCTGCTCGTAGTCGGTAACGTTCCCTCGGGCGTCGAGATCGATGCGACAACAAGCAACGTAGGCGGCCTTGAGCTGGACCCGCCCTCTCTGAACGCGCGACTTCATTGCCGATAACGTTATCCCGACGCGCGCAGCAGCTTCGAGCTGCGATAACCCCTGAATTTCGACCAGTTGGAGTGCTTCGCGATACGGCAGGTCGAGGCGCTCCAGCATGGTACCCATACAGCGCGCGAGCCGAGACTCGGGCGACGACTCGAGGCCGGGTTCGTCGGATGCTGGCAGTGCATCGGCATCCCCGGGATCGCGGTCCATGCGCGCGTGAAGCCTCAATGCATCCGCTACCGCGTTGCGGGCGATTTGGAAGAGCCATGCTCTTGCGCGCCCGCTATCCTGGAGCCCATCGAAGCCGCGCTGTACGCGCACGAAGATCTCTTGCATCACGTCATCGGGCTCGAGCCCGCTTGGAAGCCTCCTGACGACGAAGGCCCGCAGGGGTTGCGAAAACTCCCGCCAGAGCCCAAGGACCGCCGCGTCCACACCGGAGGGGACGTTACGGCTGAGCGCAATCGAAGGCTCCACGAGCCCAACGGTAAACGCGAAGCGGCCGCAGCGCCAGTCCATCTCGAGGGGACGCCGACCGCAAGCGCCGAGCGACTCTCCCAAGGCGAGTCGCTCGTGAGGTCGTTCAGAGCGTGCCGGCTTTGACTTGAGCGTAGGCCCAGTCGAGCCACGGCATGAGCGCTTCGAGATCCGACGCCTCTGCGGTCGCGCCGCCCCAGATGCGCAAACCGGGAGGAGCTTCGGCGTACGACCCGATGTCGTTGGCGACGCCCTCGGTCTCGAGCAACGCGCCGATGCGCTTGGCAAGTGCGGCTTTCTGATCTGCCGATTGCTCAGTGAACCACGGATCGACGATCGAGAGGCAAATCGAGGTGCAGGACCGCGCGCTCGGATCCTTTGCCAAGAACTCCACCCAAGGCGTGCGCGCAACCCAGGCCGCGATCGTCGCCAAGTTCTTTTGCGAGCGCTCGATCGTGGCCTTGGTGCCACCAATGCTCTCGACCCAGCGCATCGCGTCGAGCGCGTCTTCCACGCACAGCATCGAAGGCGTGTTGATCGTCTCACCCTTGAAGATGCCTTCGTTGAGCTTGCCGCCCTTGGTCATGCGGAAAATCTTGGGCAACGGCCAAGCCGGCGTGTAGCTCTCCAAGCGCTGCACGGCGCGCGGCGAGAGCACGAGCATGCCGTGCGCAGCCTCGCCGCCCAGCACCTTCTGCCAAGACCACGTGATCACGTCGAGCTTGTCCCAGGGCAGCGGCATCGCGAACACGGCGGAGGTCGCGTCGCAGATCGTGAGCCCCGCGCGGTCGGCCTTGATCCAGTCGCCATTGGGGACGCACACGCCCGAGGTAGTGCCGTTCCAGGTGAACACGACGTCACGCGCGAAGTCGACTTGCTTCAGATCCGGCAACACCCCGTAGTCCGACTGGAACACGCGGGCGTCTTTCAGCTTGAGTTGCTTCACCACGTCGGTAACCCAACCCGCGCCGAAGCTCTCCCAAGCGAGCAGGTCGACGGGACGCTCACCGAGCAGCGACCAGAGCGCCATCTCGACGGCACCCGTGTCCGAAGCGGGCACGATCGCGATGCGGTAGTCTGCGGGGATTGCGAGCAACGCGCGGGTGCGATCGATCACCTCGGCCAAGCGCGCCTTCCCTGCCTTCGAACGGTGCGAACGACCCACCAAAGCCTTCGACAGCGCCTCCACGGACCAACCCGGTCGCTTGACGCAAGGACCGGAAGAAAACTCGGGGCGGGCGGGACGGGTCGTAGGCTTCTGCATTTCGGTTCTCCTAGCGGAAAAGGTACCGCTAAATAGACGCCGCCCGACCGCTCCGCAACCGTTCGGGGGCCCTTCCGAAGGGTTTTGGTCCACGAAACGGGACAGCCAGGGGCTTTCCGACCTCGCCTCATCCGCCCTGCGCGAAACTCGGCCAAAAATGCCGACAAAAGTGCGTCCGCTAACACCGACTGGTCAAAGCAGTTGCGTCATGCAGCCGCTGTGCTGGTATCGGCGACCGCCTCGCCATCGGCCGCAGCAACCACCGGCTCCAAGCGTGAACCCGCGCCGATCGTGAAGCGATTGCCGCGCCATTCGATCGTGCGCTTGAACACGGCACACGCCCAGATCGCGAGCGTCAGAAAGTCCTTCGCGAACGACAGTGCCAAGAGCTTGGCGTCGGGAACACGCGCGTGCAGACGGCGCAGCAACAGAGCGTCGCTGACGAAGCGCAGCAGGATCGCAGCGATTGCACACGAGACCAACACCTTGGGAGCGCTCCAACAGATCCCCAACAACACTAGCGCGCTCAGAAACGGCGTTGGATACAAGAACAGTTCGGCGCCGAAAGCTGCGAGGCAAACACGACGGCGCATCTGAGCCCAGCGCAGGTGTCGCTCGACGAAGCGCCACAAAGACCACCCGGGCACGAAGGTCGCAACCGGATGTACTGCGACACGCAGCGCGTAACCCGCCGTGTGGAATGCATTGCCGATCACGTAGTCTTCCGCGAGCACGTCGCGCCCTGGCGCCCACCCCCCTAGCTTGGCCAACGTCGAATGCTTGAAGAGCATCGATTTGCCGATCACGCAGGCGTGATTGAGGTGAACTTGGGCGAACAGCGTCGCCCGCGCCACGAAGGTCGCGAGCTGCAACACTTCGAGTCGCGATCCCGTCGAGTTGGCGCCAACGCCGACGAGCACGTTGGTGACGATGCCGACATTGTCATCGGTGGTCTGGTTCAGCATATCCGACAAGTAGTTGGGCGAAACCCGCACGTTGGAGTCCGAGATCAGGATCCAGTCGTTGTTAGCCGCCTGCGCCAATGCCTCGAGAATGCTGACCTTGGGATTGAAGCCCGTCGCGCGCGGGCAATACAAGACGCGGATCGGGGCGTTGGGATACTTGGCAGCGAAGCGCCGCGCTTCGGCGAGCGCTGGATCCCCCGCGTCGGCTGCGCCGATCAGGATCTCGAAGTTCTCGTAATCCTGACGCATCAGACACTCGAAGTTCTCGAACAGTCCTTCGTCTAGGCCTTTGACGGGTCGCAAGATTGACACGCCGGGCCGCTCTCGCCCCGCCCGGCGCTCTGCTGCTTCACCCAGCACCGTCCGTATCGCGCGATCGGCAATCCACGTCGTAACGAGGCCACCGAAACCCAGCGCCGCCAAAACCCCCAGCACGAGCAACTCGAATTGGTATGCCACGGGTCATTAACTTACAACCCAACCGCAAACGCTCAATGACCGCAGTTCAAAGGTTTTGCAACAACCCAGAACCCCTGTGCACTTCCGAACGAAAGCCGTCACACGAACGCTGCAGGCGGCACGCTGGGCTCGGGTCTGATGCCCGCGACATGATCCAAGATACGGTAAGTGCCGAACTTCGGCATGCGCATGTAGCCGGCAAAGGCAGCTCCCGCCAGGGTCCCGTCATCGAGCCAATCGAGCAGTCTTTCGGCAACCCAATGGGCTTCACGCTGCTTGAGTCCGGCGCCAAGTTCACGCGCCCAACGCAAATTGTAGGACTCGTGCCTGCCGACGGGTGGGGCCAAAAGCAACGGGATGCCCAACGCACCGAAGAACGTGAGTTCGCTCGGCTTCGTCCAAAGCACATCGGTCTCGGCCAACAGTTGGTTGAAGCGGTTGAAGTAAGCCGGCAGCGTTGGTTCGAACAGAATGTCGATGCCGTTGGCCAGGCGCGATCCGAGACCGGCCTTGTCGATCGCTTGTTCGAACAGTGCGGCCACCGCGGGTCGCGTCCCGGCAACGAGCGTGAGGCGCAATCTGCCACGCTCTATTGCTGAACGGAAACCCGGCAAAAAGCGTTTCGCGAGCCCTGCCTGTGCACCTGCGCCGCCCACTGCGAACACGACATGCGCCGGCGAGCCCTGGGATGCGACGGCGGAATGGCCGAGAAAATGCTCGACCTCCTGTCGATGCTGATCGCGAAATACTCCGCGGGGATCGAGTCGACCAATGCGGGCAGCCAAGTTCTTGCGCAGCGTGCCGAGTTCGCGGCCGCCGAGCAAACTCGGAGGCAAAGGGAAACCCGTGACGGTTATGCGCTGCTCGGGCACACCGTAGGATCGCAAGCGCCGCAAAGTGCGATGGGTCGGCACCAAGTATTCGATGCGCGTGCGCTTGACGTCAGCGGGCGCCCAAACGCGGTGAATGTCCGCGTCGGTGACGACGCAAAAGAGCCGATCGAGACCGTGGGTGTCGGCGATCACCGCCGGCGCAAAGAACGTCGTGAGCAAAGGCTCACCCGTGCGGCGCAGCCGCTCGACCAAGCCGCGCCCCAAACCTTTGTGCGCTTCGGCTTCGAGGTAACGCACCTGCAACGTCGTGTGTGACAGATCGCGCGCTGGATACAGTCGCGGAATCGAGGTCAGAACGCCGAGCGCGAGTTCGAACGGGCCGCCCAGAACCGGGATTTGCGACGAACGCGACATCCACTCGTAGGCTTTGCGCGCGCGCGCCCACTGCTGACGTTCACGCTCATCGGCGAGCGGCGCCTCGTCGACGCAATACACCTCGGTGTTGGCAGCCTCTGCCAGCGCATACGCGGCCCGCATATGGCCGTACCCCATCTCGATCGCGGTCAACAGGGGCGGCGTTGCTCGAAGCTCAGTATCCATAGTTCACAGCATAGTCACCTCGCTTGGTGTCGATGCTGAGAAAACTGAGGTGGCCCCCGCTACAAGCCCCACTGTTGAGAAACAGTGACGACCCGTGCTCGGCGCGTGCTGCCATGTGGGTGTGCCCAGTGACGATCACCTCGGCTGAGCAACGCGCGGCCTCACCGACGGCCCAGCGTTGAAACGGACAACGACTCGAATCCGGTTGCAGTCCGCCACGCGCGTGGTCGATGCGCGCGCAGAGCCGATAAAAGGCTTGAAAGCCGCAGCGCTTGATCCAACCGCCGAGCCACACCAGGATTTCCGAGAGCCAAGCCCGACGCTGTATCAAAGGATCGCCTTGATGACCGTGCGTGAACAACAGACGCACGCCGTCTGCCTCGTAAACGCAGCGGTCCGGAGCGCCCAAGGCGCCCGCGACCAGATCGTGATTGCCATGCACGTAGTGATACGAAGGCCGGCGAAAACGCTCGGCGATTTCGGCGTGAGCCGCTTGCGCACGCCCGAGCTCTGAAAGGGCTTGCCCCAGCCCGGGCGATTGCAAGGTTTCCCAGATGTCACCCAGCAACACGATGCGCTCGAAGTTGCCTTCGAGAAAGCTCAAGAACTTCAAAAACTCTGCGTCGTCGTGACCGAATTCATCGACGCGGTCACCTGCGCCCAAATGCAGGTCGGATATTACTGCGATTTTCATGCACGTCTCCAAGTGCTTGCGAGCACCAGCCCGCACCAACTTCATTCATTGATTCTTGCGGGGGTTGATAACCTGTGAACGTCACAAGCAGGTGACCGCACGGCAAACACCTGCGCAAAATCCGCGGAACTGACGTGAGGTGGGTCGCGGTTGAGTCACCCGGTCGTCAACCAATCGTCTCAAAAACGTCTCCTGGGTTTCTCGGACCCCGTGAGACATCAAGGGGGACAGCGCCCTGGCTCCTCACAGAGCCAAGACGAGACCAGCGAGGTATCAGCGATGGCACAGCACTCCCCCTTTGGCCGGACCAACGATCACTCAGCGACCGAACCCGGTCCGTTCATCGAGGACGGTTACGACTCGTTTGGTCCCGAGCGGGGTCCTAGCAGCTTCCGCGCGTCGATACGCCCGAGTGTGCGTGCCGCAGCGCGTTGGAACGTGCCGCGTGAAGGTGATCTGATCGCCCAACGCTACCGCGTAGAAGAGACGCGCGGTCAGCGCGGGCACGAGCTCATGCTGATCGCTCTGCACGTCGACTTGGGACAGCGCGTCATCGTGCGCGTGTTATCGCCCGAGGCGAACGAGCACGCAGAGATCGCGTCGCGCTTCCAGCGCGCTGCGCGCAAGGCGCTCGAGGCTCGCAGCGAACACGCCGAACGCGTGATCGACTTTGGGCGACTCGAATCGGGCCTTCCGTATCGCGTTTCGGAGTTACCCCACGGCCCGTCGTTGGCAGAGATTCTGCAGGCGCGAGGTGCACTGCCCATCCAAGAGGCGGCCAACGTCGCGCTCGCAGTGTGCGAAGCGATCGCCGAGGGCCACGCCGCCGGCAACGCGTTCACGAATCTTTGCCCCGCGAACATCTTCGTCGAGCGCCGGACCGACGGCGCGCCCTTGGCGAAGATCGTCGACTATCCGCACAGCGGCAGCCTGCATCACGAAGGCCTCGCCGGTCATGAGCTCGCGATCCCCGGCGCGGACTTGATGAGCGGCTCCCTACCGTACACCGCGCCCGAACAGTTGCGTCACCCGAGCTCGGTCGACGCGCGTGCCGACGTCTGGGCCTTCGGCGCGATTGCATACGAGTTGCTCGTGGGGCGCGCGCCGTTCCGCTCGGAGAGCCCCGTCGCTCTGTTGACGTTAATCGCCGCAGATCCACCGATGCCGCCTTCAGCCGTGCGCTTCGACTTGCCCCACGAACTCGAAGACATGGTGCTCGCCAGCTTGCGCAAGGACCCGAACGAGCGCCCGCAATCGATGGCGGAGTTGATAGCCGATCTACTGCCGTTCATCTCGCCCGAGTTCGAAGAGCTCGCGTTGCGCGTCGAACGCATGGCGCGTCGCAGTTGGCGCCCGAGCGCGCGAGCCGAAAATCAGGTCACGCCACTGCCGAATAGTTCACCCGCGTCGTTCAATGCTCCCTCCTACGGCGCTGCCAGCTCGACCCGCTCACACGCGACGTTCAGCGCCATGCCCAGCTCACGCGCCGCGCAGCGGGGGGCTAGTTCCCAGCGCCCAGTGAATGGGCATGCGAACGGCCATGCGAACGGCCATGCGTCGCAGAGCGAAGGCCTGCGCGAGCGCCGTAGTTCGCTCGGCAATCGGAGTTTCTTCGAGGGCAGCTCAGCCGAGGAACGCAACGCCGAGCGCGGCTCGCTCGACAACCACAGCGCGACGCCTGCGACCTCCAGCAAGAGCACACCCGTCACGAACGCGGCGCCAGTCGTGGCAAAGAATCCCTGGGCGGCAGTGGTGATCGCGGTCGCCCTGAGCACGCTCGGTGCCGTCGCCACGACGGTTTTGCTGCGCGAGTCCGACAGCGGCATGGACGACATCGAGACCGATCCACTGGCTGAGCAAGCGCCCGCGGTCGCGCCCGTGCGCGTCGAACCGCCGCGCGCCGTTGAGCCCGTGCCGGCGGCCCAACCGCAAACCCGCGACGTTCCCGCGACGGCAGTGCTGCCCACCAAGGCGACGATAAGCCGCTCGAACAAGTCGAGCGTCGCGGCGGGCGAGAACCCGAATCCGCGCAGCCCGAGTAACGACCTGCAGCCCGCTTCCGAGAAGCGCGGCGCGGCTAGCGCACCCGCTCTGAACCAAAGCTCGGTTGCGAATGTAAACTCTGATCCCGCAGTGCAGAAACCTGCAAGCCAAGAAGCGGCAGCTTCCGAAGGCACGCAGCTAGCGCACGCGGCGACGAATAACCTGTTCGACGGCGTAGAGTAAGTCCCATGTACATCCCCCAAGTAACCCTGCGCTTCGTCGCGGGTGTTCTGCTCTTGGCGCAAGGTGTCGCGCACGCGGATCCCGCTCCGACAACCCCAGCGACAACCAACCCAGCTGCGGCACAATCCGAAGTGCCCGCTCCAAACGGCAGTGCGGGCGCGCCGACTGCCGACCCTGATGCGGACCTAGCCCGCAATCTATTTCGGCAAGCACAAGAGCTGCTGAAGGCAGGTCAGACTGGCAAAGCCTGCGAGACGTTCGAACAGAGCTTGAAGCTCGTCGCGGGTGCGGGAACGAAGTTCAATCTCGCCGACTGCTGGGAGCGCCTGGGTCGCACCGCGAGTGCACAAGCTTTGTTCGTCGAAGTCGCAACCGCCACGCGCGATGCCGGGCAAGTCGAACGCTCACAAGCAGCCCAAGCACGGGCTGACAAACTATCAGCGCAGCTGTCTCAGGTTCGGCTTCAAGTTAACGAAGAAGTCGATGGCGAAACGTTGACGCTCGACGGAAAGCCGTTGGAACACAGAGCCTGGACTAGCCCTTTCGCCGTGGACCCGGGCAAACACGAGCTACACGGTGAAGCGCCCAACAAGCGTCCCTGGTCGACGCTCGTCGATGTGCCGGGCGGCCCGAGCGTCGTGGTCATCGTCGCGCCGAAGTTCGAAGACTCAGCGCCGACCGCCGCAGCGCCGAGTCCCGCACCGGTCGAACCGACGGCAGTTAACCCCACAGAACCACCTCAGTTGGAGCACGGCTCCGGCAGTGGGCGGCACGTATTGACCTACAGCCTAGCTGGACTGGGCGTGGTCGGCCTAGCCGTAGGCGGCACGATGGCCAAGCAGTTCTACGACAGCAACGACAAAGCCAAGACCATCTGCCCGACGAGTCGCAACTGCTCGTCCGAGGAAATCGATCAGCACAGCTCGCTGGTGAACGACGCGCGACGCTCTCGTACATGGGCCTGGGGTGGCGCCAGTGTTGGCACCATCGCATTGCTGACGGCGGGGCTGTTGTGGTTGACCGAGGACAGCAACGCCGATGAGCACGCGTTGCTCATTCCAGTACTGAGCCCCGATAGCTTCGGCGCATTGATGCAGCGCCGTTTCTGAGACGCAGCGCTGCGTTTGCGCGCCAACGTTGCAAACCCGTCACCCGCACTGGTCGGTGTGCAGGCTACCCTCGCCCTTCTTGTTGGAACCGTATGATGCCTTTGAACACCCGCTTCGGCTTTCTGCTCTGGAGTCTGGCGCCGCTTTGCTGGCAGGGCTGCACGGGGCTGGATGAGGGTCGCAAATTAACAGCAAATGCTGACCTTCAAGAGGCTGGCACCTGTTCAGGCGCAAGCTGCGACGACGGCATCACCACGACTCCTCACGAGGACGCCTCCACCAACGACAGCACGCAAGACGACCAAACGTCGAGCGGTGACGAACCCACGTCGGGCGATGGCGATCCTGAACCAGCAGCGGTCTGCGAACCCGGCAAGAACGAGATCGACAATCCATCGTTCGATCACGACATGTCGAGTTGGAAGAACGAAGACGGCGATAGTGTCGAGGCCGATCGCGCAAGCGACACCAAGGCGCTACGTTTGGCACTGACGATTGAGGGCGACGCGCCCGACGATGTGCGCGTAGTCGGCGGAGTGTCGCAGTGTCTGAAGTTTGGCGCCGCGAAGGACTACTTCGTCAAGAGCGAGTACACGATCAACAGTGGGCCCAACTCCGTCGCTGCAGGCATTTCGATCTTCTTTTATGAATCGAAGGATTGCAGCGGAGACCAGCTCGGGGCATGGGGCACGCGAGAAGGCACCGAGCGACAATGGTCGAGGCTGTCCGGAAACTTCACTTCCCCGCCAGGATCGCGTTCAGCGCGCGTCGAGTTAACAATCTCGAAGCTCGCCGCAGACGACACCGCGCAAGTGTTGTTCGATGACGTACTGTTGACCAGCGGAGCGTTGTGCGACGCTTCGGAGCCCGAAGCACCGAGTGGTCCCGAACCTGAAAGTTCGGCGTCGGATGACGGCGACGAGAGCACGAAAGACGATTCACCCGGGCCCGCCACTCGTGATGATCAACCGCCAAACGAAGACGATACGCCACCCCAAGACAGTGAGGACGCTGGCGAACCCTCGACAGCGCAAGACGACGCGGGTGGCGATGACACGACGAGCGAGCCAACCGAGCCCCCGTCGCAAGCCGGTCCGTCTTACGCCGAAACCGTCGCCCCGATCTTCGCAGCCAAGTGCGTAGTCGGCTGCCATACGTCGGACGGTCTCGGAGGCCCCGGAGCGCTGGAAGCGCTGTACGGTGCGCTCGACCTCAGCGGCGCTGACGACGGCTACGCGGCGCTGTTCGTCGACTCCACGCAAGTCTCGGACATGAAACTCGTTGGGGCCAGGCTCGAGGACAGCTATCTCTGGTACAAGCTACAGGGCACGCAAGCAGACGTAGGCAGCGCCGACACACTACGCATGCCGTACGCAGCAGACCCCCTCGACCAAGCTGATCTAGACGCGGTGAGCGCGTGGATATTAGGCGGCGCTCAGCCGTAGCAGGTCCGGGCTCCGTACGGAGTTCGTCTTAGGGATACGCGGCCTGGCAATACTCGGCGCACGGACCCGCGTACTGGCAAGATAACAGCGCGACCGCGTCGCCAAGCGCGTAGTTCGTATCGCTGAAGCGCAACAACGTATTGAGCACGTTGGCGCGGGTGGGCGTATCACTTGCCGCTGCGCCGAACTCACTCAGGCAATCGCCGTTGGCGGCGCCACCAGCACAGTCGAACGGATCGGCGCCCTGTGTACCGCACAAACAGTTGGTCGGATCACCGTCGATCGCGCAACCCGTCGTCGAGATGCATGACAGTGCTGCGATACATTTCGTGCCGTTGACCGCGTCGTTGCATGCGCTCAGCTGCGGCACGCAGTCGACGTTGGTGCACTCGGAACACCCGGGGCTCAGCGCGAACACCGGTTCCGGGCTTGCATCCGCGAAGCTGGCGTCAGGCGGCGGTCCTTGCTCTACGGAGGCGTCGCGAGCTCTCACGGGTACGGCGCTCGCGTCTGGGACTCGTTCCCCTGCGTCCTCGGGTGACGCGTCGCTTGCGTCTGTACTGGGTATGGACGCATCGAAGCACGGCGGCTGCTTCGGTCCGGCGCCATGGGAGCCACAGCTCGTCAGCGTCGCTGCGTCCGGAACTTCCGCCGCTGCTTGCGCGTCGTGAGCCGCTTCACGTAACGGGTTGTCTGGGGCGTCCTGAGACGCGCATCCCATCGCAAAACAAACGAGGGCTAGGCAGAGGTATCTCGAACGTTTTCTTAGCGCCATGAGCGGTGTCCCGCTGAGGCTAATTGCACCGCTCTGTGGCCTTTGCAACGATTGTGCGACTGCCTCAACCTCGAGTGAGGAACTACGCAAAAGAAAAACGCCGACCCCTCGGGGCCGGCGCTCTCCTTTCTTTCTACGATCCTACTAACTCAGCTGACCTCATGGGTACAGCGAGGCGCAGGACGCGGCGCAAGCGCCCGAGTACTGGCAGGACAACAACGCAACGGCGTCGCCGAGCGGGTAGTCCGTGTCGGTCAGGCGGAGCAGCGTGTTGAGCACGGTGGCGGGGGAAGCCGTGTTGCTCGCGGCAGCGCGGAACTGGGTCAAGCAATCACCGTTGGCGGAACCACCGGCGCAGTCGAGCGGGTCAGCACCGTCCGTACCGCAGACGCAGTTCGTGGGGTCGCCGGCAACCGCGCAACCCGAGGTCGAGACGCAGGACAGAGCCGTCGTGCACTTGGTGCCGTTGGCAGCGTCGTTGCAAGCGGTGTTCTGCGTGGCGCAACCGGTTGCGCTCGCCGTACACACCGGGCAGGTCTGGACGACCGGAGCCTGGCAGGTCGCGCTGCAGGTGCCACCGGGAACAGCCGAACCGGGCGGATCACAGGTCTCGGTGCCGTTGTTGTTGATGATGCCGTCACCGCACGTCTCGGTGCGGCAGGTCGCCGTGCAGCCGTCGCCAGCGACGGTGTTGCTGTCGTCACATTGCTCGGTGCCTTCGCGAGTGCCGTTACCGCACTCGAACAAGCGGCAACCAACCGGGTTGCAGTTCGGATCCGCCGAGGCACCCGTGGTCTCGCATTGTTCACCCGGGCCAACCACGCCGTCACCGCAAACCGCCGAGGTCACGCAGGTGACCTGGACGTCTTTGGTATCCGTGCAGTTGATCGCGGGGTTGCTGACCGTCAGGGTCACGTCAGCCGCACCCGCCGAATCACAGAAGAACTGCGTGTTGCTGGCCGAAGTGCTGGCGAAGTGGCCCTTGCCGCTCGGATCCGTCCAGGAGAACGTCACGCCGGCCGTCGCGACGCCGAACGTCGTGACGGGCTCGCCGATCTCGGTCTGCAGGGGGCCGACGAACATCTGGGTCAAACCGCAAGCCGTGCTGTCGAACTGGAACGTCGCGTTCAAGTCCGCGCGGCCCGTGGGCGGCGTGGTAGGCGCGTGACAGGTTAATGCCACGGAAACCGGAACCGTGCTGCCAGCCGTGACAGTGAAGTTCTGGTTGCCGGCGCAGGGAGCACCGCCAGTGGCCGTCGCCGTCAACGCAACGTTGTACGAGCCGGGCGCCAAGCGCGTCGACGCCGTCGCCGTGGCTTGGGTCGCCGACACGTCGGTGTCCGCAACTTGCACCGGCGTTGCGCCAGCGGGGTTCGTGTTGATCACCCAGTGGATGCTGTCCACGTTGTAGCCGGGGGCGATCGTCAAGTTCATGTTCAACTTGCCCCAGTCCGCCGACTCCTCGCCCTCGGTGGGCTCAGAGGCGTTCTCGCTGGAACAGCTGGTCAACGCACCGGCGCTCAAGAGCGACGCCGCTGCAACAATGGCAAACTTTGCAAACTTATTGGTCTTCTTCACTTTATCCTCCATTCGCTCCGGGGCTCACCAAGCTGCGGCACGAGACCGTAGATTGGCGAGCCCAAGAGACACTCTTATCTCTGTGTCTGGTTAACAATTTTGGTTAGGGATCGGGCAGCGCGACCGCGGGGCAAGCGCCCTCGACCGAGAGCGCACCCGTGAGGTCGGCACCGCCAGCGGCGGTCGACGCGTAACGACGCAAGAAGCCGTTGTTCACCATCGCCGTTCCAACGATGTCGCTGGGGTTGCTCGTGATGCACTTGAAGAAGCTCTTCTCGTCACCGTCAGCGTTCAGGTTGTCCTGAGCAGCGGCGAGACCCGTGAGCGAGTTGACGAAGAGCTTGCGGCGCATGATGTAGCTCTTCGAGTCGAAGAGCTCACCGTTGACGACGAGCGCGTTCCCGATCTCGGTGGTGACAGCGCCGTCGTTGTTGCGCGAAGCAGGCATGACGGACGTCGCTTGAACGGCCTGGAGACCGCCGAAAGCGATACTGCGCTTGTAGTGAGCGGCGTCGCGAGCAACCAAGCAACCGATCTGCTCGGTCGCATCGAACTTCTGACAACCAACGCCGATTTCGGCGGCGAGGCTGTGCGTTCCACCCGCGGTGGGGTTCTCGCTGGCGTTGCCGGTGCCGGTGTCGGAACCGTCCCAAGCGTGGATACGGAACCAAGCGCGGCCCCAGAAGTCCACCGTGCCGTTGTCGAGAGGCAAGGACAAGAACGAGTTAGCCGGACCGCCCCAGGGCGAACCCGTGGGAGGCGTGGGGACGCGAACGTCCAAGTTCCAAGCGCGCTCGTCGTTGACAGCGTCCGACGTGGGGCAGTTGCCTGCGGCGTCACGCAACGATTGCACGAAGGGGTGAACGACCGCAGAGTTGGGCTTGTTGACGAACACGCAAGAGCCGGTGCCACCGTTCGCCGAGCTGGACTTCGGGAAGATGCAACCACCGTTGATGCGCTTCGAACCGTCGATGCAGTGACCGCTGGCAATCCAGGGGCTGGGCACGGCCGGGCGATTGCTCGCGTTCTTCTCGTTGCCACCGAGCGGATCGGCAGGGTTGCCGAAGTTCAAGCCGAGCGCGTTGCTGCAAGGCGCGTCGGGGTAGAGCACGCTGGCGGGGATCTCG
Source organism: Polyangiaceae bacterium (assembly GCA_036263015.1). Classification (GTDB taxonomy): domain Bacteria; phylum Myxococcota_A; class Polyangia; order Polyangiales; family Polyangiaceae; genus SZUA-265. The sequence continues at coordinate 115,548 of DATAHU010000005.1, read as the reverse complement.
GCGGGGTCGACGCCGGGAACGCTCATCGGGAGGATGAGGCCGAGTGTACCGTCACAGCGGCAAACGTCTTCATCCGAGTCGCACGCGATGCGGATGGGATCGTTGTCGGACTTGTCGTTCAAGCTGACGCGGTTGTTCGTGAACGCGATGCCAGGAGCGTTGCAGAACGAAGCGTTGGCTGCGCCAAGCGAGCTCTGGAAGAACGACGTGGTGCCGGACGCGTTGTCGCGGACGTAGATATGATAGAGGTTGTAGCTCGAGGCGAGCGTCGCGCGAGCGGGGTCACCGCAGTTGGCCGTGACCGTTCCCGAAGCGGGGACCGGGGGCAACCCGAACATCAACATGCGAAGAGGGGTCTTCCAGTCGTTGGCGCTGGCGCCCTGGGCCGTCAGCGTGTTGAAAGACGTACCGTTAACTTTGCAGGTGTTGGTCGCGGTATCACAGGTGACCGCCGAAGCGCCAGGGGCGTGCACGCCAGCGCAATCCGCGTCGACGCTGCAACTACGGGTGCAGATGTTGTTGATGCAGGACAAGGGGCTGGGGCAACCCGCGGTGGTCGCGTCATCCGCGTCAGCTTCGCTGACGTCGCAGTTACCACCGAGGACCATGACCTTGTCGATACCGAGCGCGTACTGCTCGGGGGTAACAGTCGCGGTCGAGCTGGTCGCGGTACAGAGCGAGGCGGTCAGACCGCGCGACATCGCGGCCAACTGCTGCTTGCCACCTGAGCTGCTGTCGAGGCCGACGAAGCGCTTCAACGCGCTCTCACCCGCGCCAGAGCCGCCAGCGGCGATGTCGATTTCGAGACCAGCGACGCCATCAGCGGCACCGTTCATGGTGTTGTCAGCTTGACCTTGGCAAGCGGTGACCAAGTCCCGCATGACGAACTCGAGGGTATCTGACCCATCGAGGTTCAACCGTGCTGCGTGCGCGGTGCTAACGAGCCCCGCGGCAAACGCAACGGTCGTTGCAATAGTGGTGATCTTCTTCATCTCACAGTCCTCCGCTGCCGTGGTGGTGATCGTGGGTTCGGTAGGTGGGCAGCGGGCGGGGTATTACCCGAAAGCGCGCAGCCCTCGTGCGACGTTTCGGCGAAGCATTGCGAACGCAACCGACTCGGGTTCGTCACACAGTGCTCTGAGTACACTCGACGGCGTAGCCAAAACGATCAAACGTCTTTGGCTAAGTACGCGTTACTGATTAACGACAACTCCGAGCAGATCGGGGAACGTGCACACTTTTCAGAAGCGCGCTACTTCGCAGAGCTCATTGCGCGCGAAACAGCGCGTTGTCGATGAACACTGAAAATGATTCGACGTTGAAAGACTTCAAAACGCCGATGCGCACCTTCACTGAGCGCGCTTGCTCTGGCGCAGTCAGCGTTGTCTTGACGACACGCCAACCGTTCGTTGCCGTAGTCTGAGCACTGACGGTGCCGAGGGGAGTTCCGACACACCCCGGCCCATCGAAAAACAAAACGTTGATTCCACCAGTGCCCGATTCTGGGTGGTCGTCAGCCTTCACGTTCGCTGCCGCTAGGAACTCCTGGCCCGCGTCGACAGAGAAACATTGGTACAGGCCAGCAAACCCTTTGCTCGACGAATCTGGTGCGTAGAGCGTATTGGTCACTTGCAGCGAGCCTGAATCGGATTTTTCGTACGCATCATCGTGCTGCCATGCACCAATGGTCCCGTCTTCGATGAGCCAACCCCTATCATCAGCGTCGAAACCGGGATTCGTGAGCAACGTCTGATCGCAATCGAGCTTCCCGTCTTCATCCAAATCAGGACAACGCTGCGGGGGTCGAGGTGCGGCGTCGCGTTGCTCGAGGTCCGCTGGGTCATGGCCAGCGTCGACACCGGGCATGGTCGCAGTTTGTCCGCTGGCTCCAGACGGAGTTGGGACGGCAGTAGGAAGCTCGATCAGGCCAGCATCCAATTCGGGCGTTGCCGCGGATGGGGTGTCCTGAATCTGGGGCGGCACGACTCCCCCTTCCCAGTAACTGATCGCGCCCGAGCCACCACGCACGTAGCTGGCCGGTTTGGGCGCAGGAGGCGCGCTCAACTTTCGATCATCCATCGAACAGGACGACAGCGCCACTACGCATGCAACGAAACGAAAAGCGCGCAGACGAAGGCGAGTCGCCACTTGCGACCTCGAATGCGCAAGAGCCATCGTTGGTTCAAGCATGCACGACATCGAAAGACCGTCTGACGTCGCCGCCTGCGCAGGGCAACGTGGTGAGAAGGTACATGGTTGTCGCTCTGCCGAAAGCAGTAGATGGCAAAGGTCTTGTAACATCCAACGCGCGATACGGCGGCGATTGTCGCTCGACGCTCAGCCGCCAGCGAGGGCCGCATCGATGGTCTTGGAGACCTCGTCGTAGTCACCAGCCGAAGTCGCGCGTCGACCATTGATGAACAAAGTGGGCGTCCCCTTCACGACGACTGCAGCACCCTTGATCTGATCGCCCAAGACCAGGTTGTTGGTCTCGTCACTGTCGAGATCGACTTTGAACTTCGCCAGGTTCAACTGGGTCATCTGCGCGTAGTGGATCAACGAATCGCGATCGAGCTTTCCCTGGTTCGCAAACAACAGGTCGTGATACGGCCAGAACTTGCCTTGCGCTTGAGCGGCGAGTGCAGCGCGTGCAGCGATTTGAGCGTTTTCGTGCATGGGGAGCGGGAACTGACGGAAGATGAAGCGGACGCGATCCCCGTATTCTTTCCGTAGACGCATCGAGACGCGGGCAGCCTGAGCGCAATACGGACACTGGAAGTCTGCAAACTCGACGAGCGTGACTTTGGCATCCTTGGGGCCAAACGTTGGTCCCTCACCTTCTGCGATCTGCGCCTGGTGGGCCGCGTCGAGCGGATGCTTGGCGAGCTGCTGACGCTCGAGATCGTCGATCAGTTTTTGCTCTTTGCCGCGCATTTCCAGGCATTCGTTTACTTGAAGCGATGCGGACTCGGACGTAACGGTCTCGCAGATCTCACTCTGCTCCCCAGTCTTTGCGCAGATCGTCGCCACGATGTCGCTGCAGGGCTTTCGAATTTCCGCGAACTTGCGCTGAACCTCGCCAAAGTTCTTCAGATCCTGACCGCACGCGGCGTCGGTGCTGATCGGGATCATGATCTTCGCCGCTTGGCACGCTGGCCCTGTGTCGCCAGCGAGTGCGCAAACGCGCTGCTGCAACAACGGACAATCCCCCGGCCTACCGACTTGCTCATCTGCCAGGGCTTCCTTCTGAACCCGCTGACACGCGGTCGAAATGAAGCTCGAGGCGATCAATGCCACCAATAACACTGCATGAGCGGCACGCGACAAGCTGACTGAATTCATGATGACGACTCCTAGCCCCAATCGATCCATGGACGCGTTGGGGCAGCGCGAGATATCACCTCCAACGAGCTCATCAAAGAGCTCACCCGGCTCGCGTAGGGAGTTGTCACAATGGCGCCATCGAGTGCACCGTCGCGGCGCAGCTCGCAGCAGCTGTGCATAACTCGCGACGCGCGACCGCACGCGAGAGGTGCACGCGTGGCAGTTATTACGGAAACGTAACATCCGGGCTTGGGACCCGATGGTACGCAGGCCAACATTTTGAAAGCGCACCCCATGTTGCATCGATCGATAGTCACGCATGCGCAGCCCGCGCGAGCTTCTGCCACTAGCGCGAAGAGGTCATCCGGCCGCGCGCGCGCATTGCTATTGGCTGCGTCGGTTGCGACTGCGGCCTTCGCAATGATTGGCTGTAACTCCGACGATTCGACGGCGGCCGATGCTGGTGTCCGCGTGGACGAAGCGGGATCAACGACCGCCAAGGGCGAACCAACCCAACCGCATCGCGATCATGACGCGGGCCCGCCCAAACCCAACCATCCGAGCGACTACACTCGAGATGAACACTCGCCTGCAGATGCGGCACCAGAATCAGACGACAAGCCCACCAGTGTTCATCACCATGACGAGGACGCGGGCCACACGGCGGTGCCTTCGAAAGCGGACGCTGGCGAACCTGATGACCATGAGAACGGCGACGACTCTGATGACGATGACGAGACTTCAGCCTCGTGTGGCGGCGCCAACGATCCTCAGCTCGTAGTTCACATCGCAGACGACGGCACAATCAGTGTCACTTGTGGCAACGAAGTCGTGCTCGTCGTGGACCCACAGCCAACGACGGGGTCCAACAATGGCGGTGGCAACGACCATGGTGGCGGTAACAGCGGCGGCGGGAACCACAACGACGTCGACGCCGGTTCCGACGAAACGAGCGGCGGGAACGGCGGCACCGGGGGCGACGGAGATTCGCACTCTGGCTTGTGCACGGCGTTGCACGCACTCGAGAAATTCCCTGCTCGCTCGACGATCGTGTCGTCGAGCGCAACCAGCCCGACGCCGCAACCGGTGTTCGTGGCCGACGTGTACGATCGCTTCCGCTCGGGTTGCGGTGCTTGCCATGTGGACACCGGGCTCGGTGGCTTCAAGGTATCCCCGAATACGTTCACTCAGCTCGTAACCAAAGAAGTCATCGAGCGCATCAAGGACCCGGACATCTTGCAAGTCATGCCGCCGGGAACCGCCTATTCGAGTCGCGGGGCGAACGACCCAATCCTCGAGCTGTATGATCTATTGATGCAGTGGCGTAACGCCATCGAGCCGTTGCTCCAAGCCGATCCCACCACGGTCCCCACCGTGTACTTCCCGCCGTCATCGGGCACGTCGTCCGACGGGACGAGTCCATATCTGTTGTCGCCCGAATTGGGCGCAGCAATGACGAACCTGGGGACGTGCTTGCCGGACGCAGCGCTGGTGAACACCGAGACGACAGAATCTCTAGCGCTGGATACAAAGTTCGCCCAAGCCACCGAGCTACCAAAAACGTTGAAAGAAACGGACCTGACGACGTTGGACTCGTCAGAGCTCGCGCGTCGCGGCGTGATCAGCTACGCGCCCACCTATCCACTGTTTTCGGACGACGCCGGTAAGATGCGTTACGTGCGCGTGCCGCGCGGCACCGCGATTGTGTTCGACAAGGCGACGCAGGAATTCACGATTCCGCCCAACACGCGCATCTACAAGACGTTCTTGAAGAAGGTCAAAGACGCCAACGGCAATGCCGATCGCTGGCGCAAGATCGAGACACGCTTGATCGTATCGCGTCCCGACAACGTAATGCAGGATGGTACGCGCCAGCCAACGGCGCTCTTCGGCACATACCAGTGGGACGAAGCAGAGACCGAGGCAACGCTCGTCGAAGATCCGCTGCGCAACGGCCAGCCATTCCGCGATCGTCTCTTCCGCTACATGACCGATGAAGTCGAAGGCCCCAAGCTGATCGCCGACGACATCCCCGACCTCGACCGTGAGTTGGCCAATCGCGGCGCGGCTCGCTACTACGGAATCCCGGGTAGCGAACGCTGCATCGGCTGTCATCGCGGCAGCAGCAATCACAGTTTCCTTCTCGGGTTCACACCGCTTCAGGTGAATCGCCTACCCATGGACGATGGCAGCGCGCCGCCCGCCGGTTCCGACACGAAACACCTGCACGGCATCATCACGCCGCCGAGCGATGACGAGCTCACCCAATTGCAGCGCTTGGTGGACTACGGTGTGATCACCGGCATCGACGATCCCGCCGATCCCCAAGAGGTCTTCCCGTTGGAGGTGGTCGAGGACGAACCGCCACGCAACGACTATGAGTTGATTGCGCAGGGATACATGGTCGGAAATTGCGGTATTTGCCACAACCCCGATGGCCTTGCCTCTTACGAGAATCCCGTCCTCAAAGACATCTTGAACTTCTGGCCCAGCCAAAACGGCGGTGTGTTCGGCTTCCCCATGAAGGGCGACAACGCTTTCAGCCCGCGCATCTTCGGCGGGCCCAGCGGCGATAACCCGTTACCGTACATCTCCCCCGAGCTCCATCAGGACAGTAAGCAGCACAACGGCGGCGATATGCTCGCGCCCTGGCACAGCCTCATCTATCGCAATGTCGACACACCATTTACCTATCTCGATCAGCTGACGCTGTTCCCGCATATGCCGCTGAACGTCCCGGGTTACGACAAACGGGTACGCAACATCATGGGCGACTGGATGACCAGCATCCCCGCGCGCGAACTCGCTACCCCAGTGGGCGAGCAGACTTACGAAGAGGTCCCCCCCGGTGCGTCGGATTATGACGCAGCCAAAGCGGATGCGGACGCTCGCTTGGATAGCTATCACCATGGCGGCCGCTTCGATTGCGTCGACTTCGTCGAGTGCGAAAAGACCCTATGCGACAACCCCTGCGTGGATACGCGAGACATCGTGGCCCACGAGGTACTGGACACGATTCGCGACAACAGTCCGACTGGGCCCCTCACCCCCGAACCCGTTCCCAACCAATTCTTGGTGCCGGTCAGACCGCACTGGGTGAATACCGACTTGACTCAACCAGCTCTCGATCATTGGGAACCGCGGCGGCCTGATTGGGCGCAGGTCTTGATGTGCGGCAATGGCAAGGTGGACCTTGGCGATCCGGCGATCACCACCGACGACGAAGAGTGTGACGACGGCCCGCTGGGCAGCACCGAGTGCAGCATTTCTTGCAAAAAGGTCAACTGCAGCGCGGACGACCTGAGTGACGAAGATCAGAAGAAATGCGTACCCACCACGCGCACGGCCGCAGAAGCGCTGACGGTCGAGCTGCTGCAAAACATCAAGCTCACGGATCAGTTCCGAGAGCTTGCGCTGGGTGAACGCCCAATGACGTTCTGGGAGAAGAAACCCAAGTGCGATCTCAAAGACTTGCCCACCGGAGACACCTACACCGGACCGGGACCGGTTGCCTGGATCACGACTTCCAAGAAGTACGGCAAGCCCACCGATCTGCCGTTGTACTTTCAGTCGCCGGGCGAAGCACTCTTCTCGAGCGTGTGTGCGAATTGCCATGGTCCGAAAGCAGACTCCACGGGTAGACAAGCTACGACCGTCGCGCTCATGAGCGGTGGCGAGACGCGCGTCGCGAACTTGCGGGACGGCTTGTTGGGCCAAGGACACATTCAAGCGCAGTTCGGCAATTGGAGTAGCGCCGAGGCGAGCCCAACGGATCTAGCGGCTCGCTACGTCAGTTGGATGGCCCTGGGTGGCACGCTGCGACGCATTCCGGAACCGGTGCTGACCATGGTGCGCAAGACCAAGATCTACGGCCAGACCCGAGTTTTCGCGGATTACGGCGTTGCAACTCCAAACATGCTCGAGCAAGCCGTGCGCTTGTGCACGGCCTGGTTGGATAGCGGTCGCGGAACAACCCCGTTCATACTCGATCAAGCGTTGCCCGGCTTTGAGGAGAAGGAGTCTGCGCTCTTGGTCACCAACGGTGATCTCGAGATGTGGCGTGACCTCTGTACGTTCTCGAATCCGCCTCCAGTTCGCGCAATCGGGCCGATCGAACAACGGTGGTCGACCCAACCCGATCCCCACTCGGATTCGTTCGCTGGATTCGCGCTGGTCTCGTCATCGGATCTCGACGGCCGGCCCCTGTACCCGGGTCCAAACGAGCAACCGGATTCAGCCGACCCCTACGCGGCGAACAAGAGCTGGTTTGGAACTCAGACAGGACACTCGGTTCACGGCTTGTTTGCGGATAACACCGTCCCCTGGTGCATCATGGAACCTCAGGTGGACAACCCGGAATACTCGACGGAGTGGGAAGTCAACTTCGCGGGATTCAAAGCGGCCTGGGAAGCGGAACACCCTGGCGAACTCATGCCGATCTGCGCGGATCAGATGACCACAGCCTTCGGTACGACTGCCGACAGTCTAGTGTACGCCTGGAACGATGACCGGCGCGATCGCTGGGCGCGACGCGGCGCCATCAACGGCGGCTTGGCCGTGCTTTCGTACCTCGAAGCGGTCAACGAAGGTCTGCTGCCGAAGCCCGCATACAATCGTTGCGAAGACCGCTGAGGGCCTGAAGCAGTTGCGCGCTGCTCAGAGCAGGCAACCGGGTGAGCAACTCGATGCATTCGGTGGATCGCACTGTTCGCCCGGGCCAACGAGGCCATCGCCGCACAAGGCCAAGGCTCACAGCCCTTCTATCGGTCTTCTCCGAAACGCAAACGGCCGCATCGCTAACGAACCTAGCCGCTCACGCAAGAGCGCGAAGCAACAGCGGGGCAACTAACGTTTGACGACCGTAACAGCGGATACCACCGCGCGACGGCGATAGATCGCTACATCATCGTTTACATAGCCGCACATGGCCGTGACTGGTGGAGCCGACTGCCAAGCTCTTCGAACACCGTCTCCAGATCAGCAGCGAAGCGCTTTGCGTCCATCAAGGGTGAGGCCTGCAGTCGCGCTCGGAGCTGCGTGCGAAGCTCGGCTAATGCGCCGGGATTTGCGGCGATCTCAGCAGCGCGGCGCACGAACGCATCGCTACTGTGTGTGACCCAATCCGCCAGACCCAAGTTCATGGCCAAGCTCGAGCCAGACCGTCCAGTAACCAGAGACGTACACAACGTCAACGTCGGCACGCCCATCCAATACGCGTCGAGCGTGGTGGTGGCGCCGTTGTATGGTACGGTGTCGAGGCAGCAATCGATGGCAGCATACTCGCGCAAATATTCTGGTATCCGCTGGCGCCCGACGAAATCGATGCGTTCACTGTCCACGCCATTGGCCTCGAACAAACGCCGCGTTTTAGCTCGCACCTTACCCAGCGGCGCAAATAGTCGCATGCGTGAGTTGGGCACCTGTATCAGCACCTGTGCCCACAGCCGAATCGCCTCGGGCGTCACTTTGCGAAAGTTGTTGAGGCAGCCAAACGTGATGAACCCGGCTGTCTCACAGGGTGCAGACGCAACGTCAAGGTCCAGCAGCGGGTCGTAACACCAAAACGTATTCGGCAAGCGAATCGAGCGCTCGGTATAGGCCTCTTCGCTGCATCCCGGCGGGTCCAGGTAAACATCGGTAAGACGATAGTCCATGGCCGGCACCCCGGTCGTACCGGGGTATGCCAACCAACAGACCTGGATCGGAGCAGCCTTGTGAGCAAACAGGGCTAGGCGCGATGCTCCGGTGTGCATGGCCAAGTCGACGAGGATATCAATCTCGTCAGCGCGGATGAGCTTGGCAGCAGCAAGGTCGTCCAGGGCGCTGATGTCTCGCCATTCATCGACGAGCGTACGCGCCTGTGCCGTTATCTCGTCGGGGTGCACCACGTCGGAGTAGGCGAAGACGCGCACGCGATCGCGATCATGGTTGGCGAACAACGGAAGCGTGAAGTGCGAGACGACGTGATTGGCGAATTCCCCCGAGACATAACCCACCCGAAGCGGCCGTTCCGCTCGGTTCGCGCCCCGCGCTGCTGGTGGCAGCGGAGTAACCCCACCCAATGCTCGACCGTAAGCGAGCGCGGCGGCGCGCATTTGGGCCGGTGTCGTTGCCGAGCAATAAGGTAGCAGATAGAGTTGTCCGCCCCAGTGTGCGGGATTCCCTGGCGCCAGCTCAGCCGCCCGTCGATAGTGACCGAGGCCGTCTTCAATCTCTCCCAGATCGGCTAGGACGGAGCCGAGCTGTACGTGAAGGTCGGGGGCCTCGGGCGATAACTTCAACGCCCTCTCGAGCTGAGTTCGAGCCTCATCCAGTCGATACAACCCTGCCAGCGTCTTGGCGCCCGCCGCCAGCAGCTCGACTGAGTCCGGCGTCTTCGCTAGCGCATGCTCGAGGATCTGAAGCGCTTCGTCGGTACGTTGCAGGTCACGAAGGAGACTCACCAACCGCGCCGCGCACCCGGCTACCGCGGGGTCGAGTTGAAGAGCACGTTGATAGGCTGCAATGGCCTCGTTCGGGCGCTTTTGCTTTTGCAAGACTACGCCCAGATCGCGGTAAGCCTCGGCAAAGTCGCGGGCGAGGTAGATCGCCTTTGCGTAAGCTTGCGCGGCCTGATCGAGCGCCCCGAGTCTCAGCTGAGCCTCGCCCAACGTCAGGAACAACACGGGATGTGGTTCAGCTTGGACCGCTTGCAGGAGCAACTCTTGCGCGTCGTCAAAGTTACCCCGACGCAGCAACATCTTGCTGAGGTAGAACCAGGCCGGAGCGCAGGTTGGGTCGCGCTCCAAGAGCGCAGCGTAGAGCTGCTCGGCGCGCTCGTCTCCACGTTGTTCTGCCGCCAGAGCTTCTTCCAAAGGCTTGGCTGACGCTTTTGCCACCGTCATGGCAAGCGGGTTCGGAGTCGAACCTTTGAGTGGGACTAGACGCACCACCGAGCTCACCTCAGAGCGGAGCGGGAGTCACCAAACGCAACGAGTTGAGCGCGTTGGCAAGCGTGGTCTCTGCTTCTTCGGCTCCCGAAAGCGGTAGTCGCGTGATTGCCACGACGCCCCCGAGTTCATCGCTGAAGGCATCGAGGCGCACGCGATAATCTTTGCCGAGCGAGATGAACTCACAAAACTGGCGAGCAGCACCCGAGCTCGAGACACCGGTCGAGGCGCTCGAGCCAGATGCGATCCCACTCAACGCAGCGGTACACTCACTCGACGGCGTTTTTCCGGCGAGCATGCCGAGCAACTCTTCGAACAGCGCCGCCGTTTGCCCGGGCCCCGCAACGCGGAGATCCAAAGACGGACCGGTCGCGGGAGCTTGCTGCTGTCCTGCCGGCAACCAAACCAGTGGATGCAGTTGGTGTTGCTTGAAGTCGTAGCCCGGGGGGGCTTGAATCTCGATACCGTAAACCTTCAACGGCTCGAGCGCCGCCTCCGGATTCACACGGATCGAAGAGGCAACGCTCTCCACGAGCGAACGACGTGCTGCGGGAAAAGAAGCACGCAGGAACACGACTTGGGACGATTCGCTCTCAGCCGCAAACACCCCGGCTTGTTCGCTTACGACACGACCCAACGGATCTTTGCGCGATTTCCCGAACATTGCCATACGCTCGGGCGCATTGGAGAGCGCGTACGATTCACCTTCTACGAGCAGCTCTTCACGCGCACCAAGCACGGTCGCACCGCGTTCCACGGCTTCCTTGGCGTTGCTACCCGTAATCTGATGCGCGACGGAAATCAGCGTGGGCGTCGTGCCGGGCAATTCGAAGGCCACGAAGCGCCCAACCCGTGTCGCCCCTTTTGGCAACGCAACCTCGATTCCAGTGCCCGCCAACAAGCGTGGCGGCAACAGTTCGGGATTGCCGCTAGCGGCGATCGCGGCAGTCGCCACGACGGGGACGGTCGCCTTTTCGGCGGAAGCCGCGCCCGACACAGCCGCGCCCGACACAGCCGCGCCTGTCAGGCCATCTTCGCTCGACGCCTTGCGTGAACAAGCGCTGACGCAGGCAATGCCCACGATTAACAGGGCTTGGATGATCCGACCTGACTCAAGCATTGGCGAACCCTCGACGGCGACGAAACAGCAAACTGACGGCGATCACCAGGAGCAATGCGGCACCTACCCCAACCCATCCCCAGCGCGCCAAAGGTGAACGATGTTGGGCAATCAGCGTGGGCGCGGTACTCTTCATCCTCTCGATGGAGGCTGCGGGCAGCCCCGCACGCTCCGCGCGCTGCACTTCGCGCTCAGCCGCGTCCGAATCCCCTTGCGCGACGGCGAGAGCCCAGTCGTACGAGATCGTCAGAGGATCGCTCGGCGCCTGCGCGTTGAGCACCTTCGTGCATTGCTGAAGCCGCTTTGCATCCTCCAAGCGTGATGCCAACTGGCAGGAGGCCTGAGCCGTGATCAAAGCCGCAGCCGGATACTTGGAAAGATGCGTGACGATGCCGTCGACTCTTTCGATGTCTTCTTTCGTCAGTGCGCCGGGCCGATTGGCGAGCATCACGTCGACGAACTTCTTGTGATCACCCACCGTGGTTCCCTGCTGAGCGATGGCGACGGTACAAGCGTCCTCGGCCTCTTGCAGTCTTCCCAGGGCCTCGAACGAGACGCAGAGCTTGCGCCAGCCCTCGATGGCGTCGGGCACGATCTTGACACCCGCCATGTAGAACTTGATGGCGCGCTCGTACTGTTTGTTGTTGAACGCCTGTGCCGCTTTGGCGCTCAACTCCATCAAGAAGTAGCCAAACTTCAGCGGATCTTTGGTGCGTTCCTCGACGCTCGGAATGTGAGCCTCGGGATCGTTGTCGTCAACGAAGAAGCTGCCCTCGCGGTGTTCGGATTTGATCTGAAAGGGGTTAACCTGCAGCATATCCGGATCGGAACCTGCAGCGGGTTCTTCAGCGCCTGGCGAAGGATCTGCTGGGACACCGCTGGGCGCGGCTTCCAGCGCGGGATTGGCCTGGGCAGACGCTGAGCCCCAGAACGTGCTCACCAGCAACGACAAGCCGAACGCAACCACGGCCGTTGGCAAAACTCGAACAGGAAACATGAAAAGACTCCCTTGTTGCTGGTTAGAGCATGCGCGCTCTATTCGAACGACCACGGGGCGCACTCGTCGTGGCAGAGGTTGTACGAACAAAGCAGCAGGTTGGTGCTAACGCCGATGGGATAGTCGGTGTCTGCTAGGTTGAGCGACACCTTGAGTGTACTTGGATGGCTCCCGGCGGCTTTGAACATCTCGTTCTTGCAGGGACCATTGAGGTCATCGAGGCCGGCTTGCAGACAATCTTGAGGATCTTCGAGTCCGGAACCACAAAGGCACTTGCTCAGCATCTCGGGACGACCCGTCGGGTCTTTCGTCACGCAATCGGTGTCCTCGTAGCAGCCGAGCACGTCTTCAACCTCTTGAGCGCACGTGCCGCCGTTGGCGTTGCCGTCACAGCTCGACCTAGTGACGACAGACTCGCCACAGCGCTCCGCCTTGCACGCATCGCAGTCAAGCTTCAGCTGGCAGCCCTCGCCGCACTCGACTCCGTTAACCGGGGCCCCGTCACACTCTTCGCGGGGACCATTGTATCCGCCGATCGTGGGTTTGTCGCCAGTGCCGCCCCACACGGGCAGGCCCTGCTGCAGGATACCGTCGCCGCAATACTCCCAGTGGCAAGTGCGGCTGCAATAGTCGCCATCGACGAGATTGCCGTCGTCGCACTCCTCGAACGGGAAGCCCCCATCGCCAGCGTCGGAAACAGAAGCGTCGAGCGTTCCGGCATCGGGATCGATTGGCGTGAAGCCGCCATTGAGCACGTGATCGCCACAACCTCCGAGCGGCTTGCAATCCTCGCCGCACTCACGCGAGTTAGGATCCGTGGGGTCGCAATCTTCACCCAAATCGACGCGACCATTGCCGCAGGCAACGATCGTGCACGTTCGACAGCTAGCGCTGTCTGCGCCCTCGTCGCATTCCTCACTGCCCTCGCGCATGCCGTTTCCGCAGACCTGTACGCAAGCAACAGGACAATGTCCGTCCGTCACTCCCACGGCACTGCACAGCGCTAGATCGACCGCCGCTCCCACTACGAACTCGGCATCGAAACGGCGCTGCTGAATCAGCGTGAGGTCCTCGGTCTCCGCGGCGGCGGCTAGCTCTGCCGGGCATTTACCGAGTTCGCTGCAATGGCTGAGGTCCCCACTCGCTGTAAAGCATGGGCCCCCGGTTTGGGTGGATGTCCTGCTCAAACAGTCGAACAGGTCCTGACACAGTTCGGCGCGTGGACGGTCTTTGCCTGGCCCCGCTTCGGCAACACCAGTGGCCGTCAAGCATGCCGCCGCTTGAGCCGGGCACTCGCGTTCTTGGCAGACCTGACAGCTCTCTTGGCAGTTAGCCCGACACAAGTAGTTGCCACCTGAACCAGGGGAGTACTCGCAAGTCTCGCCGAGCGAATCCTGGAGGATGCCATCGCCGCAGGAGCTCACACAGGTTGGGTCTACGGGATCGGTCGGGCACGACTTCTCGATGCCGCAAAGTTGACTGCAACCATCGTCGCTCACGAGGTTACCGTCATCGCAACCTTCGCTGCCTTGCTTGATGTGGTCACCGCATTTCGGCTCGACCTTGCACAGCGAAGAGCACCCGTCCCCGCTGTGCGCGTTGCCGTCGTCGCACTCTTCACCGGGCGCCACGCTGTGGTCCCCGCAGATTACTTCGGTCGTGCAGCGCTTCGAACAGCCATCACCACTGTTCTGATTGCCGTCGTCGCACTGTTCGCCGAGCTCGACCCTGTTGTCCCCGCAGACAGGAGTTGGGTGACAAGTGACGGAGCAGCGGTCACCGTTGCGGACGTTACCGTCATCGCAGAGCTCGGTGCTTTGGGTGACTCCATCACCGCACACTGGCTCGTTGTGACAGGTCGAGTCGCAACCGTCTCCGTTGGTCGTGTTGGAGTCGTCGCATTGATCGGTACCATTGACGACGCCGTCGCCACAGCCGGCCGCAGGCGTCGAAGGCCCTCCGCTCGAACCGCCGCTGAGCATGACGTCGTCGAAAAGGAGTACGGCCGTGGTGTCCGTCCCAGTCTTGGACACTTTCAATCGGACCTGCATACTCGCCGCGCCTTCGGGCACGCTGAAGTCACCGTTGAGCGAGGTCCAATGTTCGCGTTCCTGACTGCTGGGCAAGTTGACGGCAGGCAAGTTGGTGTTGCCTGAGCAATCGGTACTCGGGAAGAAGATCACTGCTAAACCGGCGCGCGTAGACGCGGGCTGACTGCTCGCGATCAACGCTTTGGCGCTGAGTGAGTAGCTCTGTCCGCCGGAGGTCACCAGACACTGACCGGCCCCGGCAGTATTGTAACCTGCACTGCCAGTATTCAAAGTGAAGATGGCCTGAACTGAGCCCGATGAACTAGAGGAAGCCGCGTCTTGACTGTTGAAACTCAGCGCGACGTTGGCGTCGGTGCGAGTCCAACTGCTGATGTCGGTGTCGAAGTGCGAGTTGAGCAGCCCACTGTGAGCCTGTGTGCCGCCCGTCACTGTGCGGCACTTGGATGAGCAGGAATCGCCATTTTGTGCGTTGCCGTCGTCGCACTCCTCGCCGGGATCTTTCCTACCGTCGCCACAAGCGGGCTCGTCGCTGCAAGAGGCATTGCAGCCATCGCCGTCGGCAACGTTCCGATCGTCGCAGTGCTCTGCCTGATCGTGGAAACCATCGCCGCACGCGGGCGCGATCGTGCAGGTCTCGCTGCAACCGGTGCCGGAAGCTTCAACGCCGTGATCGCACTCTTCTCCTGGACTCACGACGCCATCACCGCAGTACAACTCGGTCAGACACTCGTCACTGCAGTGATCCGGTTCAGCAGGAGTTACCCCGGCATCGACACCTTCGAGGGGCAGCCCGGGATCGCACTCTTCATCGGGATCTCTGATCCGGTTGCCGCAGACCTCGAGTTTGCACCACGGCGAACAACCATCGCCCGGCAAGTAGTTGCCATCGTCGCACTGTTCACCATCAGCGACATCAACGACGGAGTCTCCGCAGCTCTTGGAGCCTTCGACCGTGCAGGTGTCCGAGCAACCGTCAGCCGCTACGACGTTGCCATCGTCGCACTGTTCGTCGAACTCCAACTTGCCGTTGCCGCAAGTCGATTCCTTCTGGCAGGTCTTGTCGCAGCCATCTCCGTCTTCGAGGTTGCCATCATCGCAACGCTCGAAGTCGTACTGACGGACGCCATCGCCACATTTTCCCGGGCTCAAACACAAGTGAGCGCAGCCCAAACCGTCGACGCTATAGTCCGTGATGTTCGTGCCGTCATCGCATTGCTCGCTGCGGTTGACGAGTGCATCGCCACAGTACGATTTCTCGCACAATGCCGAACAGCCATCGCCGTTGACACGATTGCCGTCATCGCACTCTTCGTCGGTGTCGAGCGTGCCGTTGCCGCAGTGGTGCGACGCGAGCGCGGTCTTCTTGCACTCACTCGAACAGCGATCGCCGTCGGCTGTGTTACCGTCGTCGCATTCCTCGCCGACGTTTACGACGTGATCGCCGCAGACTTCCAAGTGGCAACGGCTGTCACAACCGTCCCCGTTCTTGCCGTTGCCGTCGTCGCAATCCTCGTCATCCGTGAGAACGCCATTGCCGCACTCGCGCTGGCAAGTGTGATCGCAGCCGTCGCCGTCAGTCGTGTTGCCGTCCTCACAACCCTCACCCGGTTCCAGCTTGTGGTTGCCACATACCGTCTCAATCGCACAGTCGGCGTCACAGCCGTCCCCAGCTTCACTGTTGCCGTCGTCGCACTCCTCGGAGATCAAGGCCGGATCGCCGAGCAAGACGGTCCAGTACTCTTCGACCACGCCGTTGCCGCATTCGGGTGGTAACTCGAAGTGGCAATCGTCGGTGCAACCCGAGACGCCCGGCGGCTCGCAATCCTCTCCGGGACCTACGACGCCGTCTCCGCAGACAATGTCGTGCGCTGAACAAGTGCTATCGCAACCGTCCCCATCGCGAGTGTTACCGTCGTCACAGACCTCGGAACCCTCACGCACTCGGTTACCGCAGACCGCAGGTCTTTCGATCGACTGACAGTTCTCGTCGCAGGTGCTGGTGCCCCCCGGTTCACATTGCTCATTGTGCTGAAGTACGCCGTCACCACAGGTTGTCTCGAAACGACAGAAGGGATTGCAGTCGTCACCCAGTTTGTGATTGCCGTCGTCGCACTGCTCACCGCTCTCCAAGATTCCGTTGCCACAACCTGCCGCGGGTGACTGGTCAGTGCCGTGACCGGGCATGCATCTGCCGTCTCGCAGAACGGTTCCATCTTCGCAGACCGGCTCCTTCTTGCAGTGTGCGTTGCAGCCGTCGTCTACCCTGCGGTTGCCGTCGTCACACTCTTCCCCTCTCTCGCGCTTGCCGTTGCCGCACTCGGGCTCGACTTCGTGGTGCCCCGCGTCCTGATGGTTGGGAGGTGGAGGACGGGTCGCCGTCACATAGGTCGCGGCGTCGATTCCGCCGTCGCCCACAGCGGTGGTGCCCGCGTCGCAACCAAGGAGAGCAGCGGTCACGAACACTAGCGCTGCGGGCTGAAACGCAGATCTCATCATTCTCACCAAGCGAGCCCTGCTAGCGTCTTGCGCAACGTAGGTCAATGTGGCCTCCCGTAGCGCGCACAGTCGGCACGTCCCCGCAACGCACTTGTTGCAGAAGCTGCATTCGCTGATGACTCGTTCATTGCGAGCGGTAAACATTGAGCCTCAATCCATCCTGCGCCGAGGATCTGTTCCTGGACGTTCCGCGGCCAAAAGCGGCGGCGCAAGCTATCGAACTCGTGTCTGCACATCCGTTACGGCTTCGTAACGTTTGGCAGAGTGCACCCTTCCGATGCACTTTCAGCTTGGAACTCCCCGGAAGCGGATTTACCCACAGCACGTACCCAGGGATCTGGAAACACGCGCGTGGCACGACGGTGTCGAACGCTGCGCAACGTCAACTCGGGATAGCCAAGCGAGGCTGGTCGCTCTCTCAACCGCCAGTCGTGATGCCTGTGAAACCTCTCGGCGGATGAGTGGCGAAACTCATGCCGCGCGACCACGTTTTGCGATCAGCGCCGCTAGCGCAATGCCCAGCGCACTAGCGAACGCAACCGATCCTCGCATCGAGCTCGCTCCGTCGACAGCTCGCACGGGTCTGTTGACGAAGCCGCAGCTCGGGTTGGGCTCTGCAGCGATTGCCTCGTCTCTTGCAGCGGCCTTCATGGCCGCCTTGGTACAGCCTTCGATGTTGAGCGCTGCCTGACTGACTCCGGCCTTGGGACAGGTTTTGGGCGCGTGTTCAGGGGGATAAATCTCACAGATGCCATCGACATCGTCAGCCACGAGTTTGCGGCCCAGGAGATCTGCGTCGTTGTATTTGGCGTACATGATCGCGTCGGGCACGTCGGTATGCGCGAGACCCAAGAAGTGCCCGGCCTCGTGAGTTGCGATCGAGAGCAGCGCCTCTTTCATCTGCTCTGGTTGAATCTCACCGACTATCTTTTCGAGATTGAGCTGCACGTCGGAGTCTTGAATCTCACCCGTCTCGAGGTTGTAAACGGGAGCCGTGTTACCAATCGCGTCTTTGCTGAGGCCGGTCCAGAACGAGTCGAGTAGCCACACGCTCTCGTTGAGTGACGGCTCCTGGCAAAAAAACGGTTCGCTCTGCGTAACGAGGCCAACGCTTTGCACGAAAAGGCCAGGTGCCGAACCGCCACCGCAGTCGACGCGCTCCCAGCGCTCGAAAGCCTCCTGCACGATCTGGAGAAATTCGTGATCGCTGATCTCGAGCCGACCCGTGCCGCCCTTGGCAACACCGAAGCTGAGGCACGGCGACTCGTAGAACAACAGTTCACCTTCCGCAATACAGGCATGCGAGTTGCGCCGACACAACGCACCGTCTGGTCCGTCCTTGCAAGTTCGTAGTCGACAGTAAGCCGAAGCAAAGGGTGCCCAGGTGAGCAATGCGAGGAAGACTGCGATCGTACTTCGTGCAAACGGTTTGCGCATTCAGTTCTCTCTCGGGACGCGCCGAATATGGACTAGCTTGATGTCGAAGACCAACATGCCAGCAGGTCGCTCGGGCGTGCTCTCCTCTCCATGACCCAATGCACTGGGGATCCAGAACAATCGCTCCTCACCCTCGGTCATCAGTTGTAAACCTTCGGTCAGCCCCGGCATTGCACTTCCAACGCCGAGCAGGTTCGAACCCTTGCCGACGGTGGTCGCGAACACCTTGCCGTCTCGAGTCCAGCCCGTGTACTCGACCCGCACCGTGTCCGTCGTGATGGGGTGCACTTTGCCTTCACCTTCGTGCAGAATGCGATAGGCCAAGCCGCTAGCCGTGCGCGTCGCATCGGCAGGGATCACGGTCAAATCCGGGGGTGCAGACGGCGCATCTGGCGTGCGTTCGATCGAGACTAACTCCACGTCGTACGTGACTTGCCCGAGCGGCACGCCAGGCCGTGCCCGTTGTCCGCCAAACGCCAACTCTGCGGGGATCCAAAGCCGGCGCTTCTCGCCTGCCGCCATTTCGGCGACGCTGCTAGCGAGGCCAGGTAGCATCTCTGCACTGCTGAAGGTTACCGGCCCTCCGCGCACTTGACTTGCATCGATGACCACACCCTCGGGAGTCCAGGCAGCGAACTCGAGCCTGACCTTGTCTTGCGGACGGGGATGTTCAGACGCCGTCGGCGGCTTGAGCACGACGCTCATCACGCCATTCGCTAGTTTCTGAGCGTTGGATGGGGCAATGGCGACATCAGCGGGAGCCGGTACCGTTTGGGGCACGCGAACCCCCGCAGCGACCATCGCTTTGAGTAGTTGGTCGCGCTTCGCGGCCAAGTCAGGAGCGACCTCCGCGCGCGCTGAGGATCCTGAAGTCGTGTTGCTTTGTTCGGACTTGTCAGGGCCGTGTTTACAGCCCTCGACCGCCGACACGGAAAGCAAACAGACGAAGAGGTACGACGAGCGCATGGCGCCCACTGTAGGCAATTTGCTCGCAACTTGGGTAGTGCATCCATGTCCGACCGTTTGCCCAACCGATTGCGAAGGTTCGTTGCGGAACATTGCGTAACGCACGTGTGGCAACCAAGCAACGAAGTGGTGTGCAGCTGACGCATCATCGAATCCGCGCCGATCGTGGTACGAGCGCGATGCCTCTCGAGTGAACAATCCATGCAAGTGCGTATCCGCCAAGTGTTGCTAGCGCTGAGCATCTTCGTGGCGATCATCGTCATGGGCTTCACTGCGCACCGGTTCGAACGCCACGTGTTGGCTTTGTACTGCTCCGTCGCCAACGTGGCCGTCGGCAGCATGACGTTCGACGATAAACTCGAGATCGCACTGCACCCCGCCCCGCCCGACGAACCGCATAGAGCGCAAGATCAAGTGCAGACCGATACCTATCTCGACATCGTGCCCAAAGGACGGCGTAGCGGGGGCCGCATGGGCTTGAGCTTGCGCCGCGATGTGTATCTGCCGTGGGTTCTGTACGTTGCGTTGCTAGGGGCTGCGCCCGTTACTCGGCGTTGGAAAGCGCTGACCCTCGCCGGCGGAACGCTCTTGATTGCGCTCGTCGGCATCGGCTCGACCTGCGCGTTCATCGAGTTGCTCGTGACTTCGCAGCTCAAATCTCTGCCTCAGCCCTCGGAACTGATGCAGTCGCTGCTGCAGAAGTTCCTCGAATTATGGCTCACTCCGCCGGGTAACCGTGCCATCGCACCGATTCTACTGGCGGCGCTGGCGTTGGCCCCCCGCTGGTCGAGTCTGCGCCGCGCGTTTCTTCCGCCTGCGGGCAATGCACCAGACTCGACGGCAAGCCAAACGCAATCAGCGAACTCGCTCGGCAGTCACTGACGTAGGCCCTGAAGCGCTCTGGGAAGCGCGCGTTCCGACCTTGCCCGAGTGGCGCACGACGCTGGTGGTCGCGGCCACGACCACTCCCCCCAACAAGATGCCGCAGATGAACAACAGCGAATTGGCGCGGTATGGCTTACTCGCATTTGCGCGCACGCTGCGCGTCCCGCGCTCAGTGTTCATCTGACGCGCGGGTGACGTCGATTTTGTCCCAGCACGAGCTTCACGCGGCTCCCTGTTCATCTCTAGCGGCAGCTCCGGCTGCAAACGCAACGCCTCGAAATCCGGGACGGGTAGCGCGTAGCTGCTGCGGGCACTAGGAGGAATCGTTTTGCGCTTCGACGCGCTGGGCACAGAACTGGGAAGGAAGGGCCGCCCCGCGTCGGGATGGGAGTTGGGTGGGAGCGTGCGCCGCGTAACCGGCGCAGGCGCGCTCAATGTGCCGGGACGTTGCGTGATCGGGGCGCGCGTCGTGCGCACCAGCCCTGTTGGCGGCAGATTCAGTTTCGTCGGCGCAGGATGTCCGATCAATGTTTCGGGCGGCTGATCCAAATCGCGCGTCCCTGACTCAATCGAAGCCCCGATCGAAGAGAACGGCAGCAGCAACGCCGCGAGTTCGAGGACCGAACCGGGGCGCCGATCGGGATTCAGGTCGAGGCAACGCTCGACGACCGGGCAGAGCCCCGCGGGTAGAAACGGTGCGACTTCGGCCAACGACGTTGCTGCCCTTGGATTTACAGCCGCCGGATCGCTACAAACCGCTTCGCAGGGCGGATGACCTGAAAGCATTTCGAACAACATCGCGCCGATCGCCCAAAGGTCGAGCTCGGTCGCACCACGCTCTTGACGACTCGTCGCTGCCCGCTGTTCTGGCGCTGCGACTGCCGCGGAGCGAGCCCAAATCCATTCACCCCAGCCCGGCGCTGCTCCGATATGCTCGTAATCCAGAGACTCGCAGGGGCCGATGTCGAGCGGACGACAGGACTGCGCTCCATTCGCTCGACGGGCCACGAACACGCTGCTCGTGCTGAGGTTGGCGTAGACGAGGCCGCGTGAGTGCGACTCGTGAACGCCCTCGCACAGGTTGAGCACCAAGTCGATCGCCTCGCGAAATGGTAACCTCCCACGCACACGGAGCACTTCGAACAGCGACGGACCACTGGGAAACTCTGCCGCGCGATACGCGAGGCCTTGTGCCGTCGTTCCAAAGTCTGCGATGCGTTCAGCGTAGGGACTGCAAAAGCCAAACGCTGCGCGCGACGCGAGTTGGAACTCGTCCAAGTACTCGTCCCCCGCGAGTTCGCTCGAGGTCAGCCGCAAGAACACGCGCGACGTACTCGAGATCGAACTTGCGAGAACGACTTGTTCGCGCAACCCATTGCGTATGAGTTGCTCGATCTTGAACTTGCCTGCGACCGTCATGCCGTTGGCCAACGGCAGACCGAGCTGAGCGCTTTTTTCGAGTCTCCAGCCGGGCTTCGGAATGCTGACTCTGGCCTTGGGGCGCATGGTCGTGCGCAGCGGGGGCCTTTCATCATCGCTTGCGTGGGGATCCGACGGCAACTCGACGAGAAACTCATCGAGGCAGATCAGCTCG
This sequence comes from Polyangiaceae bacterium, assembly GCA_036263015.1. Lineage (GTDB taxonomy): Bacteria > Myxococcota_A > Polyangia > Polyangiales > Polyangiaceae > SZUA-265. The sequence goes on along the minus strand of DATAHU010000005.1, from coordinate 93,749 downwards.
ACATCGTCTTGCGAGTTCTTGGGGTTGGCTGATTTCGGGATCGCCATGGCAATGCTTTTCTGCCCGCCCAGCGCGGGTCGTAGAGCCTAGCCTTGGCAGAGCGGTCCGGTTGGCGACGGTTGGGTCACAAAACGTGGCTGCTTCGCGACGCGGAATGATTCGCCGAGTTGTCCCGAACATGTCCACAGAGTCGGGACACAAATAGAGTCCCTTTTCGCGGTAAACGTGTGGCAACTGAGCGACGGACCGCGCTCGACCATTCCGGCTCTTGACGAACCTCAGCGGGCGCGCGATGGGCGGGCAGCATGCGACGGAGCCGCCGATCATGGGTTCATCCAAAACACGCTTGGACGAAGCGAATACCCCGGTCGAAGCCCTGTCGGGCTTTTGTGAACGCGTTGCTGCTGCTCGGCGCTGTTCTCGGAACGCTTCTTTATAGTCCCAATAGTCACGCTTACGTTTGGATGATTCGGCACGGCTACGGCGAGTGCGCCGCGTGCCACACCGATCCATCGGGGGGCGAGGGCCTGACGCAAATGGGGCGCGTGCAATCCGAGCTGCTCTTGAGTCAAGCCTGGAGCTCGCGACCAGAGCTCACCAGCAACGCCAAGACATTGTCGTCGCTCGACGAACCCGATTGGCTGCGTTTGGGCGGGAGCATACGCGGCATGAGTATCCTGGATCTGCCCCACGGGGGGGCTCCCGCAGACCTCACCGCGTTCCCGATGCAACTCGACGTTTACTCGAGCGTCAGCATCGGACAGTTTCGCGCTGGCGCTAGCGTTGGATACGCTGACGTGCCGCTCGCAAGCCCGCATCTTCGCGCGGCACAAGTCTTTCAGAAAGAAAGCGGACCCAACATGATCAGCCGTTCTCATTGGCTGGGCTGGGCTCCCTCCGATGGCTGGCTACTGCGGGCTGGACGCTTGAACTTGCCCTACGGACTCCGCATCTCCGAACACGTACAATGGGTTCGCGATGCGACCAAGACCGATCGTGAATCCGATCAGCAGCACGGCTTGGCACTCGCCCACTCGTACGCGCGCTGGCGCTGGGAGCTGATGGGGGTGCTGGGAAATTTCCAAATCCAGCCAGATGCCGTGCGCGAACGCGGTTACGCAGGGTATCTCGAATATCGCGTTCTGGGTGAACTCGCCGTCGGCCTACAGAGCGAAGTCTTGCACTCGAAGGAAAGCATTCAATTTGGGCGCACCGAACCAACCACGCGGCAAGCCCACGGTTTGACTCTGCGTTACGCACCGACCACGAGCGTCGTGTTGCTGGCGGAGGGCAGCATGCTCGCCGCCACCGATCGCAACTTGGGGCATGTCGCGCTGTTGACTGCCGACTATGAACCGGTCCAAGGACTGCACTTGGCGCTCAGCGAAGAAATGCTGGATTCCGGTAACCCGAAAGGGCAAGCACCGCTGGTGGGCGCCGGCAAGACGACGACTGGCTCGTGGTTGACGTTGCACTGGTTCCCGGTGGCGCACTGGGATCTCCAAGTCGACTTCGTCTCACGTTATTCCACAACGCCAACCGTGCAGGCGCAATTGCACTACTACCTGTGACGCGCCGCTGCGTTGATCTCGACATGACCATGAACTCTACTCGGACGACGAGCACGCGATTGCTCTCACTACGTCGAACGCTGCTCACGCTGGTGCTCGTCGGCGGGAGTCTTGGCGCTCCAAAGATTGGCCACGCGACGCCGCTGCTCTGGGCGGCAGTGCAAGCGGCCCCGTACGAATGGGCAGGCGGTTGCACGCTTTGCCACACCGACAATATCGGCTCCAAAGGCACCGCGAATCGGCCGTTCGCCAAGACCATCAAAAAACACGGCATCTCCGCAAGCTCGTCAACAGCCGAGATGACGAAGGTTCTGGAGGAGCTTGGCGACGAGGATAGCGACGACGACGGTGTGTCGGATCTAGAAGAACTGCTCAAACACACCGATCCCAACGTCGCTGGAGCGACCAAAGCGGTGCGCGCCGTAGAATATCGATACGGATGTGTACCCACAGCCATCGGTAGTGACTCGGCACCGAACTGGCTCTGGGGCTTAGCTTTGTTGGGCGTGCTTTGCCTCGCTCGCCATCGCTAATTCTTGCAAATCACGTCGATGTCGAGCTTGGTGACGCTGCTTGGACTGATCACCAAATCGGCTGAACCAACACAGGGTGTCTGATCGCTGGCGGTAGCGGTAATCCACACCACGTAGTTTCCGGGAGGCAAGGTCTGGAAGGACGACGTATCCAAGTTGCGACTCACGGGGACGATGCTGCTGACGACCTCGTTGTCGTTCTGATCGACGACCGTCACCTTCGCCGTTCCGACTTCCAAACTCCTCACATCGCAACTGACTGCGATGGGAACGATCTGCGTATCCCCGCCGTCGACCGTGAAATCCGTGAGTCCTACGCAAACCTGTGCGTGGCTCGTGACCCCGCGAATGCGCACTCGGTAGTCACCCGGTGCAATGGTTTCGCTGAGCGCGACGCGCTGTCCCACGTCACCAGGTCTCGGCGCGGCGAGCTCTTGCTCCATCACGAACGATTCATCACCGGCGACTTGATCGCTGTCCAGACGGTTGACCCGAATCGCGATCGTCCCGACGACTGCGCTGTCTGTCTCCAAGTTGAGCGAGAGGCGTCCGATCGTTGGCGCTGCCGCATCGACGTTGGTCTCTTTGTCTGGCAGTGCCAAACCTCGATCGTCGAGGCAGCCCAATAGCGTCGAGCTCAGCAATGAAGCTGACGCGATGCGATGGACGGAGAATGCGCGAAACACGATTGAATTCCAGGAAAGTCGGGGGCGCCCGAGGACGTCCCGAAAGCATTGCACGAACACAGAGTCGGTTTGGAAAAGCGGCGTTGGGTTAGAAACGAGCGCAGGGTGCAGGATCGCTGACCGGCGCGGTGCCCCAAATTGGGTACCACTCGTCCGCCACGCGCAGGCAGATCACTGCCTTCGAGTTTGGCGTTCCGCACGCTGCCGTCGAAGGATCGTTGCTGGTATCGACCGCCGTGCCGTCTACATTGTGAACCAGGAACGAATGTGACGCCTCTGTGCCAATCTCGAGACTGGCGCTCGTCGTTGTCCAAAGCTTGATCACGTGACCGCCGGAATATGCGTCGCGCAAATCGCTAGCGCTCGCGGTGTCGAGCGTGAACCCAGCGCTTTCCGGTTCGAGATAGTAGACGACCCCTAGATCGACCGCGTCGTAGCCCTGGGCCCCGGCATTGACGATCCAATAGTCGACCTGTAGGTCACCCGCGGTGACCTCGCACTGATCCCGAATTGATAACCCGGCAGCGCTACACTTGCTGTCGTTCCCGCACGCGCTCGAGGCGCAGTCGGCAGCTTGAACACAGGGGGTGCCTTGAACACCGCGCCGGCATATCCCGCCAGGTGAACAGTCTTGGCTCACGCAATCCAGGTCGACTGCGCAAGCCCCGCCCGCGCTCGCCGCGACGCAATGCCCCGAGCTACAGACTTCGCTGCCGCAGTCGGCATTGCCGCCGCAAGCTGCCCCCACCAGAGCTGGGGCGCACGCCCCACTCACGCACGACGCACTGACGCAATCGAGGTTCGAGCTACACGTCCCGTTAGCCCCGGACAATGCACAATGCCCGCTGTCATCGCAATTCTGGGTGCGACAGTCGGCATCCAGGTAACAAGCTGCTCCCCCTGAACTGGCAGCACAGCTGCCATTCGAACAAGCCCCGCTGCCACAGTCGGCCCCACTTCTGCAAGGTGCCGTTGCGCCACCCAGCGCGCAGTGGCCCTGAGAGCAGTGATTGCTCAAGCAATCGCCACCGACAGAACAATCGCTGCCAAAGCTACCGGCGTCGCAGTACCCGGTGTGGCAAGCGCCGCTCGTGCATTGCACATCCGCCGAACACGGCGTGCCTCGCAGGCCCGCGGCGCAGGTTTGATTGACGCACGAAAGACTGTAACAGTCGGTCGCGCTCTCACAGGCTACGGCGTATCCCCCTGGCGCGCACTGACCCGAGGAACAAATCCCGCTGAGGCAATCACCGGCAACAGAACAGCTGTGAGTCGAGCCGGCAGCCGCACAGACGTCGTCGTCACAGCTGAGGCTGTAGCAATCGGCGTTGCGCTCACAACTCGCGCCGAAACTACCGAGCTGACACAGCCCGTCGAGACACGTATCCGAGATGCAATCGCTGTCGTCCAAACACGCCCGACCGGCTGCTCCGGGTAAACACTCGGAGGCCGAACAATGAGCGCTCATGCAATCGGTGTCGTCGTGACAAGTGGCTAGCACAAGGCCGGGTGTACAGAATTGAGTTTGGCACTGCTCGCTTTGGCAATCCTCAGCGACGGCACAGACGGAACCCACCCCAGACTTGGCGCAATGGCCCAGCTCACAATTTTGACTTTCGCAATCCGTGTCCAGAACGCACTCCGCGCCGGCACCCAGTGCAGAACACAGGGTGTTCGCGCAACGCCCAGAAGCGCAGCCCAGATCTGAACTGCAGCTGGCGCCTACGGGCGCGCCCACGCACACCCCAGCCAGTGAACACGAGTCGGTGGTGCAATCCTCCGCCACGCTGCACGGGGCCCCAACGGCTCCGGGTGAACACAAGCCGGAGCTACAATTGCTACTGCGACAGTCACTCGAGCTGACGCACACAGCGCCGAGGGTGCCGGGCAAGCAGGTGTTGGCGAAGCACGAGTCGGACAGACAATCGCTCGCGAAGCCACAAGCCTGACCCGCGCCCGAAAGCGCACAACCACTCGGGTCACAATCCAGGCTCCTGCACTGCCCGTCATCGACACAGGCGGCATGGGCGCCACCGAGCTCATCACCTGCGGAGGGTGCGGTAGAAGTACCCGCGTCGTCCGCGGGCTCCGCTGGGCTACTCGATTGCTCGTCGTCCCAGGAGTCGATGGTCGTGTTCGGATCGTCGGTGGCCACATCGCTCGGGCCAGCGTCGCCGGCTGCGGTAGAATCGCCTTCACCCGCAGCGCACACACCGAGCACGATGACGCAGACGCCACTGGGACACTCGCTGTCCTCGGTGCAGTGGCCAGGGGCCGTACAACTCGGGCAGCTGCCGCCACAGTCGACGCCCGTCTCATCCCCGTTCTTTCGTTGGTCGGAGCATTTGGGAGCACGACAAAGTCCGTCTTCGCAAGTGAACGAATCGCACTCGGGGTCGGTGTTGCAGAAGGCCCCGTTTGGACAACCTATGCAATGGTTTTCGATGCACAGACACTGGGGGCCGGCGTCGAGCACGACGCCGCTCGCAACGGGTCCAGCGTCCTGCGGGACGGGCGCACTCGATCCTTCTTGAGCGTTGGGCGAGTGGCCCGCATCGCGGCTCTCGGGGGTGGGCACGATACCTGACGTCGGATCGGGCGCTTCCTCGACCCATCCGGTGGATGAGGAGGGCGTAGGGACGACCACCATCAATCCGGAATCGGGATGTTCCTCCAAGGAGCGCGCATCGTCGACCGTGCAGCTCAGGCTGCCAAGGGCGAGCAGGCCGACGAACACCCAGAATTGAGAGCGACTCTTCTGCATGTTCGAAACCGTTACTGGATCGAAGACCGACGCTGCGTTCATGGACCGACACCGGGCGCCCAAGACCGACACTGACGCCAAAAGCCGCAAGCCTGTAACACGACGCATGTGGCAAACGTGCAAAGGTTCGCCCCCCTAGGCAGGGCCGGACCGCATCGGTGCAGGCCCCCCCCGCAGCTGAATCCCATGAAAAGTTCGTCCTTGCCCAAGGTCGCCCGCGTCCCTCTGGATCCGATGAAGCCCCTGCTGGGCGCGTTGGTGGCCTCACTCATGGTCGGGTGCCAAGACTCCGACGCCAGCCGCGCCGAGCCCGATGCCGGTCCCGCGCCTCGCAACTCCGAAGTCACTGCTACGAATGAACAGTCGAGCGACGCGAGCCCAGCGCCAGCGTTGGCTCCGACGGCAACTCAGGATGCTGGGCCGCCCAGTGTGCCGCCCACGGGCGACGCGAGCGCGCCTTTCAGTGCTGCCACGGATTCTGGTTCGACCGGCCTGGCGGAGTTAACCGACGCCAGCAACGCAGCGCGCGATTCCGGCATCGAGCACGCGAGCGACGCCAGCACCTCGAGTCCATCGGACGCCCGCGCAGCACTCGAGCTGGACGCGACTCTGGGCACCAACGACGCTGCGCACGAGGCCACGCCCAATGACGCCGCGGTAACCCAGGGCATCGAGAGCTCCGAAGACTGCCGCGCCTGTCGTGCTGAACGCTGTCCAAACGAGAGCGCGAATTGCGACCAAGGCTGCCAGGCGCTGAGCGCGTGCTACGACGATACGGGCTGCGCGCAGCTCAATGAGGCGGGCTCGGATACCACCGATTGCCTATGCGGAGCTCTCGAGGCGCTCGACTGCTTCTCGTCGGGCGACACTGCACCAGGCTCGTGCGCCTCCCAGATTTACGCGAACATGGAACCCGATATCATGGGCGCCAGCGACGCGCTGTTGAACTGGACCAACACCGATTACGCTATCGGGCGCACCAACATGCTCTACTACTGCGAATCGACCCAGTGTGCGGCCGAGTGCGGCTGGCCGAGCCCACGCGATCAATGACGGCTCGGGTGTCACTCACCGCAGGAGATTGCGCAACAGGCGTAAGCCGCGGAGCGCGTCGACACTGTGGCTTTGTTCCGCAGGCAGGGTCGTGAGTCGGCCAATGCTTGCTGGCACGGGTTGTGGCCGCCCGATCTGCGGACGCAGCGTGCGCAGCCGCAATAGGGTCGTCTTGGGAAGCTCAACGAGGGCGTATTGACCGTGAACGGACATGGGGTTTCTCGCGCAGGCTTTGGGTTTCACATTGCGCTACGTTCACCGACAACAACACCTTCCCCATTTTCAAACAGCACCGAATGATTGCCGCGACGATGCGCCAGGGCTGCTGATTTTGGGTTGGTCCTGAGCTAACATCCGGCTTGCTCGCGCTCGATTTGGGGGGCCGAGTCAGGAGGTGTTGGATGAACTCGTTGATGTTTCCAGCGTGGGTTCCGATCCTTTGCGTTTGGGTGGGGGTCGGAGCAGGGTGGTTGTGGCAACGCGCCCTGGCGAAGAGCGACATGAGACACCTGATGGACCGCTTGGTCCTGCGCGACAATGAACTCAGAAGTGCGCGCGCCGCGTTGGTGCGCGAACGCCAAGTGAGGCTGAATGCGCAGGCGTCGCTGCAAAAGCTCGAGCGACTCCAAAGCGACCGCGATCGGGATTTGGACGAATACCTGATCGAGATCGACGACGACACGCCGGACTCGATCACGTTCGAGTCGTTCTTTCTGAGTGTGGACGGCGTGCCTTCCGAGCCGCCACCCCGTCAAAGTGACGTCAGAGAGCTGCGGCAGCGGCCTTCTGCGGCGGCCATCACGCAACGCGCCTACGAGCTGTGGGAAGAGGCGGGCAAGCCCGCTGGGCAAGACGACCACTTCTGGTTCCTGGCGGAAGCCGAACTCCAAGCCCAAGACGAATGGCGCTCCGCCCTCGGCTTCTGATCGCCCCACAATTTGCGTCATTTGGCCGCGGAGGCGACTAGCATCGCGGACGTGGAACCGCTGCTGTTGCTCAAAGCCCTCGTGCTCGGCATCGTCGAAGGACTGACGGAGTTCTTGCCGATCTCATCGACGGGTCACCTGATTCTGGTCGGCGCTTTGCTCGACTTCAACGACGAGCGCGGCAAGACCTTCGAAGTGGTGATTCAGACGGGCGCGATGCTCGCCGTGATTTGGGAGTATCGCGCTCGCTTTTTGCGACTCGGACAGGCGCTCGGCGGTGATCCAGTCGCACTGCGCTTCGCTCGCAATCTGTTGATCGCGTTTCTGCCGGCTGCGGTACTCGGGTTTTTGCTGTCGAAAGTGATCAAGGCGTATTTGTTCAAGCCCGTCCCCGTGGCGATCGCGTTCGTCCTGGGAGCCTTGGTGATTCTTTGGGTGGAGCGGCGAGAGCGCCCGGCAACGATCCAGGAAGTCGACGAGCTGGGCCCCATGGACGCCTTGAAGGTCGGCCTCGCCCAAGCTTTCGCATTGATTCCAGGCACTTCGCGCTCGGGCGCGACGATCATCGGCGGCATGTTGTTCGGTCTCTCACGCAAGGTTGCGACGGAATTCTCCTTCTTCCTGGCCGTCCCAACGCTCTGCGCGGCGGGCGCATACGAGCTGTTCAAGCAGCGCGAGCACCTGCATTTTTCGGACCTGCCACTTTTCGGGGTGGGCGCATTCACCTCGTTCGTCGCGGCATTCCTGTGCGTGCGCTGGTTGATTCGGTTCGTAGCCACCAACGATTTCCGCGGGTTCGCCTGGTACCGTGTGGCTTTCGGGGCGTTGATCCTGCTCAGCCATTACGCCGGTTGGGTGAATTGGGCCGGCAATTGATTCGCGCCTTTTCGGCGCGCAATGGGCTGCTCCTAACACTCGCGTGTCAACTGTAGCAGGGCTGTCACGATTGCGTCACCACCCGCAGGTACCTTCGCGCCGCCATGCCGAAGGTTCTGATCGTAGAAGACGACCCCGACATCAGCTCCGTGCTCGACTTCAATTTCCAGCGCGAGGGCTATAGCACTCAAGTTGCGCACACTGGAGCGAGTGCGTTGCGTGCAATGCGCGACGTACCAGCGGATCTCGTCGTGTTGGATCTGATGCTCCCCGACATTGCAGGCCTGGACGTTTGTCGAGAGGTCCGCAATGAACCGCAAACCAAGGACATCCCAATCCTGATGGTCACCGCCAAAGGCCAGGAGGCGGACCGTTTGCTTGGGTTGGAGACTGGCGCCGACGACTACGTCACCAAGCCTTTCAACGTGCGTGAGTTGATCTTGCGCGCCAGCGCCTTGCTGCGGCGTTCGAGCAACTCCAACAATGCAGCGCCCCGAATCGAAAGCGGCACGATCGTCGTCGATTCAGGTGCGCATCGCGTGTTCGTCGATGGCAAAGAAACGCATCTGACCAACACCGAATACCGGTTGTTGCTGATCTTCCTCAATCGCCCAGGTCGAGTCTTCTCGCGGCGCCAACTCTTGAATCAAGTCTGGAACATGCGTGGGCAACTCGTCACTCGCACGGTGGACACTCACGTCAAGCGACTGCGCGAGAAGTTGGGCCCAGCGGGGTCCAGCATCGAAACAGTCAGGGCCGTCGGTTACCGTTATGCTGAGCCGGGAAGTCTGAGCGTTTGAGGCTCGACCAACGCTTCCCGGGTGCTTCTGCTTGATTGGTGGACGAGACTTCACTCGCCAGTTACGGCCAAGTATTCGAGCACATCAGCCAGCTCTGAATCATTGAGCACTTCCTCGGAAAATGGCGGCATGTCTCCGCCATAGCCGAGGAACGATCCATGGCGGACCTTCTCGATGAAGACGATGCGCTGCAAGCGCTTGCTCAGTGAAGCGTGTTCCATGTTCGTCTGCTCCGGCAGCAGCGACACGCTGTCGCGCAGTCGCCCAACTCCGGTGTGAGCCAAGCCGTGGCAGTAGCTGCACGCCACGGTGTACAAGGGTTCGCCGCGCGATGCATCACCGCGCTCGAGCGGTTGGATGTCGCGAACCACCGTGAACGGGACGGCCGTCGTCGTCACGGGTCTCAAAGATGCGAGATAAGCATAGAGCGCAATCGCGTCGGGCTCGGTCGGCAGCAACGGTTCTGGCGCCACCATGAAGTAAGATCGACAAGCGTTCACTGCGTCCAACAAGTCGTTCTCCTGGCCACCCCAGAACGTGGGTCGGGAGATGGAGCCGCCAAGCAAAGCCCCAGACTTGCGCAACCCGCCGCTCACGTTGCCCTCATCGTGGCAACTGGCGCACGAATACAGGTTCAGCTTCGAAGGCGACAGACTGTTGGAAGTGAACAGTCGGCGTCCATGCGGTACCTCCGATAGTGGTTCTTCACTGCAGCCGAGCAGAGTCACTAGGCCGATCAGCCACGCCATACACTTGGAGTTGGGCTTGTTCATGGCTCCAGTACCGCCACTCTGGTCGGGTAATTTTCGACCTCTATCCCATTCGATACCGCCAAGCTCAGCGGTTCGACCGTGACCAGCTTTCCCGGGTGATAGCGATCGTTCTCGCACACGAGCCAGATCGCGCCGTTGCCCCCCACGCTCAACGCGCCGGGCTCAGGACATTCATCCTGCGAGTACATGACCTCCTGCGTCACTTGATTGGTCATGAGATCGATGCGCACGACGCCGTCCGGCGCCTGCATCGGGACGAGAGCCTCTGAATCCGAGAGGAAAACGCCCGTCTGAGGCACACCCGCCACCGTGATCTCGGCCAACAGCTGCGGCGCGGGATCGATCACGAATGGGACGATGGTTCGCGAGACCTCGTTCGACAGCAAGAACTTCGAACGTGCGCCGTTGGCAATCAAGGCCAATGGTTTGTTGGCATGCTGCGAGCCAGCGGCAAACCGCGTGAGCACTTGCAACGGGTTCAAACCGACGATCGAAATCACGTCTTCGCCGGAACAAGCCACGATGGCGCGAGTTGCGTTCGCGTCGAAGACGAGCGGCCCAGGAGTAACGCACGTGTTCACGAACTGCGGCGCGGCAGTACCGAGCCGCAAGCTCGTGCCGGTCATTGACCCAACGCTCGCGCGCCGAGCATCGATCTCGCCCCCGACATCCAACGCTCGCGTGCTGTCGAAATGCGAGACCACGAGCAAGTCCGTCGCTGCGTCGTACGCGATGTTCTCGGGCTGAACTTCGACCAGCGCGGAACCCGCGGCGCTCAGATCGTTCAAATGCAGCGCCTCGACGTAGCCGTTTCGTCCCTTGGCGCCAGCCACGCGTTCGTGCGCGCTGACGATCGCGAGGGGGTAGGAATAACTCGTATACCCGATGCCCAGAACGCGATCCAGTACGAGCGCTCCCGGTCCATCGATGTCCACCGGATCGCGACCAACGGGAGCACTGCCGAGCAGCGTCATGAGATCCAGATCGATCACGCTCACGCTATCGGAAAGGCGGTTCGCAACATAACCCAGGCGATGACCTGGTGCCTCGAACATCGGACGCAGATTGGGAAACGCCTCCGCCTCCTCGGGCGTGTTCGCCGGCGCACAAGCCGCGGCAGCCACCCCCACTGCCAGCGCCAAGCGCGAGGAAACCTTGCCCAAGAGGTCAACGGGCAACATGTTCAACGAATCGTGAACTGATACTCGAGGCCGAGGTACGGCCCTCCGCCTTCGGCCACTTCGTTCTCTTCGAAGGTCGCCCACACGATGCTCAGTTTCAACGGCTGACCCGCCGCCGCAAGCTGATCCCATTGGGGCTGGCTCGGAGTAAACGACGTGGAAGAGGTGAACACTTGCAGTAGCGGCGTGCCCGCCTTGTCGTCGAACGACAGGAAATACCCTTCGCCGTTGTACGGCGTACCATGAGCATGCGCTACGCGCTCGGGCCCGCTCAGCTCAGCGAGTTCACGCAAACCTCGCGAAAACCAATGTGGCAGGACGCTGTCCGTCTCGAGTGATCGCCCTCGCAAGGCTGGCGGGACGATGCCTGTTTGAGATTGTTTTCTGAAGCTGAACAGCGCCGGGGTTTGCTTCGCCAAGTCGCTGCCCGTAGGCGCGTCGAGGCTCAACGCGAAGCCTGCTTTCTGAGTTGCGCTAGCGTCGAGCAGATGTTCGAGCGCTTCGTCTGTCGTGCCACCGACGTATTGCACTGGGTCATTGGCATCGGGGTCATTGGCATCGTCGTCCGACTCTACGCCCGTCGCACTTTCGTCATTGCACTCAGAGCCAGAACAAGTGTCGGTGCCCGAGCACGAAAGGGCTGCGATGCTCAGCAGGCAGAGGACGAAAACGCGGCGATTCGACAACGAGCTCACGATGAAATCCTTGGTTGAAACAAGTGACGCACGAGTCCTGGTGTGTACCAAGCTGTCACGCAAGTGGCCGCCGGTTTCGGTGGCATTTTTAATTTCGAAGCGCATGGTCCAGTCATCCATCGCTCTCGTCGAATTCACGAAAGTCATTGGATTGGTGCTAGATTCCAGCGCCCAAGGAGAAAACCATCATGATGAGCCCCGTCCACTGGGTAATAGTCGCCCTAATCGTCGTTTTGCTGTTCGGAGGCAACAAGCTGTCCGAAGTTGGCAAAGGCCTCGGTGAAGGTATCCGCAGCTTCAAGAAGGGTGTCAGCGATAGCCTCGGCGATGAAGCACCCGCCAAGGTGAGCCAAGTGAAGCGCGCTGAAGACGAAAGCGATCCCCAACACGTCTCGAAGGATCCCGAGCCGCACGCGTGATTCCGGGATTTCGGTTTTGTATTTACTTGCGATGCAGATCGGCCGCGGGACCAGGTGATAATCTGACGCGCGAAGCCGTGTGACGTGACAGATCCGTCACCACACATCCGCGCGCTGCTGCACCGTGCAGAACCCGCGTGAAAACACGCGTCACATTCGAGACGCTGCTGCGAGAGATTTCGCGCGTCTACGTTCAATTTATTCGGCTTTGACCGAAACCCCTTGATGCCAAGTGTGACAAGTACACAAACGATGCCCGGGAATCGCGATCTGCGGTAACAGCCTGTTCGGCGCAGAATCAGTAAACGCTAACCAGTGACGATGAGATTAGGAGTGCCAGATGGCGCACAAAGACGACTCAGTTCGGTTTGATCGACGCGGGATGTTGAAGGGCATGGGGGCCACGGGTATCGCCGCGGTCGCCGTTCCGGCTTGTGGCAGCGACAATTCCACGAACGACGGCACCCAAACGGTGTCCACGGACTCTCCCACGGATACGGGCTCGGCGACGACGACGACACCGCCTGCCGCGACGCCGACTACCACGCCGACCACCACGCCGACCACCACCCCGACGCCCACGACACAGTCGAAGCCGCCGGTGACCGCGACGACGACCGAACCCACCACGCCGCCCCCCGCGACGACTCCGGCGCTGACGGCCAACGGCCCCACCCCGACGAAACCGGAAACCCCCACCCCGGCCATGACGAGCGCGTCTCCAGCAACGACCGATACGGGTTCGGCCGCTCCGCCCGATGGAACTGGCGGCAGTGGTCCCGGACCGGACGAGCCTGCCGCGACGACGGGGGGTTCAGGGGGTACGCCAGAAGCTCCCAGCGGCGGCGGGATGGTTGGCGAATTGCCGGCTCCGCCCTCCTGGGACGACGCACCGATGTGCACCGCAAGCAAGACGGATCCCGCGGGTCAGGGCCCGTTCTTCATTCACAACTTGGAGAAGGACGACGACGTCGACCTGTTCCGTCAGGACATCCGTGGCAAGTATCACGACGATGCGCCCGACGGCATCGAGATGCACCTGTACCTGCGCATCCTCGACTCGACGAGCACCGACTGCAACGGCACGCCCTTGAAGGACGTCGAGGTGTACATCTGGAACACTGACGCTCAGGGTTTCTACAGCGGCTTCGGCACGCCGGGTGGCCAAGATGAACAGAAGCCGGACCAACCTTACAGCGGGGTTCCCAGCTCGATGAATCTCGAGAACACGATGCGCTTCTGCCGTGGCGCGCAGGTTACGGACGAAGCAGGCGTCGTTGCGTTCCGCACGATCTTCCCGGGTTGGTACAATGGTCGCGACGTGCACATTCACTTCGTCGCGTTCAAGCCGGGTTCGATGTCCAAGGGCCGCGTCGACTATCACGGTGACGGTCACCTGTTCACGACGCAGTTCTACTTCGAGCGCGACTTCACGGACATGGTTCACAAGTCGCAAGAGCCATACTTGGCGCGCACGATGCTCGACGCCTACGAGGGCGCGATCGACGTGTCGAGCCCCGACAACAGCGGGCTTCGCGCCAAAGCCACGTTCGAGAACAAGATCGTTACCGCGCAGATGCAGATCCTGCTCGACCCCGCTGGTGACTGAGCGAACACACCTCTGAGGGAAGGTCTCGGCAAATGACGAATCACGACCAACGTGCGAACGATCGCACGAATGAAGCTACGAGACGCACTTTGGGCGCGCCACGTCGGCACATTGCACTGCTCATCGCAATGAGCGGCGCCGTAGCAACGGCAGTCGCCTGCGGCTCTGGGGCAAAGGACGACGGCACCGCGATCGACGCGCTGGGCCCAAGCTCGAGCGCGAGCGGCACGGACTCTGGCGCCCCCGCTATCGCGCCGGGATCTTCCAACACGCAAGCACCTGTCGGCAACACGGCGCCGCTGGCGACGAACCCAATCAGCGCGCCAACGGTTGTCGCGACGACATCGGCTGCACCGGGTGTGATCAACCCGCCCCCGGGCAGCTCCAGCTCGGACACGGCAGGAGGGACCACTGCCCCCAGCGTCGTTTCGCCAACCCCCGCGCCGGCAACCACGGATCCGACGGCACCCCAAGCCACCGATCCTGGTCCAACCGCGACGGAAATGCCTGCGGCAACCGGCACGGACTCAACCAGTCCAACGCCGGCTCCAAGCACCACCGCGACGCATCCAGCCGACCACTGCAAGTACGGCTACGACCCCGATCCCACCGACGAGACGATGACGTCGGACAACTATGCGGAGTACACGGCCAACGGCCAAACCGATACGACCGTTCAGCCCGAAGTCATCGCCTGGATGGAGAAGACGAAGTGGCAGTCCGCGCACTATCAATGGCACGCCGTGCGTCGTTGCGGCGGGGGTGCGGCTGGCGGCTTCGGCGGCATGATGGCAGGGCAGGCCGAGAACACCAAGATCGACATCTGCAGCTTGGCTGACGTCCCGGCGAACCAAGAGTGCAAGACCGATGGTGATGGCTACGAGTTCATGGCCATGCACCGCCACATGATCACCTCGCTCAAGGCGCTGTGGCCGAAGCATGCTGCGCAGTTCGAGGGTTGGGAAGTTTACCCGCAGAGCGCAGATGACGTCCCGGAAGCTTGGCGTGATTCGTGGACGGACTGGGATCCGTCGATGGCCTCGAACCTCGACATCGCCCAGAACGTCGACAAGCACTTGGATCAGTTTGCCAGCGAAGGCGCGTTCGGCGAGTGGATGCAGTGCATGACGTCGGGCATCCATGGCGCACTCCACTTCAAGTGGGTTCGCCAACAGAACCAGGACCACGGCCTCGGCAATCAGTACCGGAACATCGACAACTACATGTTCTGGAAGATGCACGGCTGGATGGACAAGGTCTGGGAGAAGTATCGCGTGGCCAAGGGCCTCGCGCCCGACGAGCCCAAGCTCGTGACCGAGATCGAAAACCAGTGCCGAGAGATGGACGCGCTCGCCCTGATCGTCGATCCATCGCTCGAACAGAACCCTTCGAGTGGGCCCATCCCCGAAGAACACGGCGTGTTCGTCGACACGGTACGCCCGATCTTCGAGGGCGCGTTGAACTGCGCGGGTTGCCACGGTCCGCAAGCGCCGTCGGGTGACGTCTCGCTCGGCGGACAGATTAGCTCATCGGACATCGTCGCAAACCTCGTCAACCGCGACGCGGAAGGCATCGACGGCTACAAGCTGGTGGTGCCGGGCGATCCCGAACACAGCTGGCTGTACTTGAAGGTCAGCGGTGGAGCCGCAGGGCTGACTTGCTCCGCGACCGATCTGTGCACGGAGCCGATGCCCCCGACGAGCATGGTTCTCACCGACGCCGAGAAGAAAGCCATCTACGACTGGATCAAGAACGGCGCAGAAGCTCCGACCGCCAACTGACGCACCAGCGGTGGCGCGAACACTGAAGCGCGTAAACGCCGAAGAGCACCAACACGGTGCACCAGCAAAGGGCGACGGCCATGGCCGCCGCCCTTTCTGTTTCTGGGCGCGGGCTTGCACGATGGGGTTGTCGTCGGTAGTGACCACCTTCGACGACGCGCTCGACATGAACATCCGCCAGCGCGTTCGAACGGCTGAACGTCGCTGACGAGACGGCTAACTCACCTCCCCCGCGCGGCTGTCGAAGCCGTGCCTGAGCGCGTCGGCGCAAGCAAACCAGAGGCTCAAAGCGCGCTGACCGTGCAGCGCGCTCGATCCGACCACATGTAGGTGCCCTCCCAAGCGGCGCCCCCTGCGTAATTTTTGGACTGCACTGGCCGGCGCCGCGACTCGACGTTGTCGTGTTTGGGAAGCCCAAGCGGGGTAACGTTGCTCCCACGCGCTTCAATTCGCCCGTGGTGCGAACACGCGCGCTCATGCTTGGTCCCTTGGGTTGACGCGTGAGATCGCACTTGATCAGCGAGCACGAGCTAAGTTTGAACGCGCACGGCTTTCTTGCCAGACTGCTTGCCTGGAGCTCCCGCCATGCGCCTTTTCGCACTTTCGCTCTTACCCCTCGCGTTTCTTCCCCTTGCCTGCAGCGGCGATGAGGCTCCGCCTCCCAAGACCGGCACCTCGACGGTCAACACCGGGCTCCCCATGCCTGTCGGCAGCGACACCAGCACGGGTGTGATTCCGGGCGGGCCAACGCCCGTGGGCGGACCGGGGGATGAAGGCCCGGTGATCATGGACGGACCCGATGACGGCCCCACGACGCCTGGCGTCAACGGCCCAGCTCCTGCGGGTTGCGGCAATGGCCAGCTGACGGACGACGAAGCGTGTGACGACGGCAACATGGCCGACGGCGACGGTTGTGCCGCCAACTGCTTGAGCGTCGAGCGTGGCTTCAGCTGCGCCGCGCCCGGCATGGCCTGTTTACCTATCGCACGCTGCGGTGATGGTGTGGTGGCGCTTTCCGAACAGTGTGACGACGGCGCCAAAGTCGCTGGCGATGGTTGCTCCGATCACTGCAAGATCGAAAAGGGCATGAAGTGCGCCGGAGCGCCCAGTGTGTGTACACCTGCAACCTGCGGTGACGGCCTGCAAGAAGGCGCCGAGAGTTGCGATGATGGCAACACCATCCCGTTCGACGGCTGTTCTGACACCTGCGAGAAAGAGCCCACCTGCATGCCCGGTTCAACCACGGGTTGCACGTCGGCATGCGGTGACGGCCTGGTGATCAACGAGGCCTGCGACGACGGCAATCAGATCAACGGCGACGGTTGCTCGTCGACTTGCCAGATCGAGCAAGGCTTCACCTGCCAAGAAGTGATCCCCCCCTGCGAAAAGCTGGGCGCGGACTGCATCTTGCGCGTGCCGGTCATCTACCGTGACCACGCCGATTCACATCCGGATTTCGGCCCGCGCCCGGACGAGTGCTCGCGCACCGTCGAGGAAACGGGCGAAAAGGTTCCCGCCAACATCCTCACCAAGGCCCTGGTGGAGTCGAAGCTCGACACCGATGGCCGCCCCAAGCTGGTTGGCACGATGGGCACGCAGAAGTGCGACACGGATGCGGACAAACCCTCTTACGTCGGTATCACGCAGTTCGACGACTGGTTCCGCGATGGCCAAGATCAAGTCACTGCGCCGCGCACGTTGATCCTGTTCGACAACGACATGGGCGGTTACGTCAATCGCTTCAAGGATGACGGCACGCAGTTCCAAGGTTACGAGAGCGAGACCGGCGACGGTAACGGGACGTTCACGTGTTCGTGGTGCCTGGACGGCGATTGCAGCGACAAGTGCATCGGTGACGAAGAGTTGTTCGACGGCAATCCGCTGTTCTTCCCCATCGACGACATCACTGGCCCGACAGCGGACCTAGGCGAGGCCAAGGTCCCCGCCGAATACGGCTACACCGCATGGCCCTGGGAAAAGGACGTCTTCGGCAAGGCGGTCGAGCACAACTTCTACTTCACGACCGAGGTGCAGACCTGGTTCAAGTACGACACGACCACCAACGCGACCTTGGACTTTACGGGTGACGACGACGTGTGGGTGTTCGTCAACGGCGTGCTCGCCGTCGATCTCGGCGGTATCCACGTCCCCGAGAATGGCTCGGTGACGATCAACCAGGCCGCCGGAAGCAAGTTCGGTCTGACCGCCGGAAACGTCTATCAGCTCTCGGTGTTCCAAGCCGAGCGCCGCATGGAAGGCTCGTCCTTCCGCCTCACGCTGTCCGGCTTCGAGCACGCGCCGAGCGACTGCTCTGCCCAGTGCGGCGACGGCATCGTGAGCTTCGGCGAGGAATGCGACGACGGCGTGAACGACGGCGGTTACGGCGAGTGTGCCTCCGACTGCACGCTCGGCGAGTTCTGCGGTGACGGCATCGTCAACGGCCCTGAGCAATGTGATCCGGGTACGATGAGCAGCGGCGAGTGCTCGGGTTGCCGCCGCTTGCGCGTTCGCTGAGCGCCCTCGGCGGCGTTCAGTTCACGTCCGCGGCGCTTCACGTCGCGGCGTCATCTCACAATGTTCACTTCACAGGGCGGATCTGCATCGCGATGCGGTATCCGTTCTGTGCAGGCAATGTCTCGATCCGACTGAACAGCACGAGATACGTGCTGAGCCCATCGGCGCCGCGCACGAACCACGTCGCGTCCACGGGTTCGAGCTCGGCACCCTTGCGGTGGTACCAGCCCGCGCTGAACGCGGACACGACGCCGTCGCCTAGGTAATTCAGCGAAGGATCGCTCAAAGTTGCGAAGTCGACCGCCTCGAAGCGCGGCAACTCGGAGTCCGCCGTCAGCATCTCGAGTTGTTCGATCGTTTCGCTCGACGCCTTCGCCTGGTCGAGATCGACTGCCTCGACGTTGCCTGGGCCACCCGAGCCGCCGTTGACCCCAATCGTGTCGCGACGGAAGCACAGCTGCCAATCGGAGCTCTGTGTTGCTTCCATGGGTGTCAACATCAAGCGCTCCCCGCTGATCAAATCGAGGCAGCCACTCGGCTGGGTCGGATCGTCCGCCGCCCCACCCGCGCTTGCGTTCAAGTCCTTGACGACTTGGGTTTGCCCAACGCCAGCCTGCGTCACTTCGGCGTAGCGCAACTGATAGAGCGCACTCACCGGGGCTCCCGCTTGGTCTCCGTAGTAACTCAGGATCTCTACCTTGAAGTAGCGTTCACCTGCGCGCATCCCATAGATGTGATGCCGACTCCACAAGTGGTGGTCCTCACCCGAATAGGCGTACCAATCGAGGAACGTGCCGCCCGCCATGTCCGCGCGCAGGAACGGCACCTGCGGCGCAGTGTCGAACAAGAAGTTCAGCGGATCTTCGGGGCCAAAGGCCGCCCCTGAACCGCTACCGCTGACGCCCCCGTTGGTGAAGATCGATAGCCCTTTGAATTCCAAATCCCAATCGAGCGCGTTCTGACCACCCGTCACGATCGAGGGAGTCGCAAGCGCGACGTAAGTTGGAGTATCGCCCAGCACGTCGATGCTCAGCGACGTCCCGGGCAGCGGTTGGGCCGCATCGGCGGTGTTCGAGACGTTCTCTGAATCTGAAGGCGTCGACCCAGTTGCGGCGTCTGCTTCACTCTCGGTCGAGTGACCCTTGCTCGCGTGGTCGCTCGAAAGCGACTTTTCCTTGGCGCAAGCGCCAACCAACACCACGAACACGGGCAGTGCCCAGACAGTGAGCGGGTGAACTCGTCGATGTTTCAAACTGTCGTTCCTTCGCCAGTGGACTTCCTCGCGGCCGAGGCAGCCAATTTAGCAGTGCTGAATCGGAAAAAGAGTGACCAAGCCTCTGAAAGGGGACGTCGAACGCCAATTGGTGAGGGCTCGGCCGCGGGGACCGAAGTCGACCGAGACAAGGCCAGGGAGCCCATGCTACGGGAGGTTAGCTCATGAGCCCTGGATCAGCCGCACTGTTGCTTGGCTTGGCCTTGGGCACTCAACACGCGTTCGAGCCGGACCATCTGGCCGCGGTGTCCGTGTTGAACGCGGAGACGCGCAGCGCCCGTCACGGCATGCTCCTAGGGGCACTCTGGGGCCTGGGTCACTCGGTGTCGCTCGTCGTCGTCGGGACTGCTCTGGCTTTGTGTGCGGTTCCCATGCCGCCCGCCTTGGCCGACGTGTTCGAGTTCGCGGTGGCCCTGATGCTCGTCGTTCTGGGGATCAGCGCTTGTGTGCGTGCCGCCCGGCATGGCCAGCGCGGGCCCCGGCATCAGCACAGCCATGCGCACGTCGCGCACACGCATTCGGGCCCGCCGAATCACGTGCACATCGGCCGCTGGACGTTCGCGATGCGCCCATTGATCGTGGGCATGGTGCACGGCCTGGCGGGCAGCGGCGCACTGACGGCTTTGGTCGTCAGCACCTTGGAAACCACGGGCGCCCGCGTAGCCTTCATGAGTCTGTTTGGCTTGGGCTCGGTGCTCGGCATGGCAACCATCTCGGGTATCGCCAGTTGGCCGTTGGCGCGCTTCACAAAAGACATCGGCGCCACTCGTTGGCTGAGCGGCGCCGTTGGCTTGTGTTCGACGATCTATGGCGTGGCCTGGGGCTGGCCGATCATCGAACGCTTGATGTCGTAGTCCGAAACCTCAGTCGTCGACGCGGACGGTTTGAGCGCCATCCGTACCCATCGAGAGCACGGCGTAGCCGTCCGCGACGTCGAGGTCACTGACGTAACCCGCCAGATCTATGTCGCGCACGACGTGGACGTCGTTGGTGTCCGCGCCGTCCACCACACTGAGCTTGCCCTGCCACCCCGTGGCGACCACAGCGCGTTGCCCCGTTGCAGCCAATTGGGTGATCGAGCCGCCGAAGCGATCGCCGGTCTCGAGTTCGACCTCGCCGACCGCGAACGATCCCGAGCGCAAGCCGCCAAGCACGATCAGCTTGGTCGAGCCCGGAGTCACCGCGTAGTACGGGTAGTAGACGTCCCCGACGAACGCCGCGCCACCGACGCTCACGCCAGCGCTCACACCAACGGCAACGTCGCCACCAACTGCATAATAGTAGTTGCGCGCCCCGACGCCGATGAACAAGCGGTCGTCACCCAGAGCCGCGGAACTGACCATCTGGGATTGACCGAGCTCGTGTCGGTCGATCACATGCGCCAAGTTATCGGCGTCTATCGCCACCAAGTACAAGATCTGGGTCAACAGCTGACAATTGCCTGGGGTGACGTTGTAGTCCGTCATTGCCTGACCGGGCGGATACGAGAAGCTGCCGCCGAGCTGCTCGTAGCAGACCTGTGCCGTAACGCCGACCTTGGTATCGATGCGATAGTCCACGGTGACCGCGTGATTCGATTCCGCGTCGTACGCGAGCAGCGAGCCAGGGATATTCACCTTGGGCAGCAACTCGGGTTTCTTCGGATTCGAGATGTCGACGCGATCCAAGAAGAAGCGCAGCTTGACGGTGTTCACGGGTGACGGTTCAGAGTGGCTCAACGCGACGGTGTCGCCGCTCTGCACCAAGTTCGTGACGGTGGTGAAGATCGGCAGGGCCAACGAGTTGACCACGGGCTTGTCGGGGTCGCTCATCTCCACCACGACGACCGAGCCGCGCTGCGCTTGCAGATTCTGGTCGTACTCCTGCTGGGCGAACGCCAAGGTCGAACCCGTGCTCACGACGGGTTGCCCGCTGCTCACCAGACCGTAGTAGTAGCCGTAGCCGTACGACGGGGTGAACCCGAGTTCGAAATCGCCGCTCACCTTGGGTGCCGATGGATCCGAGACGTCGACGGTTTGCACACGCGAGGTCGAGATGTCTTTGCTCGCATTCGAGTCGTACATGTACGTGTTGTAAACGAAGTGCACGGCATCTTTGCCCGTCACCACTTGCTGCAGATAGCTGTAGCGGTAGTTGCCGTTGACGCAGGTGCTTTGATTGAGGTCTGGCAGTTTGATTTCGCCGAGGCCTTGCGGGGCACCAGCGTTGGCCAGAGTCGTCACGTCTACCTGCGCCGTGTTGGTGTACCAATCTTGACCGACGCGCACCACGTGGCCGTTGGTCAGCGCCGCTTGATCGACGTGCAACGCCAGCGGCAAGCTCGCCTTCTCTTGCGGCTGGTCACGGTCGCTGATGTCGAATGCCTGCACACGGTCGTCCGTCACGGTGAACAAGCGCTCGTCGTAGAGGAAGCCGCGTCGCGCTTGGCCCACGGATTCGGCAACGCCGCGCAACTCGAGTGCGTCGTTGGCCCAATCCACGAGCTGCACGCCGGACACGTACTTGTACGTCTGGCACGATTGGTTCGCGTCCGAATACTCGGTCTCGTCTCCCGAGAACGGGATCAACACGAGCTGCTCGTCGTCGAGCACCTTGAACGCCTTGTGAATGCGATCCTGATCCTCTGCGAGCCAAGCCCAATCGCCACCGAAGTTCACGCGGTCGATCATCTTCGGTTGGGCCAGATCACTGACGTCGACGAGCGAAACCGTCAGCGCGCCATCGGTATTGCCCTGATCGTACCCTAGCCCGAGCAAGCGATCGCCGCGCGGCTCCATGTAGTAGATCCAGCCGGGCATCACGACATCGCCCATTTGTTTGGGGTTCTCTGGATCGCTCAGATCGATGGTGAACAGCGGGTCCGTCTGCTCTGCCGTGATGGCGTAACCGCGCTCCGCGTCGAAGCGCACCGACATCAAGCGCTCTTGGCGGGGCAACATCAGCGCCGAGACGCCGAGCTGCTTCACGTCAGACGACGATTTCACGTCGAAGGTCTGCACGATGGGCAACAAATCCGTGCGCCAGGTAAACGGCTGACTCACGACGCGCAGCACGCCCTCGTATTCATCCATCTGCCAACGGCTCTCGATCTGCCCCTGCACGTCGATGCTCGCGCCTTCGACCATGTCGCCACCGGGATCGGAGATATCGACGACTTGAATCGTCGAGCCAGTGGGCTCGTCTGGGCCCCATGTCGGGCCGGCGATGTACATGCGCTGGTCGGTGCTCGAGAGACTGCGCTTCCAGCTATAGGTGTCCGTGCGCTCTTCGAAGCTCAGCTCATCCACCTTGGTGATCGCCATCGGATCACTCACATCGAGCGAGATCAGGTTCGTGCGCGGTGCGGTACCGCAACCCCAACACGAGCCGTTCTCGAAAGCCGCAACGTAGATAACGTCACCAACGAGCCGTGAATCCGAGATGTAGCCCGGGATCGGGAAGCGACCGAGCTCGCTGATCTGATCCGGCGTGCTGGCGTCCAGGATCACTACGTAGCTAGTCTGATGGTAGTTCCAATTGCCGTCGTCCGTCTGCTCGTACTCGCCGTAGCCGTTGTAGAGCACCATCGCGACGCCATCCCGGACGTACATCTCGAACGGTGATGCGAGTACCTTGTGACGACCGAGTAACTTCAGGTGATCCCGCTCGGAGACATCGACGACGTTCAATCCGCCGTATTGCGACAGCGCGTAGAGGCGATCGCCGTCGAGCTTGATGATGTCCGCCTCCTCGATCGCGCGTGCCGCTTCGTCGGCGGTACCGGTGTCGTTTCCAGCAGCTTGCGGCGGCGCAGCCGTTGCGCTGTCACCCTCAGCAGCCCCTGCTACCGCACCGCCCACGCCATTGGCGTCTTTCGAGCCGCCACCGCCGCTCTGCGGATCATCCGACTCGAACGACGTTTGGTCCGGATCAATCGGAGTCACGGGGTTCGAAGGGTCGTCCGGCGTGGGCTTGGTCTCGTGCGAACCATCGGTGGGCGACGGCTTGGTCGCTCCCGTACCGTCGCCGGTGTTGGTGTCAGAGTCGCTGCCCGAGCACCCGACTAGGCCCAAGACGAGGCCGCTCAGGAAGAGGCCTACAAGAGGTGACCGATGTTTCATCCGCATACACATGTACCCAAGGTTGGGCCGGACTATCCCGGCGTCTACCCAACTTCCTAAGCAAGTTCGGAGCCAAGCCATCAACCCATTGCAATCATTGGATATACATACAAACCCCTGCTGCAATTGCTGCGTCCCAGCGCATACCCGGCGTGGTTGCTGGCACACGCTGACACAAAGCCGTGGAGCACCGCCCAGTGGCGACGCCGAGTATACGGCGAGCGCACTCGATCTCGGCGCCCTCGGGTGGCTTGTCCAAACGGCCCAACAACCCGCGGACTCGAAGAAGGCCGGCACGTGACGTTGGGCGGGCATGAGCCATCGCGCGCCCTCGAACGTCTATCCTTGCCGCGGCCGAGGAGTGTACACCCCCGCCAAGCCGTAACCTCGTCGCAGGAGCGCCGAGCATCGAAAGGGAGACAAATGCGAACGAACAATTGGATCAGCACCGGACTCGCTCTGTGCCTGTTCAGCGCTTGCGGTGGAGAGGCAACACCGGAGCCTGCTCACCCAGAAGGTTCAGCCAACAAGCTAACGGCAGATCATCCGGGAGATCCGGCGCACAATCTGCTCAAGCAGAGCACTTTCGAGGACGGCGTGATGCTGCCCTGGAACACGAGCTTTGGTAACGGCGCAACCGGCAGCGCCACTGCCAAAGACGGCAAACTCTGCCTGCACATCGAGCAGCCAGGCGTGGAGCGTTGGGATGCTCAAGTGCGGCACCGCGAGATGGTCGTCGAAAAGGGCCACAAGTATACGTTGAGTTTCAAAGCTTGGGCCAGTCGTCCAACCAAGTTAACGGGTAAAGTCGGCATGAGTGGGCCGCCTTACACGGACTATTGGACTCGCCCGATCAGGTTGACCAGCGAACCGCAACCGTTCGCGTACGAGTTCGACATGCAGAAAGACAGCGATCCCACTGTCGAAATCGCCTTCCACGCGGGCGGCGCGATGGTCCAGGGCAACGGCCCGATCGACGTCTGTTTCGACGACTTGGTGCTCTCCGATCCCGCGTTCACTCCACCCCCACCAGTGGTCAAAGCTCCGCTACCCACGGTGCGCGTCAATCAAGTTGGCTACTTGCCGAACTTCGAGAAGTTCGCGACGGTGGTCAGCGACTCTGCAGCGCCGCTCGCCTGGCAATTGCTCGACGCGACGGGCGCGAAGGTCGCCGAGGGGCAGACCACTCCTTACGGCCAAGACAAGAGCGCGGGCGAGTCCGTGCAGCTCGTCGACTTTGGTAAGTTCACCACGCCCGGCAAAGGCTACGTGCTCGACGTCGCGGGCGCCAAGAGTGACCCGTTCGACATCGACGCGCACATCTACTCGCAGCTGAAGCTAGACGCGTTCAAGTACTTCTATCAAACCCGCAGCGGCATCCCGATCGCGATGCCCTTTGCCGGTGGCGAGCAGTGGACGCGCCCTGCAGGTCATCCGAACGAGAAGGCAACCTGTGCACCTGCCGCGGCGCTGAAGAAAGCCGGCTGGTACGACGGCGGGACCTGCTCTTACACGCTCGACGTGCACGGCGGCTGGTACGACGCGGGTGACCACGGCAAGTACGTCGTGAACGGCGGGATCAGCGTCTGGACGCTGCTCGACTGGTACGAACGCGCCCAGTTCATGAATGGCGACAAGACCGCATTTGCAGACCAAGCCGGTCTGATCCCCGAGAGCGGCAACAAGGTGCCCGACATCCTCGACGAGGCACGCTGGGAAATCGATTTCATGCTGCGCATGCAGGCCACCGAGGGTGACAAGGCCGGCATGGTGCATCACAAGATCCACGACCAAGGTTGGACGGCGCTGGCCACAGCGCCGCACGAGGACAAGCAAGAGCGCTTTCTGCGCCCGGTTACCACTGCCGCGACGTTGAATCTGGCCGCCGTCGCCGCCCAAGCCGCCCGTATCTACAAGCCGTTCGACAAGGCATTTGCCGCGCAGTGTCTCGCGGCAGCAGAAAAAGCTTGGCTGGCGGCTGCCAAGTTCCCTTCATTGTTGGCGCCCGCATCGGATAGCCAAGACGGCGGTGGGCCGTACGACGACGCGCACCTCGATGACGAGTTCTATTGGGCGGCGTCAGAGCTGTTCGTCACGACCGGCAAGCCCGAATACAAGAAGGCGATCACGGCGTCGCCGTTGAGCGCCAAGCCGATGGAAGACGCGCAGCAAACCGCCATGAGCTGGGCCGCCGTGGACACCTTGGGCCGTATCTCGCTGGCGGTCGTGCCGAACTCTCTGGGCGCAGCGGAGATCAAAGCACAACGCGATTTGATCGTCGGCTTGGCCGAGTCGTATTTGAAGACCGCCCAGGAGCAAGGCTATCGAGTGCCGCTGGGATTGAGCAAGTCAGGCACGTACGAATGGGGTTCCAATTCGTGGGTGGTGAACAACGCATTGGTCATGGCGTTGGCCTACGACTTCAACAAGGACAAGCGCTTCCGCGATGGCGCCGCCCTCGGCATGGACTACTTGCTCGGCCGCAATGCCATGGCGCAGTCATACGTCACCGGCTTTGGTGAACGCGCGCTACAGAACCCGCATCACCGCTTCTGGGCCCACCAGGCGAATCCCAAGTACCCGAGCGCTCCACCCGGCATCTTGTCCGGTGGCCCAAACTCCGGAATTCAAGACCCCTACGCACAGGCCTCGGGCCTCGCGGGTTGTGCGCCGCAGAAGTGCTTCGTCGACAACATCGAGTCGTGGTCGACGAACGAGATCACGATCAACTGGAACTCGCCGTTGATGTGGGTCAGCGCCTGGCTCGACGAGCACGGCGCCGAGTAAGCCTCATGCACTGACGGATGCTTTGAGGCAGGTGCGCTGAGCGCCCTGCCTCAAAGTGTTTTTGTGACTACAGAGCTGACGCTCTGCCGAGTCAGTCGCAACCGACGCGTCCGGTCGAGATCACGAGATCGTCGTACCAGACGTAGCCGATGTTCGAGTCGTAGTCCTGGGCGCCGATCTTGATGAACTTGTACGAAGGCGCCCAATTGTTGCGCGCGGGATCCATCCCAGGTCGCCCGCTGAAGTCGGTGACGTGCATCTTTTCGACCTCTGTACCGTCGACCCAAAGCCGGAACTCACTGGCGTCCGGCGTGCCGTCGAACAACGCCTCTACACAGTACCACTTGTTGGCCTCGTATTGGTAACCCGGAGCATCGAACGGATCTGCACCACTCGTAAAGCCGTTCGAATAGCGGCTCACTTCTCCGCCACCGCCATCGGCAGGGCTCTGCACGTTGAGCTCGACCATCGCGCCGCTCGAAGCATTCGACTTCGTGGAAATGCCGAGGCGCACTTCGGTGCCGCTGTTGTCGCGTGTGGCAGCACCGACGATCGTGCCGCCGTGGCCCGTGATGTCAGCAGTGGCCTTCTCCCAGTTGACGTACACGCGAACGTAGAACTTGTTCCCCTCCGGCGGAAAGCCGCTCAGCGGCACCAAGAACGAACCACGCCCAGACCCCGACATCTGGCCGGTGCGCGCGGAGTTCGGCGCCGAGTGAGCGCGTGACGAGTCGAGCATCGGCGCGTTGGCGCTCTCCCAGTCTTCGTACGGCTCCCATTTCGCAGCATCGGGCGCCGATTGAGAAGCGCCGTCGTCGAAGGCATCTTCGATGATCACGACTCCGCTGGGATCGTGATCGCCCGAGGGTGCGGAGGGTCCTCCGCCTTGGGAGGGCGCCATTCCCCCTGAACCCGTGTCTGCCGGGCCAGGAGCGTTCATCGCGCCACCCGTGTCGCCCGCAGACGGGGCAGTGACGGGAGCGCTGACCGTGGCTGAGGGCGTCGTATCGACAACCGTCGGAACCGCGCCGGTCGCCGTGGGCGAAGTCGGTGTAGTCGCAGGGCCCAGGGTGGGCGTCGGATTCACGGCGGGTGAAGGCGGCTCACCCGGACCTGTGCTGGGCTGAGTCGTATCCGCGGGCGGCGTGTTCACCACAGACGGCATTGTCGGCGAAGCCGAAGTCGCTGTCGGATTGGTCGACACTGGACCGGGGTTCACGGGCTCGGCCGGAGTCGCTGAACCGGTGGGGGAAGTGTCGAGCTTGGCTTGGCCGTTGTCGGAGGTATCCCCCGACGAGCAGCTCAAAACCCCAACCCCAAAGACCAACCCGAGACCGAGCGATAGCGACGCCGAACGGGCGTGCATCGAAAAAGCCGAAGACCGAGACCAACACCGCATGAGTCCAAGGTAGCGCGGGTCAGCGCAGGTTGGCCATGCGAGCCCCAGATCGCAGTTCCGTTTCGAAAGCACCCGGCGCCTGGGATTCAGTCCATGAAGGACTTTTCTTTGTGCGTCACGCGCCCTTCGCGGTGCTCGATTGTGCACGTGTGACGCGCCAGGAGCACGCCATCTTCGAAAATCAGTACACCCTTACCGTCGCGCACCGGAAAATCATGCACACCAAGGCCCTCCTGTTTGGCGCGCTCCGGCAGGCCCGCGATCGGAGCTCCTTCTTCCACGCTCTCACAAAACGCAGTCACCTTCGTCGCGGCGTGCTTGGCGCCGATCACGATGTAGCCAGTGAAAGCAACGCCGATCAGCAACGGCAGCACGAGGCCAGTCAAGAGTTTGTTCCACGGCATCGTTGGGTTGGGCACCCTGCTCCAAGTGCGATCCGCGTGCAAGCCGATACGCGTCAGACGAAGTGCAAACGGCCGAGGACCGATAATTGACGGTCGAGCGCTGAGATACGCCGAAGCGGTTGCGCCTGAATGAAGGAACAGACTCGTTCAATCACCGAGGAGTCCGCCAAGATACGACTGTGGCCGAGTCCGCTGGTCTCGAGCAACGCCGCACCCGGCCACGCGCTCACCAAGTCACGACTAGCGCTGAGCGGCGTGGCTTTGTCCTGAGCGTCGTGAACGAACAGACTGGGAACCTTGGGTCTCAGGGCGCCCAACTCCATTTCGCGCGCATCGAACCCCAGTGTGCGTTGCAGGTGATCGGAGAGCACGGCGCATCCGACGTCGCTCAGATTCAGGCTGCGCGCAAAGCTGTCGAGCGCAAAGCGGAAGCCCGGCATCGGAGCGAGCAGCACGAGCGCGGGCGCCATGCCTTCAGGCCAATTACGACTGCTCAACGCCACTGCGGTGGCCCCGAGCGAGTGTCCGACGAGCGCGTGAATCGGCCCCTGGCATTCACTCACCGCCTCAATCACACCCATGAAGTCGAGCAAGCTCGTCGTGCTCGCGACCGACGCCCCATGAGCGGGCGCATCGAAGCACGCCACACGAAACCCGCGCCCGACGAGTTCTGCGCGCAGCAGGTCGAACTGCACGCCTCCTCCGGCCCAGCCGTGCACCAACAGCACTAACGGACCTTCACCCCAAAGGCCGATGTCGATCCGGTTTCCTCGCACCGCGATCGACTCCACCGTTGCGTCACGCAAGTCCAAAGGCGCTTGCCGCCCGCGCGGCGTGAGAAACTGACGCGCGAGCCACGGCGCAGTCGTGCGCGGGAACGCTCGCAGCAGCGCGCTCAGCGATCGGCGCTGCAAGTTACCCGTACGAACGGTCGTGCTTATTTCTGGGAGGACTGCTGCGCTGGGCATGGGATACCTTTCAATTGGGCTGCTGCTGCGCGTCAGGGCGCGCAGGACTGCACGAGCCGCTCGAAAGAGGCGCGCGCTTCGGGGACTGCCGTTGGTAAACGCATCAAGCGGGCCCCGAGATGATACTTGAGCGCGATGCCGTGGACGTCGTTTGCGAAGCCATCGACGTCCACGTCTGCGCGCAAATCTCCGGCTTGCACGGCCAACTCCGTGGCGCGCACGAGGCCCGCGTGAAGCTTCTGCATCCAGTCGACGACCGCGTCGCGCACCTCGCCCTCGCGGTCATCCCACTCCATCGCTGCAGCGATGAAAACGCAGCCACCCCGACTCTGGTTCGATTGAATCCAGCCGAGCCAGTTGTCGAAGATCGCGCGCAAGCGCGGTAGCCCGCGTGCTTTGACGAGCGCCGGATGAAAGACCTCGAGCGTGAAGTTCGAGGCGGCGGCTTCGAGCACCTCGAGCTGCAGCCGTTCCTTCGACTTGAAGTGGGCGAACAGTCCGCTCTTGGACAGCCCCAAGTCCTCGGCGAGGCTGCCGATGGTCAAGCTGCCCAAGCCCTCGAGGCTCGCGATCTCGAGCGCGCGATGCACGATGCGCTCACGCGTCGCGTCACCTTTCGACTTTTCGGGAGCTGCGCGAACCACCCGACGTGAATAGCACGATCGTTCGTTTCCGCAAGTCCGTTTGTCACGCTCGTTTCGCGGCGTGGCGTCGGTGCAGGTTACCCCCCTACGAGCAGCGCTCGGTGCGACCCTACGCGAAGCGCTTGCGCGTTTCCCGAGCGTGCCTGGCTAGTACGCCGTTGCAGCTGAACGGACGATACAAAATTCGCCCTGGCGGCTGATTGCGTGATCGCGACGAGACGACGCGCTGAGCTCGAAGCCGTTTGACGCGTGGTCTCGAAGTGAGTCAAAAAGGCGCCCTATGAAAAGTGCTGTGGTCTCGGACACGCACGGCTGTCCGAGCTGGCTACCTCGTCCCGCCCGCGTTCGTTTGGGCTGGGCCTTGTTTGGGTGGGCTCTGGTGTTGTGCGTGATGGCTTGGCCGCGCGACGCGCAGGCCTACGCCTGGATGATCCGGCACGGCTACACCAAGTGCGACACCTGCCACACGGATCCCTCGGGCGGCGAAACGCTCAATCACATGGGCCGCGTTCAAAGCGAAACGCTGCTCAGCACCGATTGGGGTGGGCACGACACGGTAACCAGCGACGCCAAGTTGCTCTACAGTTTGGACGAGCCCGATCATTGGCGCGGCGGCGGCGCGGTGCGTGTGATGAGCTTGTACACGCTGAAAAACAAGGAAGCGCCAAGCGAATTTCGCTGGTTCCCGATGCAGATGGATCTGTACGGCGGCGCCGACTACGGCTTCCTCAAGTTCGGCGGCAGCTTCGGTCTCGGAAAGATTCGCCAAGGCAGCCAATACATGCGCGCGGCGCAAGTCACGCGCACCGACGAAGGCTACGCGTTGCTCTCGCGCTCGCATTGGGTTGGCTTCGATCTCGGCAACAACTGGCTCGTGCGTTTGGGCCGCTTGAATTTGCCGTTTGGCGTGCGCACGTCCGAGCACACGCTGCTCGTTCGGCAGAGCACTCATACCGATCGTGAATCGGATCAGCAGCACGGCGCTGCGATCTCGTATTCGGGGGGTCGCTTCCGCGGTGAAGGCATGTTCGTCGCGGGGAACTTCCAAATCGCACCCGACGACTATCGGAAGCGCGGCTTCACTGGCTACTTGGAGTACCTGCTCGAACCCAATTTGGCGGTCGGGATCGACACTCTGATCCTGACCAGCGGCAAAGACGCGGACGAAGGCCGCACGCAGAGGACGATCAATCACGCGCATGGCGTGACGGCGCGTTACTCACCGATGACACAGTTGGCCGTGCTCGGCGAACTCGACGTGCTCAAGATCAGCGGTCGCAAGCTCGGCTACGCGGGCTTCGCGACGGGCGACTACGAGCTGAAGCAAGGCTTACATTTGGCGGCCACCGCCGAAGTCGCCAACAACGGCAGGAAAGAAGACGCTGAGCCCGCGCCCGGTGCCGGCGAAATGACCTACAATTTGTGGCTGACGTGCCAGTGGTTCGCGCTGACCCACTTGGATTTTCGTGCCGATGCCGTGCTCTCCAAGGGCGGCGGCAAGGTCATCGAAGCGCAAGCCCACATGTACTTCTGAGAGGCCACGCCCATGAGCAATCCGATTTTCAAAGTCAGCTCCACAGCGTTCGTCTTGGGAGTGATGTGGTTCGCGCCCGGACGAGCGAGTGCAAAGCAAGAGTTCTACGACGCGATCAAGTCAGGCACCGACACGTGTCTAGACTGCCGGCTGTGCCACACCACGCCCGTGGGAACCCTCACCTCTTTCGATCTGACGAAGCCATTCTGCAAAACGATGTACCCGAAGTACACCGGCGGTCTGCCCCCCGCCGATGTCGACAGTGACGGCGACGGCTTCAAGGATCTCGACGAGCTGAAGAACGTGGGCGACCCGAATGATCCCATGGTCGGGCCCGGTGAAGCAGTCTGTCCAGAAGAGGTCGAGTACGGCTGCATTGGGAGCAAGCCCGGCGCTGGTGGCGCTGAGACGCAAAGTTCTACGCCAGCTGCAGCGAGTAGCATCGCCGGGGTGCGCGCACGTTTCCCCGCGGCACTGATGGCGTTGGCCACGGCGCTCGTCCTCGGTCGTCGATTGTTCACCCGTCAGGGTTAGTCAATCGGACCGACGAGCGTGCGGCAAACGCACGGAAGTACAAGCAGTTCAACGAATGCTCAGCGAAGCTCGAGGCGGCTCTCGCGGCGCGTCCCCGCGCGATCGCGAGGGAAACGGATTCGCACAGCCGTGTGAATCAATGCTCGTGCGACGCCTTTGGTGCTGACGCGCACCGCTCGGTCAATGTAAGAAAATACGTAGATGCCGACCTAGGGTGATCAAACTCTACGCATCTCCTCCATTGCGATCATATGAGAGCCGATCTCGCCGCCCCCTTCGCCACAATCCGCCGAGCTTTCTCGGCGCTGACTTTCGCGTCCACCCTGCGAACGAGCACCGCGCTTCCGATGAGCGCGCTGCTCGGTGCGTTGGCACTGACGACCGTATTCGCCGCAGGCTGTAGCGAGCACGCCGTCTTGGACCACGACAAAGAGGGCAACACGGTGATGACGCCGGACCCAACCGGCGCGGAGCCGACGAGCCCGACGCCAGGCCCGACGATCCCGACGACGGGCGTACCCCTTCCGCCATCCTCGCCGAGCACGGATGAGCCGGTGATCATGGACATTCCGCACGAAGGCGAGTGCGTGCCAAAGACTTGTCTCGACCTCGGCTTCAATTGCGGCGACGCCTCGGATGGGTGCAAGGGCGTCTTGCACTGCGGCACGTGCGGCGAAGGTGAACTGTGTGGCGGCGAGAGCCCCAACGTTTGCCAGAAGCCGCCAGAATGTGTCGGCGCGACGAGCTGTGCGGAACTCGGCTGGGCCTGCGGCGTCGCCTTCGACCAATGCGGCAACCAGTTCGATTGCAGCAAAGAGGGCATCGCGTGTCCGCCCGGGCAAACGTGCATCGGCGGCGCGGCGATGACGGATCCCACGCACTGCGAAGCGGGCATCGGCGGTGAGAGCGGCTGCGCCCTGTGCGACGCGATCAAAGATTGCAGCACCCAAGCGCAACCCACCCGCTTGACGGGACGGGTTATCACCCCGGGCCGTTCGGATGACAACAAGCCGAACCAAGTCGGGGTGCCCAACACTTTCGTGTACATCCTGACGAACGACGACGCGACGCAGTTGCCGACCCTGAGCACCGGTATCCCCGAAGGCGGCACGTCGTGCGATCGTTGCGATGGGCAAGACCTCGGACCGCTGCTCGTCGGCGCAATGACCGATGCGCTCGGCAACTTCACGCTCGAGGGTAACATCCCGGTCGGCAAGCAATTCTTGCTCGTGGTCAAGAGCGGCAAGTTCCGCCGCGCCGTGGAAATGACGCTGCCGGACACTGCAGCCTGCACCACGACGGCGATCGACCCGGTGCAGACCCGCTTGCCGCGCGACATGGCCGACGGCCTTGGCGTCAACATTCCGCGCATCGCGATTTCGACCGGCGACGTCGACGCGATGGAATGCGTGTTCGAGAAGATGGGGGTATCGGACGCCGAGTTCAACGTCCCCGATGACGCTGCACAGAATCCCGAGCGCATTCACCTCTACGGCACCGACGGCGCGGAAATGATGGGCGGCAATCCCGCCGAATCAACTCTGTATAACGACATCGGCATCGTGCAGAGCTACGACATGATCGTCTTCGACTGCCAAGGCGGTGGTTACCTCAATCCCCCGCCTGCAGCCGCGATGGACAACATCCGCGAGTACGTCAATCGCGGCGGCCGCATGTTCGCGAGTCACTTGAGCTTCGAGTGGATCTGCTCGAACGGCGACACCGCCTATTCGGCGGATGATCCGATCGCGACGGGACTGTCGGGCGCTGCGAACTTTCCGAAGTGCGGGGGGCTCAACCAAGGGGGTCCCGACGAAGGTACAGGCATCGTCTCGATCGGGCGA
Organism: Polyangiaceae bacterium; assembly: GCA_036263015.1. GTDB lineage: Bacteria > Myxococcota_A > Polyangia > Polyangiales > Polyangiaceae > SZUA-265. Next base: position 60,081 of record DATAHU010000005.1, on the reverse strand, counting down.
CCCGGCGCCAACCCAGACAAGATCGAGAATTTCGCCGACTGGCTAGTGAACGAGCAAGCGGCGATGGCGGAGGCCGATGGCGGCATCGCGATCGACATCATCGCCCCGCGCGATCTCGCCGAAAGCGTGACGCCGTATCCGGTCAGCGAGGAGTTCGTCTTCTCTGCCGATGACGATTCGATTCAACAGTTCGCCTTCAACACGCCTTTGGGTTCACCCGCGGACGCTACCTGCGGTCGCGTCGCGTACAGCGGCTTCCACGTCGCAAGCACGACGGCCATCGCGCCCTTCGCCAACACGATCTTCCCCGAGCACTGCACAGGCGATCTGACGGCGCAGGAAAAGGTGTTGCTCTACATGTTGTTCGATCTCGGCGCGTGCGTCGGGCCGCCGCCAGAGCCGCCCGTGTGCGATCCGCGCATGTGCTCGGATATCGGTGCGGAGTGCGGAACGATCAGCGACGGCTGCGGCAGCGCAGTCGACTGCGGACCGTGTCCTCCGGGCGAAGTCTGCGGCTTGGTCGAGCCGAACAAGTGCTCGGCGTGTAAGCCGATTGGCTGCGAAGAGGCGCCCGTCGAATGTGGCATCACCGGTGACGGCTGCGGCGGCACTCTCGAGTGCATGTGCCCAGAGGGCCTGACCTGCGGCGTCGGTGGCGCGGGCAAGTGCGGCAAGGTCGGCGAAGCGCACTGAGCTTGGCTGACAGCTCGCGGGGTTGACCCGGGACACACATCGAAGGCGTCGTTTGCACCGCGAACGACGCCTTCGGCCTTTTCCCGTCTGGGTGATTGTCTGAAAGAGTGGGCCGGGCCTGCACTGCGCGTCGTGGTCGTCGCGTCGGGGCGTGTCTCGTTCAATGCCTTGACGTAACTTGGGAGCGCAACGCGCCCCGATACGCCGAGCCGAGCGCGCAACGGAGGTCCGGCCCCAATCCTACGAGCAGCAACGCATGGCGACGTTGCCGCTCGCAAGTCGAGCGTTCAGCTCTGTTCGCGACGACCGCCGAGGACGCCCGCGCGGATCAACAAGTAGACGAGTTGCAGAACGGCGGAGACCGCCGCAGCGACGTATGTCATGGCGGCCGCATTGAGCACCGCACGCGTGCCGTCTCGTTCACTTGCTGCGATCATGCCGGTTTGTTCCAGAATGACTACAGCACGCTTGGAGGCGTCGAACTCGACGGGCAAAGTGACCAGCGTGAAGAGCACGAACAGCGAGAACGCGGCAATGCCGAGCCAGACGAGTCCCGTGGCGTGAACGGCCGCACCGATAGCCGCCAGGATGAAGCCCAAGTTAGAACCGATGGCAGCGGGTTTGACCACGAGCGAACGGAACTTCAAAGGCCCGTAAGCAGTAGCATGCTGAACCGCGTGACCCGCTTCGTGCGCCGCGACGCCGAGAGCGGCCAACGACCGCCCGTGGTAAACATCGTGCGACAAGCGCAGAACGCGGTGAAACGGATCATAGTGATCGGCCAAGAACCCATCGACCTCTTCGACTCTGACCGCGGCTATTCCACGGCGTCGGAGCAGTTCGCGCGCAGCCTGGGCACCACTCATCCCGCTCTGCGCCGGCACTTGCGAGTACTTGGCGAACGTGGATTTGACGCGCTGACTCGCCCACCAGCTTAGAAGCAAACCGGGAAGCAGGAACATCAGGTAGACAGGATCGAACATCATGGCCATTGGAACCTAATGCCCCCCGATTTCATTTCAAGACCCGGGGCCGTTGCACCCTCGCCCGAAACAGGCGCTCGCACAGAGCGAACGACGCTGCCTGAACCGATACGTCGAGCGCTCGATGTCGCCGAGCGCTCCGGCAGCGATCCTGCGCATTGGCGCGCTGATTCGCGTGCTTGGCAACCGTCTCGCACCCTTGCGATTGGCGATCCTCAGGCTTATATCGAGCGCGTTTTCGAAGTTTTGCACGCGCACGGACTGCTCGGCAGAGAGGGTTGGCTAGCGCCCGACGTGCAGCTCATCTCGATGGGTGATCACTTCGATTTCGGCCGCGCCGACGAGCGCGAAGCGACGGCCGAGAGTGGTGAGCTGTTGCTTGGGTGGCTCGCCGCTCATCCACCGCAGCAAGTCACGTTGTTGACTGGCAATCATGATCTGGGTCGAGTTGGGGAGTTGTTACCCTTCTCCGACGACGAATTCCGCAAAGCGTCGAACGAAGCCAATGAGCTCTACACGCAAGCGAAGCTGGGCAAGCGCGACTCCGCCGCAGAGCAGGCATTCATCGCGCGCTATCCGACGTTGCCGAGTGTCGAGATCGCCGCTCGCGATCTCGCGTCGTTCAAGACCTCGCAACGCGAACTCGTGCAGCGCCTGTTGCGCGAACGTCGTTTGCGCCTTGCTACGCATCACAACGGTTGGCTGCTCAACCACGCTGGCGTCACGCGCGAACACTTGAGAGCCATCGCTGTGCCTGAACGCGATCAGGCTGACCCGGCGCTCGTGTCGGCTGGGTTGAACGCAGCCTTGGATGCGGCGGTGAAGGACTGGCTGCGCCAACCGACTACGCCCTTCGCCATTGAATCGCTGCATCGGCCGGGCTGCGCCGAGGACGGGGAAGCGGGCGGTGTGCTCTTGCATCGCGCAGAGCAGCCCCGAGCGGGCCATCGCCAAGAGGGCACTCCCGATCTCTACGCGCGCCGCTACGACGCGCGCCGAATTCCTCACGGGCTGACTCAAGTGGTGGGCCACGTGCGCGACCCGAAGAGTCGTAGTTTGCTCGGAACCTGGAGCCAGGACGACGCGGCGCCCGAGGGCCCATTGCGCTCACTCGTGATCAACTCGGGGATGCCACGTTACGCGTGGGGTACCGAACAATTGTACGAGGGCGCAACGGGCATGGTGTTCACTGACGGCGCGATGGCGCAGACTCCGCCCGAGCGTTACGAGTTAGTCGATCTCGACGCGCACAAGCCCCATCGCGCAACCAGGACGACGTGAGGACGGTCTAGGGACGACACTCGCGCGCGGTCGACCAGCCGCGTTCGCCGCAAGGCGCCGCGGCCAAAGGATCGGGATGAGGAACGCCTTGATCGTCGATGCGTACGACCTGGTTGGTCCAGCGCACGACGCCGCGACGGTCCAATTGCAAGCGTAGCATCCAGCCCACACGGTTCGATTCGTAGTCGATCAGACTGAAGACGAAGTTCCCCAAGCTGTAGACGATGGGTTTACCGCGATACAGCTCCGCGCCTTGAACCACGTGGGGGTGAGCGCCGATCACGGCATCCGCGCCCGCGTCGATCAGGATGCGAGCCAGTTCGCGTTGGCGCGCCCCTTCGCCCTCGTTCTCCCAACCCCAGTGCAGAAACGGGATCACGATCTGCGCACCCATCTCGTGCGCCAGGTGAATGTCGGCGATGGTCTGCTCGTCTTCGCTCCAAGCAACTCCTGCAGTCGCTGCTGTGGCCTCGAACCAACGCGGATGAAACTCGTCGTAGCCGAGCAGAGCGATGCGCATCCCTCCGCGCTCGATGATCAGCGGCGCGTGAGCGCGCTTGGCGTCTTCACCGGCGCCGAAGAACGGCACGTGCACGCGGTGGAGCTCCGCGAAAGTCTCGCCGAGAGCGCTGGGCCCGTAGTCGCCCGAGTGATTGTTCGCGAGCGAAACTGCATCCACGTGCCGAGCCAGGACGTCGGCCGTCGCTGGCGCGGCTCGAAACGTGTAGATCTTGTCGACGACGGCGCCACCCCGCGCGATCGGGCACTCGAGGTTTGCCACGACCAGATCAGCGCTCTCGAACGCGCTCGCGACTTCGCTGAACGGATCGCCCCCCGCGGCAATCAGACGCCCTGCACCTTCGTCCAACAACACGTCACCCACGAACAGGACGTCGACCAAATCACTCGAGTGCGTCAGCGCAGTCCGTGATGGCGCTCCACTGCAGCTCTGCAGCAGCAGCGCCAGGCACGACAGCGCACGGCGTGATTTGGAGCGGAGCCCGAAGCTCACCGCAAATGGGAAAACCGCCTGAGTGCTGCTCTCAGTTCGCGGCAAGGCCACACCAGTACTCGAGTTCGCGCGCGTCCTTTTCGTACACGAACTGCCGACCCGTGAGGCCATAGCGTCCGCCCGAAACGGGAAGCGGCCCGTCGAGGCCCAAGTTCAGCTCGTGCAGAATCACGTTGCCTTGGTCATAGCGCCCGAAGGTATACACCTCGAGCAGACGACCATCGGGCGTACCCGCATGCAACACGGGCTTGACGTGAAAGCGTGAGCCGATGTCTTGCCCTTCGACCTGGTACGGGTCGCCAGTTTCCGGGACCGGTACGACCGTAGACTCACCGCCGTAGACGAACGTGCATGCAATCGCACGATGTGCGTCGACCGAACACGACAAGCTCAGCGCCGCGCTCAGTGCGAGCGCGGCGACGAAACGCCGACCAGTAAGGTTGGCGTCTCTGAGCTCAACGTCACTCTTCGTTGCGGCCGCGGGGATCGTCTTCCGAATCGTCATCCTCGACTTCGTTGACGCCGGGGAACTTCATGATCTCCTTGCGCGACAGGCGCCACGACTTCTGCACGATCCAAGACAGCGAGCGATCTTGGCGCGCTGCTTCCTGTTGGATCTCTTTCAACATCTCTTCCGGAAAGTACAGACTTTGCTTGCGTTTGTCCGAGCTGCCCATCTTCTATTTGCTCCCGTTGGGATAGTGACGCCAAGCTAGGGTGTTCGAGGGTCCCGCGTCAAGGAAAGCGCTGTGATCGGGACGAGGTTGACACGATTGTCGGGTTATCAGGACGGATGATCCAGGTTTTGTCGTAGTTAACCAATGTAGGACAGAGTGATCCAACTCGGCAGATCGTCTGCAGAAAGCTGCGATAAACGCGCACCAACACGCCGATCCCAGCTCTTGGAGCTGCTGGCTTCAGGTGATCACCCGGAGTTAACTCACGGTGGCAAGTGCCACTGTGTCTGGTGGCGGCTCCGCAGTGATCACCCGCAGCACACCCCTCGGCAAGGCCCCGGCGCCGCTCAGCGCGGATGGATCGGCAGCCAGCGATCAGCAGCGCGCAGGTTCGCGTCCGTCATCGGGCTTCACGGGCGTGATCCGGCGAGTCCGTTGTTCCGCTCCGAAATACCGGAAAAATGGGACGACGGCTCAGCCGCCGTACCGCCGAGCATCGCCGCTTCCAGAGGCTCGCGCGACTGTCACGAAAGCGGCTTGACTTTGGATCCGTCGATGGTAAGCAGCGGGCTCGCTTTTTCCGGGTCATTAGCTCAATTGGTAGAGCAGCGGACTCTTAATCCGTTGGTTGACAGTTCAAGTCTGTCATGACCCACCAGCTCCCTGCCTGCAAAGGCTGACCTCGCGTGTACTGGCTGCGTTCGCTAGGTTGTATCGTGCGGTGCTCCGTCAGGTCGCGGAGGGGCCGTCTTTGGTCCACCCGGTTTCCGTGTTGCACTGTTCCGGGCTGAGCCAGTGCACGGGCTGCTCGCGCAACCAAGTGAGTTGCCGACGCGCGAAAACGCGAGTCGCCCTCGAAACCTGCTCGGCGAGCGCGCTGATCTCCACTTGTTCACCCGACGTCAGCGCCTGATGCACTTCGCGGTAGCCAACGCTCGCCATGGGGCGAGTATCGCCGAAGCCTTGCGCGATCAGATCGCGCACCTCGTCGAGCCAACCCTTGGCGAACATCCCGAGCGTGCGCTCCGCAATGCGGCGATGCAGTTCTTCCCGCGCCTGCGCCACGCCGAACAGTCGAGCGTTCAAACGCGGCGTCGCAAAGCCGTGAGCTTGCTGTAGTTCACTCAAGGGCTTGCCGGTTAGCTCGAAGACTTCGAGCGCTCGGCTGACACGGACGAAGTCATTGGGCATCAAGCGCGCGTAACTCGCGGGGTCGACGCCCGATAACTGCTCGTGCAACGCTTCTCGACCTCGCTCGGCAACGAACTGGCGATGACGCTCACGCAGGCTCTCGTCTTTGGGCGGCGCTGGCACCAATCCAAAGAGCAGCGCACGCACCCACAGGAACGTCCCGCCGCACACGATCGCGATCTTTCCGCGCGCTTCGATCTCACGAATCCGTTCGATGGCGAGCTCGGCAAAGATGCTCGCGTCCATCTCCGCGTGCGGGTCGAACGTGCCGAGCAAGTGATGCGGTACACGCGCCAATTCTTCGGCGCTCGGCTTGCCGCTACCAATGTCGAAATGTCGATAGATCTGCACGCTGTCCGCGTTGACGATTTCACCGTCGAAACGGGTGGCCCAGCGCAACGCGAGGTCGCTCTTGCCCGACGCGGTCGGTCCAACGATGACGATCGCCCGCGGGAGCTCAGCGTCTTCCGACTTTGCGCTCAAGCTCACTCCACGAAGTAAACGCGACGATTGGGCGTCCGTGCGGGCAGTGCCCCGCAAAGTCGACGCCTTCGAGCGACGCCAGCAGCGCTTCGGCCTGCTGCGCGTTCAGAGTGTCACCGGCGCGCACCGATCCGTGGCACGCAATCGTCGACAAGGCGGCATCCACGGCGGCCGTAAACCCTCTGCCAGCTCTGCCGAGCTCGCTCAACAAGTCGAGGAAGAGTCGCTCGGTGTCGTCGCGTTGCAGCAGGCGCGGTACACGGTGCACGCTGACCGTCGTTTCGCTGTGGACACGCACGTCGAATCCGAGGCCTTGAATGTCGGGTTCATGCTCGACCACGAGCTCGGTTTGTTCGGGCGTCAGACGCAGCGTGACGGGGAACAACAATGCCTGTGACGCCATCGAGCGCTGGGCGTACTCTTGCTTCAACTTGTGAAAGTTCACACGTTCGGCGGCTGCATGCTGATCGAGCACGAACAAGCCTTCGTCGCCTTCACAGATCAAGTAGGTGGCGCGCACTTGCGCGACGTAGCGCAAGCGCTTCCAACCCACTTCGGCCTCGCCGACGTTGGCCCGGGGTGGCGTCGACACCGGAGCTTCGTGGATGCGCATGAAGCTCTGCAGTCGTTCACGGGGTCGGCCCATGCCGGTCGTGGCTTGAGGCCAGACCGCGGCGGGGCCGGAACCCGGCTCGCTCGGGCGCTCGGCTTCGCCGTGTTGTTCGGCTTCGCTGTCGCTACTTGTTACAGGTTCACCTGCGGGGCCTTCGAGCACGTAGGCCTCGGCGCGATGACTCTCGACGATGGGACGTTCGCCGGTCGAATCGTCTCGCTCATCGGGCTGGGCGCCCTTCGAGCTGGCTTGCGGCAACATGCTGCGTGAAACCACATTTTCGCCGGAAGAACCCGACTTCTGCTCGCCCGCTTCAGAGTCTTGATTGGGGCGCGACCAGACTTCCGAGACGCGATCGTCGTCTTCGTTGCGACGCCAGGCGCCGACCGACGTGGGCGCTGGCCCAGAGTCGGGTTGTTTCCAGCGGTTGCTCGCGGGTGACGGCATCGAGAATGCCCGCGCCAATTCACTGCTGACGATTTGATACACCGCATCCGCGACTGCGCGTGCATCCGCGAAGCGCACTTCCGATTTCTGCGGGTGAACGTTGATGTCGACGAGCTCGCTCGGCAATTCCAAGTAGACGACCCCACGCGGATAGCGCCCCCGCTCGAGGACGCTGCCGTAAGCCTGCGACAAAGTGTTGAGCAGCGCGCGATCGCGGATCGGGCGCTGATTGCAGAACAAACGCAGACCACTGGCGCCCGTACGCGCATGCTCCGGCCGCCCAAGATACGCCTCGAGCTTGAGCGGACCGCGCTCACCCTTGCACAGCGCGAGCTCTTCGTCTTCGAACAGCAAGGCGACGCGTGACGCCCGATCGGACGCGCGCAACCACTCGCGCGCCTTGCGCCCATCGCGGCTGAGCGTGAAGCTTACCTGTGGCGCTGACAGCGCGGCCGCTTCCAGGACGTCGGTGATGTGTCCCGCCTCGGTCGCGCTGGAGCGCAGGAACTTGCGCCGCGCGGGAACGTTGTAGAACAAGTCCGTGAGCTCGATGCGCGTGCCTACGGGCATGCCGGCTTCGTTCTTCTCTACGACCTTGCCGCCCTCGACGACGATATGGGTCCCAAGTTCATGCTGAGCGGTGCGTGTATCCAGCGCGAAACGGCAGACCGACGCGATCGAAGGCAGCGCTTCGCCCCGAAAGCCGTAGCTCGGCAGCTGCAGCAGGTCTTCGAATTTCCGCAGCTTGCTCGTCGCGTGTCGCTCGATACTGAGCACTGCGTCCTCGGGGTTCATGCCGGAGCCGTCATCGCGCACAGACAGACGCGTGATGCCTCCCCCCTCGATCTGCACGTCGACGCGCTTGGCTCCCGCGTCGAGCGAGTTCTCGACCAACTCCTTCAACGCACTCGAGGGACGCTCCACCACTTCCCCAGCCGCAATCTGGCTCGCGAGCTCCGGGGGAAGGATTGAGATTTTGCCCATCAAATCAACTCGACTCTCGCGCTTGGACTCGCCGACTCAATTCTTGGCTCAACTCTCGCGCTTGGCCGCCGCCGAAAAGGCCAAGAACGCACGCGCGGCGGGCCGTGAAAGGATCCAGCCAATGGCCAACAACAAGGCGCATTGCGCACCCAACAGCACTCGAAATCCCCAGCGAAACGCGTTGTGGACTTGCTCTGGGCTCAACTCCTTCGGCAGCTGACTCGTGACTTCGGAACTGCTCAGCAAGGCTGTTGCGATTGACTGATGCAAGGGCTCTCCCAGCACGTGACCAACGATCGCCAGGGCAAAGTTGGAGGCCACTGCCTGCAGCGCGAAAGCAACGCTGCGCGCTCCCGCAAACAGCGTCGCGACGGACATGAAGAACAGGAAGCCGCCGAGGATCAGCTGAGCCGCAGCCAGCGGTAGCGCCGCCGGGTTAGTCAGAATCCCGTCGACGAATGCCTGACGCAACTCCGGAGATAGGGCCAGAGCATCGCCGAGCAGCGGGTTGCCGATGATCCGCAGCGCCAAGTAACCCTCGTGCATCGTGCGCAGCCCCATCAACCAGGCCAACACGAGCGCCGCGCTCAAGAGCGGAGGGCGTGGAGGGGGTACCGGGGCGTTCGACACGTGAGCCAGGATGCCACCCGGATCGACGGGTGACCAGAGTGCAAAGACATTCGCCGCAGGCCTGGAGAGGCCTGCTCCAAAACGCAACCGCCGCCTGAGTGAGACCACTCGGCGGCAGTTCCGAACTCTCGTCCCCCGTCACACGCTCGAGCTGAGCGCTTCCGATGAGGGAGTCGTTGGTTGGAATTCGTGCGGGCGAAAAGGCTTTACGCTTCCGGGTAAACCGAAACGCGTTGCTTCTTGCGATTGACGAACTCGAACGCCACCTTGCCGGTGACGAGCGCGAAGAGCGTGAAGTCCTTGCCCTTGCCCACGTTGTTCCCGGGGGACAAGGTCTCGCCCACTTGGCGCACCAGAATCGTGCCGGCGTTGACTTGCTCACCACCAAAGCGCTTTACGCCTCGGTGTTGCGCGTTACTGTCACGCCCGTTTCGCGTTGAGCCGCCGCCTTTTTTATGTGCCATGGCTTCTACCTAAGAAATTACGCGGAAATCCGGGTGATCTTCACCTCGGTGAAGGCCTGTCGGTGACCGTTCTTGGTTTGCGAACGCTTGCGGCGACGGAACTTGTACACCACGAGCTTCTCGTCCAAGCCATGACGCACGATCTCGGCCTCGACCTTCGCGCCCGCCAAGGTGGGCTTGCCAAACTTGGGAGCGTCGCCGTCGATCGCCAAAACGTCGCCGAACGTGATCGTGTTACCGGGTTCGCCCTCGAGCGAAGCGACACGAACTCGGTCGCCTTCGGCAGCACGGTACTGCTTGCCGCCTGTTTTAAAGATTGCGTGTGCCATAGGCAGGGGGCGGAAACCTAGTTGCCTCGCCGCGCCGGTGCAAGTCATTCCATCACAAAGCGTACGAGCACAACGGAGGCGCCCGAAAACACTGCACACTGGCATAGTGAGCCCGGGCAACGCTGCGCATCGAGCAGCTCGGGCTAGCCACTTCGAGCCCGAGCTTGCGCTTTTTTGGGGCGAATTTTCAACCCTGTCGGTCCTACCCTGCGAAGAATCAGCCGCAAAGAGTCGCGGGGACGAACCGGCGCCGCAGACACCACTTCCACGATGACCAGCCTGCCGCCTCCGGCCGATACCTATCCCGAGCTGATCCACCAGGCCTGGCGCGAGCTCGGTCGTTACGTCGAGATCGCCCGGCTCGTCGAGATCAGCGCGACCGTCTCCACCAACCGCGTCTTTCGCGTCGAACTGGAGACCGGCCACGAGGTGATCGTCAAAGCCTCCACTTTCGGCTCGTACGTTCACTTTCGCCAAGATCACCAACTGATCCAGCAATGGCTGCGTCTGCTCGGGGGCACGCGATTTTCGCGCTTCTTGGCGCCAGTGCTCGAGCGCGACGGCAAAGTGTTCACTGCCGCCATCCAGAACGTGTGGCTCGTGTTCTACGAGAAGGCACCGTTCTACGATTTTCTGCCGCGCATGCTGAACGACGCGTTCGTGGACGCGCTCGCGGGAGAGATGGCGGCCTTCCATCGCGCGTCGGCGATCGCTGCACGACGCATGAATCCGTCGTGGAAGTCACTGGGCTCGGACATTGCGGCGCTCTACGATCTGCTCGGCAGACGTGAGTGGCTCGCACAGCGCGGTTTCGGCGTGGAGGCGGGCGATCTGTTACGGGCCCAGTGCGAGACCTGGCTCAACAACGCAGAGGCGCTGGGTTACCACCAACTGCAGAAGATCCCGGTGCTCGTGGATTGGAACATCGGCAACTTCAGCGTGGGCTTCGACGGCGATGGCTTCAAGTTCTTCTCGCGCTGGGACTACGACTGGTTCCGAATCGAGCCCCGTTTGCTCGACTTCTACTTCTGTGCGCGCGTGGTCCGCTCTGAAGGTGACAAGACGATCTTCACTTATTCGGCGGATCCATTGTTCGAGCCTGCGTTCAAGCGTTTCTTACGCAGCTATCATCGTCAGTTTCCGCTCGAAGAGAACGAAGTGCTCTTCCTCAAGGAAGCCTATCGGTTCTTCCTGCTCAACTACGTGGTGCGCAGTGGGGAGCATTTCTTTCAGACCGGTTACTGCGAGAAGCTACAACGCGAAGTCGTCGAGCAGCATTTGCCGAATCTCGACGCGCTCGACTTCCGGCGCTTGCTCGACGTACTTTGAGCCACCGCTTCACAGTCGACGACCGGTAGCGGCCCGCAGCGCCGAATCGCGTTGCTGCCACAAGCTAACGAGGGCACGCGTCGCCCGCGCGCTCAAGTCGTCGTGGAACGCTTGGACCCAGTGTCCCAAGTCCTTGGTTGGCGCGGACGCGGCCGAGGCGCGTCCCGAACTCGCAACGTTGCCGGCTCTCGACGTCGGTGTGCCGTTGTCTCGGGCCCGCTCGCCAGGCGCGCGGGGAAGCGTCGCCGACGCAACGACCCAGCCGAGCGCGAGCGCGAGCGCTTCGCCTTTTGGACAAAGCGGGTGCAGCTCCAGCGTGCGCTGAAGATCGACGACTCGCCCCCAAAAGTCGGGTCGTGCAGCCTCCGCGGCCGCCGCCGAACGCGCGCCCCGGTCGGCTCGCGACGCTCGACCCGCGATCGCGCGAGGCGCCTCGCTGCTGCCCTGTTCGATCCCCTCTGTGGACGAGTCAGTTGTGTCCTCGCCAGGACTCGTATTTCGTTCTGCCATGCCCGCCGAGCCAAGCGAAACGCTTGCGGCCGAGTCGTGCTTGTTCGGCGCCAGTGTGCGCGGGAGGATTACAGCCGAGAACAGCGCGTTCGGCAAGCTCGAGCCAAGGGAGCCCACGGTGTCCGGCAACGCCGTGTTCGTCGTTGCCGTCGTGCCCTCTGCCGGCAGTTCCGCGCTGGGGCCCGAGTTGGTGCGGCGCGACGCAACGACGTTCACGACGCGTCCCCCGCTGGGCGCGCGGCGACCAAGGCCGTAACGCGAGCCAATTGGGCAGCGATCTCCGACGCGCAATCGTCAGGGCAAGCCACGTGAGCTGCGGCATAAGTTTGCGCCGCCAAGTCGAAGCGCTGCAGCGCCTCCTGACACGCGCCTAGCCAGAGCCAAACGCTCGCGGCGCGGGTTCGAAACGCGAGTAAGTAGGAGAAGATCGCGGCCGAATCCTCGAAGGCTTCGTTGCAGAACAATTGGCGTGCAGCGTCGAACAGCTGATCGGCTTCGGCATGCGAGAGCCACTCAGCCAGGGCCGCGTGTTCGAGGGACTGGGCGCTTGGGGGGCGTGGAAAAGGACGAGTTCGGTTCATGCCCGCTAATCGTCCAGCCGCGTTCCCGGTTGCTTTCATTCTGTGTAAGAGTCGACGTTCGATGGACCAGTGGCTCAAACGACCGGACGCGCCAGCCCTTCGCACCCGTTTGTACGAGCCCGAGGGCGCGCCGCGCGGTTCGGTCCTGGTGACTACCGGGTTCAGCGAGCACGTCGGACGTTACGAGCACGTTTGTGAGCGCTGGCGCGCCGCAGGCTGGCTCGTGGCGGCGTGGGACCTGCGCGGCCAAGGGAAGTCCGAAGGGCCGCGCGGTTACGTCACGCGCTTTTCGGAGTTCATCGACGACCTGTTCGCGTACCTCGACGAACTGCAGAAAGACTCGCGCTTTCGTTCACTGGGCACGCCCATCGCGTTCGCACACAGCATGGGAGCGCTGCTCACGATTCACGCGGCTCTGCGCGATGCATCGCGCTTTCGGGCGCTGGCGTTGACTTCGCCGTACTTGGGCTTGGCGCTCGAAACTCCAGCGTGGAAGCTCGCCGCAGGCCGCGCGATCTCGGCACTGGTGCCGCGCTTCTCGTTGCCCACCAACGTCAGTGCCAGCATTCTGACCCACGACGCAGAGCGCGCGCGCATGATCGAGAGCGATCCCCTCGGTATCCAGCGCATGACCGCACGGCTTTTCACGGAAGTGGAGAGCGCTCAAGCCGAGGCACTGCGCCGCGCGGGTGAACTCCGGTTGCCGATCGCCGTACGCGCAGCTGGAGACGATCAACTCGTGGACGTAAACGTCACGCGCCGCTTCATGAGCCAAGTGTCGAGCAAAGACGTGAACCTGTTCATCGCCGAAGGACAATTTCACGAGCTGCACCAAGAGCTCGGCTGGGAGCAGCACGCTGACGCCTTTGCGGAGCAATTCGCGCGCTGGAACGACGCGTCCACGCCTAACTCGTGAAGTCGGGGCACCGCTTCACGTCGGGGCACCGCTTCACGTCGGGGCGCGAAGCACCCCGACGTGCACGCAGTCCGCTTCACGAGTTCAGGCTGGGACGTCGTCGAGATCGACGTGGACCGGGTGAATGTCCCAGATCTCCTTCGCGTACTTGCGAATGGTCTCGTCGCTCGAGAAACGGCCACTGCCTGCGATGTTCAGCAGCGCCATCCGCGCCCAGCGGCGCTGATCTTCGTAGTCCTTTGCGGCGCGCTGTTCGGCCGCGAGGTATTCGTCGAAGTCAGCGCAGCACATGTACGGGTCGTGATGGCGCAGCGACTCGGTGACACTGCTGAACAAGCCGGGCTCGCCGGGACTCAAGAACCCAGATTCGATCAGCTCGATCACCTCGCGCAAGCGGGGACTGCGATCGATGTACTCGCTCGGGTTGTACCCCCGTGCCCGCACCTCCTTGACCTGGTCTGCCGTCAAGCCGAACAAGTAGAAGTTCTCGGCGCCGACTTCTTCTCGGATCTCGACGTTGGCGCCGTCGAGCGTACCGATCGTGAGCGCACCGTTCATCGCGAACTTCATGTTGCCGGTACCGCTGGCTTCCTTGCCCGCCAAGGAAATCTGCACGGATAGATCCGCCGCCGGCATGATTCGCTCGGCCAAGGAAACACTGTAGTTGGGGATGAACGCGACTTTGACTCGGTTCCTGACTGCAGGGTCGAAGTTGATCACGTCCGCGACGGAGTTGATCAACTTGATGTGCAGTTTGGCCACGGCGTAACCCGCCGCCGCTTTTCCCGCGATGATGTACGTGCAAGGCACGCCTGGGCGATCGGGGTTACGCCGTTCGTCCAAGTAGCGCGCAATCATGGCAAGCGCGAGCAACAGCTGCCGCTTGTACTCGTGGATACGCTTCACTTGCGCGATGAACATCGAGTTCGGCGAGACATAGGTTCCGGCGCGCTCACCGATCACGAGGGCCAAGCGCTCCTTGTTGGCTTGCTTGATCTTGATCAACTCACTGAGCGTGTCTTGATCGCCCGCAAAATCCCGCAGCTTGCTGATCTGCAACAGGGAATCGTCGATCCAGCCTTGCCCGATGCGGCTCGAGATCAACTTGGACAAACCGGGGTTGGCGTGCAGGATCCAACGGCGAGGTGTGACGCCGTTCGTCTTGTTGTTGAAGCGATCGGGCCACAGCTCTGCAAAGTCCGGCATCAGATCCGTGCGGATCAGTTGCGTGTGCAGCTCGGCCACGCCGTTGACGCTGAACGAGCCGACCGTCGCCAAGTGCGCCATGCGTACTTGCTTCTGGTGCCCTTCTTCGATCAAAGAGAGCCTCCCCAAACGCCCTACGTCACCGGGCCAACGGATCTCCACTTGGCGCAAGAAGCGGCGATTGATCTCGTAGATGATCTGCAGGTGTCGGGGTAACAAGCGCTCGAACATGCTGACGGGCCACTTCTCGAGCGCCTCGGGCAAGAGCGTGTGGTTGGTGTAGGCGCAGGTTCGCTGCGTGATGTTCCACGCGAACTCCCAGTCGAGGCCCTCGTCATCCACCAGTATGCGCATCAGTTCGGCGACGGTGATCGCCGGATGAGTGTCGTTGAGCTGAATCACCACTTTCTGCGGAAACTCGTGGAACGACTGATGGCGCTCCTTGTAGCTGCGCATGATGTCGGCGACGGAACAGGCGACGAAGAAGTACTGCTGCTTCAAGCGCAGTTCTTTGCCTTCGAGCGTCTTGTCCGCGGGGTACAGCACCTTGGAGATGTTCTCGCTATCGATCTTGTCTTCCACCGCGCGGCGATAGTCACCCTCGTTGAACAGCTCGAGGTTGAAGTCCGAAGTGGCCTTTGCAGACCACAGACGCAGCGTGTTGACGGTGTTTACCTCGTGCCCAACAATGAACGAGTCATGCGGCAATCCGACGACTTCTTTGGTGTCGAGCCATTCGACCCGCGTACGGCCCTTCTCGTCTCGGTGCGTCTCGACACGCCCGTAGAAGCGCACGGTCTGCGCCAAGTCGTGGCGCGGGATCTCCCACGAGTTGCCGTACTGCAACCAATTGTCACGGCGCTCGAGCTGATACCCATTCTCGATGCGCTGCTCGAAAATGCCGAACTCGTAGCGAATGCCGTAACCCATGGCTGGCAGTTCGAGCGTCGCGATCGAATCCATGAAACACGCCGCCAGACGGCCCAGACCACCGTTACCGAGACCAGGATCGCCCTCTTGTTCGAGAATCGTCTCTAGATCGTAGCCGCGCTCGGCCATCAAACGCTTGGCCGCGCTGTGTAAACCCATGTTGATCAGACATAGGCCGAGCGAACGCCCCGTGAGGAACTCGCTCGAAAGGTAATAGGCGCGCTTGACGTCCATCTCCTCGTAAGTGCGCTCTGTAGCCAACCAGCGATGCACCAAGCGGTCACGCACGCTGTGTGACAACGCCATGTAGAGATCGATCGGTGTCGCATCCTCCACGTGCCGGGCGCAGGTAAACAGCAGGTGATCGAGCACAGCTCGCTTCAGCACTGGAATGCCCATGCCGACGCGGGCACCATGGGCAGGCACTAAGGATGGGGCACCACTATCGTTGGATTCGAAGTCGATCTCCGTCACAGTCATTGCGCTCCTTGAACCTCTGGGACGCAAACGATCCTGCCGTTTGCGTCGCGGTTCAAGTGCGGCATTGCGACCGTGCGAGCGACGGCGACGCGCCCGATTGGGTGGCAATCGCGGAGATTCTACTAGAACTGCAAACGAGCACTACTTTTGGGCGATACCGACACGTCGGGGAAGCACCGCCCTGTCCACTGAATCAGGGCAATCGCTCCGCTCGGCAATTCAGTTCACGCCGAGTCGTCGTTCGAGCCAACGAATCACTTCGAGTTCGGGAGCGGTGCCCGTCAGTCGTCCGAGCTCCTGCATGCCCGTGGGACTCGTAACGTTCACTTCGATAAGCTGTTCACCGATCAGATCCAACCCGACGAAGTACAACCCCTCCGCCCCCAACCGTTTACCTACTACAGACACCAACTCACGTTCGCGCGGCGTCAGTTCACACGCCTCGACACGTCCGCCCACGTGGATGTTGGCGCGGATATCGTCTGCTCGAGGCACGCGCCGAATCGCGCCAATCAGAGTGCCATCGATAATCAGTACGCGCTTGTCACCGCCCACGATCTCGGGCTTGAACTCTTGCACCAAGGCCAAGCGCCGGCCTTCGTTGTTGGCGTAGTCCAAGATGCCGCGCGTCGTGCGATTGTCGATGTCGATGCCCATCACGCCAGAGCCCCCCGCGCCGTCGAGCGGTTTGACGACGGCTTTGCCGCCCACGGCTCGGATGAATGCCATCATCTGCTCGGTACTCGCGGTGACGAGCGTGCGCGGCATGAACTCGGGAAACTGAAACGTGTAGAGCTTCTCGTTGGCGTCGCGCAAAGCCCGCGGCGCGTTGATCACCAGCACGTCTTTCGTCACCAAATCGAGTTGCTGCGTCAAATGGAGATAGGCCGAGTCGAACGGGGGATCCTTGCGCACGAAAACCGCGTCGAAGGTCTCGAGCGCCATGAAGTCCGGTTCCCCGACGCTGACGTGTGGGGCGACATCGCTGACGGCGATCGAGCGAGCTCGGGCGGAGACGCGCGTCCCTTCGTTACTGATGTCCGTCGGCAGCGCGTGGAAACATTGGTGACCGCGCTGACCCGCGCCGCGCATGAAGGCAAAGCTGGTGTCCTTGTCAGGGAGCATGCCGGCGTACGGATCCATGATGAAGAGCAATCGCATGCGCGCGAGCATAGGACAGCGGGTGTCAGCTGCAAAGCCCGCTCTAGGGCGGTCCAAGACAGGGATGTGGCTTTTGTCAGATCAGAAGCCACGGCAAGCCATCGACCCCGTGACGCGCGCAGGGTATAAGCGCCGTCATGCGCTCGATCCGGACGCGACGCGGCACACGACGTTCACTCTTGGCAATGCTGAGTAGCCTCGGCTGCGCGGCGCTGCTGCTCGATCTGCCGACGTTGCAAGCCGGCGCGCCCGATGCTTTCGGCGCTGTGGCGACCGAGAACGCGCGATCGACGAACGAGGCCCTGCAACAGTTGCGTTGGGGGGGTAACGCCGTCGACGCAGCCGTGACGGCCGCGTTGGTGGCCGGTGTCGTCAGTCCGACGTCGAGCGGCCTGGGCGGAGGTTGCTTCATCAACCTCTTCGACCCGAAGCTGGGCATCCCGGTAATCTTGGATGCGCGCGAGTCAGCGCCCAAAGATTTGGCCCCCGAAGACTTCGATGCACGCCCATTCGCGTTCGAGCAGCGCGGCAAATGGGTGGGTGTCCCAGGTGAACTCCAAGGTTTGTATGAGTTGCACCGCCGCTTTGGACGGCGCACCTGGCAAGAGGTCGTGACTCCTGCGGCCGTGGCAGCCGAAGAAGGTTTCGCGGTCAGCCCTCACTTGGCCAACGTCACGCGGGCTACCGGAAGCAGTTTCGCGGGGGATCCGAGTTTGAAGGAAGCCTGGCTGAGCCCGTTGCGTGAACAAGGCGCCAAGGTCTCGAGTCCACGCTTGGGCGCGACGTTGCGGCGCGTGGCAAGCGAGGGCCCCAAAGCCTTGTACGAAGGCGCGATCGCAGCAGAGCTCGTCAACACGGTGCACAACGCCGGGGGATGGCTCAGCCTGGCGGATTTGAGCGGCTATCGCGTCAAGGAACGCACCGCCATTCACACCACTTGGGAAGGGCTCGAAGTTTACACCATGCCTCCGCCTTCTGCGGGCGGCCTGCTGCTGGCCCAAACGCTGGCGCAGTTCACACGCAGCGACCTGACGTCGCTCGGCCTCGACACTCCCGCGTATCGTCACGCGTTGGCCGAGACATTTCGCGCAGCCTTGGCCGATCGCATGCGCTACGTGGGTGATCCCGATCTAGAGCAAATCGATCTCGCCACGCTGCTCGACGCGCGCCGCTTGCGCGAACGGCGTGAACGGCTTTCGCTCGAGCGCACGCACGCGCTGGGTCGTTTCGTCAGCGAAGAACACGGCACCCACCACATCGTCGTGCGCGACGGCGAAGGCCGCGTCGTATCGTTGACCACCACCGTCAACCGCGTCTTCGGCGCGAAGCTGACGGCGCCAAGCAGCGGAGTAGTGCTGAATGACCAACTCGATGATTTCACCCTAACGAGTGACGCCAACCGACTGGGGATCCCATTGAGTCCGAATCGGGCGCGGCCGTTGGCGCGCCCAGTTTCCAGCATGACTCCGACGATCGTCGTCAAGGACGGCAAGGTGGTGCTCGCCGCGGGTGGTTCGGGAGGCATGAACATCGCACCCGAGACGACACAAGCCATCCTCGCGGCCCTGGCTTTCGATCTGCCGCCGGAGCGCGCGGTCAGCACGCCACGTTTTCAAGTCCCACTCGACGGTCGTTCGATCTTGGTGCCGCAAGATACGCCCATCGATCAATCCGACGAATTAACACGACGCGGTGAGGTGGTGGGTCCGATCCGATTCAATGGCACGGCAGTGCAGATGCTGAGCTTCGACGGTAGACGGCCAATGGCAGCCGCCGACCCGCGCAAACAGGGCACCGGCGGCGTAACCGCGGTACCCGGCGCGGCCAAAGCCCAACAGCCCACATCTCCCAGCAGGCCAGATCGCCCGGCAGCCGCCGAGTGACGACCGTCACAAGCCTGGTCGTGTTACTCAGTTGCGGCCACACATCATCCGCTGTGTGCTGTCCCAAACGGATACGACGCCGTTTTGTCATGGCGCGAACTTCACGCGACGTGTTGCGCTTTCGTCCAAGGATGCGACGCTGATCTGCTCGCCCCCCCGCGATCGAACAGCCATCAACGTTCGCTCGTCTGGGAGAGCTCTGTCCGCCAACACACGGGAAATTGATGAAGTACACGTCGAAAGCGATCCTGACCCTCGTATTTACCGCATCCATGTCCGCCGCGAGCCCCACACTCGCTGACACGGCCGCCGCTCCGCCCGAAGGTGCTGAGCCGGACTACTCGAAACTGTTCGACGGCATGATCTCGCGCCTGGCAGCCAATCTGAAAGCTTCGAAGTTGATGGTCTCTGCGCGAGAGGCAGAGCTGAAGAAGATCCAGAAGGGTGCCGAGTCCGCCAAGTGGCGCGTAAACACGGCGCATGAGCAATTCGACGAAGCGATCGCCTCTGGTAACATGGCCAAGGTTGGACAAGCGCAATCCCTGCTCAAGCAGGACGCTGTTAAGCTCGGCACGATGTTGGCGCGCGGCAGAGAGATTTGTGTCGAGCTCGAGAAGCAGAGCGCTTCGCTCAAGAGCGACACCGATGACGTGGGTATCGAGACAGATCGTTTTCCCGAAACCGATCATCGTCGCAAGCGCAACTTGCAGATGATCTCCGAGTCGGAGTGGGTGCAGAACCACTCGGTGGAGCTGTGCGACTTCTGGAAGAACGAAGTAGAAGGTGCAGTGGCAGAGACGTTCGCCGCGGCCACGGTCAGTAGTACGCCCGACAAAGTAACTCCCGCGAGCTTCGACGCTCCGGGGCAGTTCGACCCACTCGCGGGCGTCGCGATGGATCAATTCAAGGACGCGTCGGGCGCGAGCCGCTTCGCCCATGTCGGTCAGGTTCACCGTGACAAGACGACCTGCGAAGCGTGGTGCACGATCGACGATGCGAGCGGTTTGCGGGGCAATGCCGGCGATCTTCAGCTGCGCTGCGTGGCTTCCGCCAACGCGCCGAGCGCTGCCGATAGCGGCGGGGTGTTCGTGATCTCGCACTGGCAGGACGGCAAGGTCTCTTTCCCGGCGTCATCGCGCATCAACGAGTTGCCCTGTAAGTGATCCCCCGAAGGCCCAGAAACGGGGGCCTTCAAACGGCTTGGTGCGACGCTCGAGCGGCGTCGCCCTTGCGCTCCGAGTTCGACGGCGAAATACGTTTGCATGACGCTCCTCGCTGAAGCCGCTTTGGCGGAACCGAATGCTGCCAAAGTCGTGGTGCGCTATCGCGATGCGGCACATTGCATCGCATGGATCGGCAACGTGGAGCTGATCCTGTCGCGCGAAGCGCCGAGCAGCGCCGTCATGCGCACGATCATCGCCGAGCTTGACGCCCTTTCGAAGTCTTGCGGCTGCAAGACGGGTGCGATGGTGGTGATCAATGCCGATTGCCCGCCTCCCGACGAGGCAGCCCGCAACTACATCCGCACGGAGCTCGCGCGTTCCTCGATGGTCGCGGCCGCGCAGGTGGTAGAGGGCACGGGCTTTCGCGGTGCCGCGATGCGCGCGGTTTTGTCGATGCTTCAGCTGACGCTCAAAGCGCGATACCGAATGCTGATCGCGAGCAACGTGGACGAGGCAGCGCTCTGGCTCAGCGACGAGTTGAACTCCCGCGTCGGACGGGCGCCGAGCGCGTCGCGAATCGTCAATGCATGTCGCGAGTTACGTCGGGACGGCTAGTCAGCGTCTCGGGACGATGGGTTGCGCTGGTTGCGCTCGAAACGCCGGCGCAACCCTCAGCCGGCACTGAACGCTCCCATACGCACTGCCCAATCCAGTCACTTGATGCCAACACGGCGGGGTCACCGCGACACGAACGTCGCGGTGTGGTCGGTAGACGAAGATACTGCGCGTCGGGGGTACGCGCAGTTGCCGCCGAAGACGGCTCCCCGCCGCCTCCAGACGCAAGAACTCGCGGTCGAACCAGGCTGGCACGCCGCGTGCACTAGTAGCAGTCCAGCAACGGCTCATGCCGAAGCTGCTGAAAGAATTCGAGTCATGACTGCGTACCCGGTGTGGAAGGCCTTGATGGTCGCCCTTTTGATCTTGGTGCCGGGATCGTTGGTGTTGTTGGCGCTCGTTCTGGCCCATCGCAAGTTCGTGCAACGCCGCCTGACACCCATCCCGCGCGCGCTCAACGGACGCGACGCGCTTGGCCCGTCCTCAGAACTCGATCGACGCTGAAGTCACCGGGCGCTAGTTTCAGCGCCCCTACGCGCGCTAGTTCGAGTCGCAACGCACTCTCCGTTGGACTAGCGGTTCGCTTTGCGTCGCGTCAGCCAACCGCCAAACAGCGACCCGGCGACGCCGCCAAGCAACGCACCGAGCGCCGTACCCACGCCGGGAACGATCGCGCTGCCAACCGCGGCTCCGCCTTCCATGCCCAACCACGCGAAGCCGCCCTTGGCCAGGTGCTGCGCTGAGTTGTTCGCGAAAACTTGCCGATCGATCTTGCCGGTTGCCAGCCGGCTCACGTCTTTGCCGACATCCACGGCCGTCAACGCGATGGCAACGGGTGCAGCCCCCATCGCGACGCGGGCGGCTCCAGCCCGCATCAACGCGGACTCGGTGACGAGCGCGATGCTGCCAACCGCCGCACCCGTTGCCGAAGAGCTCAGCGTATGTTTCAAGGTATCCAAGGTGGCGCTCTTGACCGACTTCGCACCGCGAAGAAGCGCCACACCGTTGGATATCGCAGCGAGGCCACCGCCGATCGCCGCGCCGGCGATCACGCCACTGGTTAACACCCTACCGAATTGTCCCCTGACCAGTCGTGAGCCTGCATCCGCGACGTTGGTCGCGCTGTCGAACGTCTCGCGCACGCGTCTGACACCCAACTGCAGCGCTCTGAGTGGGTCGAGTCCCGAATCAACGGCAGCGAACACAGCGCCTTCGGTTGCGTCATCTGCTGTTCGGCTCGACTCGCGTGCCTGCGTCATGAGCACATGTTGCACCATGTCGCAGACTTCGCCAGGGCGAACCCGCAACACCCGGATCGACAGCTCGAGCCAAGCGCAGCGAGTCCAATGCGTACTCGTTCTTTGGGAAAGCCGGCCTGAGTCGCTAGGTGCCCGCCGGCGTTCGCTACGACAAGCCACTGCACCCCACTGGTAACCTGGGACGAACAGAGCGCGTGCCGGCCCTGAACGAGGGCGCTCGGACACCCGGCACGTTCGACTTCGAAGGGCGGCGGCGCGCCCGCCACAGAGCCGAGAAGCGACCCCGGGAATCAGCCTACAATTGCCTACATATGGCGACTCATTCTGAGTCAGTATTAAAAATCTCAATTCACAACTTGATAAAATCAATCCCCGGGGTAGATTCACTCAACAAGCCGATGGACTGGAAGCACCTGACCGAACTCACCCGAGGTATGCCCTTTGCCATCGAGCGCGTGAGAATGCGCGCTACGGCAGTCGCGATCGAAGGTTCGTTCGAGCTGCCGGCGCTCGCGCAGCTCCCCGCAGAAGATCAGCTGTTCATCGTCGCGTTCATTCGCAGTCACGGCTCGATCAAGGACATGGAGAAGCTGTTCGGCGTCAGCTATCCGACGATCAAAGCGCGTCTGAACCGTTTGGCAGAATTGTTGGAACCGGCAATCGCGGTCGAACAAGTGACCTCGCCACCTGCGCCGCCTGGCGAAGAACGCCGCGCGCTGCTCGACAAACTCGAGCGCGGCGAGATCACCGTGCAACAGGCGTTGCAGGAGCTCGGCAAGTGACATGGCGCCTCTTACCCCTCGCCTTGCGCGTCAAACGCACGGGGTGGCCCGCGATCTGGCTCCCGCTGATCGTGATCTGGCCCCTCATCATCGCCATATTTTGCCTGGCACTACCTTTGTGCTGGCTCTGGCCAGCTCGGGTCTCGCCAGCCGCAGGGCGCCGCGGGTTCGCAACGCTCGGCGCAAGTTACCGGGTGCTGTGCGCTGCGCACGGTGCCCAGTTCGAACTGGGTGAGCGGGGCGGGAACGCTTGGGATTTCTCGATATATTAACCTGACACAACAAACGAGTGACCAACATGATTGAAGAACAACGAAGAATCCTGAATATGATGGCCGAGGGCAAGCTGAGCGCAGCAGAGGCCGAGTCCTTGTTCGACGCGATGACAGACAACAAGACCTCGACGGTCGCGCCTGCTCGCTTCCAGTCCGACCCTCAGCCTCTGAGCGCACCGCCGAAGTACCTGCGCGTGCTCGTCGAAGACCAAGAGGAAGGCAAGCCCAACAAGGTCAACGTGCGTGTCCCCCTCGAACTGATTCGAGCCGGCATGCGCTTGGCGGCATTGTTGCCGGCCGTGGCCTACGAACCCGTCAATCGCGCGCTCAAAGGGCAAGGCATCGACATCGACATTTCGAAGTTCAAGCCCGATGACCTTGAAAATCTGGTGACACACTTGCAAGAGCTGCACGTCGACGTGGCTGATGGAAACGAAAAGGTGCGCGTCTACTGCGAGTGAGTGCCCAAGAACCCAGACGGCGATCGATCCACAGCGCCGTGCACTGGCAACGCCGCAGCAGAGACAGAAACTGAGAATCGAAAGCAGCAGGGGGCTACTCGAAGTGCGGTCAGAGCCCGGCCGTGGACTCCGCTGCAAGTCGATCTGCGTCGTGGATCGCATTGCGCAGTTCAGGCCGTAAAGCTAAGGGCTTGCGCGATGATTTCGAGAACGGCTTCAGGCGTGTGGTTCACGATTGTGGTGCTGAGTTTTGGGCTCGCGGCATGCGACGCTGACTCGAACGATGCGGATAGTCTGAACGCAGATGACGAGAGCGTCAGCGACGCAGGGGGTCAGAGCACCTCCGTTGTCCCAATGCGGCCAGGGAACTCCCAAGCCAGCGACGCCGGAGCCACCGTGCCGCGCGACCCCTCGGGCATGGCAGACGCTGCAAGCCGCCCCAACTTGGGCAACGACTCGTCGCAGGAGCCCGCTGAGCCGATCGACCCACAGGCGACGCCCGACGATTCGAGCACGCCAAACGGATCCATACCCGGCCCTGGAAGCCTCGACGCTAGCGCCAGCTCCGCCACGACCCAGACAGGGGGCGACGACCCATCGATGGCAACAGCAGCCGACGAAGATGCCGGAGCTCCGGACCCGGTGGGACCGCTGGAGCCGGTGACGTGCAGCGAGCTGAGCCGCACCGTCATGAGCGGGCAATGTCAGACTCAATCGCGCTGCGGAGCCAACCAACTGCTCACCAGTTGTAGTCTAACGGGCACCGACTTCTGGTCTTGTAACTGCTCTGACGCGGAAACCTCCTTGGGCTTCGTGCTCAGCGGCGTGGACGAGCAATCGGCCTGCGACGTTACCGCCGACCTTTGTCTTCACGGAACCGGTCCGCTCGAGAGCGACGCCCCCGAGTGTACACCTGGCGACGGGAGCGATCCTCAGTACGCCTGCCAAACCACCACCACCTGCACCCAGACGACGCAGCTCAGCGCTGGCGTGTCGGCACTGACGACCGATCAGCTAGTCGCGCAGTGCGTAGATCTCGGAGCGGGTTCGTATCAATGCAGCTGCCTCAACGACGCGGGCGGCTACAGCTACGTCACCCACGACGTGGACGCGGCAACCGCTTGTCAATCGGGCATGTTGCTGTGCGACCCGTATACTCCGCCAACCTTGCCCGAACCCGGCGACTGCGAGCCAACGTTGGAACAGCGCAGCGGGGATGAATGCGAATGGCGTCACGAATGCGTGCACACGCTCGCCTTGAGCAACGGGGTGACGATAGACGTCTCGGAATTGAAATACGCGAGCTGCACCACGGGCCCCGAAGGCAACCTCGGCTGCACCTGCAGCGACGCCGACCGTAACTTGTCGTTTGGACTATCATCGGGCGAAGTTGGGCTGCCAGCGTGTGAACAAGCCGCGAGCCTGTGTGAAACGCCTTCGGCCTCCAAGGCCACAGACGTAGTCACCTGCGCGCCCTACACGATCACTTCAGGCGCTGACGCGTGCACGGTCAGAACGCAGTGTTCACAACCTGCAATTCAAAACGAGGTACCGATCCAGTTGTATGGGTCGCTCACCGCCTATTGCGTCACGGGCACGGAGGCCCTGGCCGAGGGACAATGGAACTGCAGCTGCGACTTCAGTGGGGTCAGCCAGAGCATGCAGCTCGAAGTCGCCGACGCGGAAAGCGGATGTCGAATGGCAGCCGATGCATGCAACGGCGTCGACTTGGCCGGTCCGCTGAGCATCATCGATAGCTCCAGCGCCGTGGCGCGCTGACTTGCGATTTAACCTCACGGACCTACGACCATGCGGGCCACGCCAGCGGAGAACATCGACGTATAGAGCACGTGATGCGTGTCGTCGTAAGCCATGAAGGGAATGCCTTGATCATGGCCGTCGGCGATCTGAGGCGGTGCGGGCAGATCGTTCCACGCTGTATCGTCTTCTAGGGAGGCCCATTGCAACGTCGCGCTCCATTGATCGGCAGCGAACAAGTGCTTGGCGCCTTGGGTGAGCATCACCATTCTGCCACTGGTCATTCCCACGTGTTCCCAGTGCACTCCATCGGCACTACGAATCACGCCATTGCGACTGCCTAGGTAATAGTTGCCGTTGCTCGCGCGAGTAAGCGGGTGGATCGTGTATTCGGCTTCGCACGTCCCACCACCCGTTAGCGCGTCATCCGCCCAGGTCTTGCCAGCGTCTTGGGTGACCATCAACACCGAACCGCACCAAACCCAAGTGTCGCCCTCGACGACGACGATGCCGCCCCCCTCTTGCCATGTTTCCGGCGCGACGAACGTCCGCCACGCGTTGCCGCCATCGAGCGTCTCCGCCATGCAATTGGGCGCATAAGGCTCTGAACAACCGCCGTGGGTCGCGATCACGAGGTGCAGGTGGTCACTGGCGTCCATCGAGACGTTGTTGACGAAACGGTAGTCAGCGTGGTCGTTGTACTCGGTCCCCAATAACGCGTCTGTCCAGCGCTCGCCTCCGTCGGTAGTCTTCCACAGGCTCTCTGCGCCATACCCAGACACCGCGTAGATCACGCCTTTGCTCTCGGGATCGACCATCATGCTCCACTGAGCCCCGTCACCCACTCCCCCAAAGGTCATGCCATCGCCAACACCGCCGGGCCCAGTGTTGACCTGAGTCCAGTGCGCACCGCAATCATCCGAGCGCCAGATCTCGTCGTTCTCTCCGCCGGTGCCGAGCCACACGCTGCGTGCGTCGAAAGGGTCGACCACGATCGCCGCTCCTACGGTTCCGTTGACGGCATCGGTGTACTTGCCCAACGGGGTGATGTTCTCCCAAGTGCCTGCCTTGGGCAGATCGTCGCACGCACCGACTGGTTCCAGATGAACAGTCGGTTGCGTATTCGGCTTTGCTTGTTCGGCTGGTTTGGACTGCGTATCCGGGTTCCGCTGCGTCTCGCTGGCGCTGCTACCGCAGGCTTGGCACGAGAGCAAACAAGGCAAGAGCGTGAGGCGTATCAGCATTCGCTTTCTGACGCCGCACCTTGCCTTGTCTGAGCTCCCAATCATGCACGAAGCGTGACTCAGCCAATGCGTCGATCGCAAGTCTTTCTCTGCGTCGAACGCGCCCGCGTCGAGTCCTCGAGCGAGGGGGCCTTCGCTTCACGGCCCAGCGAGACCGGACGGGTTGTGGGTGCGCGTGCGCAAACACCGTTCACTCCGAACAGGTCGGATCCCCGGGCATCACTGCGCTCGTGATACGTCTTGTGCCAACTGCGCGTTGGTCAGCGCTTGACCATTAACCCCCCACGCACCATCGACGGCGTGCACGACGTTGCACCAGATGTGCTCCTTGGGCTGCCGTCGACCGGATGCTTCGTGGATGATGTTCGTTGCTTCTTCGATGTACCCGAGCTGCACCTTGCGGTCCGTGAAAGCGAACGAGGGGACCTTCCACTCGATGAAGACCACCGGGGTCTGGTTCATTCCCGAGTAAGTTTCGCTCTTGGGCAGGACCTGGATCGTGCCGACGACATTGGGAATCATGGCGCGGTTGCCGCTGAGCCCGTGCCACTTGAGCATGGCTTCGCAGAGCTGCGCGAAGGTCACCCCTTCTGTTCCTTTGGGCAAAACACCTTCTGTGAGAGTGAGAGTGAGAGGCATGCTTCCGATCCTTCCGTGCAGAGCGCATGCGAGGGCCTCGCGTCATTGCGATCCCCTCGTCAGCGCCGTATAACGATCGTTACGTCCTCTAGATAACGATCGTTATTTGATCAACCCAAATCATAACGATCGTTATCCACTGCTCGGCGTCGACCATGGCCAGATCGTCAAAACCAGAACAAACCCGAGCGCTTATCCTCGCTGGCGCGGGCCGCAGTTTCCGCCGTCAAGGATTCGGGGGGGTTGGCGTCGACGGGATGGCCAAAGAAGCGGGAGTCACGTCCGGGGCCTTCTACGCCCACTTCCGCTCCAAGGCGGAAGCCTTTCGCGAAACCGTGGAGGTCGGGATGCAGGAGCTGGAGACGGCGATCCGCGCGCTTCGCGCCGAAGCGCCGACGTCCTGGATCGAGCGCTTCGTGGATTTCTACCTCGGCGAGCGGCGGACTTGTGCAGCGGCAGACACCTGCGCGCTTCAGAGCCTCACGGGTGAGGTCGCTCGTGCCGATCTCGAGACGCGCGATGCATTCGAGACGCGTTTCGAAGCCGTGATCGCTGCAGCAGCGGAGGGGATGCCGGCGGCGGATGCGCGTTCGCGGCGCGATCAAGCGATCGTGCTACTGACGCTGCTATCGGGCGGTGTTTCTCTCGCGCGCGCCGTGAACAACCCGGAGCTGTCGCAGGAGATCGCAACCGCGATCCGCGCGTCGTTGAAGAGCCTGGGCACACTCTGAGTTGCGCGCACCCAATGCCATGATTGCCGCAATCGACGTGCAGTATGACGCTCACTGCGGTTACGCGGCGTGTGTGACCTTCACAGATTGGGGCGCGAGCGCGTTGGAGCGGGCGTATACCCATCAGCAACACGACGTCCTCGATTACCAGCCCGGTGAGTTCTGGAAACGTGAGCTGCCCTGTATCCTAGGCGTCCTGTCCGCCGTCGCTCCTGTGCCAACAACGATAGTGATCGACGGTTACGTTTGGCTGGACGGCAATGGACGGCCGGGCCTCGGCGCGCACCTGTTCGAGGCGCTGGGCGGGCAGCTCAGTGTGGTGGGCGTTGCAAAGACGGCATTTCGTGGGTCCGAGCACGCGGCGAGTGTGTGCAGAGCCGGCAGTCGACGGCCGTTGTTCGTCACCGCGGTGGGCATGCCGCTCGCGCAAGCCGCTGCGAACGTCGCGGGGATGTTTGGTGCGCATCGCATTCCCGAACTCTTGAAGCGCGTTGATCAGCTTGCTCGACGGCGCATTGGAAATTAATAGACCGAGCAGAGGCGCAACGTGAACGTTTTGTTGTGGGTTCTACAAGCACTGGCTGCGCTGCTCTACGCAGCATCGGGCGTGATGAAGGTCTTCATGTTCGACAAGGTTAGCGCGGACGTTCCGTCCTTTGGCGCTTTACCACGAGCCGCTTGGATGGCTCTGGGCATGCTCGAACTCGTGTGCACGGTCGGTCTCGTGGTGCCTACGGCGTTGGGCTTGCAAGCGTCGCTGACGGCGCTGGCCGCGACGCTGTTGGCGCTCGAGAGCATCGTGTTCGTTTGGGTTCACGTGAAGTACCGGGAACTCCCCGCGACAATCATGAGCGGGACGCTCGGCCTCACGATGGCGTTCATCGCTTACGGTCGGATGTTGTTGGTGTAGATCTTCTTTTGTTGGTTCTAGTTCGATGGCGTGGGGCAGCCAAGCCGTTGGAATACCTTGCGAGCCCTGCGCGTGCTGCGCTGGTGGGACCCGAACACCCTCTGAGAAGAGTGCCAGGACCCCGACAGCGCTGCCGCCCGAAGTGCGATTCACTGAATCGAACTGATCATCTGCAAGATCTCTTGGTCGTCGAGGTCCGCCGTCATGGCGTAGCCCACGCCGCGTCGCTCTTTCGCGGCCACCGCGTAGCCTCGCCATTGACCCACGTACACCGGCTCATCTCCAGAGACGCGTTGCTGCAACCGATGCAGCGGCTGGTGCACCGGCACGTGGCGCGGATCGAACACGTACACGGTGACGCGATGCCCCGGCATGCTGTAGCGCAGTGACGCCGCTTGGTGATTGACGACTGGGACGAGGCTCGCGCCTTCCCAATGCGCTCCGATCAGCGCGGGCACATGGATCCGTACCCCCACATCGGGCTCTAGTGTTGGCAATAGGTTTACTTCGGTCACTTGCGGGGCCTGTTGCGCCGAATGCAGATCGATCAAACGATCGAGTGCGTCCTCCATGCCCATGCCTGCCGAAGCGACTTCCTGTCCACCGGGCAGTGCAGCGGAACCGTGGTCCGCCTGATTGCCCGCACCAGCTCCGCCAAAGTGCTGCCAACCAAACCAGGCAACCATCATCGCAGCCGCGGCGAGCAGCGAAGAGGAACTGCGTTTCTCGAACACACCCAACCAACGCGCTCGGCTTTGGGCCACGACAGCGCGCTCGTTGGTCTCGGATTCACGTTGTTCCTCAGCCAGCAACGCTGACTCGAGACGGCTCCTGAAGTCGTCGGAGACGACCGCGTCGGCATGCACGACATGGCGCACGCTAGCACCGATAGACTGCACGAACGCGAGTTGGACCGCACAGTTCTCGCACTCGTCCAAGTGCGTTTCGACTTCGATGATATCGCTCGGATCGAGCTCACCATCGGCAAAGGTTTCGAGCAATGGTCTAACTTGACGACAGTTCATGGCTGGTCTCCCGTCAACTCGATTTTCGTCCGCGGCGGTAGGCACGCAGATCAATGGGTGAAACTTCATTCTTGGCGTCATCGCTGGTCGTCGTGGACCCAGCGTCGTCGCCAGTAGCGTTGGGACCAAGTTCGGTCTCCGGTGCGACGAGACCGATCTCGCGCGCGTGGTGCAGTAGCTGTGTCTTCAAGATGCGCCGTGCGCGGTGCAAGCGCGACATGACGGTCCCGATCGGACAACCGAGCGTCTCGGCGATCTCGCGGTAAGCGAACCCTTCCGCGTCAGCCAACAGCACCACTACCCGAAACTCTTCCGGCAGCTCATCCAACGCCCGCTGGATCTCCTGCTCGAGTTGAGGCCGCAACAAGCCCGCCTCTGGATCGCGCATGGCTTCGATGCTGGCGCTGCTGATCCAACCATCCGTGACGGGATCAGTGAAGTTCGTGCCGAGCGCAGCGCGCTCGATCTGACCTCGGTGATAACGGCTGATGAACGTGTTGCGCAGGATCTTGAGAAGCCAAGCGCGCAAGTTGGTGCCGGGCTGATATTGATCTCGGGCGCGAATCGCTTTGAGAAGCGTATCCTGGACGAGATCCTCAGCCTCGGGAGTACGGCGCGTGAGGCGCTTTGCCACTGCCATCAAGCTCGGCAAATGGGTCAGCGCCTCGCGACTGAAGTCGCTCAACGAAGGGTGTTCCCCTGCATCCTTGCCGGGGTGCGCCTTGGCAGGAAGAGGAAGCGGCGTTGCTGTCACGCCCAGACCAACCCAGCTCCCCCCAGGTCTATTCCTTGTGCCTCGAGAGCTGCTGTTCGAGCTCTGCCACGCGAGCGCTCAAACGCACCACATGTCCTCGAAATGCCAGAACTTTCTCTGAATCTGGCAGTCCGCTGATGCGCTCTTCGAGAGCGTCCGGCGCTTCCTCCTCGGGGCTGGCTCCGTCTGCGGAAACCGGCTCCGCTGTCGGCTCGACGCTCGGTAGGCCGTCCATGGATGGCTCCAACCTTGGTGAGCGCGTGAGCACCCTGGCGGGTCGCGGAGCGCCAAGTCCGAGTAGGGCCCCGCTGGCCAGCGTGCGACCGAGCGTTGCCCCAAGGGTGTTACCCAATGACGTCAACTGTTCACCTGAAGGCGGTGGATTCGAGTCGTGTCGAATCAACGCCTTCAGCGTCGTCAAGGGAATGCCCCCGGGCGAGTTCTTCAACTCCTCCGAGATGATGAGCGCCAAGGTGACCTCTGTTTTGTCTTCCTTGGTGCGGTTATCGATGATCTGTACTTCTTCACCGGCACGCACCATCTGCGCTATCTGCAGTAGGGTAACGTAACGGCTACTCTTGGTGTCGTACAGCTTACGGTTGGAGTAGCGCTTGATGACGCGCGCCTCCAGTCCACCCTGATTGCCACATGAAATCGCTTCCAGCATGAGGCTGACCTTTGGTGCCCCAGGCGGGGCACACCCTCCGTCATCGGGAGAAGACCAGTTATGCTGGGCAGCGTCAAGCAGCGACCGCGCCGGTGTCTGGCAGCGGATTTACGGCAGCCGTGTGGCCCGAAGAATGCAGGCCCGAAGAATGCTGCGTCATGGCTCGGAGCTCAGCCTCCGCAATCTCGGCCAGCAGCTTCAAAAAGGCTGCAAAGTTGGGCACTTCGATTCCGAGCTCGCCAACCCATGCGACCACTGGCTTCTCGGGTGACGCACAATTTACATCGAAGGCGAATACACTGCTCATCTGAGCGTCAATGCCGAAGGGAGCGAGGCAGCGCTGGCCACCTGACGCGGTCAGCGAACCTCCTCGGTCTAGCAGCAGCTTGGCGGCGCGGCCATGTCGAGGATCGCCCAGCGCGTCAGTGCCAAGCAGATCGACACCGTCGAAGAAGCGGCGCCAACCGTCGTGGCGCTGCAGAAATTCGCGGTAACTCGGAGGCAACGCAAACCCGAGCCGTGCTTCAGCCGCGGCTACCTCGGGCAAGGTCGCGGAGGGGTTCGGCACCAAGCCGTCGTCGCGATACGGCGCGAGGCGCGCGAGTTCGGTGTGCAAGCGACGCATTTCTTGGAGATGGGGCAACCAGAGAGGCGTTTGTTTGCTGCTCATGGTCCGACCCTAAGGACTGTTTTTTCGGCGGGCCAAGTTAGCGGCGTGTGGACTTCGCTAAGAGAAGTTCCCAATCGACCCGCGGCAGCAGATCGTCGAGCGCCGCAGCCCCGCTAGCCCCCCCAGCGCGAAGCAAGAAGTTCGCCCGTTTGGGGTCAGGCGGCTATGAGGCGCCGAATGGCCCTGCGCGGGTTTCGATTCTTGCTCGTTTTGCTGGGCCTCGTGCTGGCGGGTTGTGCCTCGGACACCCCGCGCTTGCTGTCGGTTACACAAGTGACGCCCAACGCCGTGGAAGTCGGGGACGAGTGGGCCATCGCGGGAGAGGGCTTCGTGGAACGAGCCCCAGCCAGCATCGTGTTCGAAGGCAGCATCAGCCGGCCAGGGCTCGAGCCGGCAAAAGTGACCGTCGAAACCTCTGCCCACGCAACGTCGCAGAGTGTTTTGACGATCCCACTGAATGCTGCCCTGGTGAGCGCCTTCCTCGGTAGCAACGACGTTCGCCACGCGACTTTTCGCGGCAGCGTCAGCGTCGCGTTCGCGCCGCGCTTGGCCGGAGCTCCGCCGATCACCGGCGTGCTCGAGTCGGTCGTACTCGACGTGTTTCGGGGCGATCCCACGCCCCTGCCCGATTCCCCGAGTCTCAAGCTGATCGCGCGCTTCGGGTGGCAACTCGAGCCGAATGCCGAAGGCGAGATGTGCATTCAGAGCGTAAACCCAAGTGCCACCCCCTCGCCATTGGTGATGGGTGACTGCGTGTTGCGCTTCGGCGAATTGAACGTGTTCGGTCTACAGGACTTGGCAGTGCCGGCTTTCGTGCATGAGTTGCCCGTGACCATCAAGCGGGACGGAACTCTCGAGCCACGTGTCGTGAGCTTGGGGATCGAGGGCTTGCAAGCGCCCGAGCCAGAGCGTTGGCGCTGGGCCTTGGCGTTCGTCGCCATCACGGCGATTGTCGTGCTTGGTTGCAAGAGCCCGTTGAGTGCCGCCTTCGCATTGCTCGAGGCCAAACTCGGCCGACGCTCGAAGCACAGACGCGCACGTGGTCAACGGCATTTCGGCTTCGGCTCTTTCCTACTCGTCAGCACCGCGTTCGCGGCGTGCCGCGTGGGACTACTCAAAAGCGGCCGCGACTTCGACGTGCTGTTGCTCTACGGAGGCTCACTGCCGTTGTTGTGGTTGGGCAGCGTCGTGTCCGTCGGCAGCGAACGGCGCTGGTCGTTCGGCAGCATGTTCTCGAGTCTGCTCGCCAACTCGGCATTGACGCTGACCACGGCGGCCGCTCTCGGCATGGCGGTGCTCAACAACGCCAGCTTGTCGCTCAGCGACGCCTCGCTCGCACAGGGCGCGGGTCCCCTCCGGTATCTGATCTTCAGCTCCCCCGGCGCGTATTTGACCGGACTGGCACTGCTTTCTAGCGCGGCTCTCGTGCTGGTTGGCGAGGCCAGAACGCCGCGCGCGCAAAGCAGTGCGGGCACACGCCTGCGCGTTCACCTTGGACGTGCGCTGTGGGAGGCCCACGCGTGGATCGTGCTTGGCCTGTTCGTCGCGCTCTATGCCGGGGGTTGGCAGTGGCCCAGCGCTTGGCACGCAGCAACGCCACTGAAGGAACTCGGGGTCTTCCAGCTCAAGTTCTCGGTCTTGTATTTGAGCTTCGTCTGGTTGCGCTTCAGCTTGGGCCCGATCACGCGCATCGGGATCCAACCGGTGTTCTTGCGATGGACACTCCCGCTGGCGACGGCAGGGGCCGTTTTGCATCTGTTCTGGAGCGCAAGTGAATGGCCCAGCTGGCTCAGCGCTGCAACGACGCTCGCGCTTGCCAGCGGCACGAGCTTGCTCGTGCTCCTGCTAGTGCTGCGGCTCCGAGGTGAACGCAACGAAGCTGCGCTTGCTTCCGTCAACCCCTGGCTCTGAGTCAGCGATGCCTCGGCGGCTCAGCCCGCGCAGCGCTCGATGGCGCGTTTGAGATCGGGCAGATCAGTAGGTTCACCCGCAACCAGGAAACGCTGCAAGAAAGCCACGGTACCGTCGCGGCCGACGACGAGCGCACCCCCCTGCTGCCACGGATCACCGCGCACCCCGCGCTGACGAAAACCGCGGGCATAAGCCCTGCGCGCGTTGCGGCTACTCGTGGGATTGACGGTAGTGAACACCCCATGGCGCATGCCGATGCCCTTGTACAAAAGCCTCGCAGGATCGGTGAACACGTCGGTCTCGAGCCGCGCCTCATCCATGAAGACGCGTGCGTGCAATGGCGTGCCGTTGCCGATCACGCAGAAGCGCGCGCCCCAACGCTTGATGTCTGCCGCCGCTGCTGTCATTTCGGCGACTTGTTCGAAGCAAAACAGACAGCCGAAGTGTCGAACGAACGCGACGACCAGCGGGCGCTCACGCCAGAGGTCACCGAAGAACGTAGGTCGGCCCAGGGGGGAAAGTAACTCGATGTTGGCAAGATCCCTAAGGTGCATAGCGACCCCGTCGCACCCACCCATGTAGCGCGGGTTGGCCCACGAAATAAACGAGTTTCGGGACTCACTAGAACCCGACGGCCCTCGCGGTCGGTGACGGCTTAAAGCTTGGCGGCGGTGAGACGTTCGAGGGGTCTGAAATGCGAACGAGGCTTGGATGCCCGCCGTGGGCGCTATTGGGGCCGATCGTGTTCACGACACTGACAGTGGGGCCGTACGCCTCGGCCACGAAAACCGTGGATGCCAGTCGGGGACGTTGGCAGCAGTCGGAAGTGACGATCTTCGTAGATCCATCCTTGGCTTGGATCGGGCCGGGAGCCTTCGCAGCGGCGCAGGCTGCCGCAGCTGCGTGGCAACAGAGCGATCTGAACGTGCCACGCATCATCGTCGAGCCGTTGCTCGACCCTCACCCCGATCCTCATCAGAACCTGATCCGGTTTGCACCAGCAGGAGCTCCCGAGGCTGGTCGTGGCTTGGCCATCACGATTGGCTCTTCGGATCCCGCGACCGAGAGCATCGTGAACGCCCAAATCGTGATCAACGGTAAGTACCATTTTGCCACGCTCGATCGAGGTCAAGCGCAGCCTGGAAGCGGCCCCTACGATCTACAGAACGTGCTCACGCACGAGTTCGGGCACTTCTTGGGCTTGGGTGAGAACCGCGTAAACCCCGAAGCCACCATGTACGTCGAGTCCGGGCGCGGCGAGACAGAGAAACGAGATCTGGCACCGATCGACGTGCAGCAGATCTCCGCATTGTATCCAGAAGCGCCAGACTCGAACTCGGCCAACTGCAGCGCGAGCGGGCGCCCTTCAGGCGGCGGTTTCAAGGGCTGGCTAGCAGCAACGCTGGGTATCCTGAGCGTATTGGGTGAACGCCGCGGCCGCGTTCAGCGCCGAGCTCAGAGCAACTGAGTCTGCGCTCAGGGCGGAATCGAGCCTTCGGAGAATGCATGCCCGGCGGCGCGCCGGAGCTCTGCCTCCTCGCGACCGAGCGCCATGATCGCATCGCGCGTCAAGTTGGCGATGCGCTTGAACGTGCCTTGGGTCGCGGGCTCGTCGAGCAAGCCGCCAAACTCGATCGGCTTGCCGAACACGGTGTGGATCGGAATCCCGGATCCATCGAAGTTGCCGCGGATCTGCTGTTTCAGGTTTTCCGGCAGTAGGCCATTGGTGAACACCGGCAAAACCATCACGCGCGATTGATGGATCAAACGGCCGATGCCCGTGCGCGCCGGTAGCAGCTCGTAAGGGTTACCGCGGTTGCGCGTGCCTTCGGGATGAAAGCCGACGAGCGTTCCGCCCGAGCGCAAGAGCCAAGCGAGTTCATCCAAGCCCAATAGATTCAAATGCGCGCGCTGCCGCTCGCGAAAGATCGGCGGGTACATCGCAAAACCGCTCACCGCGCCGTTGATGGGCAAACCCAGTGGATGATCGTAGAAGAACTCCGAACGCACGGGAAAGGTGATGCGCTGAGTGAGCCCATTGCGCACCAAGTGCGTCACCACGATGTACAGATCGAAGAAGCTGCGATGGTTGCACACCAGGATGCAGCTGTCGTTCGGCGCCAAGCGCCCAAAGCGATCCAAATGGTGAAAGTGCGTGAGCCGCGAGGTCGCGAGTTGGATCCACTGCGCGCCGACGTTGCGTTGCAACCAGCGCAAAGCGCGGTTACCCAGCTTTGAATCGAACGCGCGCTGAATCACCTCGACCTGCAGAAGTTCCACGCGCGAGAGAAGACTCTTGGACTCACCGATCAGGTCGGGGCGGGGTTCGGGCATGGTCGGCTGTGTAGTTGGCTGGGCTACTAGTTGGGCTCGCTGTGGCTCTCGAACAAGACGTCGATGTAGCCGGGTTCGGGCAACAGGCCATCGATTGCGGCAAACACGCGCTGACCGAGCTCGTCGCGATCGAAATCGGCTTCCGTCGAGATCTCGAGCAGCAGCACCGGATGCGGCTCCAGATCGCGCTCTGGATTGAAGCTCTGCTCAATCCGATAACCCATCACCCCCACCACGTCTTTGATGGTCGCTGCGATTGCCGCGCTCAGACGCGGGTCGACCGCGCCGAGCGGCTCGGCCTTTAGCACCGCCTCACTCGGATCGACGGCGATCGCGCTGACGTAGCCAACGAGCGGAATGGCCTTGCCCTGCACGATCGCGCCGAGCTCGTGACGCTGCAGGAGCAGCTCGAACTCGTCAGCGGGATTGATCACGGCCGCGCCAATGCGTTCACCATCGACGAGCTGCAGCGCCAAGTCGAGCGCCGCGCGTGCGGGCAAAGTGCAGTAGTCGAGATCGTCCGAGTCCCCCGTCGTCCAGTGCGCGTGTTGGCCCACGCTGCGCAGGATGTCGGGGTCGCTGAACAACGGCACCACGCCGATGCCCTGCTCGTTGGCGAGCAAGTGCGGGCTCACGTTGACGTCTGCGTCGGCAGCGTCGACGACCTGTCCGACTTCGATGCCGTCGATGGGCTGCCTCAAGGCGATGTACAGGACGGCTTCGTCGAGCACGGCGACCAACTCAGCGACGTCGCGCCGAAAACCACGTCGCATCTGTTTGATGATCGGACCCAAGTCGACCAGAGGGGTCTCGTGTCCGACACCAGATTTCGGCTCGGGGGGATTCACCCGGGCTTGCTATCACGCGCGCCCCCGCATGTATCGCGGCTTCTGCGGCCTCCAGCATCGACGACAGTTCGGGTCGGCACCTGCTGGCTCGCTGGCCAGCCCAGGATCGCATGCGGCGCGAGCCCGCGCACGTTGTGCTAACGAGCACAGACCGCGATGAAGGCGCTTCAAATCGCTCGCCGAGTCTCCAGGCTTTTCCAAAAGCGGCAGCGGCGCATGGTGGTGGGCACGCGCCGGGCCCACGTCGAGCTGCGGGACCTTCAAGACGAGGAGCTCGAACCGCTGGTCGACGCGCTGAACGCGCTGACACGACCGCTCGGTGCGATGGAATGGGCGCAGGTGAATCTGCACACCCGGCGCATCGTGTTCGCCTACGAGGCAGATGCCTTCGACGACGCTGACCTCGAAACCATCGTCGAGGAAGCCGAGAAGCGGGCGCGCATCGCCGCGGCAAGCTTCGCCACCCGGAGTTCACATCCGGCGGACACCGATCCGTCGATGCAGTTGCTGATCGAACTGTGTGCCGACGCAGCCGCCACGTTGCTGGGCTTTGGTTTACGCTTCTCGCCGCTGCCCGCGGTGCCGTTGAGCGGCAATGCGGTCGCGCTGTTGTCGCTCGTGCGTAACACGCAACGCCTGCGCCAAGGCATCGACGAAAAGCTTGGAGAAGAGCGCGCAGACTTGGCGCTCAGTTTGCTGAACGCGGCCCTGCAGGTGGCGGCGCACCGCCCGATGAGTTCGCTGGTGGACGTGGTGCACAAGTACAGTCGCTGGCGCGAAGTGGAAGCCGTGCGCGAAGTCTGGAAACGCCGCGAGGCCGAGCTCTGCACCGAGGCAACGGCGCAAGTGATCGGTGCACGCCAGCAAGTGCCCCGACCTTGCCCGATGCCACCCGGCCCGATCGAGGAGTACGCCGAGCGCGCCTGGGCCGTTTCGCTCGCAGGCTTCGGTCTTTCGTTCTTGACCACGCGCAGTTTTCAGCGCGCAACGGCCGCCCTGTTCGGCGGTTTGCCGCACCCAGCACGGATCGGGCGCGAGGTGTTCGCTGCGGAGCTGGGGCGTCAACTCGCAGCGCGCGGCGTATTGGTTCGCGATCAAGAGACGCTGCGACGCTTGGATCGGTTGGACACGCTGGTCGTGCAGGGTGATCTCGTATCGCGCCACCGCTTCGCGATCGGCGGCGTGCTGACGGACGATCCGGAAGAAGCCGCGGCTGCACGTAACCGCGCGCGCGACATGTTCGACAGTGAGCATCCGCTGCGCGAGCGCACGGACGGCTTGTGGGTCTTGCGCCCCTGGGGCCGTAGTCGGGCCAACATCGACATTCAGCTGCACCAGGGAGCTTCGGAGCGTTTGCGCGCCGGAGCGTTGTTGCTATCGCTCGAACGCGCAGATCGCGTCGTGGCCGTCGTCGAGATCGAGATCATCGCGCGCACGGGCGCCGAAGAGTTGATCGCCGCCGCGCACGAAGCGCACTTGCGCGTCGCGATCGTCACGTCCGACGAAGGTGTCCTCGATCAACTCAACGCGGACGACGTGATCAGCCCCGAAGAGGGCGTGCGCGCCGGTGTGCGCCGTCTGCAGCGCGAAGGGCGCACAGTGGGCCTCGTGGCAACGGGAGACTCGGATGGTCTTGCGATTGCGGACGTGGGGATTGGGCTCACGCGCCGCGGTGAACCTACGCCGTGGGGCGCCGGGATCATCTGCAAGAGCACGCTCGAGGACGTGCAGTTCATCATTCACGCGTGTCGCAGAGCGCGCCGCTTGAGCAAGCAAGCCGTCAACATTGCGCTGGCGGCTGCCAGCATGGGCGCGCTCGTCTCCGCAGGCGGCCTCTTGCGTTTGACGTCGCGCCGCGTCGTGTTCGTCGTCAACGCCGCGAGCTTGGTCTCGATGGCCAACGGCTTCCGTCACGCATCGGAGCTGCAACAACTGATGTTGCCACCTCCGCGTGACCCCACGCCCTGGCATGCCCTCGACGCCGAGGGCGTGATGAATCGTCTCGGGACGACCTTGAACGGCCTCACGCGCAACGAAGTCGTACGGCGCGGAACCGAAAAAACACCGGGACGCACGGCGATCGGTGAGTTTGCCGAAACGATCTCGGAGGAGTTGTTCAATCCCTTGGCGCCACTCTTGGCGGCAGGTGCTGGGTTATCAGCGGTCGTGGGCTCCGTCGCCGATGCCTCGATGGTGGCCAGCGCCGTCGTGGTCAACGCCTTGGTCGGCGGCGCTCAGCGCTTTCGCACCGAGCGCAAGATCCGCGACTTTGCTCGCACCGAACCCCTGCGCACCAAGGTCAAGCGCGACACCTTGGATTACGTCGTGGACGCGTCGGATCTGGTGCCCGGCGATCTCGTCGTGCTCACGACGGGTGACGTCGTGCCCGCCGATTGCCGGATCGTGGACGCCTACTCGCTCGAGGTCGACACGTCGTCGCTCACGGGTGAGTCGCTGCCCGTTCACAAGGGAACCGCAGCTTCGTTCGAGACCAGCTTGGCGGATCACGAGTCGATGCTCTACGAAGGGACGTCGATCGCCGCCGGTCGAGCCCTGGCCGTCGTGGTTGCGACGGGCAACGCAACCGAAGCGCGGCGCGGCGCCACCACGACCAAACGCGCGCGTGGCCAAGGTGGCGTCGAGCAGCGCTTGCGCAAACTGATGGATCTCACGGGACCGGTCGCGCTGGCGGCCGGTATCGGTGTTGTCGGCGGTGGGTTACTGCGCGGGCGCAAGATGGAGGAGCTCGTGGGCTCGGGCGTGAGCTTGGCGGTAGCCTCGGTGCCCGAGGGTTT
This sequence comes from Polyangiaceae bacterium, assembly GCA_036263015.1. GTDB lineage: Bacteria > Myxococcota_A > Polyangia > Polyangiales > Polyangiaceae > SZUA-265. The sequence continues at coordinate 20,457 of DATAHU010000005.1, read as the reverse complement.
GCCGCTCTTGGCCACGGCCGCCCAATTGGCCGCCGCTCAGAGACTCGGAATCAAAGGCGCGCTGATCCGCAACGTGCGCGCGATCGAGGCCTTGGGCCGAGTGAACGTGATCTGTCTCGACAAGACGGGCACGCTCACCGAAGGGCGCATCGTGCTCAAAGCGATCAGCGATGGCGTGCTCGAGGAGCCGCTATCGCGACTCGAGCTAGTACCGCGCGAGATCTTGGCCGCGGCGTTGCGCGCCAGCCCCGATCCGGAATTGTTCCCGGATCACGATCCAACCGACGACGCTCTGTATCGCGGCGCGGCCTCGTTCGCGATGCGCCCCAGTTTCGGGTTGCCGGCTTGGACGCCGCGCTCGGAATTGTCGTTCGAAGCGGGGCGCAGTTATCACGCGACGTTGGGTCGCGTCAGCGAGAACACGCATCGCCTGAGCATCAAGGGTGCGCCCGAAGCCGTGTTGCCTTTGTGCACGACTTGGCGCCGCGCAGGTTCGCTGACGACGCTCGATGGCGCGGCACGGGATCAACTCAGCGCCGAAGTTGCGCAACTCGGTCGGCGCGGTCTTCGGGTATTGGCAGTGGCCGAACGCGCGCTCGACGAAGATTTGGGTGTGCTGGCACCCGAGAAGCTGGTGGCACTCGAGTTCTTGGGCTTTTTGGTCTTCACCGATCCAGTGCGTCCGAGCGCGCGCACGGCGATCGAAGGGCTGTCGCGCGCTGGCGTGCGCACAGTGATGGTTACGGGTGATCATCCGAGCACCGCCCAGGCCATCGCGAACGAGTTGCTCTTCGCCGGACAGGAGCGCACGCTCTCCGGCCCGCAGCTCTCGGATCTCGACGACAACCAGCTCGATGAGGTCGTCAACGACATCGCCGTGTTCGCGCGCATTACGCCGGCCCAGAAAGTGCGCATCGTGCGCTCGCTGCAGCGCACCGGCCGGGTCGTGGCGATGGCCGGGGATGGCGCCAACGACGCTCCTGCGATTCGCTTGGCCGACGTTGGTGTCGCGATTGGTGAACACAGCACAGCCGCGGCGCGCAGCGCCGCCGACGTGGTGCTCACCGACGGCAAGATCGAAACCTTGGTCGCCGCGATCGCGGAAGGCCGCGCGATGTGGGCTCGCGTGCGCGACGCAGTGTCGATCTTGCTCGGCGGCAATTTCGGCGAGATCGGATTCACCACGTTGGTCGGTGTGCTCTCGGGCCGACCGCCACTCAGCGCGCGTCAGCTCTTGCTCGTGAATTTGCTCACTGACGTAGCTCCCGCGATGGCGATTGCGCTCAGGCCCCCAACCCAAGCCACTTTGGATCAAATGTCGCTCGCGGGTCCGGAGACGACTCTGGGTAAACCGCTCACGCGCGAGATCGCGCTGCGCGCTGCGCTCACGAGCGCGGGCGCCGGCAGCGCGTGGATGATCGCGCGCGTCACCGGCGGGCGCGACCGCGCACGCACCGTTGCTCTGGCGGCACTAGTCGGCACACAGCTCGCTCAAACGTTGCGCTCGGGTCAAGGTAGCCGCGGGGTGGTTGCAACCAGCGCCGCTTCAGCAGCGGTGCTCGCGGCAATCATTCAAACCCCCGGGGTCAGCCATTTCTTCGGCTGTCGCCCCTTGGGTCCGATCGGTTGGGCCACGGCGATCGGCGCCTCTGTCGCCGCAGCCAGCATCCCGAGACTTTCGGAGTCGCTGTCTGAATGGGTGGGTGAGAAGGAACCTGCGAGCGTCGACGTGGCGCGAGTATCCAAATCGCCGGGGCGCCTGAACGCCGCTGCCTCAGTCGGCGAGCCCGATGCGTCAGTAGGTTAGCGCGCGCGGCGCTTAGTTCGGGCTCGGCTTCTCGAGGGCGGTTACTTGCTCTAGCGTGCCGCCGTGGTCCATGAAAAACGCGACGGGGCCTTCGGTCAACCTGACGTTCAGGGTCGTGATTGCGCCTTGCTTCACCACCACGTTGACGCACTCGTTGATCACGCACACGAGATAATTTCCGGCATCGAGCTCGATCTTGAATCGCTCATTGGCGGTAACTTGTTGCAGTGCAGGCTGCGCGACCACGCGCGAGACGTCGGAGGAAGACTCGAGTGGCGCATCGACGCTCCACACGTTTACGCCGGCAACCCCGAACGGACACTCTTGACAACGGTTGGCCACGACGTCGCTGAGCTGTGCGACGACTCCCGCAATGCCCGTCCCCTTTTCGTCTGAGCGCGCGTTGAGCGCCTCGCAACCCTCCGTCGGGCACGGATCGCCGCAGCTGAGCAAGCCGGCCGCAAGCAGAGCACTTCTCCAAGGCAGAGTACCGCGCATGATCTCACCCACCCCTCACCAGCACACGTGGCGATAACCCGGAAGCGCTCGCAACGAATCGAGCCCGACCAAGTCGATGATCACTTTGCTTCCAAGCACGGTCGGGTCGACACCGCCGAACTTCTTGCGCGCAACGATCAACGTACCTGCGCTCGCCACCAGAGTCTCCAAGCTCGGCACGAAGCGGTCTGCCAAGTCGGGAATGCCAAGCCGCGCGAACTGCAGATTCTTGCCGCGCATGTCGGCTTGCTGCACCGCCGGGTCGTGCACGCGCACGTCCAGACCCGACAAGAGCAAGTCGCGCACGACTTGGACCATCGGGCTCTCGCGCAGATCGTCCGTGTCGTCTTTGAAGGCGAGCCCAACTAGGCCAACCACCTTGTTGCCCGCTTCACGCGCCGCATCGACGATGCGCGCGATCTGCGCTTCGTTCGACGGCAACACCGAGTTCAAGAGCGGCACCGACAATTGCCGGTCGAGCGCCAAGTGCGTCAAGCCACGCAGATCCTTGGGCAGGCAACTGCCGCCAAAGGCGTTACCCGGCCGCAAATAAGCTTTGGAAATGTTGAGCACCGTGTCTTCGCACAAGAGCGCCATCGCCTCACGTCCGTCGGCACCGACGGCATTGGCGATTGCCCCTACCTCGTTCGCAAACGCGATCTTCAGCGCGTGAAAGCAATTGCACGCGTACTTCATCAGCTCTGCGACTTCGAGCGTCGTGATGCGCGTCGGGGCGTCGATTCCGTCGAGCAGCGCCAAGTAAGCCGCAGCATGCGCCTCTTCCAAGACCCCGACCAACGTCTGCGGGGGTTGGTCGAAGTCGGCGACGGCACAGCCCTCGCGCAGAAATTCGGGCGAGAAGACGCAATAGAAGTCGACCCCGTGACGTTTACCCGACGCACGCTCCAGGCGCGGAATGAACGATTCGCGCGTGGTGCCCGGCAACACGGTGCTGCGGAGCACGACCGTCAGCGGTGCACCCGAGCGCGCGCTGATCGCCGCGCCAATCTGATCGGCAACGCCTTCCACGGCGCGCAAATCGGGTTTTCCTCGCGCGCCCGTCGGCGTCCCAACCGTCACGATCACGACATCGCTATCGGAGATCGCCGAGCGTGCGTCCGTGGTTGCCTTGAGCTGACCGCTCGCGCGCGTTCGCGCCATCAGCTCTGGCAGCCCTGGCTCCACGAAGCTCGGCCGTCCCGAATTCAACAGCTCCACCTTGCCTGCGTCGACGTCGACTCCAACGACGTGATGGCCGCGGCCTGCCAAACAAGAGCCGGCGACGGTGCCTACATAACCCAAACCGAGTACCGCGACGTTCATTTCAAGCTTCCTTCGAAGGGGCCGACCCTGCCTCTAGCATCGAAATCACTCGCTCACGCGTGCGCTGCCAACGCTCGAGCTTGCTGGCTTTCAGCTCCAGCGCCCCCGCCACCAGCGTCGAATGCCGCGCGCGCGCCTCGGCCAGACAACGCACCAAGTCCTCGGCCGTGTTGTTCACCCACAACGAACCGCGATCGAAATTTTGGCGCAAGATCTGCCAGTCCGAAACGATCACGGGCACGCCGAGGTACGCGGCCTCGTAGGCCGCACGCTGCATCGTGTGGTCGCGCGTCGTCAGCGCCAATACGACCTGCGCCCCCGCCAGAGCGCCCAAGTACTCCTCACGCGAAAGAAAACCCAACTGCTTGATGTTGGGAGGTGCAGTCTCGAGCAACGTCTTGGCTTTGCCCTTCGGGCGCCCAGTGAGCCAGATCGTCACGTCGGGTGAACGGCGCGCGGCTTCGAGCACGATCTCGAACGGCTCATCGGCGCTGTACGACGCGACGTACAGTGCGTGGAAGCCCGGTCCGAAATCGCGAACCTTGGGCGCGCGTTGCTCGGTCGGGATGTCGGGCACGATCAATGTGCGTCCGCCCCCGTGCTCGACGATCTCTTGCAAGTGCGAGTTGGTGACCGCCGTGACCTCGGCATGGCGACTCAAGAACAGCTGTAACCCGCGGATCTTGGCCCAAGGAGTACCCTCGAACGCGCCGGTGTGCGCGTCGATCGCGAGCTTGGCGCCGGTCAACTCGCAGTAGACGAGCGCGGGTAACACCGCCAGCGGCGTCGGGCTCATGCACCAGACGACGCGCGGCCGTGTCCTTAGCAGATCCCAACTCGTTCCCAACGCCTGATACGCGTACTTCGTGACGAACGAGAGCGGGCCTTGGAACGGGCGATGGCGGCGCATGAAGCGCATGCCCATGCGCTTGGCGAAGTTCTCCGAGCGACTGCAGTGCGCACTCCAATCGATGAACACCCAACCAGCGCGGGGGGGCGGCTCGAGCTCGTTAACGGCGGAAACAGCGTCCATGGAGGTCGTTAAGGGGGGTCTTTTATACACAGTAGCGCGCGCGAGACACGCGCCCGGGCCCCGGCGGCAGCCGGTTTCGGCTGCGGGACCGGGGGGCGGAGTCACTCCGACGGCAGCTCGCGTACAGATGAAGCTTTGCCAGCTCTCGGCAAGCTATCCGCTTCCGGTGAACGCCCGCTAACCCATTGGGATTGCTCGGGGTCTGTGGCGCGCGTTTAACGATGCCAGGCCAGCGCATAGCAACGACTGCCAAGGTCGCGCGTGCCCGCTAGCAGCGCTGGGGAGAGCATGCTAGGCGGCCGCGTAACCATGCGCGTGCTCGGCATCGAAACCTCCTGTGATGAAACGGCCGCTGCAGTCGTCCAAGACGACGGCAGCGTTCTCAGCGACGTCGTCCACAGCCAAGTATCCGTGCACGCACCGTACGGTGGCGTGGTGCCCGAGCTCGCGTCGCGCGATCATTTGCGCAACATTCAACCGGTGGTCGATGCTGCGATTTCGCGCGCCGGTCTGACGCTGCACGATCTCGACGGCATCGCCGTCACTTGCCGCCCTGGGCTAACGGGAGCGCTGCTGGTAGGCGTGCAGATGGCGCAAGGTTTGGCCTGGGCGCTCGACAAGCCGCTAGTCGGCGTCGATCACTTGGTCGGGCACCTGCTGGCGGTCTTCCTCAAACATCCGGGCGCGCCTGCGATCGACCCCCCGCCGAGTTATCCCTTCGTCGCGCTCTTGGCTTCCGGCGGGCACACCGCGATCTATCGCGTGGCGGGCCCAGAGCTCGATCAAGTCACCGAGCTAGGGGCAACCCGCGACGACGCGGCGGGCGAGGCCTACGACAAGGTCGCCAAATTGTTGGCCTTGGGTTACCCCGGGGGCCCGATCGTCGATCGCTTGGCACAGAAGGGCAACCCCGATGCCGTAACCTTGAGCATGCCAATGAGCAACAAGAGTTCGCTCGAGTTCAGTTTCTCTGGGCTCAAGACCAATGTCGTGCGCTGGGTCGAAAGCAATGGCCGTCCCACCGACGAAGTCGGGATCAGTAACTTGTGCGCTGCCTTTCAACGCACGGTCGTCAAAACCCTCGTCGGCAAAAGTTTACGCGCGTGCAAGAGCAGCGGCATTTCGACGTTGGTGCTCGGCGGAGGCGTCGCCGCCAATAGCGCGCTGAGAGAGACGGCACGCCGAGAAGGAGAGCGCGTGGGCGTGCGTGTGATCGTTCCACCGTTCAAGAGTTGTACCGACAATGCGGCGATGATCGCGTATGCAGCGATGGCACGACTGGCCAAGGGTGACGATGATCGTGGCCGCTTGGAAGTGAGCCCGCGCACGTCTTTGCCGCGCGCGACGCGCAAAGGCAAGGGTCGACGCACAGGGGCACGAGTGGGATCGGATCCGAAATCCGCCCTATCGTGACCCAATCTTGATCGCTGGTCGGGGTTCGATCACCCGCGCCCAAAAGACATTGAGCCCCCTGGGTAACACTGCAGGGGCACGAGCGTACTAGCGCACTGGTGCGGTACGCGACACAACCAAGGGAGACTGGGAGAAGATGAAAATGAAGCATGTACGATTGTGCGCCGTTGGCGTCGCCCTGAGCTTGGCGTCGGCCTGCGGAGACGATTCGTCGTCGAGCACTGAGCAAGGCCCCGACGCAGGCACCAGCCAGGACGCGGGCACAACTTCACCTAACACAAACACTGTTACGAACCCGACTCAACCCGGCACGGACACGACGACCCAGTCGGACGCGACGAGCGAAATGGATGCCGGCACGGCTGAGCCTGCGTCCGACGCCAGCCCCGCAGAAACGACCGAGCACGATGCTGCGACGGAGACGGCGAGCACCCCGGACGAGTTGGATGGCAGCACCGAACCGACTTCGGCTCTGTCCGACGCAGGTCCGGATGCCGCGACGCCCAGTGGCGACAAGATCGCGTGGGCCGTCACTGGCGCGACCGCTTCGGGCGTGCCCGTCGAGAGCGCGACGCTGAGCGTGCCCGTCGACTATGCCGATCCCACCGGACCTCAGATCGAACTCGCTCTGGCGCGCGTGAAGACGACCTACACGCAAGCGCGCACAGGAGTCGTGATGTTCAACCCAGGCGGCCCGGGGGTGGGCGTGGTGATTGACGCTTCCGACTATGCCGACTTCCTCTCTTTGCTCTTTCCGACCATGGACATCGTGTTGGTCGACAACCGTGGGACGGGCCAGAGCACGACGATTCAATGCATCCCGCTGGATCAAGCGCGCGAACTCGAAGGCGCTGACGCGGGCGCTAAGCCCGAGAGCGATGCCGCAGTCGACGCGGGCGGCAAGCTGCGCTCCGCTTTGCGTTCCGAGCGCGACGTGATCGAGCTCGTCGAGCAGGGTTGCATCAGCACTCAGGGCGACTTGCTACAACACATGAACAGCGAGAACGTCGCGCGCGACATGGATTACGTGCGCGATCAGCTCGGCGAGGAAGTGCTCAACTACTGGGGCGTCTCCTACGGCACGATGCAGGGCGCCCTCTACGCCAAGATGTTTCCACAGAGCGTACGCGCTTTCGCGCTCGACTCGCCCGTCTTGCGCACACCAAACGGCCCCGATCAGATCGCGGTCATCGTAGCGGAAGCCAAGGAGTACGAGACGCAGCTCGGTCGCTTCTTCGAGTGGGCCGACAGCGACAGCAGCAGTCCGCTCCAAGGTAACGCCGTGGGCAGCGCGGCCGAGGTATTCGACAATCTGACGGCACAAGCACAGCAGGGCGTGACCTGGCAAGGCAAGCGCGTCAGTCCCACGATCTGGGTCAGCGTTGCGAGTGATCAACTGCTGCTCGGTGATTGGCCAACCTTTGCGACGGCAATGGCCAACGCTTTGCAAGGGGATTGGAGCGCAGCAGTCGAGCACTCGGCTGGCCTCGGTTTCAGCACCGAAGACCAGACTCAGTTCAACGCGCTCATCGCCAACGTCACGTTGAACCTGTTGGAGAACGGTTGCCCCGCGAACTACGGCATCGACGAAGCGCTGCAAGACTACGAAGCGATCAGCGAGGCGTATCCGCGCCTCGGTCCGACCTACGGGGTTGGTGTCGCCGATTGCTTGGGTTGGGATCTCGACCCTGCGGAGCCGCGCATCGTCGCGAGCAACCTCGACGCGCCGCCCTTGCTCGTGATGTCCGCCTACCATGATCCCGCAACGCCGCATGCCGATGCGATCGCGTTGGTCGAGCAATTCGCCAACGACTCGAAACTCATGTCCTCCGAATCCGAAGGTCACGGAGTCGCGACCGCCGGCGCTTGCCAAGCGCAAGCGCTGGCGGACTTCGTCTACACGGCCGACACGAACGCCGCGCCCGACGAGTGCTCACCCATGCAAGAGGCGGCCTTGAGCAAACTGTACGCCCTGACCGAGCAACGGCGCAGGTTCGTCTTCCCGCGCATGCCGCTCGCGAAGACGCAAACTCAGCGCTGAAAGCACCGGCGAACCCGGTCGAGACCCGCGCGACGAGTGCGGCGGGCTGCTGAAAGAACCTTTCGGCAGCCTGCCCGTGTCTCTCGAGCGCGAAGTTCGGGCACTAGCCAAACTCGGCGCATCGTTTCTGGCGCTTTGCGAAGTTGGCCCGAAACAGGGAGACGCGGAGCTTGTGCCGGCGAAACCCTTGGAAGTCCCATGGCCTGCCCGAGGGGAGAGTTTTCCGTGGCTACCTGCGGACAATGCCCTATATTTCGCGCGCTATGAAAACCCCCATTCGCGTCGCCGTAACAGGCGCGGCAGGTCAGATCGGTTACTCGCTTTTGTTCCGCATCGCGTCGGGTGCGATGTTCGGTGCTGAGCAGCCCGTCATTCTCCAACTCCTCGAAGTCCCGAACGAGAAGGCCATGAAGGCGCTCGAAGGCGTGGCGATGGAACTCGACGATTGCGCGTTCCCGCTGCTCAAGGGGTACGTGTTGACCGACGACGCCAACGTCGGCTTCAAGGACGCCAACTGGAGCTTGCTGGTCGGCGCCAAGCCGCGCGGTCCGGGTATGGAGCGCGCCGATCTCCTGAAGGACAACGGCAAGATCTTCACGACCCAGGGGCAGATCATCGACAAAGTCGCGGCTGATGACGCGCGCGTCGCGGTCGTCGGTAACCCGGCGAACACCAACTGTATGATCGCCGCCTCGAAGGCCAAGCGCTTGAGCTCCGATCGCTTCACGGCGATGGTGCGCCTCGATCAGAACCGCGCTCAATCACAGCTCGCACGAAAAGCCGGCGTCGATCTGACGAAGGTGAGCGAATTGTTCATCTACGGCAATCATAGCCCGACGATGTTCCCCGCCTTCGGCAACGCCAAGATCGATGGCAAGCCCGCGACTTCCGTCGTCACCGACAGCGCGTGGCTGCAAGGTCCGTTCTTGGAGACGGTCGGCAAGCGTGGCGCGGCGATCATCGCGGCGCGCGGTTTGTCTTCGGCCGCATCGGCCGCCAGCGCGCTCGTCGATCACGTGCGCTCGCTGGTCACCCCGGGCGCGATCCACTCCTGCGCCGTGAAATCGAACGGCAACTACGGCTTCGATCCCAACGTCTGGGCGGGCATGCCCGTCAAGACCACGACGCCCGGCAGCTACGAAGTGATCACCAGCTACACCATGGACGACTTCGCCAAGTCGAAGATCGCAGCAACGAACCAGGAGCTCGTCGACGAGCGCGCCATGGTCGTTGATCTGTTGGGCTGAAAGCGCGCAATCAAAACCGCGGTGTGGCGAGCATCCGTCAGAAGACGTAGTGAGCCGTCACACCGCGTACGCCCAACAAGTTAACCCGGCCTGAGCAGTGTCTGGCCTGCCGGGGTTCGCTACGGTAAACCCCTGTCTCACACTGACGTCCGCGCTCTACGTCGCGCAAACGTCCTTGACGCTCAAGCGCGCGGCGCGCTCGTGAGCCAAGCCTTTGCTTCTCGCTTCAACGGCGCAACGTCGCGGCCCGTCGCAGCAGAGGCCAGAAAGCTCTCGTAGAGCTTGGTCGCGGCATCGACGCGACCCGCGAGGGCTTGGGCCTTGGCTTCCCAAAACATGGCTGCGGACGGCTCTGGGCGCGAACTATCACGCGCGAGGCGTCGCGCCCTGCGACACGCCGCGACGGCCTTTTCGAGCGAGCCCTCGTTGCGCGCTTCGAGCAATCGAATGACCGCCTCTGCCAGCGCCAACTGCTTCGCCGGATCCTTTGGGGTCGCTTGCGCCTCGGCCGTTGCTTTTGCCACGTGCTCTTGCGCGATCTTCGCCGAGCGGCGCTTCTTGCGGCAATCCGGACAATGCTTGGCGACCGAGTCGAAGTGGAACTGTAAGGTCTCGTACCAATACTTCTGCTCTTTGCCCGAGAACACGAACTCGCTCTTGCACTGTTCACAGACGCGTTGCAGATCGACGTAGAAGTAACGCGGCACGTGGCACTGAATGCAGAAGTGCTGCCGGCGAACGTTACCCCGCACCGCGCCCTTTGGGAGCTCGGGTTGATAGTCCAAGTCGTACGCGTAACTGACGCGTTCTTTGCCCGTCGCATCCGTCCACGTCTCGGGCAGAAGCGGTATCTTGCCGAACAGGGGGTGGCGCTGAACCGACGGCGGTGGCGCAGAGCTCACGGCCTTCGGTCGCCGCTTCTGCTTCGGCTGCGGCACTTTACGCTGTTTGACTGCAGTCATGGATATGCCCCTTGGGTCACGCGCCAGAAGTACCAAACCAAAAAGAGCGAGACGCCACCACTGATGAACAAGGCCAGCGAAGTAGGCCACGGAACGTCTCGGCCTTCCCTCGTCAGCCGCACCACGCGCCAAATAGTGACACCCAAAACGAGCGGCGCAACCAAACAAAAGCCAGGAAGCGCGACCGCGAGCGAGATCCAACCTACAATGTCGGGGCCCGGTTTGTCGTTGGGTGTCGTACTCACTGCTAGCTCGGAAGCTCCGCGAATTGCGGCAGGTCATCAACGAAGGTGTACCAAGTCGACTTGCTCGCCATGTGGATGTGCGCATCCGGGCGCTTGGGGAGCTCCGTGTCGAACAAGGCGGCCGGGATTAACACGAACGGCACGTTCTCGCGCTCGACGGGCGCACCGCCGCCACAGCGCACGCAGAACGTGGCGGCAAAGCGCTTTGCATCCGGCGGAGTGAAACTCCTGAGCTTGTCTTTGCCCGTGCGCCAAGTGAATTGAGCCGTGGGATAGAAGGTATTGCTGCCGTGCGCCGCGCTGCGGGCACGCCGGCAGCGCGAGCAATGGCACTGCATCCAACGCGCTGGCTCGCCCGTCACGTCGAACGTCACGTCGCCGCACGAGCAGGAACCGGGAATCGGTCCGTCAGCGGCGGGCGCTGGCGGTGCACCTGGCTCGCACGCCCAGTCAGCGACGCCGCCTGCGAATTGCGGAAGCCGATCTCCGATGCGGTGCCAAGCGGGCTTGGCTGCGACGCACACGTGCCGGCCTTCGCGCACGTCGAGTTCCCCCGATAGGTTACCGGCCGGCACCAAGTACTCGTCAGCCACGCGCACCGGCGCAACTGCGCCGCACACTTCGCACGCGCAGCGCGGCCGAAGCGGAGTGCCAAAGGTTATCAACTGATTTTCGCCAGAGAGCCAGCGAAACGAGTTCAGCCCGACAGCGACGAACGACGCGAACGGCGCGCCGTGATGTTTACGGCACGTCCGACAGTGGCAGTGCGTGAGCACGCTCCCGCCGACGTCGACCTCATAGCGAAGCGCACCGCACAAACAGCTCCCTGCGTTCATGCGCGCAGTATCGCACAGGCTTCAGTCCTTGTGTTTGCGCTCGATCAAGCAAAACCCGTGACCGAACGGATCACTGCAGAACGCGATCGAACCGTGCTCGTGATTTTCGAACAGCTGTTCGCGCTTGGCGCCCAGCGCGAGCACTCGTTCGAGCGTCGCGGGTAGGTCGTCGACGTGAAAGTCCAAGTGCACGGGCGTCCAATGCCGTCCGTATTGACGGCGATCGTCGCTGTCGGGCGCTGGCTTCGAACCCGCCGGTTTCTCGAGCAAGCAGAGTTCCAAGTCGAGCCCGCCGAGCACGGCCACGCCGGGAACGGGCTCGAACTTCTTGGTATAGCCGAAGGCGTCACAATAGAACGCGACACCGCGGGCGAGGTCCGGCACATCGATGCTGATAGAGGCGGTCGTCTTCATTGGGCAAAGCTCACGATTCGCGGCGTAACTCTTGAAGCGAGCTCTCGACGAGCGCGCGCAACTCGTCGTCCTCGGGACGCGTGCGAGCAGGCAACGCCTTGGGACGCACCGGCGCGCGCGGCGCATCGAGCAGCGCGGGCTCCCAGTCGTCATCGGTAGACGCTGCTGGTTTACGGCTCAAAAAGCCGAACAACGCAGTTTTGGCGGCTTTCAGCTCCAAGCGGCCCTTGACCACCGTCTCTGGCGCGCGCGCCAACGCCTGCGCGACGTGGCGGTTGCCGCGCACCAGGTCAGCGGCGATTTCGAGCGCTTCACGTTGGGTCGCGCTCGCGGTCTTCAGCGCTGGCTTGAGCGAGTGGCCGCGCATTTCGGCGAACAATGCCGTCGCGAGCGCGAGTTCCGCCGGGTTCAGCGCGGTCAGCTGCGAGATCTGCGGTCCGCCACACCCCTTCGAGTAAATGTGCGACCCCTCGAGCAACAGCGGCCCGAAGCCGAGCAGTACACCAGTGAGATCTTGGCTGATCTCGATCGGCTCTGGCGGAGGCACGCCGGGCGTCCAGGTCTCTTCCAAGAACACGAGCGACAGCGCCCGCACGAGCAGCGTCGTGAGCCCGACGGGATGTCCGAGCTCCGCGCTGTTCAAGCGCAGCGTCCAAGTCTCATCCGCCAATTGCAAACGCGGACCGCCAGCGGGCTGTTCGCTCATCGACTTTGGCGCACAGCCGCCGCTCGAACAGCTCTCCGCGCTCTCCATCGCTGCGTCGGTGAGCGCGATCTCGATTGGGATGTCGCCCATCCCGGCATGCTCTTGCATGCGCGACAAGAGCCTCGTTACGCCCGCGTGTGAACGCTCGAAACGGTCGGGGAAGAAGTCCCCATTGGGGAGCACCAGCGGACGTTCGCCGAACTCCTTGCCGATGTGCACGAGCAGCGCGGCGAAGTGCCGAATCAGTGGTTCCCAGTGCTGGACGCCCAGGCCGTTCTCTGCCGCTCCGGGCTCCCTGAAACTGGACTCCACGAACTTGGGCATCCCGAGACTCTGCCAGCTCGCGGCGACGTTGGCCAGTCAGAGTCGCGGCCAGCGTTGCCCGCGCCAGCGCGGGCTCACTTCTTCTTGTCTGGCGAGTTGATGAAGAACTCGACGTAGTCTTTGCGCAAACGCGCTTTGTACCCCGAGATTTCTTTGCGGAAGTGGAACGTGACCTTGCCCCCTGCCGGCGTGTTCTGCACGCGGACGTCGGTGATACGGTCATCGCGACCCTCGATCACCGCCCCGCTTTCCATCACTTTGCGGCCTGGGACCAACACCGTGAAGCCCGTGCCCTGTTTCGAGCCTTGCAGCGTCGTGCCTGCGCCGTCGAGGCGCAAGCGGTACACGACGGGCAAGTTCATGCGACCGACTTGGAACGAGTCGCTGCCTGTCGTTTCCTCGGCATTGCCACGTTGGGGTTCGTCGTCCATCGCCGCTTGGGCGCGCGCGGGCGGCACTTCGTCGTTGCGCACAGGAGCGCGCTGGGCCGCGCGTTCACCCGGGAAGAACTGATCCTTGGCGAGCGAGTACTCGTCGACCACGTCGTTGCGCGGCGGCGGGTTTACGGGTGCGGCTTCGCTGGTCGCCATCTCGGTGGCGCCGAACAACGGCACCTGCGCCACGATGCCGCGGTTGTTGGCTTGCAACTGGGCAGTCGTATCGAGCGCTGCGCCCTTCGGGAAGCGGCCGGGCGGCAGCGGGGCTTCGGGCAAACCATTGGCTTGCGGCAGCGCGCCGGGCGGCGCGGCTTGCGGCGCGCCAGGCGGTGCGGGCATTGCGCCAGCTTGGCCGACGCCACCCATGGAGTCTGCTCCAGGCGGTAACCCAACGGCGCCACGGGGTGCGCGCGCCGCGGGCACGCGCGTATCGTATTCGGCGTCCGCGTTCAAACGGTCGAGCTCCGCGCTCGGAGCGATGTGATCCGACTCGTGCGCGGCGCGCCCGAGCCAACTGTAAGTGCCGTAGATGCAGATCCCGAGTGCGCCAGCGTACGCTAGCGACTTCAGGTTACGGCCGCGCTTTGGCTCTTCGAGCTTCTGCTTCTGCGGACGCAACGGTTCGCTTCTGCGCGATTGACTGCGCACAGGGCCTTGCTGCACAGGGGGACGACTCGTGCGACGCGACGCACTGGGCCGCGCCTCCCTAGACCCAACCTTTTGAGAGACAGAGCGCACCAGATCGCCAAAACCACCGGCTGCGTTGCTCGTCCAAGACGCCATTTGCACGCTGCCGCTCTTCATCGCGCGGCCAGCGCTGGCAGCCCATGCCCCGACTTTGCCTTTGAAGATGTCCTCGGTGAACTCTTCGTCTTCGGCCTCGTCGTCGCTCTCGTAATCTTCGTCGTCGTTGGTTTCGGCCGCCGCGGCGCGCTTCTTCGGCCCCATCACCGTCGGGCCCGGCGTGTCGTCACTCAGGCCTTCGTAGCGCAACGAGACCACCAATTGCGGGATCTGGCTCTGCGCATCGATCGCGACGCTGACGCCGTCGATCAACGCAGATCTGCGAGCACCGGCGGAGACGTCTTCGAGTTCGAGGTTGCGACCCACCTTCAAGAACTCGAGCTGTGAACCGACTTCCAAGCGCCGCTCGGAACCCCGGAACACGCGCGCCTTCATCGGCGCGCCCAAACCTTGGATGTGCAACTTCACCGGCGCGCCGCGCTCGGTCAACGCGGCCGGTGCGGCCTTGTCCCCAGGCTGCGGAGCGTCTTCCTTCTTTTCCGGCGCACGTGAACACAAGGCCTTCAGCGCGGCTACGCTCTTGCTGTCCAGCGCCGTGAAACGAATGCCGAACTGGCCACCCTTGTCGTCGCCTTTGCGCCACGCGACTTCACCCTCGACCAGCACCTCCGTGCCGTCGTGTTCGAAACGCAGCACCAACGGCGCGCCGACTTCGGGCAAGAAGCGCGTGCGCACTTGCATGCCGCGCCCGCTGATCTCGACGGACTCGGCCTCGAACGGTGGGACGTTCTTGTCGCGGCCGCAGATCTCGACCAGCGTTTCCAGCTCGACGCGTCGTACGTGTGTTGCTCGGCGGTCCTCTTGCTCAGATTGCATTGGCTGCTCCCTGTCGACTCGATAGCCGAGGCCCGCTGTGCTTTGGGAAAGGGCAACGACCATCGCCCGCTTGCACCCACTCGCTGGGATCTTCGGGCTTCACACTGGGCGCTGTAGGCTGGTGGCATTGAACGGGCCAAGTTTTCGCGAGGCGCGCGCTTTTTCGGGCACGGGCTGTTTGAAATGCGCTCTATTGCCCGCGCATGCCGCTGTCGATTCAGGTCAGATCCGAACAAGACGATCCCCCGCGGCTCGTGTTCGATACGCCCCGAATCGTGATCGGACGCGGCGCCGGGAGCGACGTGCGCCTGCCGGATACCAGCGTCAGCTCGCGCCACGCGACGATTCGCCAGCGCGGCGCGGACTACATCGTGCTCGACGAGGGCTCGACCAACGGCACGTTCGTGGGCCCGGTGCGCCTCTCGCAGGGGGCGCCGCGTGTGGTCAAGCACGGCGATCGCGTGCGCGTGGGTCGCGTTTGGCTCCAAATCGGGATCGAGCCGATGGTGACCCCGACGGGGCAGTCGGAGACGCGCGAGCTCGCGCTGCGCTTGGTCGCGGGTGCTCTCGACGCGGACGGCAGCCCTTGCGCCCCGCTCGTGCAAGTGAGCGAAGGCCCCGACAAAGGCGCCACGCTCACGCTCAGCGAGTTCCAACGGGTTTACACCCTGGGGCGCAGCGCCGACTCGGATCTGGTCTTGGCCGACGAAGATCTGTCGCGCCGTCACATCCAGATCCGCCGCGTCGGCGCTGAGATCTTGGTGCGCGACTTGGGCTCCAAGAACGGCACGGTGCTCGCTGGCGCACCCCTCGACCGCGAGCGCGCGTGGCAACCTGGCGAGAAACTCAGCGCCGGGCAAACGTCGCTCAGTCTCGTCGATCCGATTCAAGAGACGCTGGCGCAAATCGATTCGGCACCCGACGAGATCGTCCAAGTCGACATCGAAGAGCCGTTTTCGCATGCGCCGGATGAAGCGAGCTCGGCCCAAGCAGTGCCCGCAGGGCGCGCTAACCCAGAGCCGGCAGAGGCCGCACCCGTGCACGCTCAGTCGTCGCCACGGCGCCGATCGGGTTGGACGCTGGTCGACGGACTCGTAGCGCTCGTCGCGTTACTCGTGATCGGCGCCAGCGTCGCGGGCTTCATTTGGTTGATGGGCGATTGAGTTTCGACGTGCGCCGGCGCTGCACGATCCCGAGACCCGTGAGCGCCAAGGCTGTCCACGCGAACGTGCCCGCGTGATTGGGAGCTCCAACCGCGCGGCACTGACACGCGTCGGGCAGCTTGGGCGTAACCTTGACGACCGCACCACCGTCGGCGGCCCACTGCTTGACCCACTTGTTCACTATTTCCGGCGGTAAGTTGCGGGGATCACCGCCGTCGGCCAACCAAGCTTCGATCTCGGCGTCGCTCACGGTGCCGCCATCGCGCAAACGATCGAGCAAACTCCTTGCCGAATGCGGCAGCGTACCCGCGCCAGCATCGAGACCCGCGTCCCCGAGATCTGCCGCGCCAACTGCGCCGGATGAACATCCGTTCGAGTCTATGCCCGGCTCCTTGGGACACTCGTCGTCGCAATCGGGCACGTGGTCTCGATCGCTGTCCTTGTCGGACACACCGCAGCCGCATTCACCCACCGCGGTCTTGTTGGGATCGCTCGGGCACTCGTCCCCGCAATCGGCAACGCCATCTTTGTCCGAATCCTGGTCGCTCTTGCCGCAGCCACAAGTGCCGGGGCCCGCCTTCTTCGGATCATCGGGACAACGGTCCTTACAGTCGAAGGTGCCGTCGTTGTCGTCATCGACGTCGGGCACGCCGCAGCCGCACGCGCCCGGCGCACTCTTGTTCGGATCATCGGGACAATCGTCGCTGCAGTCGACTTCGCCGTCCCCATCCGCGTCCACGTCTTGGGTGCCGCAACCGCAGACGCCGGGTGAACGCTTGGCAGCGTCATCTGGGCAATCGTCGACGCAGTCGGCGGCGCCGTCACCATCGGTGTCGACGTCGACCTTGCCGCAGCCGCAAGCGCCGGGGCCAATCTTCTCGGGGTCGAGCGCGCAGCCGTCATCGCAGTCGGGCATGTCGTCGCCGTCAGTGTCGGCGTCGTTACTGCCGCAGCCGCAGTAACCCGGATCGGACTTTGCCGCATTGCTCGGACACAGATCCAAACAGTCCGGTACGCCGTCGGTGTCGCGATCGCTGTCCGAGACGCCACAGCCACACTTGCCAGCGTTTACCTTCGAAGCGTCATCAGGGCATTCGTCGGTGCAGTCGAGCGCGCCGTCTTTGTCCGAGTCGGTCTCGGGTTGACCACAGCCGCACACTCCGCGCGCCGTTTTTGCCGCGTCATCGGGGCAACCATCGTCGCAGTCGAGCGTACCGTCCTTGTCGCCATCGACGTCCGGCACTGCACAGCCGCACGCACCGGGTTTGACCTTGTTTGGATCGTCGGCACAATCGTCCACACAATCGGGCGTGTTGTCACTGTCGCTGTCGGTTTCGCTAACCCCGCACCCGCACGCACCGGCGGCGGTCTTGTTCGGGTCGCTTGGACACGCGTCGTGGCAATCGGGCTGACCGTCGTTGTCCGTGTTCTTGTCGCTCACGCCGCAACCACACAGGCCCACGGCTTGCTTGTTCGCATCGAGCGGACAGGCGTCGTTGCAATCGGCGGTGTTGTCTGCGTCGGTGTCGGTGTCCGCAATGCCACAGCCGCAAATCCCGGCCGCGGTCTTGTGCACGTCGTTCGGACAAGCATCGACGCAATCGGCGATCAAGTCGCCGTCGGTGTCGGTCTCGGCGTGGCCACAGCCGCACTGCCCGGCGGTCGTCTTGTTCGGATCGTTGGGACACGCATCCACCACGAACCAAGTGCAATCCGTCGTGCACTCGTCGGGTTGATTGGCGTTCGCGTCGTTGGCGGCGCCAAGATCACACTCTTCGGTGCCTTCGAGAATGCCGTTGCCACAGCCCGCGTCGCGCCAGCCGAGATCGCCCAAGAACTCGAGGCCCAGATCGATGTCGTCCGTCAGAACGTCGAGATCGGTGTTGGCGAACGGCTCCATCAACAGATTGGGAGAAGCACTGGCATCGAAGTGCGAGAGCGAGCTGCCGTCCGCAAACGAGTTGGGCGCGTACATCGCGACGTCACCGTTCTGATTGATGCCGCCGCTGAGCAGCGTCAGAGCGGCCGCCTTCGTGCGCGGCCCCGTCCAGAACAGTTGTCCATTGACGGCCGACGCAGCACGCTCCTGAGCCGTCAACTCCCACCAGTACTTGCCGCTTTGGGAGTCGTACGCGTAAGCAAAATAGGGGCTGATCGAGCTGGGATCAGAGGCGGATACGAGGCCATCCGAATCAGTCAGCGCCGTGAACCCGACACCGTGAGTCAGCTCGTGCAGAACCGTGTCGACGAAGGGCGCGGCACCCGAAGGCGGATCGTTGTCCAAGCCGTAGTACCACTCGAACCCAGACATGCAGTCGGAGGCGCCGAGATCGGGATTGACGACCGCGGAAATGTCTTGCGTCGCGAGCGTCGTGCCCGTCAAACGCGCGCCAAGCGCAACCGGGTACCACGTGTACTGTTGCGGGTGATCGGCGACCAGCGCGGGTTTGCGTACGAGCCAAGCCGGACCAGCGGATGCCAGGGTCGCGGCGTTGGCGTCACAGAACAAGGTATTGTCGTGCGCGACCTCGATCACGATCGGCACCGGGCTGTAGAGCAGCTGTCCGAGCTTCTGCGCCGCCCATTGCACGACGATCAGTTTTTGCTCGCCGACGGTTTGGCCCGCATTGTTGGCGACCGGCGCGGCCGGCGTCGGATCGTTGAAGCCCGTGCCCGGCGGGTCGATGTTCACGACTTGCACGGTGGTCGCGTGCGCCGCGAGCCCGATTGCAGATACGAGGGCGGCCGAAGCGAACTGAGCCGTGCGTTTCGTCAAAGCCCGCAGCGAAGAAGAGGCAGCGCTCGGCATCACTGGCCCGCCCCTTTCGTCAATGCGCGGTGCAGCTGCTCGTGCGTTTCGACGCACTCGGTGTGCATTTGTCCGTTGGCGTCGCGCACTTGCACGACCACGTGCTGAAAGCGACCGCGCGTATCCACGAGCTCTCCGCCGCCCGGCGCTTGGCGTTTATCCAAGCCGTCCATCGAGTGGCTGAGGCGCTGCTCGAGTGAGCGTTCCAGAGCTGCGGCAGTCGCGGGCTCGACACGTCGCTCGGCGCTTGGATCCATCACCAAATCAGGCTTGGCCGGCTCAGGTATCGATGGCGAGCTGGGCTCCCGTTGCGCGGCGTTGAGGTCAGCGTTGCCAGGCGCGGATTGCGAGATCTCGCTTTGCGGCGCGGGCGCAGGGGTTTGCGCGCGCGGCTGGGAAAGCGGCTCGAGGGGCGCATCCGTGGCGCACGCAGTCGCCCCTAGTAACCCCATTACCCCAATCCACCTACTCGTTACCCTTCGTCTCAGCGTCACGCTGATTCAAACGGCCCGAAACGGCGCGACTCAAGGTGCGTCTGGGGATCACCCGGCTGATTGCGTCGGCGACGGATGGCTCGTGAGGTCCGAGTGTTGCACAGCGAGAGCGCGTGCATCACAGCGCGGCACTATCGTTCGCACAGGATCACCCACGCTCATTTTGGAGCACTCGCGCGGATGAGAGCGACGACCGGGCGATCCCCACATTGTGTACGCCGTGCATACCGTCGCCGAACTCCCACGATTTCCATTGATCGGGCGAGGGTCCTTCAACCCGGGTCTCGTCCCAACGCGCGCAGCAAAACAGAAGCGTGCGAGCAACCGCAGGTCATCCCAGGTTTGCGGGTCGCGTGAACTCAGCCATCCTTTACTCGCGAGTTGACGAGCGTGCCCTGCCTCTGCCACTCGTCCCAGTCGCGATTGGCGGCTTCATGGCTCGCATAGATGAAGATCCCTTTGGGCACGCGGGTCAAGTAGCCAGCCATGCGGTCATAGCTGCCCGCGCTTGCGCCCCGGGAACGGCTCCTGCCGGAGGGCGCTCCCGCTCGCCGACACCGAGCGTCCGAGCCTGCATATCGACCGCCGCGGGTCTCGAAAACCAAGGGGTAGGCGCGGACTCAGAACTCATCGAGCAAGGTGAACGCAACGCCCAAGCGTTCGCGCTGTTCTTTCAACGCGGCCAACTGCGACTGCACCTCGGCGACGACCTCGGGCGGCGCTTTGTCGGCAAATGCCGGACTGGCGAGGCGCTTCTCGAGCCCTGCCATGTCCTTGTCGACTTTGGCCAAAGCGCGCGTGATGCGAGCGCGCTCCTTCTCCGGTTCGACGATGCCCTTCAACCCCACGAGCACTTCGACGTCGTCGGCCACGTTGAGCACGAAGCCCTTGGGACGCTCGCTACCCGTGGCGGCAATCACCGGCGCGCCCTCGGTCTTCACCAGCGTCACGATCGCAACCTGCTCGGCCGCGAGCAGCGCCCGCGTGTCGGCGTTGTTGCTGCGCAGCTCGAGCGGCACTGCACGCCCCGGGTGCACGGTGTACTCACTGCGAATCGAGCGCGCGGCGCCGATCACGCGCATCAG
>DATAHU010000004.1:0-3929 GCA_036263015.1 Polyangiaceae bacterium | reverse complement strand
TCCGCAGACGCTTCGATGTCATACGGCCCAGGGGTACCTCGCTCTAGATCCGCCAGCGTTGGCAAATGCGGTCGCGTGGCTCGTTCGCCATGGGCGATCGGATTGGCTGCGGTTGGCCAAGAAACGCAAAGGCCTCGTCTCAATCCTTCGCTCCACCGCCTCGCGGCTTATGCGACCAGGTATTGCTCGCGATCACTATTCGCTGAAAGTTTCAATAACGAGCGGCGAGTGCACAACGTACATGGCGTTGATCGGTAAAGGTCAAGCTGACGTGACTGCGGCGTCAGCAACACAGTTCGTTCGCGAGTTGGTCGGTCCCTCCACGATTCCTGCTGGTGTTTGGTTTCCGGAACAAGTGGTCAATGCCGACCGCTTCTTGCGCGCAATGGCGGACGAGGGTTGGGTAACAGTGACGGGGTGTAGCACCGGCTCGGCAACGACGTCTCAATCCGACAGATGAAGTCAGCTTGCAGTCATTGACCCGACTGGCGAAAGGCGGCTTTCATCAAGACGGGCGTCAGCTCAGCTACGCAAACAACGAAACCGGACGCAGTAGGCGGACACCTGCGTGCATGGCTCGGGTACCTGACCGTCGGTTACACGCCAACGGGGAAGTACGGCGCGGGCGGTAGACAAATGCCGCCTCTTGAACTGCGCAGCGCTCGTTGCACGCCTCGAGGGCGCGCGCATCACTTCACCGGATCAAGAGCATCCGATATCGTTTGCGTGGGCCACAGTCGGTATCCATTGGGAGGCCACGGAGCATTTGCGCCTACAGTGGGACGACGCCTACGAGGTGTTCGGCACGTACGAATACACCAACGACCACGCAAGCGAATCTGAACGCGAGCGCGCGGTAAATGTTCGGGCAGTTCTGGGCAACTTGGCGTGTCTGACACGTGCCGAACGAAGTGAGGGTTACGTGCTAATTCGTGCCATTCCGGCACGGTCGCTGGCGCGCGCCTTAAGTTCGAAACCAAGATGGCCGCAACTCCATCCGCTGGAAACGAGGAGGGGGAATGCCTTGGCGCAAGGAAGCACCGATCGTTGGCCCGATTAGTGAGGTATCAGGTGAACACCTCACCGGAGACAGGCCGACGTCGGGCGACACGCTGGACCCTGCACAAAGGCCCATCGCGCTGGTCGTGGACGACGAATGCGCACTGGTCGATGTAACGCGGCGGTTTCTCACCAAGGCGGGGATCGATTCGGTAGGCTGCCACGACGGATTGGAAGCCCTTCAGGTCCTTCGCGAGCGCCACTTCGACGTGATCATCAGCGACGTGTCCATGCCGAAGATGACCGGACTCGAGCTCGTCCGCGCGATCCGAGGTATCGATCCGAGTGTCCCCGTCATCATGACCACGGGTGGGCCGAGCGTCGAGTCTGCGATCGAAGCGATCGAGCACGGCGTGTACCGCTACCTCACCAAACCGGTAGATCCGCAGCGACTGATCGAGATCACCTCCAGGGCGATTCAGCTGCGTCAATTGTCGCGCGCAAAAGAAGAAGCGCTGAGAGAACTCGATGGCAGCAAGGGCGTGCAATCGGACAAGATCGGACTGGCAGCAGTCTTCGAGAGTGCGATGACGTCGCTGTGGCCCGCGTTTCAGCCGATCGTTTCGGCCGATGGCGCATTGTTTGGGTACGAAGCACTACTGCGAACGGATGAGGCGTCGCTCCCCAATCCTGGCGCAGTGCTCGACGCAGCAGAACGCCTGAATCAGCTACCGAAGCTCTTTCGCACGATGCGAGATCGGACCTGTGGGATCTTCGCAGCAGGTAACCACGAGTGGAACCTATTCCTGAACTTGCACCCGATGGATCTGAACGATCTGGGACTGCTCGATCCGAAGTCGCTCGTGTATCGCTGCGCAAAACACATCGTGCTCGAAGTGACGGAGCGAACCACCTTGGATCGGGTCGTCGACGTTCGAGACCGACTCGCTCGGCTTCGCGACGTGGGATACCGCATTGCCATCGACGACCTCGGTGCGGGCTACGCCGGGCTGAACAGCTTCGCTACCTTGGAGCCCGAGTTCGTGAAGTTCGACATGGCGTTAGTCCGTGACATCCACAAGAATCCCGTCAAACGACGGCTGATGCGCGTGATGTCGGGTTTGTGCCACGACATGGGGATGCAAGTTTTGGCAGAGGGTATCGAAACTGTCGAAGAGCGCGACGCCGTCCTGGAGCTCGGATGTGACTTGCTCCAGGGGTATTTGCTGGGGCGCCCTGCGCGTGAAATAGTACCCCGTTTGAGTTGAGCGCCCGCTTCCCCAGCACGCGAACCGAGCACCGGCAGTGGTGAAGCAGCTAGCTCGCCGCGCGGTGCGCAGCATAGCGCGCTGCAACGTTGGTGGCACTCAGCTCATCACCCGCGACGGTCGTGGGCACGCCGGTATAGAGCCCTACCGCGCTCCCCACCATCCGAAATACGGGGTTGCGGGCAATGAAGACCATGCCCCGCAATTCGTCGTGGTGGCTGCGAAGCTCTTCCTGCCAGACGCGCCGGGATTCGGCGTCATAGGCGCAGAGGCCGCGGATGTCGATAATCAGCACCGACGCGCCGCTCCTGGCAAACAGGTCTCCGAAGTGCTGGGCCGCAACAATGGAGTCTGCCGCATTCAAGTGCGCTGGCGGAATGATCCACAGCGCGCTCGCTTGCGACTTGAACTTCCACTTGGCGACTTCTTGCAACACGGCGGGCTCCATTCATTACGGCACCAAAGCTCTATCCTCTAGCGCCTTTGGCGCCGCAAAATTCACGCCCATCCCCCTCGGCCGGCGCACCAGGTTTTCTTGAAACCGGGATTGAGAGCTCCTCTATTTCAGAAATTCTGACTCAGAGTGGGTCAAGTCGAAGTTGAACTGGGTCGTTCTGGAGCACAGCACTCCTAACCACGCCACGCACGTCGATCAGACCCAATGCTCAACGAACCTGCAGCTCCGACATCTCTCTACTGTCCCCTACCGCCGGCTCAGAACCCTCACGCCTACTCCGCTGGCCCGCCTCTGCATGCGTGGTTGTCGCACCACGGACTGTTGGGTGACGGAGTCCGAACGCGTTTGGAACGCAGCCGAGTCGTCGACTTCGTGAGTCGTGCCTATCCCGACGCAGATCCGATCGACTTGGAAGTCGTGCTGCAGTGGACCACCTGGGCTTTTCTAGCGGACGATCGGGCAGACGATCACCTGGACATGCGGGACGTCGATCTGCTCGACTTGTCGGCGCGGTATGAGAGCTACGCCGTGGCGCTCGAGTCGGGCAAAAGTAGCTCGCTGGAATGCGCACCGCTGACGGCGCTGCACACACGCATCCTCGAACGCAGCTCGCCCGATTGCCTGCGCCGTTTCTCGAGCGCGGTGCGGACTTGGTTCCAGGCACTGCACTGGGAGGTCAGCAATCGCGTCCACGACACACCGCCAACACTCGATGAGTACATCGTCATGCGGCGCAAGACAGTCGGCATGCGCACAGAGTACTCGCTCTTCGAGCTGACCCACAAAGTGCATGATCCTTACTTGTTCGAGGACCCGCTGCTGGACGAGTTGATGGACGTGAGTTCCAACCTCATCGCGTGGGCCAACGACATCTTCTCGGTCGAGAAAGAGTTTCGCCACGGCGACCCGCACAATCTGGTGCTGCTTCTTCAGTCCGAATGTGGACACGATCGTGGGAGCGCGATTGCAGTCGCGAGCGAGATGCACAATGGAGAAATGGATCGCTTTCTCAGCCTCGAGCGCCAGGCCCTCGGCCGTCGAACGAGCAGCGTCGCGACTCTACGTTTCATTGACATGCTCAAGTGCTGGATCCGCAGCAACGTCGATTGGTCACTGCGCTGCGAACGCTATTCACTTGGCGAGCAAGCCTTCGTGCTGACGACGGTACCGCCACCGCGCCATTCGGTCGTGCAAGTTCGAGCGCG
>DATAHU010000003.1:0-19084 GCA_036263015.1 Polyangiaceae bacterium | reverse complement strand
CGCATTCGAACCGGCGTCGCTCTTCGATCACTACTGGGACTTCGACCACGTGGAGGACGGCCAAGCGCTGGATGCCGTTGCTAGCGACGTGACGCTTTCGCTCTCCTCGCCCGACGCATTGGGGCCAGGTGTGATGGGAACGGCGCCGACTCTGCAGGGTGCTGGCTCGACGATTGATAGCGAAGGGTTGCGGTTCGATCCTTCCGGCGATTTTTCGCTCTCCGTTTGGGTGCAACTATCCCTCGTGCACTCGTTCGATACCGTGGTTTCCCAAGCCGGCGAGAACGTCAGCGCGTTCTACCTGCAGAAGCGCTCGGATGATCGCTGGTCCTTCGCGACGTTCTCCCAAGACGACACGGGTGCCAGCCCTTGCGTCACGAGTGGTTCGCTGCAGCCCAAGGTCGGCGAGTGGTATCACTTGGCCGCAACACGTGAAGCCGCCACTGGCGAGCAGCGATTGTACGTCGACGGCATGCTACTCGGACGCGCGAGTTGCGCTGCGGCGCCTTTCGCCGCCAAAGGTGAGCTCTCGGTTGGGCGTGGCACCTGGGACGGCCAAGGTGCCGACGCCATCAACGGCTCGGTGGATGAGTTGGGCATCGCCAGTCGTGTCTTGTCTGCCGATGAGATCGTAAACCTGTACCGGCAAGGGCGGCCCAATGCGTCCTATTACTTGTTCGCGTACTTCGTCGAGGTCGGCCAAGGTCGCGGCGATGGACTGCGTTTGGCGTACAGTCACGACGGTTTGTATTGGGGAGCGATCGGCGAGAGCAAGGTGTTCATGCCACCCATGGTCGGTGGTGGATCATTTCGCGATCCGCATGTGATGCGCGCCCCCGACGGCAATTATCATTTGGTGTTCACCACGTCCTGTGTGCCTTGGGCAGAGTCCAACTGCGTTCAAGACCGCGGCTTTGGCCACGCGTGGTCCACGGATTTGGTGCACTGGAATGATCAGGTTTACATCCCTGTGGACTTGCAGATCGAACACGCGTGGGCTCCCGAAACGATCTACGACGAGGCGACGTCGCAGTTCATGGTGTACTGGTCCTCGCCGCTGAATGGTCAGCCGCACAGCATCTACTACCTGCTGACGAAAGACTTCGTCGACTTCGGCACACCTGCCGTCTTGTACACGCAGTCCGGCCGCAACTTCATCGATGCTACGATTCGGCGGCAGGGTGACCAGTACTTGATGGTGCTCAAGGACGAAGCTGACGGGCAGAAGAATCTGCGCGCATTGGCTTCGAGTGCGTTGTTCGGCAACGGCGCGTGGAGTGATGCCCCGTCGGCGCCGTTGACCGGGAACTACGGTGCCGAAGGGCCATCGTTGCTCGAGCGCGACGGACAGTTGTTCGTCTATTTCGACAAGTATGACGAGGGCGCCTACGGCGCGCTGCGCGCCGACGAATCCAGCGCGCTCACGGATCCAAAGAGTTGGACCGACATATCGGGCAGCGTGTTCTTCCCTGGCGTTCGCCACGGGACGCCGATCGAAGTGCCGTGGGATATCTTTCGCGCGGTTGCGCTGGCTGCTGCAGAATAACGCTTCGCTTCAGCGACGCGTCAATCGGAGACTGCTTCCTTGACGCAGATGTCCGATTGTTCTTCGGGGCACTCGATGCGCACGTGGAAGTGGTCATCATGGGCAGCCGCGTTCGACGGCTGATGCAACAGAGCAGCTGCCGCGTCGTAATGACGGCTGCGCGCTTTGTTCGCGCGCGCAAACTCCAGAATTCGCGCGCGCACGTGGCTTGCGACGAACACGTGCGAAATGCCGGCGCGCTTGTCGCGCAACCAACTGCGCACGAGCAACCAGTTGCGCATGTCGTCGAAGTACAGGTTCTTCTCGCCGAGCACTTTGCCGTCACGATCGATCTGTACGAAGTGGTCGAGCACGACTTGACGTCCCTTGGCGTCCCGCAAATAGAAGCCCACGTCCGCGTCCCGTCCGCTTTGGTGCGAACGATGACCGCTGATCTGTCCGCCGTCTTCGGCAGAGAGATCGCCGACCAACATGATTGACGCGGGCGATGCACTTGCCACGTCCTTGGCGCTGCGCTGCAGCATCAATACCAGCGCTGGGTGCCCATAACTGCGTCCGGCGCTGTTGCTCTTGATCTTCAGCGACGACGTCGAGCGCAAACGCTTGGCCCGGACTTGCCAGCCGTTGTTCGGCGCGCCGATGCTCAGGGACATCACCGAAAATGGGCGCTCGGTGTAGCGCGCCGGCAGACTGTCGGCGTCCGCGAGGCTCGAACTCAGCCCAACCGCCAACAGCGCCTGAACGACGCGGTGCCGCTTTGGGGTGGGGACGAGCCGGAAACGCACGGTCTCGTGTTTTGCGACATTTTGCCCGCTCTCGCAACAACGGCCCGTTGGGACGAAGTCCAGGGGTCGGCGGGCCGCCAAGGAAGCTGACGGCCTACCCGCGGTAACCCTGGGTCGTTGGAACTACTCGGCCAGAGGAATGGGGACCCCTCCTCCGGAGTTTCCGGAGACCAACGGCACGAGGTTCTGATCGTGGCAGTAGTTTGCCGCATCGTAGCAAGCAGAGCCGCCACTGGCGCTCGTGGTGAAGTCGAAGTCCGCGCTATCGCCTGCCGAGTTGTTGCAGCTGCAGTCCCACCCGTTGGTGTCCGCATTGCGTCTGCACGACGAGTAGAGGGTCGAATAGACGGTTATGTCGAGGTCGGTCAACTCGCGAGTTTGGCCGCAATCGATCTGTGCGTTGCACGATTTGCCGTCGTGGCTCGCGTAGGAGTTGGTGTTCACACACGCCGACGGCTCGTTTGGATCCGGTGTCAGATCCGTTTCGCAGACGTCGTTGCCCGCGGCGCACAAGTGGCGTCGGTCGAGGCTCGTCGTTGCGTCGAAACTGCCGCTCTTGTCCCCGCTGCAGTAGCAGTTCCACAAGTCATCGGATTGGTAGCAATCCACTTCGAGGGAGTGCGACATTTCGGCCGTCAACCCGCCGGTGAACTCCTCGCTTTGGGTGCAGGTGTTGGTATTGCTGCACGATCCTGTGCCGATTGATTCGGTGACGTCGCAGCTCTCGGGGCCGTCGAAGATGATCGTGTTACCCGTGCTGCACAAGTTGCTCGTAAACTCGCAAGGGTCATTCGAACCGACGTTGCTCAAGTTGGCACTGCGGTAGGTGTACGAGCCCTTGTCGTAGTCGCTCAACTGGCAGTTGCACGACCACAGCCCCTTCTTGCTATCGGTGAGGTAGCAGTACGTGTAGTTGTCGCCGTCCTTGCAATCGAGGCCCAACGAGCAGTCGCTCGAGGAGAGGTTGTGCTGATACTCATCGCAATCGGATGGGGGACCGTCGGGCGGCGGTTGACTCGTGGTCGTACCGGTCGGGGGCGGCTGAGTCGTGGTGCCGGTGGGCGTACCCGTGGGAGGCGGCTCAGTCGTCGTGCCCGTTGGCGTACCCGTGGGAGGCGGCTGGGTCGTGGTGCCGGTCGGCGTACCCGTGGGCGGCGGTTGAGTCGTCGTGCCCGTCGGCGTACCCGTGGGCGGCGGCTGGGTCGTGGTGCCGGTGGGTGTACCCGTGGGCGGCGGCTGGGTCGTGGTGCCCGTCGGCGTGCCGGTGGGCGGTGGGTTACTGGGCGGATCCACGGTTACAGTCGGACCCGTGGGCGGCATGCTCGTCGGGCCACCGGTGGGTACGCCCGTCGGCGTGACAGGAGTCGTTGGCGGCTGCGTCGGAGGCGGAGGCGGTTGATTGTGCGGGTCTGTCGACGTTGGCGGTACCGGGTGAACAGTCGTGTCGGTCGGCGAAGTCGACGTTGGGTCCGTCGTGCCAGTCGGCGCACTGCCCGGCGTAGTCGGCGTGACAGCGGGCTGGGTGGCAGGGGGCGGGGGACCGATGTCGTCGTCGACGATCTCGTCATCGACGTCGTCGTGACTGGTGGGAGCCGTGACCGAACCGTCGCCAGCGAAGTGCGTATCGGCCGGGACCCCGCCGTCGCTCGCGGACGGGTGGATGTGGACACCCCCGTCCGCCAGCACGTGACCACCGTCCTCGGCTTGGAGTAGGCTTTCATCGACGGACTTGCCGCCGCACCCCAACGCAGCAAACAACCCGGTTGCAAAAACAAAACGAAGCCTGGTCTTCAAGGGATAACTCCTGCTCGATGGCACGCGATGCGTTCTTATAGCAGGCTGCCCCAGGTGGCGCAGGCGAAGAAAATTGCGTCTTTTTCAGGACGGACCGGCTCTCGCTGTTCCACCAAGTCTTGCCTACTGTCGGAGCAGCGCGGTCTCGCCTGGTTCCAGAAAGATACAGCCGGCCCCGAGCGCTATTTGGAGCGGGTCGTCAAACCTCTAGACCGGCGACCAATGCGATTCACCCCGGCGCGATCATTCGTGACGAAATCACGTCGACGTCTTCTCGGCGCGGCGTTGTGTGAGGGTTGTGTTTGGGTTAACACTTGCGCCTGGAGCGCGTGCCTGGGCAAGCTTCGCCAATGACCGACTGGCGAGTACTCAAGCAGCGCTACGAATTTCGGCTCCCGTTCTTCGCTCTGCGCGTCGATTCGCTCCAGCTTCCCAGCGGCGTCGTCTTGGACGACTACCCGGTGATCGAGAGCCGCGACTGGGTTTGCGTCGTCTGTCTGGACACGCAAGGCCAAGCAGTCATGGTTCAGCAATATCGACACGGCGTCGGACGCGAGACTTTGGAGTTTCCCGCGGGCCGTCTGGATCCGGGAGAAGAGCCGCTGCAAGCCGCCAAACGTGAACTGCGCGAAGAGACGGGCTATGCCGCGAGCGATTGGACTCTGCTCACGAGCATTCATCCCGACACTACGCGTCAGCGCACGCTCGCTCACGTCTACCTGGCTCGCGGCGCCGAGCGCGTAGCCGAACAAGCGCTCGAACCCTCCGAGGACGTGACCGTTTCGCTGCGGCGGTTCGACGATCCGACGTTGCGCGCCGAGCTCTCGCACGCGGTGCATGTGCTGGCGCTGCTGCTCGCCAAAGAAGCGCTCCGCGGGCCTCCCGAACGCGGCTGAAGCGCAGCCGAGGCAACAAGTCTCAGGTTTTATGACCTGCTCTTACTGAACGCCACGGACGGCCCGCGCTTGGTCTTTCGTTGATGGTCGTTCCGGCCTAGAGTTGCTCCCATGCTTACTTATGATCGGCGCGGGGCGTGCGTCTGCGCTGCGGCCGTTGCGCTCGCAGGGCTGCTCTGGCCCACTCTGGCGAGCGCGGCCACGGCCAAACTGCCCGTTCAGATCGTGGATCGCACCTTGGTCATGCCCGAGGACACCCTGCGTTTCGACGCGGGGCCGCGTTGGCCCTATTACGACGCTCAATTCAAACAGTCCGTCCACCGCGGCCCCGACGACCAATTCCTCAACCCCGGCTTGAGCTTCGGCTTGGCCAAGGACTTCGAACTGGGATTCGTGGCGCCGATCAGGATCGCACCCAATTCCGGATTCGAGGATCCTCGGGTTCACCTGCAGTACCAGTTCGAGCAAGGCCGGGTCGACGCCAGCATCTTCTCGTCTCTGCAGCTCGGTGTGTTGCATTCTTGGGTGCTCACCGCTGGCGTTCCCGTCTTCTTTCACTGGAAGAACAACCTGCGACTCGATACCGGCGGCTTTCTGGTGATGGGATTTGGGGACGTTTCTGCCGTTAGCCTGCAAGGGCCGCTGTCGTTCGTGTTCCAAGTTTCGCCAAGGTTTTACGCGGGGCCCGAAACCGGCATCAACTTGAACGGGGTTGGTCACGACCACTTGGACGTCAATATCCCGGTCGGCGGCTTTCTGGGCTACACGCTGACGACCAGCGGCGGTACCTTGGGCGACCTGTACGGCCGCGTGCGGCTTCCCGACATCGAAAGCGGCTTCGACGTGGTCGAACTGATGTTCGGCTGCGAGCTCTACTTCGACATGTAGCGCTGGCCGCGCTTTCAACACATCCGACCACTCGCCGCGCGCTCAGGCCGAACCTCGCGAAAGCTGAAGGAACGACTTTGGAATCGCGGCGCGGACCCCTTATAACTGCCGTTCTGCACCGTCCACCAAACAACCCGGAGAATCAGGAATGAAGCCGTCAGATCGCGCGCTCGATATCGCTGTCGTGGGGCTAGGCCAAGCTGGAGGGAACTTAGCCACGGAGTTCGCCCGCATCGGCTATCGTGCGCTCGCGCTCAACACTGCCCACACCGACTTGTCGACACTGGCCCCTGGCAACCGTGAGTTCTCACTCTCTGCCGAGCAGCGCATTTACGTCGGCATCGACGGGTATGACGGCGCCGGTGCGGACATGAACTACGGACGTGAGTGCATTCAAGAGAACTCGAGCCGCATTCGTGAAGCCGTGCAGTCTCACGCGCAAGGTGCGGACGTGGTGGTTCTGACTGCGGGCTTGGGTGGCGGTACGGGTTCGGCGGTGACGGAGTTGGTGCGTGTGCTTGCAGATCTCGATCTACCGATGATTGTGTTGGCCACGCTGCCCAACGAGCATGAGAGCGGCATCGCCAAGGTGAACGCGGTGCGCGCCGTGAGCGATCTGGTCAAGCAGCAGGGAATCGGCTGGATTTTTGCGGACAATTCGCGCTTGTCACGCGCCTACGGTGGGGTTTCGCTCGACAAGTATTTCGAGAAGGTGAACTCGGTCATCATTCACCCGTTGGACGCACTGAATCGGCAGAATTACCGTCAAGGCGTTCACCCGATTCGTACACTCGACGGTGAAGACTTTCGCGCGTTGCTGCTCTCCAACGGCGTGATCAACTACTCGGAAGACGCATTGCCCGCGTTCACCGTCGAAGGCGTGATCACGCGGGTTCGCGAGAACTTGCAGTCCAGCAAGATGATGCCCGCCGGCTTCGCTGCCGAGGAGATCTCTTACATGGGCATCGTGCTCGAAGCGAGCGACGAAGTGCTGCGCGGCACGCCGTTCTCCTTCTACGAGCAGTTGAACGAGAACTTGAAGGACGAAACCGGTGGCGGTGCGATTTACATGGGCGTCTATCGCCGTGACAAAGCGCCCGAGGGCGGAGCGGCGATGTTGCGCATGATCGTGTCGACGCAGTCCTTGCCCGAAGGCGTCCAGACGATCGTCAACGACGCGCGACGCGAAGGCGGAACTCTGCGGGACAAGCTGCAACGCTCGATGTCCACGCTCGACTTGGGCGAAATCGAGGATTTCGATCTGTTCAAGACCAGCATGCGCACCTCGCACAGCACGGCACCGGCGGCCAAGCGCCGTCCGCAGCAGCCGGATCTGC
Source organism: Polyangiaceae bacterium (assembly GCA_036263015.1). Classification (GTDB taxonomy): domain Bacteria; phylum Myxococcota_A; class Polyangia; order Polyangiales; family Polyangiaceae; genus SZUA-265. Next base: position 11,838 of record DATAHU010000003.1, on the reverse strand, counting down.
ACGTGAGCGAATCGCCAGCCCGAGCGCGCTCGACCTCGATCAACCCGCGCCCCGCATCGTCGATCCCCCCGGCAGGGCGTGCACCCGTCGTGGCCAAGGCCCAAGCGTCTTGGGAACCCCCGCCCGCGGCCCCGCCGACGGAAGCCGCTCAAGGCAGTGACAGCGCTGCTTCGAAGGCGCCCGCTGCGGGCTCCGATCCGGAGGGCGAGCTAAAACTCAAACTGCCGGCCCACATCGACATCGAGAACGACGCGGATCGCAAAGCCGAGGCGGCTAGCTACGCGAAACTCGTTTCGACTTTCCTGCGCACCGATTTCGAATCGACCCGGAAGCGCGTCGCCCGTCGCCTGCACGCGGCGCGCACTGCGGAGGACGAGATCACTCGTTATCTCGCCGAAGCAGCCGTCGCGCGCCTGAAGGAAGAGGGCCAATACACCGCGTTCGAGGACGCGCTGAACGACTCGGCGTCGGCCGCGAACTGAACGTCCCGTTTGGCACGAACCCAAGGGCGCGTTGCGATTGCACGCGCCCTTTGCCGCGTTTGTGAGCCCAAATTGGGTCTTGCGGGTTGCAGGCCGCCCGAAAACGAACTAAAGGCACGTCTAGTGTCTTGCTTCGCAGCTTCCCTCAGCGCGCCCTCAAAGGCGTTCCTGCTGCGTCACGGTTCCCGCAAGGGCAGTGACGCCGTAGCGCGAGAAGCGCACGCCGTAGCACGCATCATCGCGTCCATTATTATTGCCTGATAGCCGTCGCGGGTATCGGTCGAATATGGACGCACGGGCAATCTGCCCGCACAACATCTGAGACGGCCGAGCCAGGCGACGTCGGAGACTGCCATGAGTTCCCCAAAACCTCGGATCGAAACCTACGACACGACGCTGCGCGACGGTGGCCAAGCGTTGGGCGTCAACTTGAGCCTGGCTGACAAGCTCGATCTCACTCAGCGCCTGGATTGGCTCGGGGTTGACTACATCGAGGGCGGTTGGCCTGGCTCGAACCCCAAAGACGCGGCCTATTTCCGCGACGTCAAAGCTCTGAAACTCGAGCACGCCAAGATCACCGCGTTCGGTTCGACGCGTCATCCGCGCAATGCACCGCACGAAGATCCCAATCTTCAGGAGCTCGTGACGAGCCAGGCCGATGTGTGCTGCATCTTCGGTAAAGCCTGGGATCTGCATGTGAACGAGGCGCTGCGCGTATCGCTCGAAGACAACCTCGACATGATCAAGAGCTCGGTCGACTTCTTGCGACGCAGCACGGAGCGCCCGGTGTTCTTCGATGCCGAGCACTTTTTCGACGGTTTCGCTGCCAACCCGAGCTACGCGCTCAAGACGGTCGAAGCCGCCGCTCGCGCCGGTGCCGAACGCGTGATCTTGTGCGACACCAACGGTGGCGCGTTGCCCGATCAAATCGCGACCGGGGTCAAAGCCGTGCGTGGCTTGCTTCCGAACATGGCTCTTGGCATCCACGTGCACAACGACGGCGGTTTGGCCGTCGCCAACACGCTGATGGCGGTGGAAAGCGGTTGCGTGCAGGTTCAGGGAACCATGAATGGCGTAGGTGAACGTTGCGGCAACGTCGATTTGACGACCGTGATCGCCAACCTCGAACTGAAGCTCGGTTACCGTTGTTTACCCGATGGACACCTGGAACGTTTGACGGAGCTGAGTCGCATCGTCTGGGAGCGCCTCAATCTGGTGGGCCCCCTCAATCAGCCGTACGTTGGCACCGCCGCGTTCGCACACAAAGGCGGCATCCATGTCAGCGCCATGCAGCGCAATCAGCGAACCTACGAGCACGTTTCGCCCAGCAGCGTAGGTAACACGCGGCGCATCTTGATCAGTGAACTCAGTGGCCGCAGTAACCTGGTGGCGAAGCTCGCCGATCGTTATCCGACGCTCACCAACCAGGACGTGCTCGCCGCGATCTTGAACGAGGTACAAGAGCGCGAAAATCAAGGCTACTCGTACGAGGCAGCGGACGGCAGTTTCGACCTATTGGTGCGCCGACAATTGGGCGCTTGGCGTCCTGCCTTCAAACTGCACCACTATCGCGTGCACGGCATCGGCGGCGCGGAGCAAGGTCAGGGCTCGGTCGAAGCCAGCGTCAAGATCGACGTTGCTGGTGAAACGCGCTTGTGCGCCGCGGAGGGCAACGGACCGGTCGATGCGTTGAGCCACGCGCTGCGCAGTGCGCTCGGATCCGCTTTCCCGGTTCTGGCGAACGTGCACTTGGTGGACTACAAGGTGCGGGTCGTGAACTCTGCCGATGGTACGGCTGCGAAGGTCCGCGTGCTCACCGAGCATACGATTGGCGCCAAGCGATTTGCGACACTCGGCGTGAGTGAAAACGTCATCGAGGCGAGCTGGCAAGCACTGGTCGACGCGATCGAATACGCCGTACAGGAGTGAGTGCGCCAGGTTTCGATCGAACGTGGAATCAGCACAACTCCCATGCGTTTCTGACTGCGGCGAGTTCGATTAGTGACCCGCCGCTCGCGATCGGCCCGAAGACTGTGATCGGGCCGAACTAAGTCCCCGCGAACACAGGCCAACTCTGCTGACCACGCTGCCCGGAATTCAAAACCGTTGCGGTTGGGGCCAGGGTTGCCTATTGCTCCGTCAAACCAGGAGGTTGCGGAATGCTTAAACGATACGTGAGGGGCTTTGGTGTGCTCGTTGTCGCGGCAACGTGGCTCACGGCCTGTGGTGACGATTCGAGTGATTCGTCGGACGAGCCGATCAATTCGAGCGGCGGCGATGGCGGCAACTCGAGCGAGAAGGACTCGGGCAAACCAAGTCCAACGACGGAAAAGCCCACAACCGACGAACCGACGACGGGACCGACGGAGTCATCCAGTGGTGACGAAGATGCGTCGACGGAACCCACGGCGGTCGACGCGAGCACGACGCCCACGTCGGGCAGCGATTCGGGGACGGACTCGGGTACCGAGACGTCCGCGGCGTCGATGGACGGCGGCGCTGATGCCAGTACCGACGGCGGTCTCGCAGCGACCGGCGGTGTGACTTACTTCCAAGACGTGATGCCCCTGTTCGTCAAGCAGTGCGGCCAGTGTCACCAGCCGGGTGGCATCGGGCCGTTCGACATCACGGACTACGACACGGCCAAGATCTACGCGAGCGAGATCAAGGAAGAGACCGAATCGCGCGGCATGCCCCCGAACTTGGTCACCAACGACGGTAGCTGCGGCAGCTTCACTTCCGCTTGGTTGAGCGACGAAGAACTCGCCAGCATCGCCGCGTGGGTCGACGGCGGCGCCAAAGAGGGCAAGCCCGTCGACGTCGAGGTGCCCGATCTGCCAGTGTTGGACGGCGCGGTAGAAACCTTGACGCCCGAGTACTCGCCCGTTGCGGGCGGCGGTGATCTCGACCTGAACGACGAGTATCGCTGCTTCGTCTCGGACTACACGACCGAAGATCTGAAGTTCATTACTGGCTTCCAAGTGATTCCAGGCAACGACAAGATCGTGCATCACGTCCTGGGCTTCGTCGTCGACACGACCGCTGATTCGGATATCGAAGGCAAGACGAATGCCGAGGTCATGGACGACCTGCATGCGGCGTCGTCTGACCGCGAAGGCTGGCCCTGCTTCGGCATGGCCGGTGACGGCATCAAGGTCGAGGCGGTTCCTGTCTCATGGGCTCCCGGACAGGGCGTCGTGACGTACCCCGATGATTCCGGTGTGCCGATGACGGCGACGCGTCGCTTGGTGCTGCAGGTTCACTACAACCTTGCCGATCCAGACACCGCTGGAATGATGGATCAGACGACCGTGCAGTTGCAGATCAAGGATCCCGCGGACGTCGAGAACGTCGGTGTGTTCCTGCTCAAAGATCCGCTGCTCGGTACCTTGTACGACGAAACGCCCACGACGCTTCCCCCCGGTCAAGAGTCGACGTTGTACACCTGGGAGCGGACTTTCGTCGAACTGGGGTTCCCTGATTACCCAATCAGCTTCAACCTCTACGGCGTGAGCCCGCACATGCACGGGTTGGGTCACCGCTACACCTTCGAATTGCTGCCCGAGGGCGATGCGGGTTCCCCGATTTGCGGTGCCCAGGTCGACGAGTGGGACTTCCATTGGCAACACACGTACTTCTACGAGCAGCCCATCACGGTGCACCCACATGATTCAGTGCGGGTGACTTGCGACTACGACACAACGAGCAAGACGGAACCTGTTATGCCGGGCTGGGGTACGCGCAACGAGATGTGCCTCGGTAACTTCTTCGTCACGGTGCCAAAGCAGCTCTTGGGTCTCTGACCTTACCGTTCGGAGCCAATCACGAAAGAACCCCGGCGTCCCAAAGACGGCGGGGTTCTTTTTTTGATTTGAGGGCCGTAGAAGACTCCCCCGTCCGTCAGCGGTTGCGCGGAATCATCTCGAGAACGACGGCCGCGCTGTTGTGATATATATCCCAGCAACTCGGTCGCGCTTCGAGCCGAAGGGGGAGCATGAACACGGTTTTCTCTAAGAGAGCGTTTTGTTGCATCGGTGTTTGCTCGAGCTTGCTGCAGGCGTGTTTGGCGCCAACGACGTGCGCGGATCTCTTGAGCTGCCCTTCCCCTGACGCATCCGTATCGGGAGTCTACATCGACGCTGGTGTCCCAGGGGCAAATGAGGCGGGAGCGCCTCCAGGGGAGTTATAGCCCTGGCACCCGCCATCTGGCGAGTAGGCCACCGTTATCCTGATGGGGCAATGGCCAGCACGAAGGCCGTCGCCCCGAAATAGTAAAGGGCGTTCTGTTGTTGCCAGGTAAAGGTCGAAGTGGGAACGGCTCCGGCCTCTGGTAGTGGACGCTCTGCCGTGTAGATGGCGGCCCAACCAAACGGATAGGGATGACGCGGATTTAGCACCGTGAGCTGGTTTTCCGTAAACCCATCTGGCCAACCCGTGATCATGGGCGCGTCGATCGGAATGTCGGGAACGAGGCCAGCGATCGCAAGACAGTTCGGCTTGGTCGTCCTGATCGCGGGCGTTGGGGTAACAATGGTCTCGACCTTGTCTTCGCCTTGGTCGACCACAGTGGTCTCGTAGGCATTGACTGGCATTTGCGGGTCTACTCCGCGATAGACCAGGAGCAGGCCCTGCATGCCGGAAAGTCCTGGGTTGACACCCTCGAACGTGTAAGACGCCGGTTCAAGGGCATCAGCCACGCGATACATCAAGTACATCTGCTGATCGTCGTCGCCGAAGTTCTCTTGGTCGATCAGGGTCCAGCCAAGATCGCGCAGACGCTCGCTCCCCATGTCCTTGAACGGATGATCTGACGCCAGTAGCAGCAGCAACAGGTCACCCGCTTGGGTCTCAGCGGGCTTCGTGAGCACGACGTTGGGAGTGCTTGCACCGGTGTTGTCCGGCCCCGACGCTGAATCTTGCACCTCGGAATGAGCGATCTGAATCGGGATGGTCGGCTGCGGCGCCCCGTCTGTCCCGGCCTCGAGCGGACCGGTATTCGCGGTGCCCTCGTCGCTCATGGAGTTCACCTCTGGGGTGCTCCGCACGGGGCTGGAGGTCTCGCGGGTTATGGGTCGATGCCCCCCTGCGTCAGGGGTCGCTTTCAGCGCTGTTGGCTTCTCGAAATCGAACCAGGCGCAGCAAGGGAGCGCCGCACACATCAAGAGCACGAGACAGGGTTTCATGCGCGCCACGGCACCCGTGTTCATCACCATGTCGAGGTTCACGCGCGAAGGGTAGCAAGACCGAGACTCCGCGCGAGTCCCAAAAGCTCAACTGAGTGGTCGAGCGAGCTGCTCACTCCACCTTGATCTGGATCGCGTTGCTACCCGGCCCGAAGTCGAACTTGAAGTCATCGAAGTCGGGTACTCCCGTCCAGATGCTGGGTCTGAACCCGGTCGAGAAGCCCATGGGTTCCGAGGGCAAGCCGAGCAGGTTGTGATCGAGAGTGCCGTTGGCGTTCTGGTCGTGGAACACCAGAACAGCGTAGGTGCCCCACCCCAGGTCAGCGAAAGAGACGCTGGCGTGGCGTTGCTGAATGGCCGCGTTGATTCTGCGGAAGCCCGCGCCGCGTGGGGCATTGTCTTCGCGCCTGAACAGCTTCACCACCACTTGTCCGCGATCGTCTTCGAAGCCGTTCACTTGAACTGTCAACACGCCTTTGTTCGCTTCTGCAACGACAGGGGAGCTGAGGCTCAGTGTACCCGCGAACGCCAAGAGGATGGCCAGCCACACGAGTGCGTCCCGCACTTTGATGCGCGCCGCCTGGCGCGCTGGGCCTAGGCTCCCGAGTGCCGCAAACAGCGGGGCCCCGCAAACCCAAAGCGCGAGCGAGGGGAGGCTAGGCGTCAGAGGCAACGGGACCTTGAAACTGATTTCACCGACCACATCCCCAACCAGCAGTGCCAGGCCCAAACCAACGACGATCGCTCCGGCGATGCTAGCTACACCGACCCCAAGTCCCTCGAACAAGACCGAGTCACGCACCTGCCTTGCACTGGCGCCGATTGCTCGCAGCACCCCCAACTCACGTGTGCGCTCACTGACGCTGACTCCAAGGGCCGACGCCAACCCCAAAGCTCCAATCATCGACAGAAGTCCTGCGAGCAATAGCAGTGTCTTGACGAGAATCTCGAAATGGGCCGCCATGGCGTTCTTGACGATGCTCACCGGGACGATGGCTTTTACATCGATGTCTGCGGCGTCGAGTCCATGCTCCAGGTGTGAGATGAGATCACTAGGTTCACCTGTCGCGTGACTTGCGGCAGCAACCCATAACTGCCCTTCCGCTCGAGCTTCAGGCACGAGCCTGGTGAACGTCGCCGCACTCACGTAGGCAGTTGCGCCAACACCGATCTGAATCGCTTTACCTACGACCGTCAGTCGGCGCGCTTCCCCGGCAACGGCAACCGTCAGCACGTCACCAATGGCCAAGTCAGCGTAACCAGGCACGAGCTGGTTGATCACTACGCCGTCGGTATCCGTATCCAATAGCCATCTCCCCTCGACGCATTCGACGCCCAGCAGCTTGCCTTCGTGGGGCGGGGCGATCAGATGAAACACACCGTGAGCATTGTCTGGGTAGGTTCGTTCGATCGCTGGTCGACCCGGTCTCGCCAAAGCGACGGGCACTGTCTGCCAAATTTCTGTCGCGCGGACGTCGTTCAATTGCGACACACGCTGCTTGGCACGCTCAGCATCTTGTAGATCTGTGAGGTGCACCTCGACGTCGTAGTGCCGCGTCCGGTCGATCTGGCCGAGTAATACATCCCAGGCTTTCGCGATGCTCATCGCGCCGATGAACCCGCCGCCCGCTACCATGAACAAGCCGAGCGACAACGCAAACTGACGCTTCCTGCGCACGACTCCGCGCAACGAATAGGCCATCACCGCGGGGAGCTTCTTCAGCTTCGATAGCAGAGTCTCGAACCTTCCAGTGCCCGTAGGGTCACCCGCTAGGCCGCGATCGAAGAGCGCCTCTCTGACCGTCACGCGGCACGCGCTGATGATCCTCGGGATCGTCATCAGAAGCGGAAGTAGCAGTCCTATTGAGATGTCGACGACCACGACCCAGTGTGGCAGCGAGGCGTCGCGAACGTCGAAGTTGAGTAAAGTCGTGACAGACTTCGTCAACGTGTGCGTGACCCCGTCGCCGGGTAACCAAGCGAACGCAAGCGCAACAGCGGACAGCCCAAAGATCATCAGTGCATAGAGCGAGATCAAATTTACGGTGCGCGCGCCCATTGCCTTCATCGCGCCGATCTCGCGCACCTGGCGTGCCATCAACGTGTTCATCAGCGTTGCTGCCAAGAATGAACTCATCGCGAGGATCACTCCGCTGAACGTAGCGAACAGCGCCAGCACGGCGGTCATCTGCGTTTGGTGTGGATGACGCAATGGGGGTGGCACTCTGATGCTGCGTACTTTGGCCAGACCTTGCGTCGTGATCCAAGTCGCAAGCTCTTCGGCGCTCTGTTCGATCAAGGCTCGGTCGTCCTGGTGTTCCCGTAGGAGGATCCGCAATTCGTCGAAATCAGTGACGCCGAGGTCACGCGCAGTTTCTTCAGAGACGTACGTATAGATGGCTTGTTCACTTTTGGCCGGCGCCAACGCGGGTTCGTGGACGAATCCGGCGACGGTTACCCGGTGCGGCTTGGCATGGGGAACCTTCAACTCGAACGCGTCGCCTAGATCACCGTCATACTCATCGACGCTACTGCGTTCGAGCAGCACGCTACCCCGCGGCGGAATGGCCTCGCCACGTTCGTGGCGCAGTTTAGCCACTGTCGCATTTGCAAAGTCATCGACGACGAAGACGTAGGCGCGTCTAAAGCTCGCACCGGGATTGGTCCGAAAGCGGCCCTCTATGTTCGCCCGTCGCGTAGCACCGGCGATTTCGGGTCGCTGGCGCACAGCGTCGAGTAGCTGTGGAGTCACGCGATCGAGTATCAGGGTTGCGGATGCCGGCGCGCTGTCGAGGTAGTTCCTTGCGATCTCGCGCGTCAGAATTCCGTAAGCCCCGAGCACGCCATAGAACGCGACCATACCGAGGGCGATGGCTGCGACGATCGTGAGCGTTCGCCCGGGGCTGTAACGCAGGTCGCGTACGAGCTTCTTCAGCCCGTGCATGCGCTAACCTCGCGGCGCGACGACGCAGTCTCGGCGTTGACGAGTTGACCATCGGCCAACTCGAAAACCTTGCGAAAGAGCGAACGGTGCTCCTTCTCGTGGGTAACGACCAATATCGTTTTGCCTTCTCGCGCGAGCCGCGAGAACAGCATCAGCACCTCGTGGGCCGTGTGGCTATCGAGATTGCCGGTCGGTTCGTCTGCGACGATCAACGGTGGGTCGTTGGCGAGAGCGCGCGCGATGGCAACACGCTGTTGCTGACCCCCCGACAATGCATCGGGAAATTTGTTGGCTTGCTCGCGAATGCCAACTTGTTCCAGAAGCTGAATAGCGCGATCCCGCCGTTGCGCCGTCGAGAGCACCCCGACGAAGTCCATCGGCAGGATGACGTTCTCCAGCGCCGTCAAAGACGGCAACAATTGGAAGAACTGAAATACGATCCCCACATGCCGAGCGCGGAAGCGGGCCAGGTCGTCTTCAGTGAGTGTGTGCAGCGGAGTGTCCGCGACCCAGACCTCGCCCGCTGTGGCGCGGTCGATGCCGGTAATCAGGTTCAGCAACGTCGACTTGCCGCTGCCTGACCCGCCAACTACCGCCGCGAACTCCCCGGTGCGCAAGGACAGGCTGACTGCGCGCAACGCAAGGAAGCTGCCGCCCGCTGCGGCAAAGGAGCGCTCCGCGGCTCGTAGCTCAACTAGGGTGCCGTCTAACTGTTTGGAATTGCTCATTGAACCTCGCCTTCTCCGTGTTCGAGACAGCCGACTGTTTCTGAACATGTGTCTTGAAACCAAGCTAGACTGGAGCTCATGCGTGCTCAAGCGACGCCCCGGCCACAACTGCCCGCAACGGGACACAATCAATCGAAGCGTCCGAAATCGGTCGCGGACAAACCTGCACGCAAAGCGGATCGCCGAGTGGAAAAGACCAAGAGCGCCCTATTGGAGGCGTTCTTCGCGCTCATGATCGAGAAGGGCTACGAGGAGTGCGGAGTCGCCGACATCGTGGAACGAGCAAACGTCGGGCGCTCGACTTTCTACGCGCACTATGCGGACAAACAAGATCTGCTGCAAGACGGGCTACGTGGGCTGAAAGAACACTTGCTCGACGCGTCGACCAAGCGAGCGGACTCCAACGTTCATCCGGTGCTGCTATTCAGCTTGCCCATGTTGGAGCATCTGCTGGACGCCCGCGAGCTGTTCCGAGCGTTGGCAACCAAAGGCACTGGTTCAGCGGTACATCGGGAACTGCACTCGATGCTGACTGAATTGATTGTCGAGCGCCTCGATACGTCCGGCGGTGTCCCAACAGCCCCAGCCTCGCTCGTAGCTGAATTCGTGGTGGGGGCTTTCTTGGCGATCTGTTTCTGGTGGTTGAACGGCCGCGATGAACTCTCCCCCCAAGAGGTCGATCGCATGTTCCAGGCCCTTGCCATGCCAGGACTGCGCACAGGCGCCTGATGGGCATCGAGCGACGTCCCATCAGGGCTATGAATCGTACTATTCCGAGCGAGGTCTGGCGCTGGCTCGTCACCGTTTACTCGAACGGGTTGAAACCAAGATTGGCCGAGCCGTCGCCAGGGCCGAAGCTGTAGCCGGCCATCGCGCTTCCGTCGGGGTTCATGGCCCAGGCGTGGCTGAATACGTAACCCGTCAGATCCATGATCGGCTGCTCGCTGGCGAAGGACGAGGCGCCGCTAGCCTTGTAGCGCCACTTGAGGACGTTGTTGTCTCGCCACAACAATATGACGTTGCCTGCTGAGTCACAGCGCGCTCCAACGGCATCCCCGTAGCCCGTGCCCATGGTGAGCGGAGTGAGCCAATCGCCGTTGCTCGGATCCGTGCTCACCCAGGTGAACTTGGTGTCGACATCGGTCCAGGTGATGTGCGGGATCCCGTCGTTGGTCACCGCGGTCGATACATAGCTTCCGGCGGCATCGACAAAGGTCTTGACGGTGCCCCAGGTCGAAGTGCTCGCCGAGTAACGCCTCACTTTCACACGGTGGACGCCACTGTCGGATTCGGACCACGCGACGTAGTAGTTGCCCGACGAGTCCCCCGCCGAGGTGGCGTACAACTTGGTCGTCGTGTCGTCCGCTAACTTGGCGGGCGTACCCCAGCTCGAGCCGCTCCACAAAGAAGCGTAGAGCGCGCTGTTGGTGCTGCTGGGTGGATAGTTGACCCACAGCACCATGGCTGTGCCATTGCCGCCGGCCGCCAAATGCTGGACTTGTGAGATCCCCGTTTGGGACTCGACCGCTGCGGCGTTTTGCCAAGCCCCGCCTGTGCGTCGCGCGAAATATACGTGCTCGGGATCGCTCGGCGTCGACGCCTGTTGTCCCCACGCAGCAATCGCGTCGCCGTTGGAAAGGATCGATAGTTTCGGCCACATCGAGATTGTGCCCTGGGCACTCAATCCAATCGACGAACCCCAGCCAGCGTTCGAGCGGCTCGCTGTGCGAATCCGTGTTGGGCCGTCATTGGGGTCATTCTGGAACCACACCGCAAACGTCGTCCCTTGGCCGTCCACACCGGCAACGCCGCCGTTGGCGAAGAGGTCTATGTCCTCTACGTGTTCACCACCCGCCCAACTATGCGCACTGGCGCTGTAACGATCGAACCAGATGTCTTGCGTGCTGGTGTTGATGTCGTATTGGGTATACGTGACCAGGAAGTCACCGTTCGGCGTAGGGAATACGCTAACCCCCTGTCCGCTCGAGGCGTCCCAAAGTTGGGAATGGCCTTTCCACGTGCGACACTTCGACTGCATGCACGCGCCCGCCGAGCACTCGGTACCCGCCGTGGCGCCGCTGCAAGATCCGCTGGCCCCGCAGTAGGTACTATCGCTAGTTGGATCGATGCATGTGTTGTCGCAGCGAACATCGCCGCCGCTGCACTGAACCAGACACACGCCGCCTTCGCATGCCGTGCCGTCCGTGCAAGCTTGGCCGCCGCTGCAATTGTCGTCTGCGCCACAGTGAGCGTCGTCGGTCTGGGGATCTACGCAAGCACTAGTGCACCACACCTGATTGTCGGCACAGACACTCCCGCACGCGCCCTGGCCGTTGCAAGCAAGGCCGCTGCCACAGCTCTCACCGGCGTCTTTGTAGATCGGTGTGCAATAGGTCTGCGTGGTCTCGCATTGACCGAAGCTGGAGCATTGCTGTGACACCGGGTCTGGGTAGGAGACGCATGCGTCTCCCGTGGGGCAGGTCACCTTGGCGCAGCGCGCA
>DATAHU010000002.1:0-17889 GCA_036263015.1 Polyangiaceae bacterium | reverse complement strand
GAAGAAATCAGAAGCCCCGTTCAAACCAGTCCAACAGGCGAGAGCAGCACTCTGAGTGAAGCCGAAGCCGAGCTGACGCTCGATCCCGTAGGGGGACCCGCGCCCTTGCGCAAATCCTCGCTGCCACCTCCAAAGCACCGGCTGGACGAGCCCGAGCCGCCCAGCAGCTGCTAGTGTCCCGAACGAGTAGTTCGGGACGAATGAAACAGGCGCGGCCTCGAACGAAAAGAAGGCCTTGCAGCGCGAAATTGCTGCGGCTGCACCAACCCTGGTGCCGCAGCAATTTCGCTACGAACTTTGCGTTCAGGACGCTAGGTGCCTGCCCCGCGTTCGCTGCGAGTGCACGCTGCAGCCCGCTTTCCGAATTCGTCGTTCACTCCCGCGCGCACGATATTCGTGACCAATACGGTGCGTCCCGATTTCGGTGCGCGGCGAGTCGTTTGGGAAGTCTGGGTGCGTACGCCAATCGGTGGCCTTGCGCGACACTTGCTTGCATGTAGTTCTGCGCTATTTGCGCGAATTGCACTGGCGCTGCCACGCCGCGGGTGATGAACGGAGGGTACTTTGCTGAATGTGCCCACAGCCTGCGACCCAAATGACTCGAGGGTCATGCTTCGATCACTTTCGTGCAGCAAATAAACGAGACCTCTCTCTAAGGTTTCTCCGGACAGGGACGTGTTGCGCCATCCCCTTCGCCCCTCTCGCAAGCCCCGCATGAAAAGACACCTCCTCTCTGCACTGCTGTTTGCTGCGTTGATCGAAACCGCCTGTGGCGGCAATCCAACGGTCGTCCAAGACGACAACACCCAAGCCGGATCCAAACCCGGGCTCGACGCTGGCCTGACCACCGATGGCGATGGCTCGGTGATCCGTGGACCCGGCAACATCGACCAGAGTGAATCCGAGTTCGTCGATACTCCGACCCAAGCGCGTGACGGTGGTGCCGGCACCTGTAACCAAAAGACCGGAATCGGCTGCGAGTTTGCCGAAGCAGGCCCTGCCTGCGGCGACGGTATCCTCCACGAAGAGCTCGACGAGGAGTGCGACGACGGCAACACGCTGCCAGGCGATGGTTGCAACGGCGCCTGCCAACTCGAGCCGTACAGCGTGTGCACCAAACCCGGCAAGCCCTGTAAATCGACGATCGTGTGCGGCGATGGTGTAGTCGACCCAGGTGAATTCTGTGACGACCACAACAACGCGGACGATGATGGCTGCTCCGCGGACTGCAAAGAGCAGGACGAATCGTTCGTGTGCGTCGAAGGTGAAGCTTGCGTACGCCTATACGACTGCGGTGATAGCCGCGTGAACGGTTCGGACGAATGCGACGACGGCAACGCCAAGAGCGGCGACGGTTGCAGCAAGACCTGCAAGGTCGAAGACGGGTACGTGTGTCGCAAACCCGGTTCCCCGTGTGCCGTCGATGAATACTGCGGCGATGGCAAGCTGAACGCCGATGAGGAGTGCGACGACGGCAACAAGACCTGGGGCGACGGTTGCTCCGGGATCTGCATCATCGATCCGTATTGGGAATGTCCCGACGCGGGCAAGCCCTGCAACTACACGATCGAGTGTGGCAACGGTGACAAGGAGATCGGCGAAGTTTGCGACGACGGCAATGACGTCGATGACGACGGCTGCTCCAACACCTGCGAACAAGATCCCGACTACGTGTGCGAGACCCCGGGCGAAGCTTGCGTGCTCGTCTACGCTTGCGGCGATTCAGTGGTCAACGGCGAAGAGCGTTGCGATGACGGCAACGACCAGGCCGAAGACGGCTGCGATGCCGATTGTCAAATCGAAGCGGGCTACAGCTGCCCTGCGCCCGGTGAGCCCTGTGAGCTGATCACCTATTGCGGCGACGGCGCGATTCAGGATGGTGAGGTGTGCGACGACGGCGACGTGGCGCGCGGCGACACCAAGATCTGGGGCGACGGCTGCTCGGGCGTCTGCACGGTGGATCCGTTCTATCAGTGCAACACTCCGGGTCAGCCCTGCCAATCGACGATCGTCTGCGGTGACGGCGTGCGCGACCCAGGTGAAATCTGCGACGACGGCGACACCGACGACGGGGACGGCTGTTCGGGTAACTGCTTGGTCCAAGCCGCCGGCTACGTGTGCGTGCCGGGTGAAGACTGCGTGCAACTGTACCGCTGCGGCGACGGTCGCGTGAGCCAAGCCACCGGTGAGCTCTGCGACGATGGCGACACCGACGACAACGACGGCTGTGACTCGGACTGCCAGATCGAAGCAGGCTTTACCTGTCCAATCCCGGGTGCGGCTTGCGTAATCGCCACCTATTGCGGCGATGGCACCAAGAACGGGACCGAGCAATGTGACGACGGCGGCACGCTGGGCGGAGACGGTTGCTCGGCGCGTTGTCGCATCGAGAACGACTGGGCCTGTGACGCCGACGGACACAACTGTGCCTCGACCGTCGTGTGCGGTGACGGCGTGGTCAGCGGCGCAGAGATTTGCGACGATGGCAACGACGATTCCAGCGATGGCTGCAAGGGCGACTGCAGCGCGGTCGAATCTGGCTACTTGTGTCCGCGCGCCGGCTTCGCCTGCCGCTCGGTTTGTGGCGATGGATTAATAGTGACCGGCGAGGACTGCGACGACCACAACACCGACGACGGGGATGGTTGCAGCTCCAAGTGCGCAGTCGAACCGAACAAAGTCTGTACCGGCACGCCCTCTGTCTGCACGGATACGGTCTGCGGCAATGGACTCGAGCCGGGCGGCAACGAAGCTTGCGACGACGGCAACACCCAACCCTACGACGGCTGCTCCGCGCAATGCACCAAGGAACCCAGTTGCGGCTGGGACAATACCCAAACCACGTACTCGTGTGCCGACGTCTGCGGCGACGGCATGCGCTTCCCGGGTGAAGCTTGCGACGACGGCAACAAGGCCGACGGGGATGGCTGCTCTCACGATTGCAAGGTCGAGACCGGCTTCAAGTGCGACGATCAAACGGTCACGGACACCGCGCCGTGCTCATACGACGACACCGAGACGTGTCTGAAGTTGCCGATCGTGTATCGCGACTTCCGGGGTCACGACAACGGCGGCGCCAATCAGTGCGCAAACCCGCGGCAAACCTTCCCCCACCCTCACTTTGGCATCACTCCCTCTCCGGGCGCCAAGATCACGGGCATGGTCAAGTCCAAGATCGGCGTGAACGGCAAGCCCGAGTATGCGGGAACGGTCACCACGAACCTCGACGGTAGGCAGGCGTTGCAGAGCTGCAGCGCGACGCTGACCGACTCCACGATGATCGGCAATGCGTTCGCCCAGTGGTACGTCGATGACTCGGACAGTACGGTGACGCCCAGCGCGACCAACGTCAACTACCGCATCGACGACACCTTGGAGCTCGAGTACGACAGCGGCACGGACGCGTTCGCTTACTACGACTCCAGCTTCTTCCCAATCGACGGCAAGGGCTTCGGCAACTTCTACACCTACAACCACAACTATCACTTCACGAGTGAGACCCGCTATTGGTTCTATTACCAAGGCGGCGAACAGTTCGACTTTTTGGGTGACGATGACGTGTGGGTCTTCGTCAACGGTCAGTTGGTGGTCGACCTGGGCGGTATCCACGGTGAACTTGGTGGCAGCATCGACCTCGATACCCTCAGCTTGACGGTGGGCAAGGTCTACGAAATCGCGGTCTTCCAAGCGGAACGCCACGTCACGGGTTCCAACTACAAATTGACCCTGACCAACTTCGCCAAGCGCCGCAGTCTGTGCAGCGCGGTTTGTGGCGATGGCCACATCACAGCCGACGAAGAGTGTGACGACGGCACGGAAGGCATCGAGCAGAACCCGCCCGACGCCATCTACAACACGGTCTCGCCCCAGTACGGGCGCTGTACGGCGGGCACATGCAAGCTTGGCCCGTACTGCGGCGACAACAACACCGACGCAGGCAACGAGCAGTGCGACAGCGGCTCGAATCGTGCGCTGTGGGGTCAGACGGGCTGCGCCCCGGGATGTGTAAACCCGCCGAAGTGCGGCGACGGCATCCTCGACGCCAGCTACGAAGAGTGTGACGACGGCAACCTCAACTCCAACAGCGGCTACGGCGGTTGCACGACCGAGTGTGAGGTCGGGCCGTACTGCGGTGATGGCGCTGTCAACGGCGGCACGGAAACCTGCGACGACGGTATCAACGATGGCCGTTACGGTGGCTGCACCCCCTTGTGCCAACCGGGACCCGGCTGCGGCGACGGCGTGGTCCAAGCCGAGTGGGGCGAAGAGTGCGACGGCGGCGCGAACTGCAACGCATTCTGCCGAGTGCTCTGCGGCAACGGCGTGGTCGAAGGCGACGAAGAGTGCGACGACGGTGTGAACGACGGCACGTATGGCGCCTGCGCTGAGGGCTGCGTGTTAGCGGCTCGCTGCGGCGACGGCGTCGTCGACCAACCCTATGAAACGTGCGACGAAGGCCCGGACGGCAACGACGGCGGCTACGACCAATGCAGCCCATATTGCCAACCGGACAAGTACTGCGGCGACGGCATCAAGAACGGTGACGAACAGTGCGACGACCGCGTCAACGACGGTGGTTATCGCGAGTGTGCAGCCGGCTGCGTGCTCGGCCCACGCTGCGGCGACAACGTCGTTCAAGCCGAGTGGGGTGAACAGTGCGACGGCGGCGACAACTGCACGGACAGTTGCCGGCTCGTGGGTATCTGTGGCGACGCGATCGTGCAGTCATCGCTCGATGAACAGTGCGACGACGGCCTGAACAGCGGCGGTTACGGACTGTGTGCTCCAGGTTGCGTCCTGGGTCCGCGCTGCGGCGACGGCGTCGTCCAATCGCGCGAGCAATGTGACGAAGGCGCCACCGGCAACGACGGCGGCTACAACCAATGCGACGAGAACTGCCAGCTCGGACCGTACTGCGGTGACGGCATCAAGAACGGCGACGAGAAGTGCGACGATGGCGTCAATGACGGCGTGTACGGCTCCTGCACCAAGACCTGCGGACTCGGACCGCGCTGCGGCGATGGCAAGGTCCAAGAAGAGTGGGGCGAGGAGTGCGACGGCACCGAGAACTGCTCGAAGAAGTGCCGCCTCGGCGCGCTGTGCGGCGACGGCATCGTGCAAAAGGATCTCGGCGAAGAGTGCGATGACGGCGAGAACGACGGCGGCTACGGCGGCTGCGGTCCGATGTGCACCTTCGGCCCGCGCTGCGGTGACGGAGTCCGCGATCCCGATCACGAGCAATGCGACGACGGCGTCAACGACGGCGGCTACGGCGAGTGCGCCCCGCGCTGCAAACTCGGTCCGCGTTGCGGCGATGGCGTCAAGAACGGCAGCGAAGAGTGCGACGACGGCAACACCAAGAGCTACGACGGCTGCAGCTCGACTTGTCTGCACGAAGGCCGCGTAGTGAAGTGAACCCAGAGCGGATCTGACCGACCTGCTCCAAGCTCGACGCCCGGGTGCCTAACCCGGGCGTCGCTCGAGATTTACAGGCAGCACCTAGACGCCACTCATCGACGCAGCGAATCTGCCGAGGCGCGGAATGCTCGGAGGCGTCCGCGCGTTGAGACGGCGATGGTTCAGCAAGTCAGCCTGAGTTGCAGATGCGGACACCTCACCGGCTCCGTCACTGGCATGTCACGTGCAACGACGGTGCGGGCAAGCTGCTACTGCCAAGATTGCCGAGCCTATGCGAACTGGCTCGGAACCCCCGGACTCATGGACGCCGCAGGCGGCAGTGAGGTGTTTGCGCGAGCGCGATCGGCGCTGCGCCTCGACCGCGGGCTCGAGTCCCTCGCATGCGTGCGCCTCTCTGCCAAGGGCCTTCATCGCTGGTACGCGGCTTGCTGTCGAACGCCGCTCTGCAACAGCCTGCCGTCCATCCCTTATGTCGGGGTATTGGGCTCCGCATTGGACCCGAATTGGGAGCGCGACGAAGTCGGGCCCTCGCAGCCAATCAACACCTCGCACACGCTGATTCCGCTAGCCCCGCATTCGAAGTTTCCCTTGGCGCTCGTGCTGAAGAGTCTGCGACTCATGTTCGGGTGGTGGTATCGGGAACGCAAGCTCGGCTCCGTATTGTTCGACGCAGCAGGCAAGCCCACCGTTAACCCTCTAGTGCTATCGGCGACTGAACGCGCGGCGCTGCGTTCCAATCCGCTGGCCTAACCAAACGGGTCATACGGTGAGTCGCCCACTCTCGGCACACGCGAGGCTGGACTGCTAGCGTAGATTTGCCATGCAGGGGCGTTTCGGTCTCACCTGCGCGACCCTGCTTGGTTGCAGAGTATCGGAGACCATCGTTCCCCGTCTTTCGTCGCGCAAAGCCGATTTTTCTGCTTTGCGATCCGAACGATTCGAAGCTGGCGCGCACGACACCATTGCGCGTGTCGCCGCTCACGAGGTCGCAAAACGTCTCGGTACAGACGCTTTCGCTCACCGAGGCGAAGAGCGACTTCGACGGCGGCGCGCAAATTGCTTCGTTGCCTGCGTGCTTCGACAGGATCAGGAACCCCAGCTTCCGCTCGCGCCGGTGTTCAACACGCCGGTAACCCCTCTCGACTACTTCCCTGCCAAACTACGCGTCGATTCAGCTCGAGTCCGCGAGTCGTCGCAGTTGGCGCCTTCGGAGCACGAAGGATTCTACGCCAGCCTGACTTGCCATGGCAGCGCCAAAGCTTGGGCCTCGGTACTCGCGCTTTGCAGTAAGACAACGGGTGGATTGCAGACCGTGGCCTTGGCGGCATGGGCTCTGTTTCAGGCCAAACTCGCGCGCGAGGAAGAGATTGTGTTCGGCGTCGTCTTGGACGCGCAGCGCTCGCCCAACAGCGCAGCGAGTTCCTCGGCCTCGAGTGCGCGCCCCTGCACACTCAGGGTGCGCATCGATCGAGGCCAAACCACCGCCGGCCTGCTGAGCGAAGTCGCGGAAGCTTGCGCTGCGCTGAGCGCGCTACAGCACGCATCCCCAGAGCGTTATCCTGCTTCCATCAGCTCGAAACCAGCTTTCGAAGTCGTAGTCGACGTCGCAGGTCTCACGGCATCCGGAGCCAAGTCGGGGCAAGGCCAGGGCGCAGGCGATGAAGATTCGCGGAGCGTCCCGCGCGCGCCGCTCGAACTGCGTATCTTCGACGCGCAGGGGCTCAGGGTTCAGGCGCGGTACGACTTCCGTCGCCACAGCGCCGAAAGGGTGGAACGTTGGGTAGAAGCGTTGCTCTGCAGCATCGAACGCTTGGCACAGCTGCCCGGTACGACCACGCCGACCGAAGTGGACGTGCTTTCGCCGAAGGAACGCGCGCGCCTGGTCCACGAGTTCAACCGCACCGAGCACCCCTTCTCCGAGCACGCACTGATTTCGGACGCCTTCGAGGCCCGCGCGCAGATCCATCCGAATCAGCTCGCTGTAGAAACGGACGCCGTCTGCCTCAGTTACGCCGAGCTCGACGCGCGAGCCAACCGCTTGGCCCACTTACTGTTGGAGAAGAACAGCGGCTCCAAGTCCCCTGTAGCTGTTCGTCTGCGGCGCGGCGCGGATCTGATTGTTGCTCTGCTCGCAACCGTCAAAGCCGGTGTTCCCTATCTACCGCTCGACTCTAGCTATCCGCCCGAACGCGTGCGCCGAGTCCTGCAGCAAAGCGGCGCAGCGTTGGTGATCACGCAATCTGAATTCGCCAAGGACTTCGATCTCCCAACCGTGACCTTGGACGGAGCCGATGCAGCACGACTGGCAGCGATGCCGACGACGCGCCCGGCGCGCCGCAGTGTTTCGACCGATACTTGCTACGTGATCTTCACCTCTGGCACGACCGGCGGCCCCAAGGGGGTGGTGCTGTCCCACCGTGCAGTGGTCAACACGCTCGAATGGGTGAATCGCACATTCGAAGTCGGGCCGGGCGATCGCTTGTTGTTCGTCAACACGCCCTGCTTCGATCTTTCCGTCTACGACGTGTTTGGGGCGCTGAGCGCTGGCGCCACCGTGGTCGTTGCCAGTGAAGCATTGCTGGCTGAGCCAGTAAACCTGGCGCATGCACTAACGGACAAGCGGATCAGTATTTGGAACTCTGCGCCGGCAGCTTTGCAGCGACTGGTCGAGCATCTGCCCGCGCCTCCCACGACGCTGCGGCTGGTGCTACTGAGCGGCGATTGGATCCCGCTGACCCTGCCCACAGCGCTACATCGCTTGCAGGGCGTTCGGGTCGTAAGTTTGGGCGGGGCGACGGAAGCTGCAATTTGGTCCAATTGGTTCCCAGTGGATCGCGTCGACCCGAATTGGACGAGCATTCCGTACGGTAAGCCCATTCAGAACGCACGCTACTATGTGCTCGACGAAAGGTTGGCCCCGGTACCCACGGGCGCGAAGGGAGATCTGTACATCGGCGGGGTGTGCTTGGCCGACGGTTACCTGGCGAACCCGGAACTAACGCGTGAACGCTTCATCGCCGATCCGTTTTGCCCAGGCCAACGCTTGTACAAGACGGGCGATTGGGCTCTGCACCGGGAGGATGGTAACCTGGAGTTGCTAGGAAGAAGTGACCTACAGGTCAAGATCCGCGGCTTCCGCGTCGAGCTAGCGGAGGTGGAAGCCGCGCTGCGCAGCATTCCCCAAATCACCCACGCCGTTTGCGAAGCGCGCACGGACGAGTCGGGGCAGCGGAGTTTAGTTGCACACATCGTGGCCGAAGCCGGAGCCATTGTGGACGAGCGAACCCTGCGTGAGAGCCTGGCCAAGCTCTTGCCCGCTTACATGCTTCCGAGCCGCTTCCTATTTCACTCCGCCCAGTTGTCTTGCAACGGCAAACTGGACCGACATGCGCTGTGCGCCGCACCGGAGCTGTGCGGCTCACGCCAACCGCTAGCGATCACCAGTTCCGGTACCGAGCAAGAACTCGTGACCCTGTGGCAACGCCTGCTTGGTCGCCAGGCGATCGGCGTGAATGAGAACTTCTTCGAGCTCGGTGGACATTCGCTGCTGGCCGCCTTGCTGGTCGCACGCATCCGCGAGCGCTTGGGCGTGGAGTTACCGGTGGCCCAGGTTCTCGAGAACCCGACGATCACGAGCTTGGCGCGCGGCATCGAAGCTGCGGCCAGCTTGAGCACGACTGTCCCGCACATTCACAGCTACCACCCAACAGGGAATCGCCCGCCCCTGGTCTTGATTCCCGGCTTGCTCGGAACGGTGTTCACCTTTCGCGCCTTACCGGCACTATTGGGGAGCAATCAACCGACGCACGTCGTGGACTTCCTCGGCAACTACCAGCAAAGCGTCGACGATTTTCGCAGTATCGAGGCCATTGCCGAGCACCTCGAGCCGCACGTAATTCCGCTGCTGGAGGGGGGCAGAGGAGTATTGGGGGGGTTCAGTTTCGGTGCTGCAGCCGCTTACGAACTGTGCGCGCGTCTAACACGCAAGGGTTACTCCGTCCCGCTCTTGTTCTGCTTCGATGGGCGCGCTCCAGGTCACCCAAAGAAGCTGCCGCTATCCAAACGAGTGATGGCCTTGGGTCGTTCGCTCGCTAGAGTCGCAGAGGCGGACATCCAGTCCGGTCGATCAGAGCATGCCCTGTCACGACGCGTGGCGACGATGGCCGAACGAATCAAGCAATGGGTGTACACGCCAGCGGCGCCCCCGCTCCCGGACGTGTCGGAGACCGATCCCGAGTTGGATCGACACCTGAAGAACATGGCGCAAGCGCAGCACGAGGCGTACACGAGCTATGCCCCCAACTTCCGGCAGTCCTTAGACATGGTGCTCGTCAAGGCCGGGGCCAGTGCCGCGCGCGGTTTCGAGTCCTCGTGCGAGTTGGAATCGGGTTGGAGCGACTACATCGACGGGAAGATTTCCACCGTCACGCTGCCGACGGACCATCTGCGCTTGTTCGACGACTCGAATCTACCGATCGTGGCGCAGGCCATTCGCGAACACATCGATGGTTGTTTCCCGAGCGGCTCGAGCGACGCGACAAATGCTTAACCCAGTGCGAAAAGGCGCGGGTTTAGCCTAGAGCCGGCCGACATACTGCTGTGCGCACAAGCAGTCGCGCAGCGCTGGTGAACATGTTAGGCCGGCCCTGCCGTGGCACTCTCGAATGTTTCAGTCCCCTTTTCGTGGCTACTGCGCCTGCGCTGGGCCACTTGCGCCTGTCTTGGGGCGCTACTGGTCACGGAGAAGCTGATAACCCTGGGAATCGACCCGCGTTGGACAGCCCTGGCGTTGTTGGTTTCGGCCGGCTCCAACTTGGCGCTTCACCTGAGGTGGGGAGCTAGAGCCTGCGATTGGACGAGCTCGGGCTTGCCACCCGTAAACATCGCGGGCAGTGCTCTGCTACTGGATTCGGCCCTACTCACCCTGGTCCTCGCGACTGGCGGTGGAGCCGCCAATCCCTTCACGATCTTGTACATCGTGCCGATCGTGATCGCGGCCCTACTCCTGGACGCCCGCTGGACGCGCATCCTGACGTTGGCAAGCGCCGTCGGATTTGCAGCGCTGTTCTTCTGTGGTGTCGATCCGCACGCGCATTGTGCGCCGAGTACTCAGAGCACGCAGCCAAGCTACGACGGTCACCTCAAAGGCATGTGGCTGGCTTTCGCGATCACGGCTGCGATCGTCGCTTGGGTCGTGCGCCGACTGTCGCTCACCTTGGCCGAGCAAAGGAGTCAACTCGCCGAATTGCGAGAGCGCGCTCTGAAGTCGTCGCACCTCGCCGCTCTGACGACGCTGGCCGGCGGCGCCGCTCACGAGCTGAGAACGCCCCTTGGAACAATCGCTGTCGCGGCTCATGAACTGCGGCGCAAACTGGATCAGAAGCGTTTGGACCTCGAGCAGGATGCCGATCTGATCGCCGCCGAGGTCGAGCGTTGCCAGGAGATCTTGTTTGCGATGGGGCCTGAGCTCGCGGCGCGACCAAACGAGCCTGTGTGCATCGACGCCAACGAGCTTGCAAGACGAATGCGCGAGCAGGGAACTCGCCGCGCTGCTGGCGTTGAACTGAGCGTTCACCTCTCAAACACCCAGTTGCTCGTGGATTGTGATCCAAAGCAGCTCGAGAACGCCTTGGATCAATTGCTGCAAAACGCATGCGACGCGGTGCCACCGAACGTGGGCAAGGTCTCGCTCAGCGTCGCCTCGGATGGCTCGCGCCGCGATCGTGTGACCTTCACGGTAGAAGACAACGGGCCGGGTATGAGCCAAGAAACGTTGAACCAAGCGCGCACTCCCTTCTTCACGACCAAAGCGCCGGGCTCGGGTCTCGGACTCGGCCTGCTGTTGGTCGACGCGTTTTGCTTGAGCGCAGATGGGGACTTCGAGTTGCAGTCGCGTCCGGGGCACGGCACGCGCGCAGTGATTTGTCTGCCGCGTGCCTCGACCAGCCCCCAGCGTTCACTGGTTACGGCGTTGCAGGAGCAGCCCGCATGAAGTCCAGTGACAGCATCCTACTCGTGGACGACGACCAACGCTTTCGTGACCGCCTCGGCCTAGCATTGCGCGAACGCAGTTTGCTCGTTCACTTGGCACAAGACAACAAGAGCGCTCTGGAATTGGCCAAAGAGCACGACCCGTGGGGCGTGGTCACCGATCTGAGGATGCCCGGCGTTTCGGGGCTCGAACTCGTCAGATCGTTGATCGAGTGTTGCCCGAACGCGCGCCTCGTGGTGCTTACGGGTTATGGAAGCATAGCCTCAGCCGTCGAAGCGACGCGTCTGGGTGCGAAAGACTATCTGGTGAAGCCCTGCAACGCAGATCAAGTGCTGCATGCCCTCAGTGATGACGAAGCCATCAGCGAAGAACACCTAGCAGCCAAGACTCCGAGCTTGGCTCGCCTCGAGCACGAACACATCGAACGCGTGATGCTCGAATGCCATGGCAACGTGTCCAAGGCGGCGCGCGTTCTGGGCATCCACCGTCGCACGCTGCAATACAAATTGTCCAAGCTGCCGAACCTACGCTGAGGGCGAGATCGACGCAGTTTAGCGAGAACCGCTGTCTCCCGCGTCAAGGGCCTCGTCGACGCCGCACAACGCGCTGCACTCGTCCCAAATGGCGTCGCACCAATCGAGTTTCCCCATGTGGCCAGTCTCGTGACACAGATGCGCCAGTCCATGACCCAGATCGAGTTCGTGGCAGCTATCGCCCAACTCATCGCAGCGCTCGGCGTCGACCCCCTTGCCGTCGAAGACCAACGGATCGACGTCGCGGCACACTCCCCGGCATTCGTCGGACAAAGCACGGCAGAGATCTAGATCACCCTCCGCGCCCACTTGGATGCACAGACTGCCTACGCCGCCGTCGTCATCGAAGTTTGCGCAGGCAGCGCTGATTGTGTCGCAGGCGTCCGAACTCGAAGCATCCATGCTCGGGCCGGAACCCGAATCCGACCCGTGAGTTGCAGAGGTCTCGGACTTCGCCGCGTCCGGTTTCATTGTGTCCGGCGACTGCGCCGCGTTCTCGCTGCAGCCAAGAGCTAGAAGGTTCAGAAACACAAAGGACAATTTGCTGGAACGGATCATGGTCGCTCGCGAATGGCTTGGTAACGCACTCTGGCTGGTGTCTAGTGCGGCAATCTTGCGCACCCTCGGCCGGGGCTGAACCACCGGCCCAAACACAGCGCGCTCGGATCGAGTCGGCTGGGCGCAGTCCGAACTTCCCGCTCGCGGTCCTCGTGACCGTGGACATCCGAGCGGCGGTCGCCTCGCACACGCCCGAACTCGACGCCTCCCTACCGTATACCGAAGGGGCTCAGTTCGTTGAATTAGCGTTGGCTTAACAAACGCGTTCCGAAAGGAGATTGCCGCAGTGCCGCGCAAGCTGAACAGCGTGTTCGACGACGCTCTGCGTCGAGACCACGTGACAAGCATCGGCCGAGCAATGTAATTGCGACACCTAACAACCGGTGCCCCTCGTGCGGCACCCTGACGGCGACGACATTCCTGTTTCGCCGAGAAACGAGACCATGCGCATTCACAGGTTTGCATCTCTAGTATTGGCATTGACATGTCTGTTGAGCTCTACTGCCCACGCCTTCAAGCTGAAGACCCACGTCCTGATCGTCAATCAGGTCCTTCAAGGGTTGAATGGCGACAGGTTTGGCGGGTTGAGCGCTGCCGCAGCAGGCAACTATCTTCCCGACGTCAAGCAGGCCCTTCAGGCACACCCCGAAGCGTACCGCGCCGGTGCGCTCGGACCCGACGTGTTCCCCGACATGGTCGCAGGCCAACTGTGGGTCCATCCGAACCAAGGGGCCGCCGGTCACAACAACGAGCCTTTCGAGAGCCGCAGAGTGGAAGACTGGCGCTCGATTGACTACGGCATGTACCTGCTGCGCAGCGCAAAAGAGTACAACGGGAACGCCGATGAGAGGCTGAAGGCAATCGCTTTCGCGTACGGCTACGTCGCACACATGATCGGCGATGGCTTCGCTCACAGCAGCGTCAACGAATGGGCGGGGGGCGCCTGGCTCTTGGAGGAAGGTGGGGGCACCTTCGGTAAACTGACTGAAGAGATCAAGCACGTTGCGGTCGAAGCGATGATCGACGACATGAGTCCGCAACACAGCGACGCAGAACTGGCGATTGGAATCCCGCGAGACTTTCTACATCAAGTGATGACGAGTCCCGTAATGGACGGCATGCGCCAGGCGGGACCCGCTGGCTCGTTCGGTGGCCCTTACTACCAAGCCTTGAGCGGCGCGCGCGACTTGCTGCGTAGACTCGGAGATCACCATAGGTGGACCGACCAAGATCTGGCGTCCTGGGGGCTCAATGCCATCGACCTGCAGCAACGGATCTTGTCCGCGGGCAGCAACGTCGGTAATCCCATCAACGACATCGAGCACTTCTTCAACACCCGCGCAGATCTGTTCGACGCAGTGCTGGGGCGTTGGCTCTGGTTGAACGAGTGCCTGGCGCAGAACCTGCTCGTCAAGTCGAACCGGCAAATCGGCGCACAGAACTTGCCGCTGCAGCCCTCGGAAGATGCTTGCGACAGGATCAACTTCGAGCCCGATTTTGCCCGGGGCATCCTGGGCAGCGACTATGGCATGCGGCTCAACGTCGCGGCGCACACCGACATCGGTGAGCTCGGCACGATGAGCGACAACATCGCGCGTATGCTCGCGTTCCTCGAGGTGGGCATCGGGGAGCTGTTGACCTTCGATCCGATTCGCGACGTCGCGTCGCTCAACACCGTCGTGAACACGCTCACGACCTGCCAACCCGTCCTGAACTGGGGCAGCTGCAATTCCGCATGCGCCGACGCAGAAGACGTTTGCCAAGACGCTGCCTGTGTCGCGTGCGGCATCAGCAGCTTTCTGCATCCGGACCCCACGAGCTGCCTGATCTGCGCTGGACTCGACTTCAATTTCGGTTGCGACGCGGCAGTCAATGCTGGTTCAGGCGGCGTTTGCCAGCTCTGCAACAGCACACCAGTCTGCAACGCGGTTGGAGATCTGCAGGCATTGCACACGCTCGTGGACACGCAGATCCGCACGCTGATGTTGCGGCTCCTCGACCCCGTCAAGCAGGCCATCGTCGATGACGTCGAACGCAAACTCTTTGGCGACTACGCTGCGGCCTTCGCGGATTCAGCCGAATTGTTCGACATGCGCCAGGGCCGAGGCGGCGCCATTTGGCTCGTCAACTACGTGTTCCTCCCCGAAGACTTGAGAGCGGGAGGCCGGACGCTACTCAACGAGATCTTCGTGAGCGGTATGCATGTGCCGCAATCGGTGATCACCGCGCCCACGACCGCCCAGCAGTACTCGGACGCGACCTGGCCAACAGCGCGCACTCGCATCGACGCGTCCAAGAAGGCCGATTACGACTCACTGGTGAAATACCTGTGGGACAACTCGAATGGCGTCGTCGCAGCGCCGCTGACCGACAGCAGCGCGCACCCGTGGATCGATCGCCTAGCGTCCGGGGGACGCGGCTCGTCCGGCAAGTTCGTTCGCATCATGGACAGCTTGGGATTGCTGCTCAGCAGACCCGGTCCCACCGCGCGTATCTTGCTCGAGCAGTTCAGCGGCACCACGGTGGATCCCGCCCACATCGACGGGGTGTTCACCGACCTGGATGTGTTTTCGCCTTCTCACAACGCGATGGCGCTCACCTGGCGCAGCTTGTTCCCGAATCACGAACCCGCCACCGTGGGCCAATCCGCGATCTGCAACGATACACAAAGCATCGTATGCGACGCGATCGCGAGCCTGGACGATCCGAACCATCATCTGTTCGGCAGCGGAGCGCCGCCCGCGATCACTGCAGGCTCGGAGTTCGTGCCCGCCACGGGGCTGTTTGCCGGAAATGCGACTGACGTCGACCGGGGGGTTTACGCCTGGGGAGTCCAACAGATTTCGTGGAACCGTGGCTTCATCGGGGCTACGGGTCCCTGCTCCTTCGGTCGAACCCATTTCGCCGCCACGACGACGCCGATGTCCATCCAGGAGGACTATCTTGCAGTCTACAAGCACCCTGAGAATTGCGACGTAGGCCCCGCGTTTGGCAGCATCGACACCCCAATCGACGTCGCTGGCTGGCAACCGAGCTCCGGCAGTTCGACGGCGTTCATCGGTGACGGACATGGCGGTGGCGCGCTACAAGTTTGCGGGCAAGGTTTCGTGACGGTAGCGTCTCCCGCGTTCAGGACTGCGGATTGGCCGGTGACTTCTCGCCAGATGGCACTCGACGTGCGTCTGCCTTCGCCGGCGCCCAATCCGTCATGGCTCGGCACGGCGCGACTGCAAGTCAGCGTGCCCGCGGCGGGATTGAACAACGCGTGGATCGGCGAGCAGCAATTGACCGGCATCGCGACGCCCGGTCAATGGAAGACCCTCGTCTTCGATTTGCCGGATGACGTATATCGCGCTCTGAGCGGCGACTATCCGAACGCTCAATTCTTCGTTTCGTTGAACGAGCTTCGACCCGGAAGCTGTTGGCAAGTGGACAACCTGCGCTTCGTGGGCAACGTGCAACCGCGCAGTCAGTTCCACACCCCGAGCCCGGAGACTCATCCGCTTGCCACGAACTCCTTCCTCAGCTTCGAAAACGCCGGCGATTGGACGTCTCAAAATGCGCCAACGCGACGGGTCACCGATCGCACGACGGATGGAGCAGCGGCACTCGGCGTCACGGGTCGCGGTTACAGCGTCGTTACGAGTCGCGCGTTCTCGACGACGGAGCTGCGAACCGTAGGCACGGAGATGGGGTTGGATGTGTATATCCCAGACCCACAACCAAACCCATACTGGATAGGCCAGGTTCAGCTCTTTTTGACGTGCCCGACAGCAGGGATCAACAACCAGTTCTTGGGCCAAGCCGATCTGACCTACTTGTTCCACGACGAGTTCAATACCATCACCATCCCCCTGAGCTCCGCGACACGCAGCGCCTTGTTGCGCAGTTACAGCAACTGCCGCTTCAGTATCGTGCTCAACGTGAACAACGGCTCGGGTGAATTCGTGATCGATCGGCTCGGATTCGGCGGCAGTCTCACCTCACGCTGAGCGAGCCCCGCTAGCATTCGAAGCGGGGTCGAATTCTCGACCCCGCTCTCTGCTTGCGCTCCCTAGTTGCAAGGGCCAGCGTGTTCATAGGGCTTGCTTGGAGCGCTCGCGATGAAGGTGGTACCGTCACAAGCGCAGTAGGCGCGTTCAGTGAACGCACTCCAACGTCCGCAGTAGGAACGCGGATTGATGCATTCACAGGTGTTGCAGCCGTCTTCGTAGACAACTCCGACCGGCAGTCGACGTCCATCATCCACTAGACAGTCGGCGTGTCTTGGCAAGCAGTGAGGAGCGCTCCAAAGTCCATCAGAAGCCCGGCATTCGTGCTCGAGCCGTCTTTCTCGCACGATACCGACTGCACAGCGAAATCCCGCGAGCAGCGCAACGACGAGGGCAACGCCCAGCCCTGCCCGCCAGAAGGCGGTGGGCGTCGAGCCAAGGACCCAATGACGACTGACGAACCACGGGAAGCATCCGACCACGCTGGCCCGCTTGCCGCAAGTCGTCGGCGTGGATACGAGGTAACGCGCTCTTCAGAAACGCTCGCAGAAGGCGAGCTCACCGATGCCGCTACGCGTGCCTCAGCCCTCTCGTCAGGTCTGGTCGAGCGTTTCCCGTATGCGCCTCAGCAATTCATCGGTGCGAAAGGGCTTCGCCAACACTTGGGCACCACGCGGCAAACGCTCGAGGTAGCGCCTGTCCGCATAGCCACTCGCGAAGAGAATTCTGAGCCCGGGGCAGAGTGAACGCAGCCGTTCCGCGGTTTCGGGACCTCCCAGATCGGGCATCACCACGTCTAGCAACGCCAAGTGAATGGGCTCACTCGTATCGCGCACGATGCGCAATGCCTCCGCCCCCGTGGCCACAGCGATTGTGCGGTAACCTGCACGCTGCACTAGCTGCACGACCGCGCGCCTCACCAATTCTTCGTCTTCCGCAATCAGAATGGTTTCATCACCACGCGGCGGCAGCGCTTCGATCTTGTCGTTCGGCTGCCTAACGACGCGGGCGGCGGCGGGCAGATACACCTTGACGCTCGTTCCCTGGCCAGGTTCGCTGTACAGGTAGACCACGCCACCGTGTTGTTGGACGATCCCATAAACCGTGGCGAGCCCCAGACCCGTGCCCTGATGCAGGGCTTTGGTCGTGAAGAAAGGCTCGAATGCGCGCTCCTTCACTTCTGCGCTCATGCCCGTGCCGGTGTCGGTGACAGACAGCAGCACGTAGCGTCCGGGTTTTGCCCAGGGATGCGAATCGACGAAGCTCTGATTGATGAGCACGTTCTCGGTCTCGATCGTGAGCCTTCCCCCCTGCTCCATCGCGTCACGCGCGTTGACACAAAGGTTGACCAACACCTGCTCCAACTGCCCGCGATCCCCACTCACCGATGAAAGAT
>DATAHU010000001.1:0-1763 GCA_036263015.1 Polyangiaceae bacterium | reverse complement strand
CGCCCGTGTCGTCGCCGGAATCCGACGCACAACCGGCGGTCAACGCCGTCAGCGTGCCCGCACAAAATAGAACGAACCACCCTGCCCGCGGCGCGCAGCGCGCCAACCCTTGCAACTCGTAAACGTTCAGCATCGCACTCTCTCCTCCGCGAACCGTTACGACCGCATGGCGTCGTACCTTCCCCAGCAGTTCTTCCCTCGACGCATTTTGGCCCAGAGCGAAGCCGCATCCGCGCCAACTACGCGGCTCGATGGCTTGGGGTCGAGCTCAGCTCGGCGCTGGCGGTGCCTCCAGAGACTGCCAGTCGTTGCGCGCATGCGCGCTGACGCGGCGCGTTCTGGCAGAATGACCCAGTGCCAATCGCACTCTTTCGACGGTCGCCACTGCCTGCGTTGTGCATCGGTCTAGGCGCGAGCGCGCTGCAGCCGGGCTGTCGCTCCGAGTCTTCGAAGGCTCTGCCGAGCGCGGGTGAAAGCACGGCGACTGCCACGCCCCTAGCGACGAGCGTGGCTCGCGAGAGCCTGCCTCCGGCTCGGTTGCCGTTGGTGGCCAAGGGCTTCGAGCGGCTACCGCATCCCGTGCTGGCCTCGGCTCAAAAGGCCAACAGCGCTGCGTTGCTCGAACATCAACAGCAACATTGGGAGGCCGCGCGCGCGGGTTTCGAACGCGCTCTACAGCTCGATCCGACCTATGATCTCGCGCGCTACAACCTCGCGTGCGCATTGGCTCGGCTCGAACGTTTCTCCGACGTGGTGAGCGAACTCGAGTTGCTACTGCAGCGAGACCTGCCGCGCTTCGGAGCGCGCCTCTCGAGCGATCGCGATCTCGCCCAGTTCAGAGCGAGCGCCATCGGAAACGATTTGCTAGCGCGAATGCAGACGCTACAGACAAGCTGGCTGCAGCGGGCACGCGGTGGCGTGCGGGTTAACGCCTGGATCGCGCACGTCCCGGGCGAGGGGGAGGCAGAGTATCAACGCCCGGAGCACTTGCGAGGCGGCGTGTGGCTCGCCGATGAACGTCGGTTCTTGGCGCTCGGCTCCGAGCATTCGGACCAGTTGATGTTCAACGTCGATCCCTCCTTCGAGTTCGCGCTTTCGCTGCGCGGCCAGATCGATCCTTGTTCCAGCGACTTCTGCCCGCACCTCGGCAAAATCTTGCTCGAACGGATCGATCTGTTCGACGAGGGCGCAGCGCCGAACCAACGCATCAAAGTGGGCGAAGAAGGCTACCCGGCGAGTTGGCTCGGCGTCGAGGCGGTGCCGGGAGGATTGCGCTGGCGCATGCCGATCTTCGACCCCGACGATTGGCAAGAGCTCGGTCCCAAGCTGGCGCAGCCAAAGCCAGCCGCCCAGCGTCGTTGGTTCACGGCCGAGCGCATCGAGCTCACCCCGCTTGGCGCTCTGATCGCGGGTTCCCCGACGGGGTGGTCCGCTGACCACAAAGCAGTAGTGACTCCGTCAGGTGTACGGGTCGAGCCAAGGCCGGAGCTAGGTGATTCGTTTCAAATCGCCCAACTCCCTGACGGCAAGCACGCACTACTCGTCGCCAACGACGTGCACTGCGAATGCGAACACACCGAAGACTCGATCTTGCGCCATCGGATCTCGATCATCGACATGACCAGCGGCAAGCTTCGAGGTTGGTCCAGCGGCGAAGGGGCAGCAAGCGTGCGCATCGGCCCTGACGGCAGCGTATACTTACAACGCGATCAGGGCCTGGAGCGCTATCGCGATCTGGCGCACTTGGACGCGGTTGAAGCGTT